>CAYXVG010000044.1:0-61557 GCA_964468205.1 uncultured Solibacteraceae bacterium | reverse complement strand
GGGGGGGGGGGGGGGGGTGAGAATGCGCAGAGCGGCGATAAGGGATGTGCGGCGCGACGCCCACTGGGGGGCCGACAATTCACAACCATTCCATGAGAAGTTGGGTTTCGTACCACGCATTGTGGTGGACTGGAAGACGCCGAAAGACGAACTCGTGCGGCGGTTGGAGGAATACAGGCCGGATGTGATCACCGGCGCCCCTTCCGTTTTGTCTTGGATCGCCGATGAGTGGACCAGCGCCGACCGGGACCGAGTCCGCCCGAGGTATGTAACCTGCGGCACGGAGACTCTCACACCGGATACACGAAAGCACCTCGAACAAGCGTTCGGCGCCCGCGTGATAGACGGCTACGGTAGCCACGAATTCGTCGGTATCGCGCAGGAGTGTCTTGATGGCGGCGCTTACCATATCTATGAAGAATCCTTGATCGCCGAGGTTCTGAAAGACGGCCGGCCGGTGCAGCCCGGGGAAGAAGGAGTCCTCGTTGGAACCGCGTTGCATTCTTTCGCGATGCCCTTCCTGCGATACGTTGTCGGGGACTTGGTGGTTCGGGGGCCCGAGACGTGCCCGTGCGGCTCGCCCTACGCGACCTTGCTAAAGATCCAGGGCCGGGTGCTGGACAGATTCGTGCTGCCGGACGGTACGGGGGTGCATCCTTACAAGTTCTCCGCGCCGTTTCGAGACCGCGCTCCCTGGGTGAGGCGGGTTCAATTCGTTCAATACGAGCGGGCCCGGTTTCGGCTCCGGGTAGTGCCGCGTTACACACCGCGAGAGGTGGAGGTAGAAGCTGCCGCCAGGGGGGTCGAAGAGTCACTGTCGAATACGGTGAAAGTCGAGATTGAGATTGTCGAAGCTCTGCCGCCGAGCGAGAGCGGCAAGTTCTATCCTTATGTCTCTTATGAACGACTCCAGACGTGGCGGAAGTCGGGTGTAAGCGAGGGATTCTTATCGGGCGGCCTTTCGCTCGACGACTTGCCCCGGGAGACGTGACGGCGGACCAGCGGGTGTTTCCGTCGTCCGCGAGGTTGCAGTTATGTATTCCAGGCGTCTCCGGCGATGGCTTTCAGCTCCCAACCCTGACGGTCTTCGCGGTGAAGATACTGGTTGGCTTCCTGACAGTTCGTGACGTGAAAGGCGAGGGCATCCCACTCGATGCGGTGGCCGACGCGCAAGGCGACGTTGCCCAATTGGTAGGCCTCGGTGAACGGTCCGGCGTAACCGAAATGGCAAGGTGCGGGACGCCCTTCCCTAATTGCGGCCACCCAGTCGGTGTAGACGTCCTTGCGCTTCCAGTTGGTTGGTTCGGGATCTGGATACGGTTCGGTCTTCGTGCCGGCGAATGGACCGCGGCCCGCGGGCAAGCTGCCTTTTGTCCCGATCCAGACCATCCCGCGTTTACCGCCGCTGATCTCCTCGGGGGGAAGTTTGCCGCCGTCATACCAGTGGATTGATAACGGAGGATGGACGCCTCGCCGCGGCCAGTCGAAGCGGAGGACGCTCCAGTCCGGGTACATGTCGCGCGTCATGCCGGAGGTTTCCAATACCTCGACGGCCGAAGGCGCATTGAGATCAAGCGCCCAGAAGATGACGTTCATGGCATGCGGCGCGATGTCGCCCAGCGCGCCGCTGCCGAAATCGAGGAATCCGCGCCAGACGAAGGGATGGTAGACAACGCCGAGCGGCGGGACCGGCTCCAGCCCGGCGATTTCAAATTCGGATTGTTTCTTCTTTTCCGGGCCATAGACCATGTGGCCTTTCGGGTACATTCCCCTATACGGACGGAGGGGCGCCGGCCCGAGGAATAGATCCCAATCGAGAGTCTTGGGCACGGGATCCTTTCCCGGGAGGCGGTCATAGCCCTGCGGCCAGATCGGCCGGTCCGTGGAGACATGGATTTCCGTGATCTCGCCCAGCGCTCCGGACCGGATGAGGTCCACTGTCTTCATGACGCTCTCGGAGGCGCTGCTCTGGGTACCCATCTGGGTGGTGAGGCCGGTCTTCTCCGCCATTTGCGTCATCAGCCTGGCTTCGCGAACGGTTTGCGTAAGCGGCTTTTCGCAGTAGACGTGGAGACCCTGCTTCATGGCATAGACGCTTATGTAGGCGTGCGTGTGGTCGGGCGTGGCGACGATCACGGCGTCGAGGTTGCCGGAGTCGATCATTTTGCGGAAGTCGCGATACTTCTTCGCTTTGGGGAATTCCTCGGACCGCATGTCGAGAAACGTGTCGTCCACGTCACACAAGGCGACAATGTTGGCGCCGGCGTCGCGCACGCCGCGGGCATCCTTGACTCCCATTCCGGCCAAGCCGACAACACCAACGTCGATCTTCTCGTTGGCGGCGTAACCACGCGCCAGCCCCGCCGGTAGGATCATGAACGCGGCGGCTGACTTCAGAGTTTCGCGCCGCGTGAGCTTGTTTGGTTTCATCGCTTCACCTCTGCCGCTTCCCGGGACTCCGTCGCGGGACATCCCGACAAGTTGACTATACAACGAAGCCACTTCGTTAAACGGGGGTAGTCCACTAGTAGTTGCTCCAGGCAACTCCGGTATCTCGAAGGATCGTATCGCAGTTTTTCGAGCGCCGGCCGGAAGCGGTCCATCTTCTCCTTATTGAACTCGATTGCCGGTTTGGCTCCGGCTGGAATCAGAGACTTCCACTGGATATCTTTCGGCTGGTTTTCGAAATAGCCCCCGCAGCTTGCCGGATCTCCGAGACTTCTGTGTTCAACCCCTACGGCTCGCCTTTCATCAACTCCTGCGCCGCCCGCGCCAGAGCCAGATCGTCCTCTGACCACTCCGGCACGCCGACTTCGCGGATGTCCCCTGGAAGCCTCCGCGGAGGCGCTTACCAGAGTGGGCGGGCCAAGAGGCGGCGAGGACGCGCTCTGCATCGTCGTATTTGTCATCTGCGCCGACGCGTTGACCATGTAGGTCCGGCTGGCCCGCAGTTCCTTGGCGATGCCGGGATAAACACAGATGGATCCGGAGATTTTGTAACTCTCCATAGTTTCCTTGACGACCAGGACAACCGTCACATTCACGGCCTGTACGGCGTTGTACCCCTCGCCATGCCCGGGCCCGCCTTCGATTAGCGGCTCCCGCCAAGCGACTCCCGGTTTTTGGGATGATCCGCCTAGAGCGCCGATTTCTGCAATGAAGCCGATGACCGGCTTTTCGGCCCGCGACTGCGCGACGAAGGCGGCCGGCATTCCGGTGACACCGCGGGTCACGCGGAATTCGTTCGTTGCGCGGAGGGTGATCAGATATTCAGACGCGTCTTTCTCCTCGTCGCCTGGTTCGGCGAAACTGAAGAGCGAATCCACAATCTCTCATGTGAGTTTCCGCCACGCATCTACCATGTCGATCACTTCCTTGCGTGATTCCTCGATTGTCGGGGCGGCGTTCAACCTCACCGCCAGCGCAAGCGTGGCATGGATAGTGATCAATGGCGTCCTTCGTTTTTTTCGCGGACCGGGCCGGGCTGGCAGATCCAAATCTTTAGCTTTGCCCCGCGTTCCCGATACGTGTTCCACAGCCGGATCCAACGGTCGTAGGTTGGCGCCCAAACGGCGGTGACACCTTCGTTGGCCGCTTCGTTCATTACCGCCATGACCCGCTCTTCAATGTAGAACTCGCACATCCGTTGCCCGTTATCATCGGTTTTGTGAGCGAGCCGGAAGAATGGATTGCTAGGCAGGATGAGCCGGGAAGCGGCGACGCCTCCGAGCCCGATAGCGGGCAACTCTCCGGCGGCAAGCTCCGCCCTTCAGGGCGCTCCGCGGCCTTGAGTGAAACCGCCGCTATTCGGATCTGTGTAGTGCGGTTCAGGAAATCCCGCCGGGGGTCTGTCGCCATCAACGACTTCCGTTCGACCGCAGTCTACGGCAACCCCGCACCACAGGTGAACGACATGCGTCATAGGGCAGGTTGCGCGGCAGCGATTCGGGCCTTTTGTGGTATTACTCTTCCTGGCGGCCCTTGCGGTATTCGTCACGCACCTTCAGCGTCCAGCGAAGAAAGCCGGTTTTGGCTTCCTTGATCTTTGGCTGGGCCTCATTCCATGCCCGTTTTGCCTGGGGCTTGACCTCATGCTCGTACATGTCGGAAGCCTTGGCACGGACTTCAGGGTTTTGCCCCAGTTCCCGCGCCGCCCGAAGAAGCATTCTACGGAGAAAATTCATGGTGGAACTGCGACCAGTATAGCGGTCCTGCCTGTGATGGAGCGCTGGAGCACCGCCGGGTGACTTTGTCGGCAAAATCGGAAAGCGAAGGGTTCCGGCATGCGGCGCCGGCAGACGGCGGAATGATTTGCGGGAGTCGCGGTTCGCGGCAGGAGGCGTAGACTGTTGTGTTCAAGCGAGAGGGACATGCAGCAGTGCTGAAGCGCCTTTGACGAGCTTCGCCGGGTTTCGCCGCGTGACGGACAACCCAATGATCCAACCGGACCGACAAGACGGTGTCTTTTGCAAGCACGGAGGCACTGGCCAAGTTGACGCCCAGCAATAATAGCGAAAGAAGAGCGAACCTCATCCGGTTTCCCCTCTTTCACCACAGAGGAGAACGCTAGTCTCATGAATCGGTGTTGAATGTGTCCCTTTTGGGCGGGACGGAGCCGATCGCGCTTACTGCTGCCGCAGCAAAGCATCAATGCTGGCCAGATTCTTCCTTGCGTAGTCGGCTTCGGCCATGTCGGCGTTGATATCAAGCATGGTGCGGAAATGGTTTGAGGCTGCGGCGAGCAATTCCATCGAGCCGGTCTCCTGGGCCTGCCGGGCGTAGGAGAGGCCGAGGGCGTAGTGTACATACGGATCTTCGGGATCGTAGGTGAGCGAATCGCGGCAGAACTCGATTGCGGCGTCGTAGTTGGCAAGTTTGCGGTGGGAGTCGCAGAGGCCGAAGTAAGCAAGGCTGCGGAGGTCCTGCCAGATGTCCTGCTGTGCGGCCCGCTTTTTCTTGCCGTGCCCGATGAGAAACCCAACGACGTAATAGTTGAGCTTGCCTGCCAATTTGCTATTGAAATCGCTGAGCCGCAGGTACTCCTCGTAAGCCTCGATGGACTCCGCATAGGATTCGCTCAGGCGCAGGCTCTCCGCGAGCCAGAAGTGGGATTCCGGATTGACGGGATTCAAGGAGATGGCGCGACGAGCTGAAGCGATCGACTCCTTATACATACCCTTCATGCGGTACGCCTGCGCTTGGAGATAGATCGCCATTTCGTTTTTTGATTCGCGCTGTACCACGCGTTCGAGCTGGCGGATGGACTCGTCGACATCCCCGATGTCGAGCAGCATGCCGGCGAAGCTGGCGCGGGCTTCCATGTAGTCCGGATCGATCTCGATGGCGCGCTCGAAGGCCGGCCGCGCCTTTGTGTCGTCGTAGAGAGCGTGATAGGCGCGGCCGAGATAGAGCGCCGCCTGACTGTAATGCGGGTCGATGGCAAGCGCTTCCTTGAAATGCTCCGCCGCGCGGAGATAGTTCTTGGCGAAGCCGCGCTCATAGGCCTCCAAACCCTTTTCAAAGGCCTCAACGGCGTTGCGGTTCCGGCGTCGCAGGATCATGATTTTGAGGCTGACGGTTTTTTCCTGCCCCGGGTACACCATCTCTTCCCGCGGGCCGTCGGGTTCATAGCCCCGCTTGACGCCCTTGATGGTGTGGGCTCCCGGAACCAGACCGGGCAGGCGGAGGGGCTTGCCCTGGTCGACAACGCCGACCGACTCCCCGTCGACGAAGACCTCGACGCCGTCCATATTGGTTTCGAAGACCAAGACTCCGAATTTCGGCGCGGATGGAGGATCCGCCCGAACCTTCGAGGGAACGTAAGCGAGCAGCATATTGGTGTCGAAGCTGCCGCGGTCCGAGGTTGGATTCTGTGTGCCGGAGGTGGCTTCGCGGACGTTGACGCGGACGTACTCGGCGAGTTCGTCAGCCGTAACGATGCCATCTTGGTTTTCGTCGGCGTGGCCCTCCATGCCGCGGACCACATAGTAGGTGAAGATGCCATGCCCGCCGCCCCAATCCTCACTTTCGTAGGACCGTTCGCGGTCGCGGCTAGCCGTGAGGGAGAAAACGGAAGTGTTCAGATCGAGCAGCGAGCGGTTGATGGTCTGAATATCCGTCTCGGGGGTGATGGCGCCACTATGGCAGGAGTCAGTGAGCAAGACTTTCCACCGGGCGTTGATCTTGCTGCCGAAGGTGTGGCCCAGGGCGGACATTGGATAGGCGGTGTTTTCGATGTCAGAGACGTCGAAATCATGTGGCGCCAAGTATGGCGTGCCGTCAACGACGAAGCCGTGACCGGCGAAGTAGACCAGAACGCGGTCTTCGGGCTTCGCTACCGAGGGCAGCCACTCCTCGAGGTGATGTTTGAGGTTCTTAAGGGTGGCGTTTTCGCCGATTAGCCGGCGAACGTTTTCGGCGCGGAAATTGCCTCCTTCAGGACTGATGAGAATCGAGTACATCGCCTGGGCGTCACGCTCGGTGTACCTGAGTTGCTGGTTTTCCGGCAGGTTTTCGTACGCCCCGATGCCGACAACGAGAGCGTAGCTGCGTGGGATGACGACCTTTCCCGGCTCTGCGGCCGGCGCCTCCGGCGTGTCCTTTTCCAGGCGCAGGTCACGCTCCTGGGATCGGCCGGGTTCCTGCGGGAGTAGGCCGGACGCAAGAGCCGCGGCGAGAAAGCTCAGAACGAACAGAATGAACAGGCTGCGTCTCATAGAGCTACTCGTGGGCAATCCGGAATTGGTAAAGGACGGGGGCCTGAGCTTCGGCGGGCGCTGAAACCTGGGATTTCTCGCCCTTCTTCATGATGACCAACTCGCGGCTGTGCAGGCGGGGTGCGCCGGCCAAGTTCTCGGGCAGCGGCGAATTGTCGTCGACCGGTCTGGGGCCGGCCCTCGAATCGACGCAGACGCCGCGGGCGCGGAAGATCGAGTCGTCACAACGCGGAAGCAGATTGCCGGGTGGCGCCGGGCCGGCGGGGGGCGGCGGAAGCGGCTTGTAGAGCGGCGCGGTGTCTTCGCCGGCGAGTTGCACCGGCGTGACGAGCCAGTAGACGATGTCGTGGCCCGGCGGGCCGTCCACGCGAAACCAGGCGCCGGTAGCCGGGATCTGGTACTCCCGGCCATGCTCGACTCTGTTGTTCTGACCGGTCTCCTCCCGCGGGAAAAGCAGTTCGTAGCTCCCGCTCGTACCTTGGTTCATGACGTAGAGAAAGCCGCTGAAGTTGGGCTGAAACCGGAAGCGAAGCCGGTCGCCGGGTTGAAAGACCAGCCCGGGTTCCACGATGTTCCATTCGCCGGCTTCCTGCCGCTCGAGCGTGATCTCCATCCGGTGAGGTGTTGGCTGTGCTGAAAGGAGCGCGGCTAATGCCGCCGGCAGTACGAATTTCGCCAGTATGCTCATCGGTGTATCAGCTTGAGATCGACTACTACGCGGGAGTCAGCCGACGCTTCCCCGGTCACGGCATAGACAGCATTCTCGGCGCCGTAGGTTTCGTCGGTGGCCGAGTCGTCCACCTTTTCGATGATGAGGTCGCGCGCGTAGGCGTTGCGAAGCCGGTCAACGAAGCTGTCTTCAATGTTGATCAGGTTCTGTGCGAGCAATAGCTTGGTCTCCGAGGAAGGCTTTGCTTTGGGGGCGGCGGGCGTCGGGGGTTGATCCTGGCCGAGTTTGTAGATGAGTCCGTCGAGATCCTCGACCGGCTGGCGTGAGAGTACGACGAAGAGGCGCTCCTCGCCGGCCTGCTCATCGAAGGTGAAGACATAGCCGGGCGGGATATCGTATGGCCGGCCCCCAACGATGCGATTATTGCCGCCATCGACCTCGGGCGATGGGAAGAGCGGCTTCCAGACGCCGCTCGAACCGCGCAGGATCACGTAGAGGTAGCCATCGTCATTCGCTTCTACGCGGAGCCGGATGCGCTCACCTGACCGAAAGACCATGTCCGGACTCACCTCAATGAGGTCCGAGGGTCCTACGCGCTTGAGTACGCTGCAACGCAATCCGAACTGGGGCAGATCAGAGTGTACCGCAGGCACGAACTCTGTGTTATCCGGCGGCGGATCGTGACGAACGGGGCCGCCTGCGGGAGGCGTTTGGGACGCCGCAGTTTCGACCGTGACAGGGGAATCGGAGGACGGCGGTTTTGGAGCCGTGTCGGTCCCGGGCACGGATGGCGCCGGACGCCGCTTTTTCGCCTCGACTTTCGGGGCGGCGTAGAATACCTCCCTGGCGCTCATCTGCGGTTTCTGCTGAGCCAGTCCGGAGAAGACCGGGGCCACCAATGCAAGCACGACGAGGACGGAACCTGGCCGCATATCCACCTCCTATTCAGGTGAGTCCCTCACTCCAAGACTATCAGGAGTCCGCCCCCGTGAAAAGTACTTGTAAAGCCCGGCGCGCTAGTTGCCCGAGTTCCGCCGGGACGCGGTTCCCGTGGCAACGCTAGGCCCAATCGCACAGCCGTTCGACGTAACCGGCCGAGCCATCGCGCAACCAGCCGTCGAGTTGTGAGACTTCCTTGAGTTGCTGCCCTCGCTGCCGCGGCACCACCACAAACTGGCAGTTCACCTCCGGCAAAGACGTCATGTCGCCCCACAGCTTTTCGAACTGGCAGACGGGGAATATGTCCTCCTGTCCCTTGCCCCACCGTTTTTTGACGTCTTTCAGCGTGATGTAGGTGGGCATCCGGGCCGCAAGCCTGCGTACGGCAGCCACCACTTTTTCGTTGTGGTCCAGGTCCTCGCGGGTTAGCTCTAGCAGTTCCAGTAATTGAGCGACATCGATCCAGGTGGTGGCCGTATTGTAGTACGAAAGGTCGAACTCAACCGATTCCCGGGGCAGCGCCAGACCTTCGATAAGGCGTAGCTTCCCATCTACTCTGGCGAGACCTCCGCCGCGGTCCTCGATGCGGCGGGTGATGACCTCGGTAGTGAGCGCCGCGCCGCTTTCGATATGCAGTCCCAGGGATCCTGGGTCGAGATCGACGCCCAAAGTATCGATGTTGTGCATCATCAGATACCGAAGATTGGGGAATTCGTCGAGCAACCGCCGCAACACTCCATTCAGGAAAAGGTTAGGCGTCTCATACCAGTGCCCGACGGGGTGGAGGCACTGGAGCGGGATGTTGTCTGTATAGTCGCTGCCTTCGCCCGCTGTTCGAGCCCACTCGATCAGCGCCGCCCGCAGGCTGTCCTGGACCTTCTGTGCCTGTTCATCGAGGAGTTGCTGTGGCATTTCCTCCCAGGCGAATCGCAGGTCTCGCGCCATGGGAGTCAACCTTAGCCCGACGCTCTTTCCCGGAGAGAGGTATAGAGGGCCGGGGTAACGATAGTTATCCTCCGCCCGGAGGTACTCCTCGATCGGTGTGTGTGTCAGGTAGCTGGTAGTGATGATGTGCGGTATGGCGGCCTCAGACTCCCGTGCCACGCGGCGGCTCTTGGCGAGATGGATTTCGATGAAGTTCCGGTGTTTGCCCGCCATTTTGCAGAATGGGTTCAGCGCCTTCACGACGCCAGCGCCCCGTGTCCACCGGCTTCCGGCGCCGCCCGCGAGGGAGACCACTGCCGCCGCGCCTGCGCGCAACGCCGCGAGTCCGGTGGCGTGCCAGGAGCCGGTTCCGGAGCCGGTGGTATCGAGAACATCATCCGGCCGGACATCCTCGATGCGGCTGGATACAGGCAGGCGGTTCTGGGCCAGCCCGATACGCCCACTGCGGAGATCGCTGCGAATCTGCTCGTGCTGTACCGGGTCGAAGCCGTATTCCGACAGCAGGCGGTCCAAGTCTGCGCGGTAGCCGTCGCCATCCTTTTGCGATTGTGGCAGCAGCCGGTCAAACATCGTCTGGACCATGCCCGAGAGTTCGGGAGCCGTGCGGCAAGCGGCGCCGAAGCGTTCGAGTTCCGCTCGTTCCGATGGGCGCAACATCCGCGTCTCCCGCCGGAGCATACCGGGAACGGTCATAGGGTAGTAGCCCGGCGGCATCAGCGCCTCTTCGGCGCGTAGTAAGGTCGCGGTGGTCCCCTGTTCGTTGATGGCGAAATCGTAGACCACGGGTTCCATGGCGAAAGGTACCGCGCCTTCCAGCCGCCGTTTGGCTTCGCTCATGATTTGTTTTAGCCGCTGTTGCGCACTGCGCTTCGCCGATGGATCGAAGAGGAACCCCATCCCGCCGCCCGACATGCCTCCGAGCATCCAGAAGCCATGGAATGCCGAGCCGAACTCCTCCTGCACCTGGCGGATGAGAGATTCGGTGTAGAAGTTGCTTGCCCAGGGAATGATGGTCTGGATTGGTCCGTGGAAGTTCCGATGGGTCAGCTTTCCAAGCGCGGCGACATTGCCTTCGTGGAGTGTGGAGACGATGTCGTCAAAGATGCCGATAGCCTCCTGCCGGCCGCGCCATTCCGCTTCTGACCGCAGCAGGTATTTCTCGGTCACCATTTCCAAAATGGGGCCGACATCCTGCGCCATGCCTCCGTGGACGAGCACCAGGCTCTCTTCGATCTGCCTCCGGGTTTCGGCCGACACGGACTCCTGATCAAGCAGCCGGTGCCGCGGGAGCAAGCATCCGCGGCTGACGCCGAACTCCGGATCGTTTTCGGAAGCTTCGACGCCCTCGATCAGCTTCATGCCGGGCCAGACACCGCCGGAATCCTGCCACCCGCCGCCGGATCCGCCCAGCCACTCGCCGAGAATCGCCCGCGCGGCCACCAGACGGCGCTCATCCTCATCGAGTTGGCCGGTCAGGCCGCGGGTTTGGCCGGTTGCCCGCATACAGGCAGTAATCAGCGAGGCGAGCAGGTTCGTTGACACTGCCAGGCGCGATCCCTTTGGGATGTCGTTGACCCGGCTGACGACCTCGATACCCAATCCGCTGCGCCCTGTCATGACGGCCAGCAAATCGGCAAGGGGTTGCGGAGCTCCCTCAATACCTGGGGGGACGATGCCGGCCGCAATGATTGCCGCCTTCAACAGGCCGAGGTAGTCCTTGGCGAAATCGAACACTTCGCCGAGAGAGGAGATTTCGGCCACCGAACCCAGATCCACGCTCGCCAGGCGCAGAACCGGCCGGTCGATCACCCGGAAATAGGCTTCCACGGGTGGTTTGGGCGTGTGGCCATTCCCGCGCACACAGAGGTCCACGGAGATGTTGAGCACCCGGGCGCCTTCCGGATAATCCATACCGAGGAAAAAGATGTCGCTCCATCCGCTGTGGGAGAGGTCCATCCGAACGGGAGTGACTTCTCTGATGATGGGAAAGAGTCCGGTCTTCGAGTCCGGCTCCAGAAGTTCCTTCCGGATACGCAGCGGATAGTCGCTGGGATGGCCGGTGCGGAACATCCACTGGTTGCCCCTGACGGACCGCACGCTCCGGCGCACCTGATCCGACAGTGTCTGGAAGCCGAGGGAGTGATAAGCCTCGGCCAACGCACTCGAAATAGCGTCGCCCGGCCCGTCCTTTCGTTGCGACTCCAGGAACACCTCGATCGCCTCTTCAAAGCGCCGCCGCAGCAGATGGGTATAGCCAGTGAAGGGAACCAGCGAGCGTGTTTTCACGCCGGGCTTCCACGGGAGATGAAACCGATGAATACCGTAGAGAAAGAACAGCGCCCGCACACGTTCGTAGAGATTGTCGCTGGTTCCACGGAAGGCCTCGAGCGCGTCGCACTCGGAAATCAGAGTTTCGAGTGACGCCTGGCTGCAGAACGCGCTGAGGGAGCGGTTGCGCAGAGCGGGATCGGATGCGGTGATGATCTTGGCAAGTTGGCTCATGCGGGTGTCACTCCATCACGGTGGCTCGCTCACGCGCCGCGAGGACCTCCAACAGGAGCGAAAGCACATCTTCGCGGTCGTTGCCGTTGAGAGCCAGGGCAAACTGCGCCATCATCAGTCCGTATTTCACTCCCACGTTGTATCGGTGACCGTGCTCTTCCAGCGCGAAGTACTGTTCCCTGGCGGCCAGCAAGGCCAGCGCGTCGGACAGGTTGGCCTCGGCGCGCTGCTCGAAGAGAGTATCGAGCAGGTCCATCACGGTGGGTGTGAGGACGTGCATACCGAAGAAGCAGAGGTAGTAGCCGGCGCGCAGCCCCGAGACGACGAGTTTCCGCTCCGCCTCGGTGGGGGTGGGCTTCTCAATCACGGTCTCGATGCGATAGAGATCTTGCCGTCCGGCGACACGTTCTCCGCCAACGGCGCCGTAGTGCGGCAACCGGCCCTCACGGGTCAATTGAACGGCCGATACGGCGCACTCTTCCGCCTCGGCTTGCTCTACCAATTGTCTCGCGCAGCCCTTCTCCGTGCGGCTCACGTAGAGGTGATCCCCGACAAGGTGAAGAAACGGGTCCCCACCGGTAAACTCGCGTGCGCAGTAGACGGCGTGGCCGTAGCCGCGAGGTTCGGGCTGGTGGACGAAGCGGATACGGCCGGCATGATCGCCCACGACCTTCTTGTAGGTTTCCTCGTCGCCAGGATAGACGACAAGGCATATCTCCTCGACGCGCGCCCGCAACACCTCTTCGAGGATGATACGCAGAACGGATTTTTCTTCTCCGTCCTGATCAATCAGCGTCTGCAGTGGTAGTGTCCTCTGACCCGGCGCGGCCGCCGTGATCACCGCTTTTCTGACCTTCATGGCTGGTATTGACGTAGGATAGCGCAGATGCCAGCACGAACCGCCGGGCTGCCACGGCGATGCGAGAACCGGCTTGATCAACCGGCGCCGGGCCGTACCGCTCGGGTGGATGAGGCTATGCCGTGAGTTTGTTCACCAGTTCCACGGCCTGCCTACAGTTTTCGGCGATGACATCCCACTCCTTATTAGCGATGGTCTCGCGTTTGGCTATCCAGGTGCCGCCAGCGGCAAGCACGGCCTTTATTTCGAGGTATTCGTGCAAATTGGCCATGCTGACGCCGCCAGTTGGGATGAAGCGGACGCCCAGGTGTGCGTACGGTGCGGCGAGACTCTTCAGCATGGGAGGACCTCCGGCTGCGCCGGCCGGGAAGAACTTCAGGATGTTGACGCCGAGGCCCAGCGCGGCCTGAATATCGGTCGGGGTCATCGTGCCCGGGAAGAACGGGAAACCGATTTTCACGGCTTCGGAAACGACGGCGAAGTCGAAGCCGGGCGCCACGCCAAACGTTGCGCCGCAATCGGCCGCTTTCTTCAGGTTGTCCACGGTGAGTACCGTCCCGGCCCCCACCAGAACGTCCGGCCGCTCCTTGGCGATCTTCTCGATCACGTCCGCGGCGGCCTCAGTGCGGAAAGTAACTTCCGCCACCGGCAAACCGCCACGCACGAGCGAATCGGCGAACTCCAGTGCGGAGTCGACGTCGTCGATGGCAATTACCGGTACAATCTTGAGCGCCTCAATCTTCTGCAACAAGTCCGCTTGTCTCATATTCAAGATCCTACTCTCTTTTGAGACGCGATTTTCGGGCCCTGTACAACCGGGGACGGCGAGGCCGGTTTAGCATCGCCGTAGCCGCCTAGCCGTTTTCGGCGGCACCCGACAACCAGGACGGTTACGGGCCCGCGGAGGCGTCTTCGGCCTTGACAATGCGGGTGTCCGGTTGAAAGGCCAGCCAGGCAAAGGCGAAATAGACGCCGTGTTCGACCGGTGTCAGGCGCTTCCCGGCGAGTTCGCCTTCTTCCGCGATTCCAGTAATGGACCACCGGCTCTTGGTTTCGGTGTCCTGGAATTGATCATTCTCGCGGCGAAAGCTCAAACGCCGGCCGTCAACTTCAGCGTAGAAAACGCCGACAGAGCCAATTTCGCGCGATTTCGACATGTCACTTTTGTCGACCGGACTTCTGCCGGAAGTGCTGTGCAGGACGACAACCGGCCGGCCGGCGACTTCGGAATGGGCCACGCCAACCCGCGCCAGGGACTTTGTTGTGTAGGCTTTGTAGCCACCGCCGTCGTCGAGTACGACAAGTTTGTCCATCGGCCGGACGCTTCGTGGCAATGACTGCTGGCGCACCGGCATGATGGGGCCGCTCCCGAATTCGTAACCGGTGTATGGGTTGCGGCCGTAAGGCCGCGAGTGCCCGGTTTGGCGGCTCAGAACCAAGCCCTCCGGATACACTCGCGCGAATTCCTCGAAGGGAATCATCTGGGACGGTAGCATCTTCAGAACCTGCCCGGTGTAGACGCCGACGATTCCCTCGCCGGTGATCTGCTGCCACAGAGAATCCGTTTGGCGGTCGTACATTACCATATCGCTGTTTCTCAGCATCCCGGAGACGCCGAAGTCAAGCGTTGTTCCGTCCGCCACGCGGTCGAAGACGATGGCGCTATTGCAGAGCGGACAGTAGCTGACGAGAATGGGCCGGTCCGCGATTTCGTCATTGACCAGTTCATGCCACATAAGGATCTGCAGGGGATAGGCCCGTGCTTCACCTTCGGTCTTATAGGCGATGACTAGTTCGCCGGGCGATAACCAGTCCGCCTGGGAGACGGAGACGAAGCGGGGATTATCGATCGACGGAATGCCGTCTTTCGGCGGCCCACCGCTGCGAAGTTCGTTAAGGTCGATGCTCTTCTTGGTGGTATCGGTCTTCCATGTCCCAGCGGCGAACTGCCCCAGAAGCGTCGCCGCAAACAGTAGCGTGATCCACAGGTATCTCATAGCCCCTCTAAAGAAGAAGTTCGTGCGGACGCCAAGTCTGGTAACGCCCAATTTTTGCAGAAGCGAGTCAAGGGCTGACGCAAAGGGGTTTCAGGCTCGGAGCCGACCACACGGGCTATCGCAATAGAGCTTTGCCATAATGCTATAATCACAGCTTCACAAGCGGATGAAGAAACGATACCTGCTCGGCGTCGATCTTGGCACCACGGCGACGAAGGCGGCGCTTTATGAAGTGGACGGAGCGCTTGTTTCCGAAGGACGGGCTGAAGTCCCCATCACGTATCCGGAATCCGGCTGCGCGGAGCAGGATTCGGAGGATTTCTACCGGTCGGCGGCGGTTGCCGTCCGGCAGTGTCTGGCGGCTTGTTCGGTTTCCCCCGACGAAATCGGCGGTCTCGCTTTTGACAGCCAGATGGCGGGTGTTGGTTCGATTGACGAGGAGTTCCGGCCGGCTACCCGCTTCGACTCATGGCTGGATATGCGCTGCCAGCCATACATCCAGCAACTCGACCACCAACACGCTGACGCGGTGACATCCGTTTCCGGCTGTCCCCCTACCTGCGACCACGGGCCAAAGATCCTTTGGTGGATGCATGAGCGTCCGGAGGAGTATCGACGGATCGCCAAGTTCGTGATGCCGGCGTGCTATGTGGCCGGACGGATGACTGGCCTGCGGGCGGACGACGCCTATATCGATTACACTTTCCTTCATTTCACGGCCCTGGCCGACGCCCGGCGAGGAACGTGGTCGCCTGAGCTCATCCAGATTCTTGGCGTCGACGAAGACAGGCTTCCGCGGATTGTGAAGCCGTGGGAAGTGATCGGTGAAGTGCAGCCGGACGCGGCGGCGGAGTTTGGCGTGGCTGCGGGGATACCGGTGGCGGCAGGCGCGGGTGACACCGCTGCGGGCGCGCTCGGGGCCGGAGTCGTGAAGCCGGGGATGCTGTTGGACACGGCTGGCACGGCATCCGTACTGGCGTGCTGCACGGACCGGTTCGCGCCGGACCGGCAGCATCGCGCCCTGCTCGTGATGCGTTCGATCGTCCCGGGCATCTGGAACCCGCTTGCCTACGTGGGTGGCGGGGGACTTACTCTGCCGTGGTTCCGGGAGAAGCTGGCGGGGGTTCCGGCAGGGGCATCCGGCGGTGAGGCGGCTGCTTACGAACAGCTATTTGAAGTTGCCCGGCAGGTACCGGCAGGATGTGAAGGCTTGCTATTCAGTCCGCACCTGACCGGGCGGATCTGTCCGGCCGCGCCCGCCATGCGCGGCGCCTGGATCGGCTTTTCCTGGAAGCACACGCCGGCTCACTTCTTCCGCGCGATCGCCGAAAGCATCGGCTATGAGTACGCCTACTACCTGAAGATCCAGCGCGGACTGCTTCCGGAACTGCCGTTCAAAGAAGCGAGAGTGATCGGTGGCGGAGCGAAAAGCACGGCATGGAACCAGATGAAGGCGGACATCCTGGGCGTTCCTTATCGCACGGTGACGCTGCCGGAAAGCGCTACCTGGGGGAGTGCGCTGGTGGCCGGCAAAGCGGCGGGACTGATTGAGGACATCGGCGCGGCGGCGCTGGCGGCCGCCCCGGTTTCTGAAGACGTGATTGAGCCGGATCCGGAACTCGAGGCAACCTACCGCCTGACGGCGGACCGGTATATCCGTTGGCAAGAGAAGCTGAAGGAGGGCTTTGCCGAAGATGAATGATCCTGTACGCGTGTGCCTGGTTGGCGCGGGCCGGGCGGGGCGAGTACACGCTAATTCCCTGGTAAATCATGTGCCGGACGCGCGCCTTGCCGCGATCGTGGATGCACATCCACAGACGCTCGAAGCGACCGCGGAGGAATACAGCGCCGAAGCGCGCTATCCGTCTCTCGATGAGGCGCTGGACCGGGAGCGGTTCGAGGCGGTTGTGATCACCACGCCGACGTTCACCCACCGGGAACTCACGGAGCTGGCCGTTGAGCACGGCAAGCACGTGCTTTGCGAAAAGCCGATGGCGCTGGACCTGGCCGAGTGTGATGCCATGATCGCGGCTGCCGGGCGCAACAAGGTCCACCTGCAGATCGGCTTCATGCGACGGTTCGATCCGGAGTTCGAGGCGGGGGCGGCGAGGATCGAGGCGGGCGAGATAGGGCGGCCGATGGTGATCAAGTCGCTGACGCACGGTCCTGGATTGCCGCCGGCGTGGGCGCGCGATTTGAAGACATCGAACGGGATGTTTGCCGAGGTGAACAGTCACGACTGGGACTGCGTGCGATGGCTGGCCGGATCGAATCCGAGCCGGGTGTACGCCGAGGTCGCCAACTTCAAGGGCGATGCGCGAGGCGTCGATACCGAGAACTTCTATGATTGCGGTCTCGCCGAGATCCGCTTCGAGAGCGGCGCGATCGCTTCCATATCTGGGGTTTGTCCGTGTGAATACGGCTATGACGCCCGGGTTGAGATTATCGGCGAGCGAGGCATACTTCAGATCGGCGAGTTGCGCGGCCAGGCGGTGGTGGTTTGCACCGACCGGGATCACGGCATCGTGTCGCCCATCTATCGGACTTGGCCACAGCGCTTCGCCGACGCCTACATCCGGGAGATGAAGCATTTCCTCGACTGTATCCGCACCGCGAGGCCGCCCCGGGTGACCGGCGAGGATGGCAAGTGGGCGGTGGCAAGCGTGCTTGCGGCAACGGCTTCGTTCCGCGAGGGACGGCCGGTCCGGCTCAGTGAAATTTGGACGGGGACAGGAGCGCCGGCGTGAAATCGATGTTGGCCGCGGTCTACTACGGACCGGAGGACCTGCGAGTCGAGCAGTATCCCATTCCGGAGATCAGAGAAGACGAACTGCTATTGCGGGTGGATGCGGCAAGTATCTGTGCCACCGATATCCGAATCTTTCGCGGGCAACATCGAAAATATACCCCAGGCGCCCGGAGAATTCCGGGACATGAAATCATCGGCGTTATCGCTGCCACCGGTCCGCGAGTAGCTGGGTTGGAGGCCGGCCAACGCGTGTTCGTTGCGCCGAACGTGGGGTGTGGACAGTGCCGCTTCTGCCGGCGGGGGGCGAACAATCTGTGTCCCGACTATCAGGCGTTCGGAGTCACCATTGACGGAGCGTTTGCCGAGTACATGCGCGTAACGGCGGCAGCTATCGAGCAAGGGAACGTGGCCCCGCTGGGGCCAGAAATCGACGCTGCGACGGCCTCCCTGATTGAGCCATTTGCCTGCGTGCTGCACGGCCAGGATTGTCTTGCCATTGAGCGGGAAGATGTTGTCCTTATCCAGGGCGCCGGGCCGATCGGACTGATGCACCTTCTGCTGGCGAAACACCGCCAGGCCAGCCGCGTGATTGTGAGCGATTGTCAGCCAGACAGGCTCTGTAAGGCGGCTGAGCTAGGCGCGGACCGGGTAGTGAACTTCAAGCTGGAAGACCTGGCCAAGGCGGTTGTGCAGGAGAGCGGCGGCGCGGGCGCGGACGCCGTTGTGGTGGCCGCGCCTGCTCACGAAGCAATGCAAGAGGCTCTGGAGTTGGCCGCTCCAGGGGGCCGGATTAACTACTTCGCCGGCTTGCCCAAGGACCGCCCGGAAATCCGGTTTAATGCGAACCTCGTTCACTACAAAGAGTTGATCGTAACAGGCTCGACGGCTTGCAGTACGGCTGACTGCCGCCGCGCGGCAAATATGGTTTCCGACGGCGAAATCGATCTTCGCCCTCTGGTAGGAAGGCGCTATCCCCTCTCGGAGGCGCGGGAGGCGTTTCGGGAGGCGCAGGGCGGAAGCGGCTTGAAAGTCGTTCTGGAACCGCAGCCACGATCATCTGGAGGAAGCACTGATGAACAGCAAACCGTTCAGCGTTGAAATTGTCTCTGCCGCCGCTCACCGCACCAATGCCGCCCGGTTTGACACCCACCTTATCCGCAGGCTGTCAGACCTCGGCGGCTACTTCACCGATGAGCAGGCTTATCAAGAGAAGCTGGCGGCCGAGGATACCATTCTCTACGAGGTCTTCGAGATCCGCCGCCCTGAAGAGCCGGGCGAACTGCTCAGCGGCTTGTCAGTGGTCCATCCCGGCGTGATTGGAGACGAGTTCTTCCTCACCAAGGGACACTATCATTCAGTGCGCGAGACGGCGGAGATCTACTACGGAATTGGCGGGCGCGGGCTCTTGCTGATGGAAACCGAAGAGGGTGAATGGTCCGCCGAAGAGGTGACGCCGGGGCGGGTTGTGTATGTACCTCCTCGGTGGGCTCACCGGTCCGTGAATCTCAGTCTGGAGGAGGACTTCGTCACGTTTTTTGTGTATCCCGGAAACGCTGGCCACGACTACGGCAGTATTGCGGGCCGGGGTTTTCGAAAACTCGTTCTGCGGGACGGAAACGGTTTTCGCCTGGCCGACAATCCAGCACGGCTCGCGGCCGCGGATTAGCCCGGCGAGTGGAGGTTCATCTCATGCAATCAATCAAGACACAGCAACAGCCGACGATGTACTTCATCGGCGTGACGACAACGCAGTCGTCCATCATGAAGGTCTTCCCCCGCTGGGCCGCCGAACTTGGCCGGCCCGATGTGAAGCTGGAGGGCGTCGATCTCAAATTGCATGCGGACCCGGAGGACTATCGCCGCGCCGTGGCCCAAATCAAGCACGACCCCCTATCACTCGGCGCGCTCGTCACGGCACACAAGATCAATCTGCTTGAAGCCGCGCGGGATATCTTTGATTATCTGGACCCTTACGCCGAGATATGCGCGGAGGTGTCCAGCATCTCGAAGGAAAGCAGTTGGCTGGCCGGGCATGCAAAGGACCCGATCACGGCCGGCATGAGCCTGGATGCCATGCTCGGAGCGGATTACTTCCAACGCACGGGCGGTGAACTACTTTGCCTGGGAGCGGGTGGGTCGACCACCGCAATCGTATTGCACTTTATTAACAAACGCGAACCGGGGGACCGGCCTGGCCGCTGTGTCATAGTGAATCGGTCGCCGGGGCGGCTCGGAAGACTGCGCGAGATGGTTTCGAAGCTCGAGACAGACATCTACTTCGAATACCACTGCCAGACGGATCCCGCGGAGAACGATCGGCTGATGGAGTCTCTCACGCCCGGTTCGATTGTGGTGAATGCCACTGGCATGGGTAAGGATCTACCTGGCTCCCCGATTACGGATCGTGGCCAGCTTCCCGAGAATGGGGTGGCGTGGGAGTTGAACTACAGGGGAGAACTGGACTTCCTGCACCAGGCTCTGGACCAGCGCGTGAGCCGGGGCCTCGAGATCGAAGATGGATGGCTCTATTTCCTTCATGGTTGGACGCAGGTGATTGCCGAGGTGCTCAAGCTGCGAATCGATGGCGAGACGTTCACGAAGTTGGCGGCGATCGCCTCGGAGATCTGCAAGCCGGCGCTGCGACAGGCGGGTGTGCGGCAGATGTCCGGCGTCAGTTGACTCAGACCCGCGGCGGGAGTCTACTGCAATCGCCCGGCTGCCCAGAGGATGGCGTTATGAACCAGGCGCTTGTAGTTCGGATTCTCATGAGCCTCGCGGCCGTGGCCGAGTTGGATAACCGCCACCCGCGATTTCTCGTGGGGACCGATCCAGGCGACCGGCCTGTCCGCGGCGGGATGATCCGTCTCAAGTAGCACCTTAATCCGGGGGGAGAACCACATGCCTTTGTAGGCTTCGTCGATGATCTCGAACGACCCGAGACCTTGCGTGATCGGATGCTCTGCAACCGAGCGGATGTGCATGTTTAGGTCATGTTCAAATTCGGAAGGCGGAAGTTCCTCCCCTTTTCGAATGTAGCGGCCGCCGGAGACCTCTTCCTGCCACCACGTCCAGGATCCATAGTTGATCAGCGCGTGGTGCAATACTACCAGCCCTTTACCCGCCGCGAGGAATTCCTGCAATCGTTTCTGCTTTGGCGGTTCCAGGCTGTCGAGCATGTCGTAGAGGACGATGACATCGAAGCCCGTGAGCTTCGGCCGGAATGCCATCGGATGCGGATGGACGACGGTCTCAAACTCGGGCCGCCCTTCGAACACCGAGAAGAAACTGGGCTCAAAGGCGTGACCGCCGATAACTACTACCACCTTTAGCGGTTCGTTCGTGGGAGCGCCCGCGGCTAGCGCGGCTGAGGCAGACAGCAGCAGGAGAGCCGCGGCTAGTAGCGTTGACACACGCGGCCAAGCGGTGGGGAAGCGCGACGAACCGAAACCTGTAATCATAGCTGGAGAATAGTACGCCGAATTCGCGCCAGTCAACACGAAGAATATACTCGCGGGTGCCATGGACCGAGCGTCCGCGGCTCCGAACTCTACTAAAATCCTATCCTTACACCAGTATAGCTATTCGAGGTGTATTATAAGTGAAGATGCACGATCATGCCGCAAGCCGTGCAAAAACCTGATTCCGAATCCGTTGTCTTCCACGCCGGCTCGATCGACCTCGATAGCCCGATCCCTTATTACCATCAGCTCACAACTCTGATCGAGGAGAAGGTTCGTGCCCAGGCGTGGCGGCCGGGCCAGTTTCTGCCCAGCGAGCAGGAGATGTGCGATCGCCTCGGCGTCAGCCGGACGGTGGTTCGCCAGGCGATGTCGCTGCTGGTGCAAAAGGGATTGGTGATCAAAAAAAGCGGGAAGCGCACCATGATTACGGCTCCGGCCTATCACGGTGCGCTCATGCAGAGTTTGAAAGGGTTCTACGAGGACGCTGTCTCCCGGGGCCAGAGACCTTACACGCGGGTGCTCGAGCTTCGAGTGATTCCCGCCGGCGCCGAGGTGGCTGGGGCGCTCCAACTGAAAGAGGGGGATTCCGTGATCATGCTGACCCGGCTGCGGTTCCTAGACGGAGTCCCCGAGGTGATCGTAGCGACCTACATACCCGAACATTTCTGTCCGTCGGTTGTGGAACAGGATTTTTCGAACCAGTCGCTGTATGCCCTGCTGGCCCGGGACTATGGCCTGGTGATTAGTCGCGGCTACCGGACGATCGAAGCGGTTGCGTTGGACAAGGCGGAAGCCAAACTGCTGCAGGTGCGTCCTGGCAGCCCAGCGCTGCTGCTTAAGAGTATTGGAGAGCTCGACGACGGGACTCCGCTCGAATACTATGTTGCCCGGCATCGGGGCGACCGCTGCAAGTTTCACGTCCGGCTCGTGCGCTCCAATGATACATCTGAAGCGAGCGCAGCCTCCGGCATGGCCGCCGTTCGTGGGTTGTGACGCCTGCATCCTCGTTTGCTTGACTTTGCCAATTCAGGAGACATACAATTCCTGTCGTACTGTAATGATAGGTAAAGCAACAGAGGTCCAGCGATCGCCGGGAACGCATTTATGAAAATTGGAATCGACAGTTACTGCTACCACCGGTTTTTCGGTGAGGTTTATCCGCAACAGGACCCGCCGCCGCGCAGGATGACTTTGGAGGATTTCCTTGCGCGTGCCCATGAACTGAAGGTGGACGGAGTCTCCCTCGAATCTTGTTTCATACCGCGCCAGGACCCAGTCTATCTGGGCGAGGTGAAGGGTGTTCTCGACGAGTACGGGATGGACCGCGTCTACGCATGGGGCCATCCCGACGGGCTCGAAGGCGGCCGGAACACGGAGGCATACGAGGACATGATCGCGAGCGTCCCACGTGCCCGGAGTATCGGCGCCGATGTGATGCGCGTGGTCGGCAGCAGCCTCAGGTTCCGCCATGAGCCGCACAAGCCGCAACTCGATCAGTTGACGAAGATGTTCAAGAAGGCGGTGAAGGTGGCGCAAGATTACGACATCCAGATGGCGGTAGAAAACCACATCGATTTCACGGCCGACGAAATACTCCAGCTCATCGACGCTGTTGGCTCCCCTTACCTCGGGGTCAATTTCGATACGGGTAATTTCCTGCGGCTCTTGGACGACCCGATAAAGGGTATGGAAAAGCTCGCGCCGCATGTCTACGCAACGCATATCAAGGACCTGAAGGTGCAGAAGGGCATCGCCGCTGACGAATGGTTCTTCTTCTCGTGCGCCCCAGTGGGCGACGGCGTGGTGAACAATCAGAAGCTGGCCCAACTGTTGAAGGATGCCGGGTACAGAGGTTTTCTGGCGGTTGAGATTGATTTCCTACATCCAGACTATGGCGGAGATGAAGACCGAGCGGTCGCGAGAAGCGTTGAGGAACTCCGGAGGATTGCCGCGACGGCTGGTTGAACCTGCAAGAGCGGCCGATTGGCATCAGATCAAGAGGCTAAAAAGGCGGACACAGTGAAAGCACGACTACAACCACTTCACTTCAGCGGTGGAAGAACCGAAGCGTTCGAGGCGCAACTCAACGCGTTGCGAGCCTTGCTCCGAGACCAAGCAGAGTTTCTGGAGGCGGCGCCGCTGGGCGCACCGCCGGACGGAGCTGACGCGGTGGTCTTTCCGGAAATCCTCGGCGAAGCGTATCGCCGGCGCCACGACTTTCAGGGGATTGAGATTCCAATCTTGCTGATCACGTCCGAATTCGGCACACTCTCGATGTGGGATTGGGAGATTGCCAGCTACCTGAGGGCTGAAGGAGTCACTACGATTGCCCCGTACACGGCGGCCCAGGCGAAGCACGTTTGCCGGGCACTGGCGGTGAAGAGAGAGCTCACGCAGTCAAAGTTTCTGGTTTACCAAGACAACCCGGGTGAGGGGTTCCAACCCGAGATCTTCAAACGCTTCTACTGGTGGGAGGACGAATGTTCGGAGCGGATCAAGGACAAATTCGGCATTTCGATTGTGAAGAAGAGCTTTCGTGAGCTGGGGGCGCGGGCAAAGGAGATCCCCGACAGTGACGCACAGGAGGTGGCCCGATGCCGGAAGATCGTGACAAAGGGAGTTTCACCGCGGTCGCTGCTTAGCGCGCTAAAGATTTACCTAGCCGTGAGCCGGGAACTGGACGCGGACCCCGGTATTCGCTCGGTGGGTATCAACTGTCTGAACGAGTCACACTTCTCGGATACGACGCCGTGCCTCGCCTGGAACCTGCTCTACGAACAGCGCCGGCTGATCTGGGGATGCGAAGCGGACACGATGTCGATGCTCACAAAGTACATCCTTCACAATTCTCTCGACGTGCCCATCATGATGACCAACCTGTATCCGTTCCTGGTTGGTCAGACCGCGCTGAAGCACGAACGGATTCCGAACTTCCCAGAGAAAAAATCTCCAGAGGATTGTGTTCTGGTGGCCCACTGCGGCTATCTTGGCGTGCTGCCGGAGTCTTTTGCCTCGGAATGGAAGCTGCGGCCGAAGGTGCTCGCCATAGTTGACGACAACGCCACGGCAATAGACGCCCGGCTGCCGGAAGGGGAAATCACTCTTGCCAAGCTGCACCCGAAACTTGATTGCCTCACTGTTGGCGAGGGAAGCCTCGAGGGCTACGCCCAGTATCCTGGTTCGGACTGCCGGAACGGTGCGGTACTCCGAGTGAATGATGGCCACCGGCTGATGGAGCGGCTGGTCTCTCACCACTACCTCCTGATGACCGGTCATAACCGCGTCGACATCGAGATGATTTCGAAAGTCTTCGGGCTGGCAGTAGAGACAATCTAACGCCCCGGGGCGAAATGAGTATCGACAGTAACGGCGTCTAGTTCCGCAATACGCGGCGCTGCACTTTCCGGATTACGGCGAGGATGATCAAAGAGAGCATGGTGGCGCTGACAGCAATATCGAAGTGACGCGCGCCGCAGGCGGCGCCCACGCCCCCGACGACCCAGATCCCGGCTGCCGTGGTGATCCCTTGAATCTCGCCTCGATTGCGGATGATCGAGCCTGCGCCCAGAAAGCCAATACCGGTTGCCACACCCTCCACGATGCGGATTGGGTCCGAGCCCGAGAGCATTCCGTCGTTAACGGTGTTGTTGAAGATACGCAGGGCAACGAGCGTGAATGCAGCGGCGCCAAGCGCGACCATCATGTGGGTCTTGAGTCCGGCTGGTTTGTCGCCTAGCTCGCGGTTCCAGCCGACGAGTCCGCCAAGGATCATGGCAACCAGGAGAGGGACCAGGACCTCAACCCCGAGTACGTACAACGAGTTTTGTAGGAATTCATTCACCGATTCGCCTCAGCGCTGAGAAGACCCCTGGAGCCTGCTGCCGTTTCAGAGTTTGCCGACGAGCTGGTTATCCAGGCATCACCACAAGAATGACTCCCAGAAAGTAAAGTACGACCACGGCGAAACTCTCGAAACCGATGTTGGCAATTCCGTGCTTTTCGCGGCGGAGCAGTCCGGTCAACAAGGTGCTGGTCATGAGAATGGAGAGCGCAATCAAGAGGAGTTGCTCGCCGGATGCTGCGTGGTAGATGGAACCCTCGCGGAACGCGACATCGGAAAAGCCAAGGAACAGCGTGTCAAACGCGTTGCCACCGAGTATTCCACCAACAGCAAGCGTGAGGGCGCCACGCCTGACGGCGGAGAGGGAGGTTACGAGTTCTGGCATGGAGGTTACCAGGGCCGTCAGCAACATCCCGGTCACCGTTTCCGAGATGCCGGTGTCCTTCAGGATATTCACCGCCGCACGGTAGACGACCCACCCCGCGACTCCGACAATCGCGGCTAACACGATGAACTGCAAAAACAGACTCTGGAGGCGCCGGCCGCCGCCTGCGGTTTCATCCGGCCGGTCAGGCCGGGTTTCATCGGTCATCTGGGGCCGCCACATCGGATGAAGGTGGCTCTCACGCACTATCCCAATGCCATGAGCGTAAATGGCGAACATAAGGGGAGTCGCCGGGTGAACAGATAAGATCAGCACTTCCGGAGTGAAGGCGGCTAGCATCGGAATTGCCAGGAGTGTGACCAGCAGCGCGCCCTGAATCATGTTGGGCGCCGAGGCCGCGGCGTGCTCCAGGTTCGCCCGGCGGTGAGCAATGTCAGCTATCGCGAGGAACACCGTCTGGCCGGCGATCCCGCCGATTGCATTGCTGACCGACAACTCCGGGAAGCCTTCGTGTGCGGCAATAACCGAGGTAACGATTCCTGGAAGGGAAGTCGCGGCACCCAGTAGAACCGCGCCGGCAACTGCCTCGCCCAAACCGGTGACATCGGCCAGGCGGTCCGCGACGCGTGTCAAGCGAGACCCGAAATACGTTACGGCGCCCGCTGCCGTAAGAAATAGAATAATACTCCAGGCCAGCGGCGGGTGGAGCAATTGTGTGCACCTTTCCTTTCTGTCTTCGCGCGACCACCCAGCGTTTGGCGGGGCTGTAACAGCGTCAAGCCGCGTCTTTCAGGACTTCGCGAACCACCTCCTTGATCTCTTCGCGGCTAGCCTGGTCGAGCTTTAACTCCACCGGTTTGCTGGCCTCGCCGAAGTAGATGCTGCGGTGCGGATATGGAATCTCGATTCCGGCCTCGTCGAATTTCTTCTTGATACGGCGGTTCATCTCGCGCCCCACTTCCCACTGCTTGATCGGCTTTGTTTTGATACGGGCCTTGAGGATGACGGCAGAGTCGGCGAACTTGTCCACGCCGAGCACTTCCAGCGGATTGAGAATCAACGGACCATAATGCGGATCGTGACGCATCTCCTCGGCCACCTCTTTCATCAGTTCGGCGACCTGATCCGTATCTTCTTTGTAGGCGATACCCATGTCGAAGACATAATACGAGAAGGTCCGAGTCATGTTCGACAGCTCGCTGATGACGCCGTTGGGGAAAATGTGGACGACTCCGTCCAGGCCTCGCAGGACGGTAGTTCTGAGATTGATCTCCTCCACCAAGCCGCCGGTTCCATTTATGATTGCCACGTCGTTAACCCGGATCTGGTTCTCCAGCAGGATGAAAAGACCTGTGATCACATCCCTAACCAGATTCTGGGCGCCGAAGCCGATGGCCAGACCGGCAACTCCAGCGCCAGCGAGGAGCGGGCCGACATCGAAACCGACTTCCTTGAGCGCCATAATGATGGCCACTATCCAAATCACCGTGACCGCTGTTTTCTGGAGGAGACTTCCGACCGTATCGGCGCGCTTCTCAATCGCCTCGGCCTGATCCCCAGCGCTGCGGGTCATCGTCCGGACGATTCTGTTCCGGTATTTCACGAAGAGTTTCGTCGTGAGCGCCGACGCGATAAATGCGCCGAGGACCACAACGCCAGCTCGCAGGAGATCGAGCAGATACGGATAGAACTGCTCGATGCCGGACGTTTCGAAGTTTGAAAGAAAATCGAGTGACATAGCTAACCTTGAGGGGGAGACCGGCATTGAAGACGATCCGTTTCAGGCCAAGCGTCAGCTTCGGTTGCGGGGCTACCGTCTGTTTTAAGACCCAGCGGTAACGCTAAGAGCTTTCCGCTTGCCAAAGACGTCCCAGCCTTTTGATATGGCGCCTCGGCTTTTCGGCGAAGAGCTTCTGGCCGAGGGGTCGAGCCTGGTCCCGCAATTCTGAGCTTTGGCGCCGCACCGCGGCGAGAGTTGCTGCCAACGCATCCGGGTGGAGGTCCGGATTACGACCCTTGGTCAAACGTTCCTGCAGGATCGCGAGATCGTGATCATCGCCGAGGAGATCTGCGAGCCGCTTCGCCTCGTCGCGGCGGGCGTTCATTGGCCCAGACCACAGTTCCTGTAACAGCCGCACGTGGTACCAGTGGTATTTGACCCGCTTGCGCCATTCGTGGAACGCCTCTGGACTATTCTCCTGGTATGCTTGCTTGCGTCCGGCGCAGCCTCTTGAGTAAGTCTTTCGCAGCCCGCCGGCAATAGACTTAAACCCGCGGGATTTCAGTTTCCACTTCCCCGCCATAGTGGATGCACGCTCGAGTCTTTCGACCACAGATTCGATCGGCATGCCTTTGCAGCCAGAATCCTGGCTTAGACTGTCCCTGCGTTCCACCAGTAACTCCTTCACCTGATTGAGTGCGCTGCGCTCCTGCTCGTCCGAAGCGTGCTGGATCAGTCCTTCAACCGACTCGACCATCGCCTCGGCGTCGCGAAGTCCGGCAAGCTGACGGCCTAGGTCGCGCAAATAGGCGTTGGATTGGGCGTATTGCACGCCGAGAGCGGGACGCACGAGACGCAGAACACCGCGGATCTTCTTCAAACGTTTCCGAACCTGATGTACCTGCTCATGAAATGAGAGTCCTTCGACATTGAGCTCTTGCACAGCCTTGTTGATTTGCTCCCGAGCCACATCGCGAACAGCGGACTCCACATCCCGGCCAAGGGAAATTCTATAAGCCATATAACGTACTCCCAGTGGATTGCGCCACCAGACTTGACGCGCCGGGCGAGCGACCCTTCGTTAGCCGCCCCGAGCTGTTCTCGCGGACTCTTTCAAGTCCCCGGAGCGCGCCGCAAATCAGGGGAGACGACAAGAACCCTGAACTCCCGGGCGTTCGCCGGCGCATCAATCCTGCTGACCCCGGTACAGAACCTGTCGTCGTCCTCCTTCGGTTCCGTATCACAAGAGGTGGAAACAGCAAAAGCCTCTACCGGGTCCTTTACGATGTAGACATGCCTGAAGAGATCAGCGTTTCAGGGGAACTGTGGAATTGCCGTGAGCCTCTCCAGTAAGCGGAAGCTAAAGAATCTCGGCATCATAACGGCGATGCCGTCGGATCCGCGGACTGGCAGTGGATGCGCGGTGGCGACATCCAATTTGGCAAAGGGATTCCAGGCGCTTGGTGTCAGGGTTGAGGAGATCAGGCCTCAATTCCCTTTCCCGGTGTTTACGGTCCGGCGCATTGCGTTTAACGAGTTGCTCCGATTTCAAAATTTGAGTGGACTGGACGCGACTGTCGGCATTGATGTTGACGGCTACGCGCTGCCGCGCTCTGGAGCGCCACATATCGCCAACATTAAGGGTGTGCTCGGCGACGCGGCGCCGTTCGAATCCGGCTTGACGAAGGCGAGCATAGTTTTGCAGGCACGCCTGGAAGCCCGACATGTGCATCGGGCGGACCGGGTGATTACCATCAGCCGGTACTGTGCCGAGAATATTCGCCGGCGCTATGGTTACGATAGGCCAATCGGAATCGTGCCGGAAGCGATCGATCTTAAGTTTTGGCGGCGACGGATCAGCGAATCCGGGGCAACGCCTCCCGCCAACCGTTTCGTTGTCCTTTGCGTTTGCCGGCACTACAAGCGAAAACAGGTCGATACTCTACTCAGGGCGGCGGCACAAGCCGTTTCACGGGTCCCGGATCTCCTGGTTCGAATCGTGGGCGGCGGGCCGCAGCGCGATCCCTGGCAGCGTCTGTCCCGTGAGCTTGGACTCGGGAGCACAGTCGAGTGGGTAGACTATGTCTCTTTCGGAGAATTGGTGCGTGAGTACACCACCGCGCACGCTTTCTGTTTGCCGAGCGCGCAAGAAGGATTTGGACTCGTGTTCCTGGAGGCAATGGCTGCCGGCTTGCCCGTGATCGCGTCGAATGCGGCTTCGGCGCCAGAGGTTGTACCGCACGGATTGCTGTGCCGGCCGGGCAGTGTGGAGGAGTTCGCCGGGGCGATTCTCCTATTGCACGACGATTCGGAACTTCGCAACAAGTTGGCAAGAGCCGCTCGGGAACAAGTGGAACGATACGACCTGCCGGCGGTAACCGAAGCGTTTCTCGACCAAGTCGAACTCTGCTTGTAGGCTGCTCTCGAATTCGCGGGAAACAAAAGGCGGAGACGCGTGTCGCCTCATCGATGGCACTACCAAAGCGCGATCTCATGCACGATCTGATTGAGCGTGCCACGCGCCTGCGAACTGAGTCGATTCGATCGACGACTGCGGCTGGCAGCGGACATCCCACGAGCTGCGCCTCCGCCGCGGAGATCATGGCCGTATTGTTTTTCGACGTGATGAGGCGAGAAGCCGAACCGGCTGCTATGGGTAACGACTGCTTCATCCTATCTAAGGGGCATGCCGCGCCTCTGCTGTATGCTGCTCTTGCCGAAGCTGGGTTTATAGCTTCAAGTGATCTCCTCTCCCTTCGCCAGATCGACTCCGACCTGGAAGGACATCCAACTCCGCGGGCGCCGTTTGTCAGAATCGCTACCGGTTCCCTCGGGCAGGGGCTCTCGTCTGGTCTCGGCATTGCGCTGAACGCAAAGCGGTTGGACGGATCTTCGAAACGAGTTTACGTACTCATGGGGGACGGCGAGAGCATGGAAGGGGCCGTCTGGGAGGCTGCAGCAGTCGCGTCACATTACAGTCTTGATAATCTGTGCGTGGTAATCGACGTGAACCGGTTGGGCCAAAGCGAACCAACGATGCTGGGACACGGACTGGACGCTTATGAACGCCGCTGGAAGGCATTCGGCTGGAACGCTCTGATCGCCGACGGACATGACGTGACAGATCTTCTCGAGCGTTTCACGCAGGCCGCGGACCACGCTGGGGAGCCCACCGTGATTCTCGCCCGGACGACTAAAGGGAAGGGGATACCTGAGTGGGAAGACAAAAACGGTTATCACGGTAAACCGCTTGACGTTCACGCGGCAGAGTCAGTTATTCGCCACCCCGAGCCAGCCGAGCACCAGGCCCGATCAAAACCTCAGGCCGAAGAAAAGCCCACCACGCCGCGCCCTGCTCCAAGCGCGACGTCGCGCGAATTCATGCGCTACCAAAACGGCAGCGAATCGGTGGCGACGCGAAGAGCCTTTGGCGAAGCGCTGGCCGCAGCCGGAGAGGTAAACAAAGACATAGTCGTGCTCGACGGTGATGTGAAGAATTCCACTTACACCGCGCTCTTCGAGGAGCGTCATCCGGACCGCTTCTTCCAGATGTACATTGCCGAACAAAACATGATCGGAGCCGCGATGGGTCTGGCTTCGGAAGGCCGCATCCCATTCGCGGCGAGTTTTGCATGCTTTCTTTCCCGAGGATATGATTTCGCGCGAATGGCGGCAATCGGCGGCAACAACATCAAGTTGGCCGGCAGCCACGCCGGAGTGTCGATTGGCGAGGATGGACCTTCGCAGATGGGGCTCGAAGATATCGCGCTGTTTTGCGCACAGCCGAGCTTCAAAGTCCTTTACCCGAGCGACGCTGTAAGTACGTGGGAGGCCGTGCGTTTGGCAATCGAGACCGACGGGCCTGTGTACATCAGGACGACACGGCCTAAGACGCCGGTGATTTACGCCCCGGAGTCCAAGTTCGGTTTGGGTCAGAGCAAAGTAGTGCGGCAGAGTGACGCGGATGTGATCACGATAGTGGCGGGCGGAATCACGCTGTTCGAGGCGCTGGAGGCCTATGAGCGCCTGTCACGTGACGGGATTGCGGCCCGGGTTGTCGACCTGTTCAGTGTCCAACCCATCGACGAGGAGACATTGGGAGCCTGCGCGGAGAAGACAGCCGGACGCTTTGTGGTGGTCGAAGATCACTATGTTCATGGGGGAATCGGTGACGCAGTGTCAGCGGCTGTCGCCCGGTATCGCCCGCAAGTGGTCAAACTTGCGGTACGCGGAATTCCCAGAAGCGGAAAGGGACCCGAACTGATGGAACGGTACGGAATCACCGCTGGCCACATTGTTACCGCAGTGACCCAACTACTATAGTGCATTCCGCACCGCCCGAGTTTCGCTGAAACAACAGGCTCGGCGCATTGTCTCCTTTCGCACCCGCGAGGTCAAACACTTGATGAACAGCGAAAGATCCCGTGTCGTTATTGACAACGTTTATCCGGAATTCGATTGCGGAAGAGTAGCAATCAAGCGGACCCCCGGCGAGGAAGTAGCAGTCGAAGCCGATATCTATGCAGACGGCCACGACACAATTGCGTGCGCGGTTCTCTACCGCAACGAGAGTGAGACGGATTGGAAAGCGCAACTGATGAGCCGTCTGGCGAACGATCGCTGGAGAGGCGTCTTCACCGTCGGGGAGATCGGCCGTTATCGTTACACGATTCAAGGGTGGATCGACCCGTTTCAAACCTGGCGCAATGATTTACGAAAACGAATCTCCGCTGACCAGGATACGCATCTTGACTACCTGTCAGGCGCTCAACTCCTGGATGAGTGCATCAAGAAGTCCGATAGCCCGCCCGAGTTGAAGGTTTGGGCTGACCTCCTGCGCGACGAAAGCGTGGAAGTGGAGCGGAAACGCGAGACGGCTCTCGATGAGCTTCTCGAACAGTGGATGCGCGACCTCCTTGACAGACGCCACGCTTCAACATACCAACATGAATTGGCGGTTCAGGTGGACCGGGAGAGAGCGCGTTTCAGTAGCTGGTATGAGCTGTTTCCACGCTCGTGCTCCGATACTCCGGGTGCGCACGGGACTTTTAAGGACTGCGAACGGAAGCTGCACTACGTCGCGTCGATGGGGTTCGACACGCTGTATCTTCCGCCGATCCACCCGATTGGTCGAACCCACAGAAAAGGCCCGAATAATACCACCGCGAATCAGCCCGACGATGTCGGAAGTCCATGGGCGATTGGATCGCCGGGGGGCGGCCACACGGCAATTCATCCGGAGTTAGGAACCGCCAAGGACTTCCGCCGGCTGATAGCCGCAGCAAAAGAGTTCGGGATTGAGCTTGCGTTGGATATCGCTTTCCAGTGCTCTCCCGATCATCCGTGGGTCCACGAGCATCCAGAGTGGTTCAAGAAGCGGCCGGATGGTTCGATCCAATACGCCGAGAATCCGCCGAAAAAATATCAGGACATCTACCCCATCGACTTCGAAACGGATGACTGGCAGCGTTTGTGGGAAGCGTTGAAGAACGTAATTCTACATTGGTGCAAGGAAGGGATCAGGATTTACCGGGTGGACAATCCACATACGAAGGCATTTTCGTTCTGGGAATGGGTGATCCGGGAGGTGAAGGAGTTATACCCCGAGACGATCTTTCTCGCGGAGGCATTCACCCGGCCGTCGGTCATGTACAGACTGGCCAAGCTTGGTTTTACGCAATCTTATAGTTATTTCACCTGGCGTAACACCAAGCAGGAACTCACTGACTACATGACGCAACTGACGCAGACCGAGGTGCAAGAGTACTTCCGGCCGAACCTCTGGCCCAACACGCCGGATATTTTGCCCGAATACCTTCAGTTCGGGGGGCGTCCGGCCTTCATTACGAGGCTCGTTCTAGCCGCGACGCTGAGCGGGAACTACGGAATCTATGGACCGGCATTTGAACTCGGCGAAAACACACCGCTGAAGCCGGGAAGCGAAGAGTATCTGGACTCAGAGAAATACGAAATCCGGACCTGGGACCTGGATCGTCCGGACAGCCTCAAGGAGTTTATTGCCCGGGTTAACGGGATCCGTAGGACGAATTCGGCGCTGCAGAGCACAAGGAACTTGCATTTCCACCGCTCAGATAACGACCAACTGCTGTGTTACAGCAAGCGTACAACTGACTTGTCGAACATCGTGCTCGTGGTGGTCAATCTGGATCCACACCACCGGCAGAGCGGATATCTAGATCTGGACTTGAAGGAGCTGGGTTTGGATGCGACCCGATCGTATCAGGCTCACGACCTGCTTACGGAGGCTCGCTATTTGTGGCAGGGCTCGCGAAATTACGTGGAACTAGCCCCCCATTCCAACCCGGCCCATGTCCTAGTCATACGGCGGCGGGTGCGAACCGAGCGGCATTTCGATTACTTCATGTAGGCGGCAGAAGAGGATGAAGCGCAGAAAGCAATCACGAACGCTGGGTAAAGACCCCGAGTGGTACAAAGAGGCTGTTATCTACGAATTGCACGTTCGTGCGTTCTGCGATGCCAACGGTGACGGAATGGGAGACTTCCGTGGCCTCAAACAAAAGCTCGATTACCTGCAGGAACTCGGCATAACTGCGATCTGGCTGCTCCCATTCTGCCCATCGCCATGGAGAGACGATGGCTACGACATCGCGAGCTTCACCGGTGTACACCTTGCATACGGCACGCTACGCGATTTTCAGGAGTTCTTGTTGGCCGCGCATGACCGTAACATCCGGGTGATTACGGAACTCGTGCTGAATCACACTTCGGATCAACATGAGTGGTTCCAGAAATCCCGGCGGGCCAAGGCCGACAGCCGGTGGAGACATCACTATGTCTGGTCAGACAGCCCCCAAGTCTACAGCGATGCGCGGATCATTTTTAAGGACTTCGAATCTTCAAACTGGAGTTGGGATCCCGTTGCGAAAGCGTACTACTGGCATCGCTTCTACTCTCACCAACCGGACCTAAACTACGACAATCCCACCGTGCGGCAAAAAATGCTCAAGGTATTGGACTTCTGGATGGACCTCGGGGTCGACGGTCTGCGTCTTGACGCCGTTCCGTATCTCTTTGAACGAGAGGGGACGGATTGCGAAAATCTTCCGGAGACCCACGCATACCTCAAGGAGGTGCGTCGCCACATCGAGTCTCGTTATGAAGACCGGGTGCTGCTGGCCGAAGCGAATCAATGGCCGGAGGATGCGGTCGCCTACTTCGGGGAAGGCGACGAATGCCACATGGCATTCCATTTTCCCCTGATGCCGAGGCTCTTCATGGCGGCGCGGATGGAAGATCGTTTTCCCGTGACCGATATTCTTGATCAGACGCCGGCTATTCCAGAACAGGCCCAGTGGGCGATATTCCTGCGAAATCACGATGAACTCACACTCGAAATGGTGACGGATGAAGAGCGGGATTACATGTACCGTTCCTACGCTCACGATCCCCAGATGAGGATCAATCTTGGAATCCGCAGGCGGCTGTCGCCCCTGCTGGGCAACCGGCGCCGGCTGATTGAGTTGATGAACGGACTTCTGCTGTCCCTGCCGGGTACCCCGGTCATATACTACGGTGACGAAATCGGAATGGGAGACAACATTTATCTTGGTGACCGGAATTCTGTTCGAACGCCTATGCAGTGGAGTTCGGACAGGAATGCGGGGTTTTCGACCGGCCACACTCACCGGCTCTTCCTCCCCGTCAACACCGATCCTGAATACCACTACGAGAGCGTCAATGTCGAGGCGCAACAACAGAACGCAAACTCGTTGCTGTGGTGGATGAAGCGGATGATCGCACTGCGGAAGCAATCGGCAGCGCTGTCCCGGGGCAGTATGGAGCTTCTGAACCCGGAAAACAAACGCGTCCTGGCGTTCCTTCGGCGCGCAGGCGACGAGACAGTATTTGTGATTGCGAACCTATCCCATTATCCGCAGCCGGTCGAATTCGATCTCAGTGAGTTCGAAGGCATGGTTCCGGTCGAGATGTCCGGACGGGTCGTGTTTCCGAGGATTGGCGAGTTGCCATACTTCATCACCCTCGGCCCCCATGACTTCTACTGGTTTTCGCTCGAATTGGCCGAGAATGAGGAAGCCAGGCCGGTGGGCCTCTCCAGAGAGGCGGCGCCCGTGGTCAGAGTCGCGGCCTGGGATGCTGTGTTTACGGGGACCGCGGTCAACCGACTGCTGAGAGTTCTTCCCTCGTACATGAAGAAGCAGCGTTGGTTCCGGGGGAAGGCGCGGACTATCCGGACGGCGGAGATGGCGGATGTCATTCCCATGCCGAATGGCCGATCTCAGGGAACGCTCATCCGGCTCGCGTACAGCGAGGGAGAGAATGACACTTACTTCTTACCGTTATCAATAGCCACCGGCGAACAAGTTATTGAAATCTGGAATCACCATTCCGACTCGATCATCGCCCGGCTCGAGGGGCCGGATGGTGATGAGGGCGTACTGTACCAAGCTTTGCATACGGACGAGTTCCGTCAGACTCTGCTGGACGGGATAAGCAGAAGAAGGCTGATGAAAGGCAGGGAAGGCATACTGGCGGCGTCGCCGTCGCGTGCATTCCGGTCCATGCTGAGGGGCGCGGCGGAGCGGCTTGGGTCACGGTTGCTTCGGGCTGAACAGAGCAACAGTTCGGTCGTCTATGGCGACCAGTTCATCCTCAAGCTCTTCCGGAAGCTGGAGGAAGGGACAAACCCGGATCTCGAGATTGGTCGCCACCTCACGGAAAGAGTGAGGTTTGAGAACGTACCTTCTGTCGCGGGCTGGCTCGAGTATCGGCAGAAGAACGCCGAGCCTGTGACGGTTGGCATTCTGCAAGAGTTCGTTGACAGCCACGGTGATGCCTGGCAGTACACCCAGGACCGCCTGGGCGAGTATTTCCGAAGGGTGTTGGTCGAACGGGCCGAGTTTGACTGGCCCCCGGAATCGCCACAACGGCATCCGCTTGACTCCCTTGAGGTCGAACTTCCTCCGGCGGCGCAATCGCTCATCGGTGGATACCTGGACGACGCTCAGTTGTTGGGTCGCCGAACCGCCGAAATGCACACCGCGCTCTCAACGGCGAAAGGCGCGTCTGAATTTGAACCGGAGCCGTTTACCGACTTCTATCGCAACGGCGTATATCACGGGATGATTTCGCTTGAAAAACGGGTGATTGAAGTGTTGTACCAAAGGCTTCCACGGATTCCGGCATCCGTACGCCGGGAGGCGCGACAGGTTCTGCAACTCGATAGAAGACTGGTCGAGTTCTTCCGGCCTATTCGCGATAACCGGATCACCGGTACGCGGATCCGCCATCACGGGGACTACCATCTCGGCCAAGTGCTGTGGACCGGCCGGGACTTCGTCATCATCGACTTTGAGGGCGAGCCCGATCGCCCGCTGGGTGAGCGGAAGCTCAAACGCTCCGCTCTAAGAGATGTTGCAGGGATGCTGCGGTCGCTCCACTATGCGCCTTACGCCGGGCTACTGCAAGGTGCGCCGGACGTGATTGTCATGGAGGATGACCTACCGCGGCTGGTCGCCTGGGCTGACTTCTGGTACATCTGCACAGCGGCAAGCTTCCTCAGCGGTTACCTCGAGGTCGCCTCTGGTTCGACATTCCTTCCAACGACCGGAGAGCAGCTACGTACACTGTTGGATGCCTTCGTATTGGAGAAAGCGCTCTATGAGATCCGTTATGAGCTGAACAACCGCCCGGACTGGGTACAAGTGCCAATCAGGGGGATACTTAGCCTGGCCGGTGAGGCTGTAGCCGACAAATGACAAAGGAGACCTATGCAAGTAATCCACGAAGAGACGCGTTTCACGCCGGATGATCTTCACCTCTTCAACGAAGGCAAGCACTTTCGTCTATACGACAAGCTCGGTGCACATCCAGGCAGAGTGGATGGCGCGGAAGGCGCCCATTTTGCTGTCTGGGCTCCGAACGCCGACCAAGTGAGCGTGCTCGGCGACTTCAACGGCTGGTCACCGGGAGAAATCCACCTGCATCAGCGGCAACATTCGGGAATTTGGGAGGGTTTCGTTCCCGGCGTCACAGGGGGCTCCTGTTACAAGTATCACGTAGCTTCGCGGCATGGAAATTACCGCGTGGACAAGGCGGATCCAGTAGCCTTCGCAGCGGAGCAGCCGCCAAATACTGGATCGAGAGTCTGGGACCTTCATTACGAGTGGTCCGATGAGCAGTGGATGACGTCAAGAGGCGGGAAAAATGGGCATGACCAGCCATTTTCAATCTACGAGATGCATCTGGGCTCGTGGCGCCGAGACGGGAGCCGGCCGCTTAGCTATCGCGAACTGGCGGAAACGCTGCCTCGTTACCTCGCTGATCTGGGGTTCACTCACGTCGAGTTCCTGCCCGTAATGGAGCATCCGTTTTATGGTTCGTGGGGTTATCAAGTAACTGGTTTCTTCGCGCCCACCTCACGGTACGGCGATCCCCAGGACCTGATGTACCTTATTGATTGTCTACACCAGGCGCGCATCGGAGTGATCCTGGACTGGGTACCCTCTCATTTCCCAACCGACGAGCATGGACTCGGTTATTTTGACGGTACGCATCTCTACGAGCACTCAGATCCGCGGCAGGGTATTCACCGGGACTGGAACACGTTTGTCTTCAACTACGGCCGCAACGAAGTCCGCAGCTACCTGATCAGCAATGCGCTGTTCTGGCTGGACAAATACCATATCGACGGACTCCGGGTGGACGCCGTCGCCTCGATGCTATATCTCGATTACTCGCGCAAGGAGGGGGAGTGGATACCAAACAAGTACGGCGGCCGGGAGAACCTTGACGCCATTGAATTCCTCCGGGATTTCAATGCTGAGGTATACGAGCAGTATCCGGACGTGCAGACGATTGCTGAAGAGTCGACCGCATGGCCGATGGTTTCGAAGCCGAACTATGTCGGCGGTTTGGGTTTTGGCATGAAGTGGGACATGGGCTGGATGCACGACATGCTCGAATACATGTCGAAAGAGCCTCTGTTTCGAAAGTACCACCACGATAAGCTAAGGTTTCGCGGCCTTTATATGTTTCACGAGAACTTCGTGCTTTCGCTCTCGCACGACGAAGTCGTCTACGGCAAGGCTTCTCTACTCGGGAAGATGCCCGGGGACGAGTGGCAGAAGTTCGCCAACCTGCGGTGTCTCTACGGATACATGTTTGGACAGCCCGGGAAGAAAATGCTCTTCATGGGCGGAGAGTTCGGTCAATGGCGCGAATGGGTTCACGATGAGGTGCTGGAGTGGGGCTTGCTAGATTATCCTCGTCATCGCGGAGTGCAGCGATGGCTCCGCAGTCTCAATGGCGTCTACAGGGAGGAACCAGCGCTTCACAGCACTGACTTTGTGCCGGAGGGCTTTGAATGGGTGGACTGCCACGACGCCGAGCAAAGTGTGATCTCGTTCGTCCGCCGGGGCGGCGAGCCGGAACGGAACATCCTGGTGGTATGCAATTTCACGCCGGTTCCGCGGTACAACTACCGTGTCGGAGTGCCGAGACCGGGTTTCTGGAGGGAGATTCTAAACAGCGATGGCGAGGAGTTCGGCGGCAGTGGGCAGGGCAACCTCGGCGGAGTGGAAACCGTGCCCGTACCGTGCCACGGCCGCTACCACTCGCTCACCATCACCCTGCCGCCCCTGGCGGTGCTGTTCTTTCGCCACGAGGACGGTACTAAGCCAATGTGAGCAAAACAAGGTTCAGATCCTCTTGCTCGACCGTTACTACCGTGAAACGGGAGAACCGTCTTGCGGGTCTTATGAATGCAGAAGCATAAATATCAGGCAATACATGAACGGGACGCCAGATAGTTCGCTCCTCATTGAAGGACTCAACAATGCACTAAACCGTGAACTCCAAACCGTTATGCGCTATGTTCTGGAGGGCAGTTCCATTCAGAGCATCCAGTTTGATGTGCTACGCAAGATCTACAGTGAAGAACTCGTCAGTGGGCTGCATCACTCACAATACCTAGCAGACTCCATTGTTCGCCTTGGTAGACGGCCGACCGCTGATATCGCCGAAATGCCGCATTCCCACGAGCTGCCCGATGTTGCCGCCATGATTGAGAGCGATCTCAAAGCACAGGAGGATATTGCTGGATCCTACAAGGCTCTGGCGGAGAAGGCAGAGGCGGCGGGGAGCGGTGAGCTGCGGGAATGGCTCGATGCGCAAGCAGCTCAGAAACTCCAGTATGCAAACCGGCTGCGTTGTATCCTTTCGGAAATGAAACGCTAGCCGCTCTTCAAGGGCGACCGGTCAGTAGCGGAAGACGGCTGCGATGATGCCCCCTCCCGGTACGCTTTCGTCAGTCTGCGCGTATACTTCACCGCCGGTCAACAAGACATAGCGGGCAGCCAAGTTAAGCAAATCCTCATCACCGGGTTTCCTGGTTTCGCGGACTATTAGGTCCTCGTTCACAGGATGGTATTCCCCCCAACGAGTCTGCCGCGGATCGACGAAGAGGAACTGCACCCGGCCATGGTGGGCCGCTGGTAGTATCTCCTCGAATATGTTGGAAGCCTGTTGTGTCCCAAGCCACTCTTCGCATTGCGCCGCCGCTTTTCGGCGCGGTTCGTCGAAATGCCTTTTGGCAATCTGCCGTGCTTCGGAGTAAAGCTCCGTCAGGGTCAATGGTTCCGGGCTTCCCGCCACAACCTGGTCGAGCAAATTGTGATGGTTGCTTACCTCACGATAGAGCGGCAAGTAATGTTCCACGCCCGCTATCACCAATGCTGTCTCTTGAGGATTCAGATGGTCACAGATCAAGCGGTCACAGCGCTGGAAAGCCTGCACAAGACGCTCTTTCTGCCGATCGGATGGAATGCCCCGGCCATGAAACAAGGCGGGCCGCTTCATTCCGAGGACGGGAGGAGCTCCAGTATGAAACTGAAGCTGCTTTTCACCGGCAGCGGATGTCCTAGCATCTCCGGCAATCTCACGCAAGCCGGGAATCTCTACCTCTTCGAGTGCATTTGGGTCACATTTGTACAGGTGGAACCCATTCCGACTCAGAGCGAGCAAGTGAAATGATTTAACATCATGAATTGCCGGCAGCAGGGGTGTGATATGGAACGCGCGGTTCACAACCGCCCTTTCAGGCAATTCGAAGGACGTCCGGAAGCTGCGTGCAAATCCTTCCATAGCAAAGACGGCCATTCCTCCTCCGCCGTTGTTCTGCTGCTTGAGACGCCGGTCCATGTCATGGTTGTAAGCCAGCAACTCCTTTGCTTTGGTCCGGTCAACACCCAGCCGCTCTAGTTCTTCATTGATGTCGCGTGTCAAGTTCTTCAGTCTGATCGCGTCCTGCCGCTTTCCTGCGCCGGCCACGTGGGTTGGCATGAGGATGGAAACGTGCCAATCTTCCCCATCCTTCGCAAGCTCTTGCAAATCCTCCCTCCGAATCGGTTCCATGGTCTCCTTTTTCAATCGCTTCTATGATTCCTATCGGGAGACACTGCGCGCCTGTTGGTGTTTCGCGCGCTTATGGTGTTGGGAGGTCAGTCTCTCTTGCGGTGGGAAGAGTAACCCGGCAGAGACACCCTCTCTCCTAGCACGTCTTCGAGATAAAGCAGCTTCAGCAGAGCCATGCCTACCGCTACCAGGGGAGCGGCGAGCATGAGCCCGAAGAATCCGAACAATAGGGCGAGAATCAGTTGCGAGGTGATGAGTAGGGCTGGTGGAAGGCGAATCACGCTGCGCATCACCATAGGGGTCACGAAATTGCCCTCGATATTCTGTAAGGCAACGTAGAAGAGCAGCACATAGAGTGCGCTGAGCGGACTTTGGGTTAGAGCCAGTAGCGCCGGCGGGATCACTGAGATGAACGCGCCCAGATTCGGTATGAACGTGAGCAAGCCCGTGAGGAGAGCGAGGGTCAGCGCCAGCGGAACACCCAGCAGAGAGAGCCCGATGAAGGCAGACAGCCCGAGAAAGAACATCGAAAAACACTGTCCCAGAAGCCACCCTTTGATAGTAGAGCCAAGTACGGTAAGCATCTCCCGGGCCCGTGCTCTCTTCGAAGCCGGGAGTAAGAGCACAATCCCCTCTTGATACCGGTCCGCTTCGGCGGCCAGGTAGAGTCCGATCACCAGGATGAGGACGAAGTTGACAATCACCCCGATTGTCGAGGTGAAGAAAAGCCCGACCCTTTCGATCAGCCGGCCCATATTTCCGAGCAGTTCGCTCGACGGCGGCGCCTCCGAGACCAGCCACTTCCCCCACTCATACTTCTTCAACGATTCCGTGTGCTCCCGGATTAGCGGCGGGAGCGTTTCGGCCAACCGGTCCACCTGATCGGCGACTTGCGGCGCCAGAAGCCAGACGACAGCAGCCACAATGACGCTCAGGGCCACTACCGTGACGGGCAGCGCCCAGCGTTCGGGCAGGGGGCTGTGACCGCGCAGCCAGGCGCTGGCGGCCCGCAGAAACACTGCGAGCAGGATGGCCGCGAAAAGCAGCAGCAGAACTTCGGCGGCTAACCACAGTATCAGGGCGAATGCAACCCCGATGATGCCGGCGCCCACCGAATAGATTCTACTATTGCGGTTCGCCGAAGCCTCGTCCCGATCCGCTCTCCCGGCATCTTCCGGTGAGTTCATTTCAGCTAGCCACCTCCTTTCGAAGCTTCTTGTAGACCTCTACCACAAGCAGCAAGCTGAGAGATATCAGCAGCACCGAGGTCCACACGCGCCAGGTGACCGGCCCAATCTCGAGGACGTCCTTCAACCCAGGCACATGCATTGCTGCTATGTGCAACGCCTGTGCGCCCGCGACGCTCAGGATCAGTAGCGGGTTGCTCCAGAATGGAATGCGAACGACCGACCTCCATTCGGATCTGCAGTTAAGGATGCTCACGTTTTCAAACAGCACCATCAGTAGCAGGAGGACGTTTCTCGCGGCAAATTCATCCCAACCCTGCACCTCTAAAAGCCAGTAAAAGACAAAAAACCCCACTCCGCCGACGGTGGCTCCGGTCAAGACAGTCTCTTCAATCATGCGCCGGTTGAAAATGGGCTGGCTTGGTGGGCGGGGGGGGCGGTCGATTACTCCTGGCTCGCCCTTCTCGGCTGCCAGTGCAAGGTTCTGAATTCCGTTTGTGACCAGGTTTAGCCACAGAAGTTGAATGGCATCTAGTGGCATCGGTAAGCGAGCGAGGAAGGCAAGAATGAAGATGAGGATCTCCGCGGCCCCTGTGCTAATCAACTGCCAAACCACCTTGCGGACGTTATCAAACGCGATGCGGCCTTCCTCAATTCCGTTCACGATGGAGGCAAAGTTGTCGTCGGTGAGGATCAGATCCGCTGCGTTGCGCGCGACATCTGTTCCGCTCTTTCCCATAGCCACGCCGATTTGCGCAGACCGCAACGCGGGAGCGTCGTTCACCCCGTCGCCGGTGACGGCAACGAAGTGTCCGGACTCCTGGAGCGAATCGACAATCCCGGTTTTCTGGGACGGCTCCACGCGGGCGAATATCTTCACCCGGCTGACAAGAGCGGCATAGGCGTCAGGGTCGTGCTCTAGTTCTTTGAGTTGAGCGCCGGATGCGATCTCATCGTCATCGCCGCCGATTCCGAGTGTTCTGCCCACCGCGGCCGCCGTGGCAGGGTGATCACCCGTGACAATCCGGACGTCCACGCCCGCCCGGTGACAGCGCTCAATAGCGTCAGGAGCGGCTTCCCGAACTGGGTCGATGATGCCCGCTAGCCCGAGGAAACGCAGGTTCTCCAAACCACCTTCATCACCGTTTTCCGCGACGCTCTGAGGCACTTCTCCAGCCGCAACGGCAATAAGGCGAAATCCTTCCTCAGCCATCGAGTGGACTTCGTCATTGCCCTTGCCGCCACCGCACATCGGCAACACCACTTCCGCCGCTCCCTTGACGTGGGCCACGATGTTTCCGTCTCTCCGGTTGAAAGAAGCAGCAAACCGGCGCTTGGACTCGAACGGGATTTGTCCCGTCCGTGGATACTCTTTCAGAATCTCCGCTTTCGAGATCCCCAGTTTCCGGGCCAATTCGAGAAACGCCACATCGACTGGATCTCCGGTCGTTTCGAGGTCGCCGTTCCCGGTTTTCAATTCCGCTTCATTGCAAAGCGCCCCGGTGATGGCGAGTTGCCGAAGCTGGTCGTCTTCACTGTCAAAGTCATCGCCCTCTGCGGGAAGCTCAAGTTCACGGCCTCCGGCGAGGTGTACACGTGTTACCGTGAGCTTGTTCGACGTAAGGGTTCCGGTCTTGTCGGTAGCGATTAGAGTGCAGGCTCCGAGGCCTTCCACCGCCGGCAGTCTTCTAACGATCACGTTGCGCCGTGCCATCTTTTTCGTAGCGGTGGAGAGAGCGACGGTGATAGCTACCGGAAGGGCCTCCGGAATCGCCGCTACGGCCAGCGCTACGGCCAAGAAGAATACTTCCATCCACTCCTTGCCGCGAGCAAGCTGGCCCGCGGCGAGAATGACGATGAGAATCAGGGTGACAACGCTGATATGCCGCGTAAATGAGCGCAGGCGCACAACCAGTGGAGGGGCCTCCGGTTCATCCTTGAGCGTCTCCGCAATTTTGCCGACCGCGGAGTGCTCTCCGATTCGACAGACAACGCCCGTTCCGCGGCCATCTATCACCTGCGTGCCCGCAAAGACAAGGTTGGCGCGGTCGCCGAGCGGAGTATCAGCATCAAGAACCAGCTTCGGATCCTTGTTTACGGGAAGAGACTCTCCGGTCAACAGCGCTTCATCCATCCGAAGACCATTCACCGCGAGCAGACGCAAATCTGCCGGCACCGAGTCTCCGGACTTCAGCAGCACCATATCACCGGGCGTCACATCGTCGCTATCGACTTCCTGAATCTGACCTTCCCTGCGAACGGTGGAGACGATCTTGACGAGTTTCTCGAGTTCTTCCGCGCTGAATTCTGCTTTCGACTCCTGGTAGGCTCCGAGCGCCGCGTTCACGAGTAGCACAGCGCAGATAAAGGCTGCGTCCGTCCAGTTGCCCAGGACGGCCGACACCACGCCCGCGATCAGAAGTATGTATATGAGCGGATCGCGGAACTGACGCAGGAAGATCAACAACAAGCTTGCACGATCTCCAGTGGGAAGTTTGTTGAGGCCGAACTCCTGCTGGCGCCGCCCAACCTCCCGGATCGAGAGACCCTCCTTGCGGGATTGAAGCTTTTGTACCGCCTCGTCAGCCGAGACCGCGTGCCAGGGCTGGTCAATTACTTCGTCTTGTACAAGCTGATCCTCGGTGTCCATTAACCGCCACGGCGCGAAATGCCATTCGGACGGCAAAAATCTCCCGCCAAGACGAGCGCGGGCGGTTTTTGCGTCAGACTCTTCTATGATTTGACCGTCACGTAGGCAAAACGTTTCAAGTAACGCACCTTCCTCGCCGGAGTCTCTTTCCTGAGGAAGATTTGTGGACACGCTGTCACACCAGCTCATCAGCTCTCACCTTGTCGAAGGGGATATGACTCCCGGAGAGGAAGTTGGGATCCGCATTGATCAGACCCTGACTCAAGACGCAACTGGGACTCTGGTCATGCTCGAATTGGAGGCGATGGGGCTTGATCGCGTTCGGACCGAGTTATCCGCCCAGTATGTGGACCACAATCTGATTCAAGAGGACTTCAAGAACGCGGACGATCATTTGTTCCTGTACAGCGCCTGCCTGCGGTTCGGCATTTGGTACAGCAGGGCCGGCAACGGAGTTAGTCACCCCGTTCATCAGGAACGATTCGGACAACCCGGAAAGACCTTGCTCGGATCTGACAGCCACACGCCGGCCGCAGGCTCCATCGGCATGCTCGCGATCGGCGCGGGAGGTCTGGAGGTCGCCATGGCGATGGCTGGTGAGCCGTTCTACTTTGAGATGCCGAAGATCTGGGGCGTTCGCCTAACCGGTAAGCTTCCGAACTGGGTCAGCGCCAAAGACGTTATTCTCGAGATGCTGCGACGCCACGGAGTGGACCATGGGCTGGGGAAGATTATCGAATATTACGGACCGGGCTTGAAATCCCTCTCGGCGATGGACCGCCACGTGATTGCCAATATGGGCGCGGAACTTGGCGCACTCACGAGCGTCTTCCCCTCGGACGAGATTGTGAGGCAGTTTCTTGACAGACAGAGCCGCGGCGGCGACTGGACGGAGTTGCGTGCCAAGCCCGGCGCTCATTACGACGTCGACGAAGAGATCGATCTGTCCAGCCTCGAACCACTGATCGCGATGCCTTCGAGTCCCGGCAACGTGCGGCCGGTGCGCGAAGTTGAAGGGCATGAGATCTACCAGGTGTACATCGGTTCGTCGGCCAACCCTGGGTACCGTGACTTCGCCGTTGCGGCAGAAATTGTCAAGGACCGCCTGGTAAACGAACGTGTCTCTTTCGACATTAATCCTACTTCCCGGCAGATTCTTGAGAACTTGGTGCGTGATGGGCATATTCTGTCTCTAATTCGGGCGGGTGCGAGGATACATCAAGCCGGCTGCAACGGCTGCATCGGAATGGGTCAAGCCCCCGCCTCCGACAAAATTAGCCTTAGAACCGTTCCGCGGAACTTCCCTGGACGGTCTGGCACGAAAGAGGACAAGGTTTGTCTCGTGAGCCCAGAAACCGCGGCGGCTTCCGCACTAAAAGGAGTAATCACAGATCCTCGAACGCTTAGCCAGGCGTATCCTCGCGTGAGCGATCCGGAGAAACCAGTGCTCCATCTGGATCTGCTTAAACCGCCGCCGGATGAAACTCCCGGCGAACCGCTGCAGAAGGGGCCGAACATCGCATCACTTCCAACATTCGATCAGCTTCCGGATAGCCTGGAACTGCCTGTATTGCTTAAAGTCGGCGACGACATCTCGACCGATGAGATCATGCCGGCTGGCGCGCGGGTCCTTCCATTTCGCAGCAATATTCCGGAGATTAGCAGGTTTGTTTTCGAGCCGTTGGACGAATCATACGTTGAACGCGCGGCCGAGCAGAAGAACGGGCATTGCGTGGTCGCTGGTAACAACTACGGCCAGGGTTCAAGTCGCGAACATGCCGCCCTCGCTCCTCGATACCTCGGTCTTCGCGCGGTTCTCGCCAAGGGATTCGCACGGATTCACCGCCAGAACCTGGTGAACTTCGGCGTCCTCCCCCTTGAGTTTGCCGATGAAGACTCATACACGGACCTCCAATCTGGTGAACGGATTCAGATTCACGACCTTCGCCACCAGATACAGAGGGGAGATACCGTGTCGGTTCAAATTCGATCCGAGAACCGCAGCATTCAGCTTCGTCACCGCCTCTCAAAGCGCGAAATCAACATCATGCTTGCGGGCGGACTGATCAACTGGCTCAGGCGCCGGCTCTCAGTCTAAAAATTAAACAGCTACGAGAATTCTGTACCGAAACGTTATCGCGTTTCGAATTGTCCCTACCAAAAAGACGTGTCAGTAGACTGCGGCTACGCGCCGCAGGTTCTTGTGCTCATCAAGCCGGGCGCCGGGGGCTGCTCACCAGTTCCGCTGCGGCCGGTATTGTACCCGGCGGCGACAAGAGTTCCGCCGGGCTTTTGTTTGCGGGGATAGCAGAAATGGAGAATATACGCATCGTCAAGACGCTGAACGAGTACGCCGACCTTTTGGAGATCCAAGATGCGAATCCGTTCCGGGTTCGCTCGTACCGCCAGGCCGCCCAGACGATCGAAGGCCTCTCCCAGTCGGTGGAAGAACTGCTCGAAGACGATAACGCTATTCGAAACCTCCCCGGAATCGGCCAACGAATGCAAGAACACTTGCAGGAGATTATCCGTCGCGGCACACTACCCGCACTCGACGAATTGCGAAAGGAGTTACCGGGCTCGCTGTCGGAGGTTGTTCGCCTCGACGGTGTCGGGCCGAAGCGCGCCCGGCGGCTTCACGAACTTCTCGGCGTTGCATCGGCCGATGATTTGAAAAAAGTGATTGGTCAGGGTAAAGTCGCATCTCTCGAAGGCTTCGGTGCGAAAACTGTTGAACAGATTCAGCGGTCGCTTGAGAAGACGGAAGAGGGCGCGGACCGCTGGAAGCTCTCCACCGCCGACCAATTAATTGAGCCCCTGGCTGAGTATTTGAAACAGGCGGTCGGAGTAGACCGGATCGCCGTTGCTGGAAGCTACCGCCGCCGCCAGGAAACGGTCGGGGATGCGGACATCTTGGTTACGGCCCGGGACCGTGCGGGTGTGATGGATCATTTCCATTCCTACGGTGAAATAGACCGGATTGAAAGCTCCGGCGACACCCGGTCCACGGTGATCCTGAAGTCTGGGCTGCAGGTGGACCTGAGGGTTGTCGACGAGCGCTGTTACGGGGCTGCCCTGCACTACTTCACGGGTTCCCGCGAGCATAACGTCGCCATTCGGAAACGAGGTGTTGAACGGAGATTGCGCATCAACGAGTACGGAGTGTTCCGGCTCCCCTCGCGCGCAAAGGCTGAGAAGGCCAGCGATAAACAGGTTGGTGAATTGCAGGGCGGAGAAGCTGAAGAGGAGGTCTTCGCCGCAGTGGATCTTCCGTGGATACCCCCGGAACTCCGAATGAACCGGGGCGAAATCGAAGCGGGTGAAAGCGGGAAGCTTCCCCGTCTCATCGAACCGGAGCAGATTCGCGGCGACCTGCATATGCATACGAAATGGAGCGATGGCGGAAATACCGTCGAGGAGATGATTCGAGCCTGCAAGGAACTTGGGTATCAGTATTGCTCAATAGCCGACCACAGTCGTGAATCACGGGTCGCCGGCGGGCTGGAGCCCGATGAGTTCCGCAAGGAATGGAACGAGATTGACCAAGTTCGTTCCATGGTCAAGGGGATTCATGTCCTCGCCGGGGCCGAGGTCGACATCCTGCCTGACGGCTCGCTGGATTTGCCGGATGACCTTCTGCAGGAGTTCGATGTGGTCATTGCGTCGCTTCATTCGAAGTTGAACCTCGACGGGCCCGACATGACCAAACGCGTAATCCGGGCGATCCGACATCCTTCCGTGGACATCATCGGCCACCTGACCACGCGGCAAATCAACCAGCGTAGTCCGGCTTCAATGGACCTGGAAGAGATCTTTTGCGCCGCCAAAGCCGAAAACGTGGCCCTCGAGATGAACGCACAACCGCAGCGCCTGGATCTCCCGGACGTTCACGCACGCAGGGCCGCTGAATTGGGAGTCAAACTTGTCATTGGCTCTGACGCCCATAGCGCCGAGAACCTGCGCTATATGCTGTACGGAGTTGATCAGGCGAGGAGAGCCTGGCTGACGCGCAGTGATGTGCGCAATACCTCCACATGGAAACAGATTAGGCGCTGGCTTGGACGCAAACGCTGAAGGTGCTCATCAGGGTATTCTCAGGAATTTCGCATTGATGGCTACCACAACCGTACTCAGGCTCATGAGAATGGCCCCGGCAGCGGGACTCAGAACGATGCCCGCCCATGCCAGCGCGCCGGCCGCCAGCGGAATCGCAATGATGTTGTAGCCGGCCGCATACCAGAGGTTTTGAACCATCTTTCGGTAGATGGCTTGCGCAAGCCGAAAAACGTTCACCGCATCGCGGGGATCGCTTTCGACAAGCACCACATCAGCTGTAGCGGCCGCCACGTCAGTGCCGGCCCCAATGGCAATCCCCACATCCGCCGAAGCGAGCGCCGGAGCATCGTTCACGCCATCGCCGATCATCGCAACCACTCCCCCTTCTGAACGAAGGCTCCTGACCACCTTCTCTTTCTCGTCCGGTAAAACCTCAGCCCGGACATCATCGATGCCGAGTTCTTCCGCCACCCAATCCGCAACTTCCTGCTTGTCGCCGGTCAACATGACAACCGTTACCCGCATCTTGTGCAAGGTATCGATCGCCTCACGGGACTCCTCGCGGATCTCATCACCGAGCGCGATGGCCCCCATGATCTCTTTGTTACGGACGACATAGACGACCGTTTTGCCTTGCTTGCCAAGTTGGTTGGCTGTGTCGTCCTCGGTGTCGGGAATCCCTTGCTGTCCCAGTGCGCCCGGGCTCACAACCAAAACTTCTTTGCCATCAACTGTCGCGCGCACTCCTTTTCCGCTGATTCCTTCAAACTCCACCGCCTTGGGAAGTTCCACTTTCTTTGCTTTTGCTCGCTGTACGATTCCTTGAGCAATGGGATGCTCGCTATGGGACTCCACCGCCGCGGCCATGCTCAACAATTCATCCTCGGAAATCCCCTCGGCAGGAACGATTTCGCTTACCCCAAATCGGCCATGAGTGAGGGTCCCGGTTTTGTCGAAAACCACCGTGTCCACGTTTCTTGACCGCTCGAAACCGGCACGGTCACGAATCAGTATCCCTGTCCTCGCCCCAAGGCCGGTGGAGACAGCGACGACTAGCGGAATCGCTAATCCAAGCGCGTGCGGGCACGTGATCACCATTACCGTAACAGTGCGCTCCAGCGAAAAGGCAAAGTCTCGGCCCACCGCGAAGTGCCACAAGAGCAGAGTGGCTGTGCCGACGGTGAGAGCGGCTAAAGTGAGGTAGAAGGCCGCCCGGTTGGCGAGATTCTCAGTGCGGCTTTTCGACCGCTGGGCCTGGCGAACCAGTTCAATCACCTGCTGCAGGTAGCTGTCCTCTCCGGTCTTCTCTGCTTCCACCTCCACTGAACCGCTACCGTTGAGCGAGCCGCCGGTCACGCTGTCGCCCGGTCGCTTCGTCACCGGTTTGCTCTCCCCGGTAAGCATGCTTTCATCAACAGACGTCTTGTTATCGATAACCTTCCCGTCTGCCGGAATCTTCTCACCAGGCTTGATCCGCACACGATCGCCCTGCCGGAGCTCGGATACCGGTACATCCTCAATCTCACCATCGTCCCTGATCCGGTGCGCTTCAGAAGGTATCAATCGGGCCAGTTCCTCAACCGCTTGGCTTGCCCCCATAACCGAGCGCATCTCGATCCAATGACCAAGGAGCATCAAATCAATCAGCGTCGCCGTCTCCCAGAAAAACAGCTTGCCCGGGACACCGGCGACGACGGCGGCGCTGTAGAAAAAGGCGATGCTGATGGCAATGCCCACCAGAGTCATCATGCCGGGATTGCGGTTGCGGAGCTCATCTAACATCCCCGACACAAAGGGGCGCCCGCCATACAGGTAGATGATGGAGCTCAGACCCAAAAGCACCCAGTTTTGCAGCGGAAAAGAGACCGCATCTGTCACCCCGAGCCACGAACGAATCATCGGGCTCAGAACCAGCACCGGCAGTGTCACACCGAGACAGACCCAGAACCGCCGCTTGAAGTCTGCCGCCATATGGGCGTGGTGTTCGTGGTGGTTCTGGTGATCGTGACCACCTTGGTGGACGCCATTCTCTTGTTGACCGTCTTGCGGTCTCTGTCGCTCAGAAGTCATCAGCCAGTCTAAAGCCCGTGGTTACAGGCAGAGTTTCTGATAGCCCAAATCTGCAGTCGATCAGCGCCTTCGGGCCGGCGGGATCTGATTGAAGCCAGAGTCAGTTGCGCTCCAAAGGAACGAAAAGCGTTTGTCCACCCCGATTCACCAGCAACAGCACGACATCGCCGGAACTTTTCACAGCGGACTCAAACTGTCTCACTGATGTCACTGGCCGCCGGCCAACCTCTTCAATGACGTCGCCCCGGCGTAGGCCCGCTGCAGCCGCCGGACTACCCGGCTTGACGGCGCTAATCACGACTCCGCTCACGTCTTCTCCCAGCCCAAGCTGACGAGCGATTTCTTCGGTAAGCGGCTGGACACTGAGGCCAAATTCGCCGTCCGACGCCGATTCGCTGCCACTACTAGTCTCTACCTCGGACTCGGACTCACCAAGCTCTACTGAGAAACTGCGGCGTTGGCCGTCTCGGATAACTTTAATATCCACCTGATCGCCCGGATCCGACCGGGCAATACGCAACTGGAGCGTCCGGGCGTCCTGAACGGGTTCGCTCTCCAGCTCGACAATCACGTCTCCGCGAGCGATCCCAGCCTTGGAAGCTGGACTATCCGACGCCACGTTGGAGACAAGCGCGCCGCGAGCGTCGTCCAGGCCGAGACTTTTCGCCAGCGTCGGTGTCACCGGTTGGATCGCTACTCCAAGCCAGCCACGAATCACGCGGCCGCGCTCGGAAAGCTGCCTCATGACATCCCGCGCCATGTTCGACGGAATGGCGAATCCGATACCCTGATTCCCGCCAGTCCGCGAGACAATCGCTGTATTGATGCCGATCAATTCGCCATCGAGATTTGTGAGGGCGCCACCCGAGTTTCCAACATTAATCGAGGCGTCGGTCTGAATGAAGTCTTCCAACTCCTCGATTCCCAGCCCGCCGCGTCCAGTTGCACTGACAATGCCAAACGTCACGGTCTGCCCCAGGCCGAACGGATTCCCGATGGCGAGGACGAAATCTCCCGCCTCGACTGCGTTCGAGTCTGCCAACAGTTCCAGTACAGGCAATTTGGTGTCGGCGTTTACCTTGATGAGAGCTAGGTCGGACTTGGGATCGCGGCCGACGATTTTCGCGCTTAACTCCCGCTTGTCGCTCAGTACGACTTCGATCTCTTCGGCTCCCCTGATCACATGGTCATTGGTCAGAATATGACCGTCCTGATTCACGATAACGCCGGAGCCGAGACTATGAGCTTTCCGCTCTTCGGGCATCGAAAAGCGGTCGCCGAAGAACTCTTCAAACAATGGAGGGAGTCCCGGAGCAGTCCGCCCCTCCTGGCGGATTATCTTGGTCGAGGAAATGTTCACAACGGCGGGAATCGCCTTTTTTACAGCAGGGCTCACGCCCGCTCCGAGGCTTGGCTCGAAACCCGCGATACCAGCGGCCTGCACGGAGGCGGGCCAACCTCTTTCTGTGGCGCGCTCTGCTGCCTCGCCGTGACTGTCGTTCGAAAGAACCCACCCCGCTGCGATGCCAAGGCACGCGGCGATAGTGAGCAAAGCAAGCACAGCATATCGATGTTGGACTGTCGGACGTTTCATATTCGTGGTCTCCCTACGGGCTGGACGGTGAATCAGTACCGTCCAGCCGCACTGCTGTTTCACTGGGGGGACCAACTTGCCGCCTACGACGTTTCGTATCCAATCCGCCCAAGATTCTATGCGTGATAGTCCGAGCGCCGGATCGCTTGCCTCCGGCTCAGCGGTTTTCGAAGAGCCTGTCGATTTTGCTGGCCAAAATGAAGTCGTTCTCGGTCAGGCCATCGACTGAGTGTGTGTAGAGCTTCGCCACGACCTTTCCCCAGGTGACACACAACTCGGGGTGGTGTCCTTCTTGCTCGGCGACCTCGCCAATCCGGTTCACGAAGAGGAGCGCGGAAACAAAGTCCGGGAAGGTCATCGTCCGTTGCAGATGGTGCTCGTCGATCACTTCCCAAGCAGGCGTCTCCGCGGAGTAGCGTTTCAGGTCTTCACCCTTCAGCCCAGGTACGTCGCCCTCGCAGGGCGAACAATGCTTATCCGTAAGTTTCATTTGTTCAGCCATATCTCCCTCTCCCCCAGAGATCCCCGAGAAGGGCCGAATGTTACGAGTGAGTCCGAACGGAATGCTTCGGCAATGGTAACGTCCAGCCGACCAACGGACCCACCAAATCAACGGCGCGCTCTAGGCCAAGAATCGCGGCCTTTAGCGCGACGGAACGCGGGGCTGGGTTGGAAGGCTCCAACTTGAGGGGCGAACTTGTTAATCTTCGAAGTGACACCGGACTTTCCACGACCATGACCCACGAGATAATCGCCACATACCGGGTGCAACTCCGGTCTGATTTCGGATTCGACGACGCGGCGGGAATTGCCGGCTACTTGACCAAGCTGGGCGTAAGTCATCTCTATTGTTCTCCCTATCTACAAGCTTCGCCGGGCAGCACACACGGATATGACGTCGTCGACCACCACGAGATCAACCAGGAACTGGGCGGATCAGAGGGGCATCAACGGTTTACCGGCGTACTACGCAGCCATGGCCTGGGGCAGGTTCTCGATATCGTGCCGAATCACATGGCGGTGGGACCCGTCGAGAACCGCTGGTGGTGGGACGTGCTGGAAAACGGACCGTCCAGCCGCTACGCGTCTTACTTTGACGTGGATTGGGATCCGCCCGAAGAGAGGCTTCGAAACTCTGTGCTTCTGCCCGTGCTCGGTGACCACTACGGCCGTGTCCTCGAGGCCGGCGAGCTGAAGGTCGTGCGGGAGGGGGGCGCATTCGCCCTTCACTACTACGAGCATCAATTCCCTCTAGCCCCGCGTTCGTTGCATGCCCTTCTGCTGAAAGCGGCCGAAAGGTGCAACTCAGATATGCTCGCGTTTCTAGCCGACGCCTACCGTGAATTGCCCGGGCCGGCCGCCACCGACCTGCCAAGTGTTGAGCGCAGGCACCGGGACAAGGAGGTGCTGCGGTCGCTTCTGGTTCGCCTCTGCGAGGACGACTCCAATCTCGCCTCTGCTGTCGATAGCGCCATCGAAGAAATGAACCGGGACTACGACGCCCTCGACATCGTGATTGAGCACCAGAATTACCGGCTGGCCTTCTGGCGAACCGCGGCACGCGATCTTGGATACCGGCGCTTTTTCGACATCAACACGCTGGTGGGACTGCGGGCTGAGGATGAAAGGGTCTTCTCTGATACGCATCGGCTTATCCTGAAGCTAGCAGCCGACGGCGTCATCGACGGTTTGCGAGTGGATCACCCGGACGGCCTGCGAGATCCGGAGGCGTACCTAAGGCGTCTTAATGAGCGTTGCGAAGGCAAGTGGATTATCGTCGAGAAGATCCTTGAACCGCAAGAGCGGCTGCTCGAGACCTGGCCCGTGGCCGGTACCACCGGCTACGAGTTCTTGAATCGTCTGGGAGGATTGTTCATTGACCCGGAGGGCGAAGATCCGCTCACTCTCCTTTACTCCGAGTATGCCGGCGCGCCCGCCGACTTCCTCGCCGTATCGCGCGCGAAGAAGCGGCTGGTCCTTCGCGATCTGCTCGGCAGCGACCTCTACCGCCTTGCCGTGCTGCTCGGCAGAATCTGCGAACAGCGCCGCAGGTATCGCGATTACACCCGCGTTGAGCTTGGCGCCTGCCTGGAGGAGGTCATTTCATGCTTCCCCGTATACCGCACATACATCCGCGCTGCGGAGGGTTGGATCTCTGAAGCCGATATTGGGTATATCGCAGAGGCGCTTGAGACAGCCAGGGAGAGCCAGCAGGACGTTGACCACCGACTCTTCGACTTCATTGGCGAGCTGCTTACACTTCGGGTTCGCGGCGAGTTGGAGTCGGAATTCGTGATGCGGTTTCAACAACTCACCGGACCGGCCGCTGCCAAAGGAATTGAAGATACGGCATTTTACTCTTATAACCGTCTGGTGTGTCTCAACGAAGTCGGTAATGATCCGGCCCGTTTCTGCGTCTCGCCGGACCAATTTCATCAGTCCTGTCAGGAGGCACAGATGCACTGGCCGCTGGGGATGGTCACCACCTCCACCCACGATACCAAGCGCAGCGAGGATGTTCGTGCGCGGATCGGGCTTCTCTCGGAGATTCCGAAGAGTTGGGGCCAAGCGGTCTGGCGGTGGACCCGCATGACCGATCAGTACCGGCAAGACGGCCTGCCGGATCGGAACACTCAGTATTTGCTATTCCAAACACTCGTGGGGGCCTGGCCCATCAAGGCCGACCGGCTTCTAGCCTACATGGAAAAGGCTTGCCGGGAGGCAAAAACGCACACATCCTGGACGAATATCCAGAAGGAATATGAAGAGGCGGTCGCGGATTTTGTCCGTGATATTCTCGCGGACCGCACTTTTTCCAGCGACCTCGAAAAGTTCGTGAACCCCCTCATCCGCTACGGACGAATCACCTCGCTGGCGCAGGTATTGATCAAACTTACCGCCCCCGGCATTCCCGACACCTACCAGGGTACGGAACTATGGGACTCTAGTCTGGTAGATCCCGACAACCGGCGTCCCGTGGACTATGATCAGCGGCGCCGGCTTCTGGATAAGCTCGACAGCGCCACGCCCGAGGAGGTCCTCGACGGAATGGACGACGGATTGCCGAAACTCTGGGTCATTCGCCAGGCTTTGGCCCTGCGGCGCCAGCGGTCCGAGCTTTTCGGCAGGGACGGAGAATACCAGCCGATCAAGGTCGCCGGGCGGAAAGCTTCCCACGCAGTCGCGTTCGCCAGGGGCGGCGAGGCGATTACAGTCGCGCCTCGTCTGGTTATCGGCCTCGCCGGCGACTGGGAGGACACGACCGTGGAATTACCGGCCGCCGACTGGTACAACCACCTCACCGGCGAGATAGTCGCCGGCGGGGTGCTTCCCGTGGCCGATCTGCTGGAGAGATTTCCAGCCGCTTTGCTGTCTCACTAAAAGGAGGGTAAATGATCTTTCGAGTCTGGGCGCCGATACCCGACAGAATGGAGTTGCAAATGGACGGAAAGCGGATTCCGATGGAACGCGGACCTGAGGACTGGTGGTTTGCTGAGGCAGCGGCAGGACATGGTACGAATTACGCCTTTTTCGTCGACGGCGACGGGCCGCTACCAGACCCGCGTTCCCCATGGCAGCCTTCCGGGGTACACGAGCCTTCGCGCGTTATTGATCATGCCTTCGCGTGGACCGACGCGGGTTGGCAGGCTGTTCCGCTCTCGGCGGCCGTCTTCTATGAACTCCATATCGGGACTTTCACCCCCAGAGGCACCTTTGAGGCGGCGATCGAGCGCTTGGACTACCTGAAGGAGTTGGGCATCACTCATATTGAACTGATGCCGGTGAACCAGTTCTCGGGCAATCACGGCTGGGGATACGACGGGGTGGACCTCTTTGCCCCGCATCATGCCTACGGTGACCCCAACGATCTGAAGCGCCTCGTCAATGCCTGCCACAACCGCGGAATGGCCGTGGTTCTGGACGTCGTTTACAATCATCTGGGTCCGGTTGGCAATTACCTTTCGCGGTTTGGGCCCTATTTCAGCCGCTGGCACTCCACCCCTTGGGGCGAAGCCGTTAACTTAGACGGACGCGGTAGTGACGAGGTGCGAAGGTTCTTCTGCGACAACGCGCTCATGTGGCTCCGCGACTATCATTTCGACGGGCTTCGTATCGACGCCATCCACGCCATCGTTGATCTCTCGGCGACGCACCTGCTGGAACAACTTGCCGTAGAAGTCCGGGAACTCGAAGCGGAAACCGGACGCCACCTATCGCTCATTGCAGAGAGCGATCTCAATGACCCTCGCGTATTGCGGCCGACGGCTGCCGGAGGGTACGGAATTGACGCGCAATGGAGTGACGACTTCCACCACGCGCTGCACGCCGTCCTCACCGGTGAAACGAGCGGATACTACGGCGGATTCGGCTCATTGAGCCACTTGGACAAGGCGCTTTGTAATGCTTGGGTCTATGACGGCTGCTACTCCGCCTACCGTGGCCGGCGGCACGGCCGCCCTCCCAACGGAATTTCCGGAAGCCAGTTTCTCGGCTACATGCAGAATCACGACCAGATCGGAAATCGCGCCAAGGGCGACCGAAGCAGCCACCTGATGAGCGTGGGCAGGTTGAAGATTGCTGCCGCGCTCGTCTTCACCGCTCCGTTCGTACCGCTGCTGTTTCAGGGGGAAGAGTGGGGCGCTTCTACCCCGTTTCTTTACTTTGCTGACCATGCGGAACCGGCAATCGCGAAAGCTGTCCGGGAGGGCCGGCGCAGCGAATTCTCGGCTTTCGGTTGGGATCCGATGGGGATTCCCGACCCCCAAGACCCGCAAACGTTCGTGAGATCAAAGCTGAATTGGTCCGAACTCAGCCACGAGGCACACGCGGCGCTCTTGGACTGGCATCGGCGGCTCATTCGACTGCGCCGCGAAACGCCCGATCTCGCTGACGGCAGTCTTGAGAAGATCCGTGTGCGAAACGATCCGGAAGCGGGCACATTTGTCTTCAGGCGTGGCGAAATCACGGTCACTTTTAACCTTGCACCGCAAGTTCAGGCTGTTCCGCTCGACCCGGCGGAGCCCCACCGTCTCATTATGGCGTCGGAAACCGGGGTAGAACTGGCGTCGAATGCGGTGCGCCTGCCGCGGGACTCAGTGGCGATCCTGCGCGCGTGAGGAGACTTGCACAGCAGTGGAAAACTCGCTGGGCAAGTCTTCGGGGGCCTTTCACCCTCCTGGGGTTGAACCTTTTCCTGAGAACAGTGGGAGCGGCCGGAAACTGCTATCCTCACCTGCCAACTTTCCACGACGCTTCGCAGCCTTGCCGAAGAGGTTGATAAACAGCCCTCAGTAGCGGGATACTAACGGCGGACCCCGGGTTGCAAGAGTGAGGAGGCCTTTACAGTGATGAAGTTACTCGTGCTCGCCGGCCTTCTGGCCTTTTCCGTCTTCGGAGCGGAGCGACCCAACATTGTGATCATTGTCGCTGACGACCTGGGTTGGCGGGACGTTAGCTATCATGGCGGCGAGATTCGCACACCTCACATTGACCGCTTTGCCAGCGACGGTGTTCGCCTGGAAAGGTTCTATGTGGCGCCGGTCTGTTCGCCAACCAGAGCCGGCTTGATGACGGGCCGCTATCCCATCCGGTTTGGGGCAATGCGCGCTGTGTACCCGCCTTGGCGCGAGGGCGGCCTCGATATCAGTGAAGTGACTCTTGCTGAGGTTCTTAGCCGTGCCGGTTATACTCACCGCGGTGTCTTCGGCAAATGGCACCTCGGGCACAGCTCAGTCAAGTACCATCCGCTGCGGCGCGGGTTCACCGAGTTCGTCGGCCACTACAATGGCGCCATCGACTATTTCACTCACGAAAGGGAGGGAGCGCTCGACTGGCATCACAACTACGAACCGGTTCGCGAGGAGGGGTACGGTACCGATCTCACCGCCGACTATGCCATCCGCTTCATCAAGAAGCAGGCGTCCGGCCAGGATCCCTTTCTCTGCTACGTTCCCTTCAATGCTCCGCACAGCCCGTTCCAGGCAAAGCCGGAGCATCTTGAACCGTACCGGACCCTCCCTCTTCTGCCCGGGAGGTGGGAAGGGAAAGATGCTGCCCGTCTCAAGAACAGGCGCCTTCTCGCCGGAATGGTGGCCTCGCTCGACGAGAATATTGGCCGCATATTGGCCGCAATCGATGAAGCCGGAATTAGCGATAACACCCTGGTCTGGTTCTTTTCCGACAACGGAGGTGTCGGCGGCATCGGCGACAACCGCCCGCTGCTGGGGGCAAAGGCAACCGTCTACGAGGGCGGCATCCGGGTTGCCGCCGCGGTGCGATGGCCCGGCCGCATCCCGGCCGGGGAAACGCGCGAGCAGCCAATCGCCAACATCGACGTCCTGCCGACATTGATGGGAATCGCCGGAATCGAGAACCATGGTGGCAAGCCGCTCGACGGGATCGACGTTCGCGAAGTGCTTACAGGCGAACGCGAGACTCTCGACCGTGAAATCTATTCCTACATCGGACAAAGCGGCGAGGAGAACGAGCAGGTCGCGGTCCTGGATGGCGAATGGAAGCTGGTCGTGAGCGGCCCCGATATCTCCCGTACGGTGGTGAGCCCGAACGTGCGGCGGGAACTGTTTCGGGTCCGGGGCAGCGCTCCGGAGAAAGGGGTTTCCGCCGCAGAACAGCGAGAGATCGTCGAAAGACTGTTCGAAAAAGCCCGGAGGTTCCGAACTCTGCAGCCGCCGGATGCAGTTCCTCCGTACGGAGAAGGCCGTGAGGAGTTCCAGCCGCCTGCGGATTGGAGACCGCCCGACCTTTGATCGGCGAGCCGCTTTCCGGCCGCGAGCAGGCAGCGGTAGCGCAACGAAGTTCCGATGAAGAAACATTGCACTGTTTCGAGGAAGCGCGTTCGCGCCGCGGCGATGGCGCTCGCACTATTGCAGACTCTGACCGCCGCCGGGTGCATGCCCCGCGACGTCGCTGACCGCAGGCCGAACTTCATCGTTGTCTTCTGTGGAAATCTCGGCTACGGTGACGTGGAGATATTCGGCTCGCGCACCATCCGAACACTCTATATCAACCGCCTCGCGCGCAGGGATTTGCAGTCCACGAGCTTATACGCTCAGCCGGTTTGCGGTCCGACGCGGGCCGAAGGTTGAAATCCCGGACACCTTTGGATCCAACGTCATTCCGCCTACTTGGGGACGATGAGATATGGCTATCGTACGCCCGTTCCCGCTGGAATCCACATGAGAACGACGGTCTCTTACTGGTGCGGTCTGGGAGCGCGCTATCGGTGGATGGGCAGTGGCGTTACAAAGAGCAACCCAGTCTGCGACCAGTTAACTGCTGCGGACAACCGGTTGCCCGCTCCAGCCGCCTTATTGTCTCTGGTAACTGTTCGTGGCCCCGACATAGCCGCTTTCGACAGTTCACACCATTCTCCTCGTCAACGTGACCGTAGACCGGTTCGCAGCGCAGTGAAGACCGAGGTAATGATACGACGAGCGATTGCGGTCTTTCTCACTGTGGGAACGACTCAAACACTACGATTGGAATTTCAACGATGCCCATGTCAAGGGGCAAGAAACTCGGTTGCTGCTTCCAACGCCGAAAGGGGTGCCAATTTTATGACACATGAACGGATTCAATTGGCTGTTCGCGCCGCCGTTCGCGGGCTCAGCGATACACTCCGGCCAACGCATCGAGGCGATGGCGAAGGGCTTCGAGTCGCCGGTCTGGAACTGCGCCAGCGGGGCGAAATTATCGACATCGGAGAGTTTCAACGAGTATCAAAGTAGGGATTTCAAACCCGCCAAGCCGTCGGCACTGCTGTTCCGCGCGAGGTAACGCGTCAGGATGGATTTGGCGGGGCCGCTGCTTGACAAGCTTCCCTCTAGCCTTTGGTCGACACCTCCTCCGGGATCAAGGAAGACTAGGCCTGCCGCGACGGCGCGATCCGCCGCGGTGGGTCCGTTTTGTTCTGCGTTCCGGAAAATGAAGCCTGCCTTTGGTCTCGAACGTCCTGCAGGCTGGCAGGATGAGTGAAGGAACCGATAACCACGATAAGGATCGGCGCAGAAGAAGTGGCGCCGGAAGAAGCCCGCACAATGTTGTGAACGGCGATACGAAGCTCACCAGTGGATCTAGCCCAGTTGCAGCGCTTACCCAGGGCGCTGTGGCGCCATCTGCGATGCACCCCGGCGTCCACCCTTCGCGTGGTTCAACTGAATTATCCGGCCCACAAGTATGTCGAAGCTATTGGGCGAGGAACGGATCCGCCCAGAGTTCGCCCGGTAGAGACCCGGTTGCTCCTATACCGGCGAGGAAATCGCCTGGCATGTCTTCTTCCAACGAAACCATCCGATGAGATGTTCGTTGCGCTCGCCGAGGGGTCTACGCTTGGCAAAGCGGTCCAAGTCGCCATTGAAAGCGGAGCGATCTCAAGCCAGGAGATTTATCAGTGGTTTGCCATCTGGGCGCAAGCACGACTCTTTGGTTGCATTGACATCCGATAGCTTCGGACTATTGGTCCCTCACACCCGGAAGCGGCCGCATGCGCCGATCTGGCCGTGGGGATATCTGGAGCTGTGTTCATCACTCCAACAGAGGTCCAGGACCGTCACCGGACGCTACCCCTCAAACGGCGCCGTACGCCAACATGGCATCCGCCACTTTTTTGAAGCCGGCGATGTTCGCACCTTTCACGTGGTTGACATAGCCATCTGGTTCGCGGCCGTATTCGACACACTGTTGGTGGATTTTCGCCATTATCTCGATAAGCTGCCGGCAAACCTCCTCTTTCGGCCATGAGATTCGTAGCGCATTCTGGCTCTGTTCCAACCCTGACACGGCTACCCCTCCGGCATTAGCCGCCTTCGCGGGCCCAAACATCACGCGGGCTTCCTGGAAGAGATGGACTCCTTCGAGTTCAGTGGGCATATTGGCGCCTTCCGACACGGCCAGCACCCCATTCTTGATAAGCTCCCGTGCGTCTTGCGGGGATAGTTCGTTCTGTGTGGCACATGGCAATGCCAGATCGCACGGTACAGCCCAGGGTCTTCCCTCGCTATATTCACATCCAAAGCGCTCTGCGTATTCCGATACTCGTCCTCGCCGGACTTCCTTCAACTCCTTCAACCATTCGAGTTTTTCTCCCTGAATGCCGCCAGCGTCGTAAACAAAGCCGCTGGAGTCCGATGCTGTCACCACCTTCGCGCCGAGTTGGGCTAGTTTTTCAATGGTATATAAGGCGACATTTCCAGATCCTGAAACAACCGCGATCCTCCCCTTCACGCTGTCGCCGCGCAATGCCAGCATATTCTCTAAGAAGTACACCGCCCCGTAGCCGGTGGCCTCCCGGCGCACAAGACTTCCGCCGAAGGCCAAACCCTTACCCGTCAGAATCCCGGTGAAGCGGTTTACCAACCGCTTGTACTGCCCGAACAGATAGCTGATTTCCCGCCCTCCGACGCCGATGTCGCCGGCCGGGACATCGGTATCCTCGCCGATGTGCCGATGCAACTCAATCATCAGCGAATGGCAGAAGCGCATAACTTCACGGTCGCTCTTTCCTTTGGGATTGAAGTTGGAGCCCCCTTTGCCACCGCCCATCGGCAGCGTGGTGAGCGCGTTTTTCAGTACCTGCTCGAAGCCCAGGAACTTCAACACCCCGAGTGTCACCTTGGGATGGAATCGCAGTCCCCCTTTGTAAGGCCCGATCGAATTGTTGAACTGGACACGCCAGCCCCTATTCACCCGAATGTTTCCTTCATCATCCTCCCAAGTTACCCGGAAGGTAATGATTCGATCAGGTTCGGTTAAGCGTTCGAGCAGACTGAATTCGCGATAGCTAG
>CAYXVG010000043.1:55152-62269 GCA_964468205.1 uncultured Solibacteraceae bacterium | reverse complement strand
TCAATCGTCCCAACCAGCCATCTCTAGTTCCGGCTGGGGGTGTTTCTGGACGGTCTTCACACCGTTGCGCCGGCTCTCCACCCAGCGCCTTTCATGCCAGGACTTGTATTGGCTACTCTGGCGATGAACCCCTATCGCGTCTTCGGCGTAAGTATCCCAGCCACGGCGAGTTGTCCGGCGCTCGAAAAACGTATCCAGGTGGGCGGAGGCGTCCGATACACAATCCCGAGATTCCGCATCTGGCGGACTACAGCACTAAATCGAGATCGCACCGCTGCTTTGATCGCACGGCAGCAGCCGCGCCAGCCGCCCCCGGGCACGGCTGGTTCGTCGCCGAGGTCTCAGGCTCTCGCCGTCAGAGTTCGTTTGCAAATGACAAGATTCATCGTCAATGTCGACAGTCACACCCAATCGGGATATACTGGATGGTAAAAGAGAATCTCATCGAGTCGATTGGAAGTCGACGGTGGGGGGAGCGGGTAGATTGGCCGGGGGAGAAAATTGAGACGGAGGGGGCCAGTAGATGCAGCGGAAAGAGCACTCCGATGAAGGAGATCCACTGCGATCAAGCCGGAATTCCTCAACTGGAATCTGGAGTACAGGGGAGTTTCTGCAGCCGGAGGATTCCAGGTGGACAGAAGCGCTACAAGGCTTTGACCACGATGTCTACCATCTCCCGGAATACGTTCGATTGGTCGCGGAAGAAGAAGGCGCCGAGGGTTTAGCCTACTGGTCTAGGAGTGCCCGTGGAGAGGCCTTCATCCCACTCGTACTGAAGAGTTTGCCTGAAAGGTGCATCGACGGTCGAGACCGCTTCGATGCGAGTTCGCCATACGGCTACTCAGCGCCACTTCTCAAGGGCGACGAAGATTCGATACGGCTGCTGCTCGAACGGTTCCGCGAAAGCGCTTCCCTCAGAGGTTTGGTATCCGTATTCTTGCGATCACATCCGCTGCTCGATTTTCCATCCAGCGGCTTGAGCGCAATAGGCACCGTGGTCCTTCACGGCGAAACTGTCTATGTCGATCTTGAAGCCAGTGAAACAGAGATCTGGAGCAACACCCGGTCTCGAGATCGCTCTTACATACGGCGGCTTCAGGATCAAGGATTTGTCTTCTCCATGGACACCTGGGAACACTACGAAGCGTTCAAGCGTATTTACGCTGAGACCATGGAGCGCAGAAACGCGGAATCCGGCTATCTATTCTCAGATCACTACTTCGAGGCGGTGCGCTCCAGACTTGCAGAATATTTGCATCTTGGAGTGGTCGTGGGACCGAATGGGGAAGTTGCCTCCGCTGCTTTATTCTTCCGCTACAAAGGATTTCTGCAATATCACCTCGGCGGCACGGCAGAAGGCTTTGTCCAAATGGCGCCGTCAAAGCTGCTGATGAGCTCGGCGCGGTTTTGGGCGAAGAATAGGGGATGCACGACTTTGCATCTTGGCGGGGGCTACCGGGCCAGACGCGATTCACTTCTGCGGTTCAAGAGCGGATTCTCCAAACTGCGCGCAGACTTCCAGACTGCGCGGATCGTTTGTAACGCTCACGTCTACCAGACACTGACCGCCGAGATTCTGGGCGAGGAACAACAGGCCGCTGATGGAATTTTTCCAGCCTATCGCGCCAGAGGCCGGAGCGACAGAGCAGAACTCCGTTGCGCCACCGGAATGGAATGAACGCTCACCACATGGGGCGGCTTTAGCCGGTGTCACCGCTCAAGCGGTAGTACCGATCCGAATGGCGCCAACGCAAGAATCCTGCCACGAGCGGATTGATACAGACCCGGCACGGGATTTGACTGACCGGGAAACCGATACTGTCTTTGAAAACGCATAAGCCCTCATCCTCCCGAGCGTGAAGTCCGTGCACGATTTCGCTGATCTGCGGGGATCGCTGGCAAGCAATGATGAACTCATGGTGAAGTCCGAGGCTGATCGAAGTTTTCAACAAGTCGGTCGCATAATAGAGGTCCTCGACATACGCGGTTTCGCCGACAGCGTAACCGTGCATGTAGCCTCCGAGCCGGTCCCCAATAATACCGGCGATTGCTAGGCGGCGGCGCGGGTTGACAGTTCTTTTAACTTCCTCCCGGTATCGCGGTTTCGAAGGAGGCGACCTGTGTTGCGTTCGCTTCAAAGACTCGACCACGAGATCCCATCCCTGCTCCTCCAACAGCTTGGAGTCCGTAAGCATGATAAAGCGAACCGTCCTCCAGCACCGGCGAAGCTGATATCGGCGGTTGGAAGACAGGTTGTCCACACCATAGCTCGGGAGATCAGAGAGGCGGTGCACTGGGATGGCGCCGTTGGCCAAGGCCACGTCATCCTCGTGAAGTGCAGCTCTGAAGCCCCAACACAAGGCGGACGGAGAGACCGCTTCTTCCCTCCGCAGCCGGGCCAGCAAATGAACCGGCTGGTAGAACCCTCGTTGTAGTTCCTCCCAATATCGACCGCCATGGCGGACCACACGCACTCCGTCGTCCCGCCGCCACTCGGCGTATTCGGCCTCCGACAAGGAAGGGATTACCGTTCCCGGTAAGGTTCTGGCTGTTGCTTCACTCAATGGTATCGAACTGCGCCGGAGAAACGGCGCCCGTTGTAATCTGAATGAGCGGGGGAAGCAATCCCTTTACCACTACCACATCGCTTCGTAGTGAATCAAAGCTTGTCAGGCTCATCCCTCCATCAGGCGACGGCCGGAACCCCAAGCCCTCCAACACTTGTTGGGCAGCCGAGTTCCGCTCGGTCTGTCTAAAATTCACGTGAAGCGCGTGAATTATCTGCTGACCACTTGCCTGAAGCAAGTACCCCAGAAAGGCTTGCTCGATCATCTTCCCTTGTACCCGGCAGGAGAGCATGAAGTCCTCGACGGTTAGGGTTTCAGCCGACCGCCGCACAATCGCCAACCCGACCGTACCGTAGGATCCAAAGCGATCACGACACTCCATCAGGTATCTCTCCAGTACCGGATCTTCGAAAAACGCTGCGACATCGTGACGTGAGTATTTGTTTCCGCTGAAGTTCAGTTGATTGGTTCGCTGCGCCAGTTCGCCCATCCGCTCGATATCGTCAGCGCCGGGAGCGCGAATCGTGAGCTCAATTCCGCACCACGACAAGAAACCAAGGTAGTCGTCTCCAAACTTATGTTGCCGCTGCTCCCGTTCGATTGCGTCTTGGTAGAACTGCCGCCGATTTTTCGCGGTTTCGCTTGTGCTTCCTTGAAGGCGTGGTTCCTCCAACAACTCCCGGCGGGCGCTGCCAGCGCTCACGCACGCAACTCCTGGGTGTACTCTGGCGACCTCCGCCAATTCGCCCGGGCTGTCGTCGATCAGCATTACCGAATCCAACCCAATGTTCAAACGCTGAGCGATTGTTTCAATGCTCACGCTCTTTGGGGACCAGTTGATCTGGGGATACAGGAAGTAGTCCGCCAATCCAAACTCCACCAGTTTCTCCCACGCGTGCCCGAAGTTGTTCTTGCTGGCGATACTCAGCAGTATGCCTCTGGCGTCCAGCGCCGGAAGCAACTCCGCAATCTCCGGGTTCAGCCGAATCTCGTCGTTCTCGATCAGAGTGCCCTTCCACAGGGTATTGTCCAGGTCTAAGACGACACACTTGACGGGAGGCTCCGCCACCTTTCCGCCTTGACGATCCGCCGCCTCCGCAACTCTGCGCTGCTTCTTGTATCTCACGAAGTCAGCCGTGAGGAGGACCAGTCGAATCGCATCGTCGCCGTCAGGCGTAAGGTAGACATCGAAATCTTCGCCGGCAACAGTTACAGTCTGAAAAGCTTCGAATTCAACCTCGTGACGCGAGTAGCCCTCTTCAAGCAGCAAATCGGTTTCGAAAGCCGGAGTCCGGTGGAGGCCTGTTCCCTGCCCCACTCGCGCCATTCGCAACCGAAGACGGATCGCACGCCTGCCTGGGTTGTAAGCTTCGAGCAAGAACACATCGGGACGCCGCGAAGCGCCGAGAATTCGATGAAGCCTCTTTTCAAGCCTCTCCACGACCGAGAACGTGACGTGCCGCCACCGCGAATCGCCCGTTAGCTTCCCGATCAGTCCACCCAAACGGTCCCCCAGCGGCGTCAGGAATCGCATGATTCGCTCCACCGGGAGGACGATACCGACCGGCAATACGCGGGTGTTACCCCGAGCTTCCAGCCGGGCCCACTTTTTGGTTGCGACTTCCGCCCCATAGCCGCGCAGGGAGCGAAAGCGCCGATTCATCCGCAGTCCATAGACAAACCGGCGGCAACGCCCGTCTCTCCGGCTTTCGTACAAATCGCAGGTCTTCCAACAGGCTGGGGCGGCGCACTCCACGCAATGCTCCCCCCAAGTCAGGAGGGACATGGCTTGAACATCATTAACCGGTTGATAATCCTTCTCGCACAGGACAGCCGGATGTTCTTTCGACTCGCCCTGAGCTTGATTGAATTCGAACATCTAACTGACAGGTTCGTTCTGGCCGGCCATCGATCTGAGCTCTTCTTGCCAGCACCTCTGTAGATACCAGTCCATTACACCGGGCAGCACATATCCAACAGATGCAAACACCCGGCCAATCCATGGTTTGATCAACATCGGCCTGCGTTTCGAGACGCCATCCGCGATTGCTCTGGCCAGGTCATCGGGGGAAATGCCGGCGCGCAATCGCTCCACGCCGTTGGGAACACTTCCGCCGAGTACGCGTTTGCGGAAGCCGGTTCGGACAATCCCCGGAACCACGGTCATGACGTGGATGTTGTCGGCGGCCACCTCACGGCGCAATCCCTCGCTGTAGGAATACATCGCGCTTTTGGACGCACAGTACAGGGTCGCCCACGGAAGGGAGACGAGCGCACCGATCGAAGTGATGTTCACGAGCGCCCCGGCGCCCCGATCCCGCATGTGGGGGACCACCAGCCGCGTCATTCCCACCGCCGACATCACATTCACGTCGAACATCCGCCGGACGAGATCCACCGGCGATCTCGATGCGCTGGCGTAGAGACCGACGCCGACATTATTCACCAGAACGTCGATGGCGCCAAACTGCTCAAGGGTGCGCGCCACCGCAGCCATCTGGAACGGCTCACTGCAGACATCACCCTGGATGTGGATGGCGCCCGCTTGTTTCCGGGCCTCCCAGTCCGGCTCAATGTCGATCAATGACAACTGCGCCCCACGGCGTTGGAATTCGCGGGCACAAGCCGCTCCGATGCCATGAGCGGCTCCCGTGATCATCACCACCTTACCCTGTTGGTCCATAACTATGACTAGTCTCCCCTGAAAGCCCCGCCACTCCCGGCGAGTGAAATACCGCCCAGTTCGCGCCATCAAGAATCGTCAACGTCGCATTTCGGATTCGGTCTCCGAAATTCGGGTTACGATGGCGGCTCACCGGATCGACGAAACGGTAGAAGAACGTGTTCCACCAGTCGTACACCGAACCGACGAACATCACGTCCCGGAACACCGGTATTCGTCGCTGAACAAACCGATTGCGGCGTTCAAGCTTCTCTTGCATCTCCCGCTCATGCTCCTCGAATGCGCTCCGCGCGAATGGTGGCGGAGGAGTAGGGGCCGGAAGCACTACCGCCACGGCCGGGGCTTTTCGTCGCCGGTAGGATAACGAGCCCAGTTCCCACGCCAGCAACGTTGCCGCCGTCTCATCCAGGCTATGGTTGGCGCCCGCCGCCAGTTTCTGCAGGGCTTCCGGCTCGATCGGCTCGGTCGGCGATAAATCCTCCTTTTCAAACAGAATCACATCGCCGGGGTGAGAATCGAGAAAGCTCTTCCTTATGGGAGCAATGCTTTGCACCGGCAGCCCGGTGTAGAAAGTCAGCACGAGGTGTTCATTCGGCGTGGCATAGATCCTGGTGTCCGGCCTGATCTCAGCGCGTTCGAGATACTCAATTGCCTGATCGACCCCTGCTCTCGCCAGGAGACGCTCGCTTTCCTTCATGCTCGGAAACCCGTAGTTCGAAATAAGGACGAAGACAATGGCGGTGGCGACGGCTATTGCCATCCGATAGCGCTTGTTGATTACCTCGGCGACCGTTAGTATCAGCATGGCGACAACAATCACAGTGGGAATCGTGAGTGCTAGGCTCATACGCCGCAAGTAATAGCTCACGGCCGGAATCAGAAACAGGAACCCGAAGTAGGCTCCCACCAACCACAAGTACAAGAGTCCATATGCCCAGCGGTGTGGATGTATCACTGGCATGAGGCGTCTGCTGATCGCCCATCGCCGTCCAGCGATTGCCATTACCAGCAGAACAGCGCCTGCGGCTAGAAGGGCGCCATATTCACTAAGGAGGAATCGCTCAACGAAGAGATCGCGAGGAAACGACATGAGCGTCCAGGCCTTGGGGATTCCTGTGCTGTGGCGGAGAAAGTCCGTCGCCAGGACCCAGGGAAGACACAAAGCTACAATCACACCGGAGAATGCCATGAGCTTCGGAATTCGCAGATCACCGAAGAGCGGCTTCGACAAGACCAATCCGGCGCCAAGCACGCCACACGCAACCGCGAAGCTCAGCAAATGGGAGTGGAACAGAAATGCGAAAAACAGACCGCCCAGCACAAAGTCGATCCACCTATGCCGGCGGAGAATCTGCGCAATGGACCACGCGCAGAAAGAGGTGGCTGCAATGGTGGCGGCATAGTACCGTGCCTGCTGGCTGAAGTAGATGTGCAACATTAAGCAGGCGCCGATGAGGACGGCGATAACGCCCGCATCGCGGCTATGAAAACTGGACGCGGCCAAGTACAGCCCGATCAACGACAGCATCCCGAAAACCACCGAGGGCAAGCGGCCTACCCATGTCCGGAAACGACGCTCCGAGGCGCTGTATTGCGGACGTGTCGCGCCTGGTACGTCTGGCTGTATTCCGAAGAGGCGGAACGCTGCGGCGATCGAATAGAGCGGCAACCACCCGTGATATACCGCCATCCCCTTGGAGTAACTGATGTCCCGGAACTCGTACTCGGAATTGTCCTCCCAAGGCAAGATCAGCGTGTTCTCATAGATGGGGTAACCGAAGTAGTTGTCCGTTGGATATCCGTGCTGGAGAATCGTTAAGGCATTGATGCTGGACTCCGCCTCGTCAACCCAGAATGGAACTGCATC
>CAYXVG010000043.1:4963-55052 GCA_964468205.1 uncultured Solibacteraceae bacterium | reverse complement strand
CGGTTGGATTCGGCACGAGCCGCCGGCGTTTTGAGAGTCTGGGTGAGAGAGTCGGCTCTACTGTGTCTAGAAAACCATTTCCGTCACGCTGGCAGCGCCTCTTCAACCGCTGCAATCGGTTGCCGGCGATGGCGAATCTGGTGATCGTCGCCCCGGAGTCGTGCTTGTCGCCGATCGACAGGGGAACCGGCTATGGTTCAATATAAGTAAGTCTGCTTGGAAAGTGACAGATGTTTCCGCGTGAGGGGCGGAGTATGCGGTTCGGTTCTTGGAAGATGAACACGTGCCCATACCTCATCGAGTACTCGGTTGAGGTCTTGGAGCGGATTGTCGCCGATATTCGATCTGGTCATCAGAGTCAACCGCTCGGGCATGTTCCCATCGGAGGTCTGCTGTTTGGCGCCGGAGACGTGACTCGCGTGCGAATCATGGCCGGCGTGTCGTTTCCACTGACGCAGCATGGAAGCGCTCGTCTGAGTAGGCTCGCGAGGGAGTACGGCTCGTACCCGGAATTGTCCCGCATGAGCCTCGTAGGATGGTTTCATTCCGACAGCCGGGAGGGCCGGCAACTGCGGCCAGTAGACGCAGAGATACACGAGAGGTCCTTTCGTGAACCTTGGCAGATCCTGATTGTGCTGGGTCCGCCGAAAGCGGACTCACTCGGCGCTTCCGTGTTCGGCCGCTCGGAAACCGGAAAGCTCTCTCCCGATCCGGTATTCGAGACAAACGACGTCACCGAGGGAATTGATCTGCTCCCACCGGCGGAAGCCGCACCGGAAGAATCGTCGCCGAACCCCGAAGGAGACACACCGCCACCCAGCGGTCGGCAGCTATTCGCTGCCTTCGGCGAACAGGTGCGGAATAGCCGCCTGCCTCGCAGTAGACAGGGACTCAGGATAGCCCTGCTCTTGGCGGCAGTGATTGGGATCGGTACCCTGAGCTACTGGATCGGACCGAGAGACTGGCGACAAAGGGCCGACAGCTTGGGCAAACGTGCCGGAGAGCTTCTCAGCGCCGTGCCGGAGTCCGAGTCTCAGGGGCCCGCCGAGCTCGCCCAAAAGCGATTGTCGCTTATAGGGCTAACATCGGAGTCGGGCGTCGACATTCTCTGGGATCCTACCGCCTCGATCCTAACTGAGGCAGCGAAAGGCGAGATTGAAATCGGGGAGGGACAAGATGTGGTTCGGGTGCCGCTTGAGAGGATGGAGATGGAGCGGGGGCAATATCACCTGGGACCGCAGGCTCATGATGCGAAAATCCGGTTTGTAGTACACCGAATGTCCGGCGAACCGTACGCTGAGCAGTGTATCCCGATTCCACTGAACCGCCTGGATGAGGTGGACGAAAGGACCCACCTGGCAGGGCAACAGACTCGCCCTGAACCGGAAGGACAGTCGAGTGGTCGCCGCCGGGAAGAACAGACCAAAGAAGCCGGGAAGCTGACAGAGACCACGCTCAGCGCTCGGAATCAGAGCCGGCAGCAGGCAAAGGCCGACGCCCCTTCTCCGCCACCCAGCGCCACACCATCTGCCCAGCGAACGCGAAAACCAGTCCTCTTGGAGAAAGGAATGGCCACACCGGCCAACAGACTGAACCTCGCCCCGCTGCGGACCGCCGCGATTTCCAGTGACACCGCGGCTAGTGCCAGCCCCAGATCCGGGCGGCTAATCTGGACCGGATATCTTCCGGTTGGTGAGCCGCTCGTGATTGACGAAGGGAAACCATCCGTCGGACAACTTTCGGGCAGGCTTCCTGGTGAGCCGATCTCCGTGGCGCTTTCCATGGGTGAACTCTCGAGGTCTGGGCTGATAGTCTACCGGGATCCACGAATTCCTCAGGACGCGGCAGTGGAGAAAGCCTCTAATCCGAGCGCTACGCTTCCCTTAACCTATAAGAGCGCACCTGATCGCGCATACTCGGTGTCCGTCGTCGAGTCACCTTCAGCGGAAAACCGATGGGGGCGTCTCAGCTTCAAATCAGAGCATAGGCCCCTGTCGGTGGTCGTGATTGATTGGAAACGTCTTGAGTAGCCCCAACTGGATGGGGCTCTGCCGGTCTTGGTGGAAAAAGTCGCGGAATCTGCAGTCCCTTAGCGTTTAGATGACGCAGCGGTCATGAGGGCAATTCCCCGCCCCACTGCCAAGTAACCGCGCAACTCACAGAGTCCATTCCGAACCCACGATTCGACACATTCCCGTTCACCTGCCCGCAGTGCATCGTCGAGCACGATTAACCCGCCTTGGCTGATAAGTCCAATTACCCCAGGCAAAACACCGATACGGCCTACCGAGTCTGGAGGAGCGTCGATAAAGAGCAGATCGGCTTGGACATCGGGCAACGAGCGCACATCATGGCACCAGTGGAGTCCCCCATCGTAGGGCAGTTGTGACAACGGCGCGTGAAGGAGTCTCACCCTGGAGGAGAGACTCAGGGCGGCTATAGCCAGGTGCGTGCGTTCATGCCAGTGAACATCAGCTTCGAGCGATACGAATGAAACTGCGGGTTCAATCGCCAATGCCGTGACCACAGTGGAGACTCCGGATCCGACTTCGAGAATGCAACGAAAAGCCCTCGTACCCGCAAGGCGATGAAGTAAGGACGCCACGGCCGGATCGACGCTGTACGGACTGATGAACCCTGCCGGCAGCATACTGAGCGCTTCCCGGGCTGCCGGACTCCAGTCCGGGTATGCAGTAAACCAATTCTGCCAATTGAACGAATTCGCCACCCCCATGCGGCAAAGCAGTAGTTGCAAGGGGCTGTGCCGGAATCTCTGCCATCGCGCTCGCCTGTTGACCGGCCCCATCGCTTCGACGAGTTCCTCGTATGTCGGCAATAGCGTAACACCCGCTGGAATCGACGCGGAGATCGCGTCCGTGGCGTGAGGTTGTTCCTCCAAATTGATCTTCCGGCTCATGACTATTCCCTGCGAACTCGAACGAACCCTTCTTTAGCCGCAGGCACCGCGCCCGCCTGTGCGAGTCGAGCCAGTCCAGCGCGGCCAAAGCTCAGCCAGCAAGGGAGAAACGGATGATCTACCTCCGTTCACACCGTCGAAGTTTCTCCGCCGGAGTGTGTCAACATTCCGTCTGGGTTCCGGCAAGCATCCTGTCCTCACTGCCAGCCAGCGAGGGAATGGCGCGTATCGATGCCAATGATGAAGAACCTTTGGTGGCCCCGATTCCGCAACGGCCCTGGTAGAGCGGCCGCCGCTACTTCAGCGGCGAGTAATCCGTGCTCTTGAAGACCGATATCTCGATGGTTTTGTCAATCGGGCCAAGTCTCTCAGTCAGATCCCGATTCAGTTGGCGCCACTCTGGGTCTGCGTTGAAGGCGTTCCACGCCGTTTCCCGCGCGATCGATCCCTCGAACGGTGTCAGGTAAACCAACGACGGCCGCTGGGGACCGATTTCGGTCTCCGCATAGAACAGCGGGTGAATACCGAGGCGATGATAAACGTCCAACACAGGCTTGCCAAATCTTTCGTGCATGGCCCTCAGGTTGCCATGACTCGCCGCTTGGTAGATGCGCAGATCGAACACGCGTTGAGCCTCATCGATCGGACTTTCCACTGCGGCATTCGCGGGACTATAGCTGGCCGCTCGAAGCAGGCTCGTCTCTGTGAACTCGACAGCGTCCGGCTGTTGTTCTTCCCACTTGTCGAGCCCGTCCAGATAGTCGCGATTCGTTACGAGTTCATCCTGGAGCGCCTCGTATTCACCAAGCGATTCCAGGCCCGCAAACATAACGATCTGCGGCATTGGGCGGCTAATTAGCGCGTGCAAGAAAATTACCGGGCCGCTGCACCGCTTTACAGCTACGGGCCGCAGGACCTCCCGGCAGTATTCATGGCAGAACCGAAGCTGGCTGCCGTAGCGAAGGTTGAACCGATGAAAAAGAAAGTACTGTGTGGAGGGCATGTGCTGAACCTGGCATTGTCGGAATTGAACCACCGCGATGACGAGGTGCGGATTGCCGCATCGGGGTTGCTACGGCCGAGGGCGGTTTCGCCTGCGCCGGCATCTATGACCGTGACTCTTCAGTGCATTCCATCAGGTGAATTCTTTCGAAAGATAACACAGTAGTACCGCATGGCCAAGTTGCGGAACGGGTCAAGCTTCGTGTTGACCCACGGCTCGATTCTCTCATCAAACACGAAACCGGCGCCGGTCATCTCTTCTTCCACCACGCTCCGCGGAATCCCGTGCAATTCACGTTGCCACAGCCGCCAGTGCGTCGGAGGATAGTCGACAACGGCTACTCTCCCGCCCGGCTTCACCGACGAGTACAAGTTGGAGACAAAAACAGCCGGCTCAGACAAATGGTGATAAACATGGCGCAATATCACGGCGTCCAGTGCGCTCTCTGGCAGATTGGCATCATCCGCTTTTGACTCGACGACGCTGAGGTTGGACAGATTCTCTCTGCGCGCCCGTTCTGCAATAGCTTCTCTGGATTCCGCGGAAATCTCCGTCGCGTATACATGGCCATTCGGACCCACCCGGCGAGCCACTTGTATCGCAAGACGGCCGGTTCCCGCTCCTATGTCAGCTACTGTCATGCCGGGACGCAACTCAAGCGCCGCAAAGAGGGCCTCCGACTCAGGCTGCTCTTGTCTCGGCGCAAGGGTCCACGCAGCGGCGATTCCTCCGGCCAAACATGCGAGCGCGATGAGAACTGCCTTACGAAGCATCCCAATTAATCCCCGGTTTACCTTAAACGTGTAGAGACTCACGATGCTGCATCGCCGGATTTCGCCGTGGACATTGTCCTCGAGCTGGCGCCGCTCTTGATCGCTTGAATGACATATTCCTGTTCCGCGTCAGTGAGGCTGGACGAACTGGGCAAGCAGATTCCCCGCTGGAACAGATCTTCCGCCACGCGGCCGCCCCAGCATTCGGCATCTTTGTAGAGTGGCTGGAGGTGCAGCGGCTTCCAGACCGGCCGCGACTCGACTCCTGCCGTGTCAAGGTGCGAGATTAGCTCGTCGCGGGAACACCAGAAGACCGTTTGGTCAATGAGGAAGCAACTGAGCCAGTTCGTGTGCAGACCGAAATCCGCCTGCGGCATTAGCGAGATACCCGGCAAATCCTCGAACGCCGCGGCGTATCGCATCGCGATTGCCCTGCGTTTCGAAACCCTATCCCGCAAAACAGCGAGCTGCCCCCGGCCGATTCCGGCGAGGATGTTGCTCAGCCGGTAATTGTAACCAAGCTCTGAATGCTCATAGGCGATTCCCGGATCGCGAGCCTGCAAGGCCCATTTTCGCGCTGACTCGACCCAGTCGCGCCTCGGTGAGACAAGCATTCCTCCGCCGGCTGTAGTAATGATTTTGTTGCCGTTGAATGAGAAGGCTCCTACCTGTCCCATGGTCCCCGGAAGCCGGTCCTTGTAGTTGGCTCCCAGGGCCTCGGCGGCATCTTCAAGAACAGGGATCTCGTATTCGCCGCAAATCTCCAGGATCGGGTCCATGTCCGCGCTCTGGCCGTAAAGGTGAACAACCACAACCGCCTTCGGGAGGCGATTTGCCCTTGCTTTCTTCGCCAGGACCTCCGATAGAAGTTGCGGGTCGAGATTCCACGTCGTTCGATCGCTGTCCAAGAATATGGGTCGGGCGCCCAGGTAGACAATCGGATTGGCCGTGGCCACGAACGTCAACGTTGGACAGATCACTTCGTCATCCCGGCCTACTCCCAGCAGCCGCAAGCCCAGATGTATTGCCGCAGTCCCCGAACATACCGCAACCGCTGGCAGACCGATGTGCTCCTCGAATTCACGCTCGAATGCTGTGACATCAGGACCCACAGTCGAAATCCAATTCCTATCGAAGGCTTCGCGGACGTACCCAAGTTCTTCACCGCTCATGTGCGGTACGGATAACAGTATTCTTTTCATCAACAGGTGTCCTGACTGCGAACTGTACACCGAGGACTTAGGCTCACCGGTTCCTGGCGCCGGGCCATACTCCAGGCACAGCCCGTTCCTCTACCCCAGGCAGCCACGAATCCCCATCCCCTCTCCGAAACTTGTTTATAATAAACGGCCTTTTCCCAGAAGGCAAGGGCGGGATCGTCTCACATAAATCCACTCTGATCTCCGCGTCCTCACCAAGGATTTCTCGAAACTGCCGTTCGAGATCTTCCGGCCCGGCGAATCCGGGCATCGTCACCAACTTCAGAGTATAGCGCGACTTCCCGTCTTGAATAAACTGATACTGCACTATCCCTTTTTGAATTCGCATTACCGTGTCGATCCAGATCGGAGACACCAACACGTCGGATGTCGACCAGATGCGCTCAATGCGCCTCCCCTCGATACGGTCAAGCTTCTCGACGATGCCAGTATCGTTCGAGACGCCCAAATCTCCGGTGTCATAGCGGATAAGCGGAAGGGCGTGAGAGAAGTAATCAGTGACCACTATCCGGCCGGCGTGGCCAGGCGCGGCCGGCGTATCGTCATTCAGATCCAGCAGTTCAACGACGTAGCTGGCGGAGTTCACGAAATACGGCTTCTCTTCGAGCGTTTGGTGAGCTAGAACGCCAAGCTCCTCGGCGCTGTAGCGTGCAGCCACCCGGCATCCCAACGCACTCGCTATCCTCTCCCGCACACTGTCCGGAAGTGGCTCGGTGTAGGTGACAATACTTCGCAATGCGAAATCCTCAGGCTTATCCCCGTGCGATTCGCAGATATGAGCTAGGGCGGCCAAGGCCGATGGATTCCCGATCAAGAACTCCACCTTCTTCTGAAGCAACTCTGCCCTCACGCTCTCAAACCACTCACGCGTCAGATATGTCGGATTCAGCACTATTTCGTTCTGCATAAGCGCCGTGATGCCCAGCTTCTTGCGCGCGCGGAAGAGAATGTGCCTCACGCCAACATCGTAGTCGGCCCACTGATTAAAAAAAATGACCTCTGCTCTTTGTCTCGATCTCTTCTCGTGTGTTACGTGGAACGTGAACGGAGTGCCGTAGGATCCGCTCGTTGACACCGGCACCAACTCCGCCCGCTGGAACTCATTTGACAGGAACGAATCAATGTCTTTTTTGATCGTCGCTTTTTCGATCACGGGAAAATCAAACAGTTTTGCTGCTCCCTGATAGTCGCGATAGAATCGGGTGGTTGCAGCAGCATGCGAAAGGAGAGGCTGCAGACATTCGGTGCGGATATGGCCAGGCGTTCGGGGATTCCGAAAGAATTCCTGGAGATCGGCTAGGTGCTTGCTGATTGGGCCGCCCTTGAGCCTGTCCAGAGCCCAAAAGACAGCCCTGCGTGGGAGAGCTGCGTGTAGCATTAGTCCATCCTCATTTGCCTGCTAGCGGGATTAGCCGGGCGTTCCGGGAGAATTCTGAGAGAGCTGGGAACGCTTGGCCGAGAGCATGGCCATGCGTCGCCCGCCAGGAGTCCTGTACAGATCCAGACCTTCGTATTGCCCGCAAGTCCGGCAGGGATCCAGAAGTTTGTTTCGCTGGAATCGCGACCTGAGTTCCTTAAGTTTCGGACCTCGCCACACAGAGAGTAGATCGTCTTCCATGCAGTTTCCCAAAGCGAGTTCGCGCGAATCCATTGGCGCTGGCGAGTTGAAGCAGGCTGATATCGTTCCATCTGACAGCACGACGGGACCCCGGTATTGCGCTTCACAGCATTCTCGGGGGCCCGTTTTGCTCTGCAGGATGAACTCCCGTGGCACTTCCGCGGCGGGAAGACCGTTCGCACCGAAGGCCCAGTGAAAAGTAACCTCGGGTTTCAACTCCAGGATGGGCTTGAAGTCCGGTTGTTTGATCACCTCGGTCAACGGTCGATCCGGCCGCAGCGCAAGACGGATCCGGATGGGCTGCTTCCGCTGATTATTGCGCTGCAACAACAGTAGAACATTCCGGCGAACCCGGTCGTAGTCGTCCAGCCGGTGTACCCGCCTGTACATATCCTCGTCAAAGCCGGCGATACTGACAATCACGTCGTTGACACCGCAATCAACGAATTCATCAATACCGTGTTGATCGAGAAGAACACCGTTCGTGGTCATGAAGATGCTGGAAATCACGGGCAGTGAGCGCAGGTATTTCACCCAAGGTATAAACTTGGGATGAACTAGCGACTCTCCGACAATTGGCGTCAGGCCGACTGGTCCGCCACCAATGCGAACATAGTCTTCCACAACTTTCCGAAACACCTCCTCCGACATTAGCTGCGGAGCGCGTTTCTGATACTCGATCGGGCAGAAAACACATCTTGCGTTGCAAATATTGGCAAACTCCAGGTGCAGGGCTGGAGGCCGAAGTTCCAAAGCTTCCAGAATCGGCTGTAACGGCAGGGCCCGTCCTAATAGCGCCTCGACTCGGTGCCGGGCAACCCGCCACAACTTGCCAACGACAAACTCATTGGCAAGTAGCGGAAGCGCGCGGCCAAACCCGTGCCCCTTGAAATACGCCCCAATCTCTCCAATCCAGTAAAGCTGGCTTGAGTAACGTGACTTCTCGCTCATTCTTGGTCTCTTTCGGCATCTGGAGTACGATTAGAGCATTCAATCCGCAAACTCGATCAGCCACTGAGGGATCATTCCTCAATCCTGCTGTCTTCGCCATTTTCCACCATTCCTCCCGAAGCGGGGGTAGAGCTTGCTGACGAACTAGTATGCCACGCGCCGTCTCCCTCGTCGTCTTCGACTTCTGCATCCGTCACCTGGCTCTCGACAAGCCCGGCGTTAACACGCGCAGGGGGGAAGAACTCAACGACTGCAGGAGAAACAGCAAAAGCTCTGGTAGTAGCGCACTTAGTGCAGCCTTGTCCACACGCTGTGATTAAACGGTCAGACGCGATTGCGTCTCGCCGGACGCACAACAAACCCATCATCGGCGCCCGCGACATCTTCAAGAACGAGTTCCCCCTCTGATATCCTCGCGCGTTCCGAGATAGAAACACCGTGAACTACGATCACCCCCAGTCCGATTGCAGCCCCCCATCCGATCTTCACATTACCCCCAGTAGCCACGTCTTGTGCAATGCTTACGAAATCCGCCACAACAGATTCGTGTCCCAGCGACGAGTTGCCTTCAAACCAGCAGAATCGGCCGACACGAGCGTCGGCGTTCACAACCGTACCCGGGCCTATGATCGTCCCGCATCCGATTGCCGCGGACTTTCCAATCTGGACGGTCTGATGCACCAACGATGGAAACTTCATGTTAGGCGCGAGTCTCAAGATGCGGCTTACCGTTTGTTCGCGCATCTGATTATCCTCGATTGCGACGACACAGCCGTCAGGCCGCTCGCGCTCCAGAAGCGCCGGTATCTCATCCGCGCTTCCAAGAAGCTTATGTCTCGACAGAGTAGTTCCTGCAGGCAACCGGCAGTTTACCAACCCCGACACCTCACAGCCCTTCCAGGCCTCAACAAGATCGATTACGAGTCTTGCAAGGTGCGAGGAGCCGACGATCATCAGGCGCATCCGCCTATCGCCTTCCTCTTCCTGGAGTTAGGATATTCATATCTGTAACTCGACTGTATTTGACACTTCAGCGTACCAAAGAAAACCCGCCGATTCTTCACCCCTACAAGACTCATCGACAAGTTGGAGCGAATTGCGCCGACGACAACGAAGTAATCTTGAAAGTCGTTGTGACGCGTCCGCATACAGATCTCCGTTTTCCGCGAGCGCAATTAGACACGCTATCCGAAAGCTGTGCCCCTGTCAACGCTTTGTTCCAAATTATGCAGAGGGGAGCGGTATGCCGGAAAGTAGTCCGGCGTGAGTGCCAGGCCCCAAGAGGCAGCTTCAGCCATTCGCTTCGCGTGGCAAGCGGTGTAGGCTTCTTGGTTCAATATCCACCTTCCCACATGGAATGGAAAAGACAGTTTGGAAAACTCCGCCTTGAAGCGAAACAGAGAGTCATCACTACGGTTCCCCCGGCCTCCGCCAAGATGAACATACTTGGCGCCCCTATTATGGGCCCAACATGCGATTTCGTCAAAAAGGAGCTTGCTCGGCGCCAGTTTGGTAAATAGTCTGCTGTTTCCCAACAGATGTATGTTAACAATCTCTTTGTTCTCGATCACAAGTGCGATTGAGGCCGGCGAGCCATTACAACTTGCTACTACCAATCTTCCGCGCTCGCCAAGAGCCTTCTTCAGACGCCGAATGTACTCCGCCGAGAAAAAATAGTAAGGTAGCGCCTCATTGCGGAGCATGGTCTCGTAGTAGAAACTGATGAAGTCGTCTAAGTGGCGCCACTCGGGATCGTGCTGAACGTGCACGTTCGCCTCGACACATCTCCGAATCTGTTGTTTCAATTGACGCCGGTAACCACCACGGATCTCATCGATCGAAAGCGTGGTATCAATTGCCACCGTGCTTCCGAGTCGCTTGGCTCCAAGCAACTGCGCAACCTCGCTGTTCAGAAGAGGATGGAATCGAGTGAAAACACTGATCACGCCGATTGAATTCCAGAAGTCGTGAAGGCTTTGCAGCGCCGAATCCATGAAATCAGGATCGGCTCCGGATCGGCAGACCAGCGGACCGGAATAGCCATACACCGACGTGACGTCATAGAGGTCGCTGTCCCCACCCTTCGGACAGGGGACCTCCCTCAGCATGAAGGGCCACAATATGCGTGTGCCTGGTCCACTCAAGACGGCGAGCCAGGCTTCACCTTCACCAGCAAATTCACTTAGCCGGTGAAAATCGGATGTCTGATAGAAATCGTGGTCGACCTGCTCCATACACTCGTCCCACTCTGAACTGGCCGCTGGAATCAGTTTCAGCCCGCCGGAGACCGCTGCAAATGCCGGAGCCCTTTTATCGATCGCCCTGCCGGAGGATGATCTCGGTTTCACATCGAGATAAGGGGCACCGGCTTGACGGGCCCGGATGACCCGGGCTGGAACACCGTACGCGACCACAAAGGGAGGCACATTCTTGTTGACAAGCGACCCGGCTCCGACCACCGTGTGTTCCCCGACGGATACCTCATGCGAAACCGTGGCTCCGATTGCAATCGCAGAGTAGGCGCCGATGGTGACATTACCGCCTGTCACCGCCGCAGGAGCCAGACTCGAGAAGTCACCCATTCTCGAATCGTGGTCTAGCGAGGAGCGCGTATTCAATATGCAGAATTCGCCGATCCGGGCTCCAGGGTTGATGTTCACGCCTGCGACCACTACTGAACCAGCGCCGAACTGCACATCCTTGCCAACCGTCGCGGAAGGATGAACCAAAACGGGAAACTCTAGCACCGGCGAACTCGCCCTGATCCGCTTGGCGATCTCCCCACGGGTCCAGTTGTCCCCAATCGCGATGACTGCACAATCGAAAAAGCCCGCTTGCACGAAGGCGGGGATATCATCTTCAGTGCCACTGACCCGGTGACCAAATAACTCGGTGCCAATCCGTTTGAAACTGTCGATTAGACAGACCACGGTGTAGCCGCCAATTCTTTCCAGGAGGTCGATTACTACCTTGGCGTGCCCCGAAGTCCCGACAATTGCTATCCGTCTCCTCTCCGAAGTCACACTGGCGGGAGATTGTTGCACCAGCGAATGTGGTCGACTACCCTGGTCTAGTCTTGACTCAGTGCTAATCCCTATATCCATTGCCTCCCTCGTGTCCAAGACTTTGTGCTGTCAACGCACTAGTTGAATGGTCTCGCCTGGAAGCCCTCAAAGCCTAGCGGACGTGCGCCGCTCCTCGTCCAGAGCGTAGAAGGTCCCTTCCTGTTGGTTGCCCTTCTGTCCAAGCACCACGATGACCGTCCGCACCAGGATTCGAAGGTCGGTCGTCCACGACATGTGGTCCACATACCATACGTCGAAGGCCAGTTTTTCGTCCCACTTCAGCCCTCTGCGGCCATTCACTTGCGCCCAGCCTGTTAGGCCTGGCCGAACTGAATGCCGGCGTCGTTCTTCCTCAGTGTAGTACGGTATATAACGCTCATAGAGCGGCCGCGGACCAATGAAACTCAATTCGCCCCGCAGTATGTTCCACAACTGCGGCAGCTCGTCGAGGCTTGTGATGCGGAGAAAACGGCCAAGCCGGGTCATTCGTTCGTCCTCGCCCAGCAACTCGCCGTTTTCATCCCGCTCGTTTGTCATGGTTCGGAACTTCAGGCAGGTAAAAGGTTGTTCCCTGAAGCCCGCCCGGCGCTGTCTGAATAGAATAGGACTTCCCATTGTCAAGCGAATCGCGACGGCAATCGCCGCAATTACCGGGCTACTCACAATCAGGCCAAACACCGCGCCGGTAAAATCCAAGATCCGTTTCACAGAACTGTACATGAGATCCTCAATCAAGGGAATGACGCCGTTCTGGTCAGGCCGCTGATCTGCGCCTTTCGCAGCGCAGGAATTCCCTCGCTGTCTCAGCTAGCATGCTGCGCAGCCCCTCCTTTGTTATCATACTCCGGCGCTACTGAATGTAGCCAAGAGCCCGTAGGCGATCGATCTCCTTGCGGTCCACCGCTCGGCGCTCCCGATCCGACCGGACCCGTACCGGCGGCCCGTAGCTTGCAATCTCCTGACAGACCGGCGTCGTGTGGAGCGCCTCGACAAGCGGCCGTCCCATCAATTCCCTGGACAACGGTAGCCCGAAGATTTGCACCACAGTAGGAAAAACATCCTCGATCCTCGCGCCAGACAGATTGACTCCCTTCTTGATATCGGGGCCGACCATCAGGATCACCCCATCCTGTGAACCGTAATGTACGAATCCAGAGAATGTCATCCCATGGTCCGATACAATGACCAGGTTGTCATTTCGCTCTGTTAAGAGCTTCTGGACCAAGCGGTCCATCTCGAAGTATCCCGCGAAAACAGGATGGTCACAATGGTCATTTACGAGCTTTGACCATTCTTCATCGCTCAGTGACCGCTCCAGCTTCCGTATGAAGAACGAGTCGTCGTAGAACAGATGATAAGGGTGAGCCAGATCATCCACTATCATGTCGTAGTGCACAGCGAGATCGTAATCAAGTTTGCGAAGAAGGTCAAGCGTGAATTCACTCATTGCTCTGCTCCTTTCGAGTTGCTGCTCGACGGTCGGAGAAGAGCCATCGCTCCATCCAATCGCGTTGAGAGTTTTCGCCCATTCGCCGGCAAGTTGCTCCGGGTATGCTGAGTTGGGCTCTGGCTCGTCAACATAGACGACTTTTATGCCATTCACGGGAGTCGCGGGTATCGCCGTGTGGGTGTTTGTGACCACCACCTCCTTCCCGTGGTCTGACAATACATCCCACAACTCCTTCACATTCCGGTCTTGAGAATTATTCTTGACCAGTCTCCATAAACCTGGATTTGGCGTATAAGCCAGGAGTAGCTTTAGACCGTAGAACGTGTCGATCGCCGGTGTTTGAGGAAGTAGGTTCTGGAGATGGGCATCGGAGCGCGGCAGCACGAGATGCGTCCACCCGTGTATCCCGTGCTCCTCTATGCTGCGGCCGGTGAAGATCGTATTCCAGATGCGAGGTGAGAAGGACTCGTCTCCGTTGTCCAAGTAACCGATCGCCCCCGAATTGATCGCCTCCGCGAACCCCGGCAGCTTACCTGATTCCATCAGGGGCGCCAGAACGTTCCAACTCAGACAGTCGATTCCCACCACTAACACCTTCCGCTTGTCCGCGGTCTGTTTCGCCGGCCTAGGCTCGGCCTGGTGCTGCTGGGCCGTCGCTCGTATGTGCTCAAGGGTGTAGACTCGGTGTCCCCGCTCTATCTTCGAGTTCCACGAGTTGCCCACCAGCAAGAGAGCTATGGAGACGGTGGCCGGAACAATAGCTAGCCGGCTCCGTCCGGGACCGAGAATCATGATGCCCGCGAGGAAAACGCCGATCAGAATGAGCGCCAGCAGAGCGAGCTGGCCGAGTCCATCGGGCGTTATGAAACGAGGCTGATGGAACCAGGACTGAGAGGGAGCCCAACGGTGTGCAAGCGCCCAAACCACGTGCATGGCAATGCTTCCGGACAATAAGAACGCGAGAAAACCACCTCTTGCATATCTCCGGAGCGGCCTCGCCAGCATCCACAAACCGGAGAGCGCGCCGATGAACGGCACGTTCATTATGGCGCCAATCCAGAGCATTCCGGCAAAGAGTTCGGCGATCGCTAGCGGCGACCGCAAACTGTTTGCCTTCGTTAGTAGTGTCGTCAGCAACAGAGCCTGACCAACAACGGCGAGTGCATACGCGAGAGCCACCTGAAGAAGGAAAGAACTCGCCGCGCCTTGACTTTCACCATACTTTCTTGCGGACATAATAATCGCCACTTCGTTCTGCAGAATTACCTACAGACCTTTCCACTTAATAATCTAAACTCGGAAGATTACATTACAAACTTGTTTCGGGAGGCAAATATAGCGTAACGCGATGTTACGATTCCGGAGCGCCTACGAGTGTATAGTATGCTTGCGGGCGGAACCGGCGCAAGAGGTGCTTAACGATGGGGTGTACGTAAACCTTGGCTGGAATCTTCCGAACTGGAAACCCGACCGCCACCTTATGCTCCGTCAGCCCGGCATTCTCACTGTCATGGAGCCCGCGAACGATTGTGTGCACCCCATTCGAGCGCTTGCAGATATCGACGATCGTGTACTCTCCGCCGATTCCGACCTGCGCCCGCCTGAACTCGGTCGCGTAATAGGATTCCATGACATACGCTACACCGTCGACACAATGGCAAACGTTGTAACCGGCTAATCTTTCGCCAACTAATCCAGCCAGAATCAGTCGGCGGCCGGGTCGAACGAGTCTCTCCAGGTTGTCAAGATACTCGGCGCGCGAGAGCAGCTTTCTTTTCGAGCCTACGCGCTCTATCGTTTCGATGTAGACATCCCAACCTTGGCGCCGCAGCATCTCCGGACCAGTTAGTTCATAGAACCTGACAAGCTTCTCTGAGCGGCGAAGTTCGTAGCGCCTTTTCTTGCTCAGACGCGACCTGCTCAAGTCAGCCAAGTCGGCGATGTGAACAGGGAGGAACCTGTTCGCGGCATTCGAATCGTCTCTCGACAGTACTGCCCGAAAGCCCCAACATAAGAGGCTGGGACGTGTCGCCTCCCGAGCGCTCATCCGGGCAAGCAAATGAACAGGAGAGTAGTATCCAGGGTGAACCTGTTGCCAGTATCGATTTTGGTGGCGAATCACCCTCGCCCCTTCCTCCCGCTTCCAATGGGCCATCTCTTCTTCGGTGAGATTCTTGATGGTTGTCGACGAACTCTCCCGAATCTGCAGTTCCGTGAGCATTTTTTCGGGCAGAATCGGCGGCCTCAGGTCGCTCATTGGCGTTAGGCTCTCCTCTCACGACCAGTAGCTTGACGCTGCGGCTTCTCGCTACCCTTTACTTGCCAACCCGCTTCGGACCCGGTATCAGCACAGGATAGGCTCCGCTCTCCGGCAGCGCTGAAAAGGTTTCCTTTATGAGCTCACCGCTGGGATTATATTCGGGTATTACTTCCTTCAGCAGCAGAACCAGCTCAGAGATGTCCCGGGTCAGACAAATCTCTTGAAGTTCATCGAGATACGCCCGCATCGATCCTGGCGATATGCCATTGCCCGAGAAGATGAGAATCTTTTCGTGTTCCGTCGGCAGGTGTTCCTCGTCGGCGGACGTGAGCTCTTCATACAGCTTTTCGCCTGGACGCATTCCGGTGAATTCAATTCGAATGTCTTCGTCGGGTTTGAGACCCGACAAGACGATCAGATTGCGTGCGAGGTCCACGATTTTGACCGGTTCTCCCATGTCTAAAACAAAGATTTCTCCTCCTTTACCCATGGTGGAGGCCTGGATAACGAGTTGCGAAGCTTCCGGTATCGTCATGAAATAGCGGCGCATCTCCGGATGGGTCACTTTCACCGGGCCGCCGGACGCGATCTGATTCTTGAAGATTGGTATTACACTGCCGTTGGATCCGAGGACGTTGCCAAAACGAACCGAAACGAATTTCGTCGGGGACTTTGCGAACGCAGCCGCTTCCATCCGGTCCGCGGCAACGCGCTCCGGCGTGTACAGATCTCTGATCGCGTTCCCCGCTTGCTCAACGGAAGCTCTAATGCGATCAACTTCTGCGGTTCGCACGTCTTCACTCAGGGACTTGACGGTCAGTTCCGCCAACCGTTTTGTGGCTCCCATCACGGACGTGGGCCGAACGGCTTTGTCGGTGGATATCAGAACAAATTCCTCGACACCGAACATCGCCGCCGCCATCGCGACATTGTGGGTGCCAAAAACATTGTTCTGGACCGCAGCGAAGACGTGCTTCTCCATCATCGGCACGTGTTTGTAGGCCGCGGCGTGGAAAACGATCGCCGGCGAATGCTCCTCGAATACCTGCTGCAATCTCTCAACGTCTTTAATGCACCCAATCTCCGCGCGAAACGGAATGCTGGGGAAGCGTTCGGCGAGTTCTCGCTCCAGCAGAAACAGCGGTGTCTCGGCAACTTCGTAGCCCACAATAGCAGCCGGGTGAAATCGGGCAAGTTGCCGACACAACTCCGAACCGATCGAACCTGCCGCTCCTGTAACCATCACGACTTTGCCGGAGTAGCGCTCCTCAATACGCAGAGTATCGAGTTGGACAGAGTCACGCCCCAACAGGTCCTCGACCGCCACGTCACGAATCTGAGAGGCAATCGAGTCTCCTTCAATGATCTCGGCCATCCCAGGAACGGTTTTGTGATCGACTTCGGCTTCGCTACAGCGCTGTAGGATCCTCGTCATCTGCCGGCCCGAGGCGGAAGGAAGCGCAATCAAGACGCAGCCAATGTCGTGCCGTTTCACGATCGCCGTCAAGTCGTCGCCGGGGCCCAGCACCTTCATCCCCATCACTTCCAAACCGCGCTTGCCGGGATCATCGTCGATGAATCCGATCGGTTGATAAAGCAAACCAGGGTTGTACCGGATCTCCCGCAGGAGGGCGACGCCGGCGTCGCCAGCGCCGTAGATGAGAGTCCGCCGGCTGTCAGTCCTCGTCACACGGTCCCGGCCCATCTCGTAAACGGCCCGGATCACCATTCGCAGACCGGCGGTGAGTCCAAAACAGAGAATCCCGTCCAGAATATACAGAGATCGTGGGAAGTCGGTGAGGCCGGCGAGAAGGATTACTGCTCCCGAAACCACTGAGGCGGTGACGTTGGCGAGCCCCAACCGCATAAGGTCGTGGATCGAGACGTATCGCCACCAGCCCCGGTGCAGTCGGAAGAAGTAGAATACGATCTGTTTGGTGACCACCCAGATAGCTAAGGCGGTCCATAGGTAGGGTACATAGCGCGCGGGCACATGGAATTCGAATCGCAGCAGAAACGCCAGGATTCCGGCCAGTGCGAAGCAGGCCACTTGAGCGACTCTGAGGTGCCAGTGGTTGTTCAGAATCGTCGACAGTTTCAGAAGTCGAGAAAATTGCATAGTTGTCAGCCTTCCCGGCAGGGCATGCGCGGTAACCCTGCCGTCAAACGTTGGTTCACGGAAGCGGTATACGAGCCTTCCTCTGAGGCCCCGTTCTTTGCACGATCTTCCGGAGTCATGGTGGCTCTTGGATCTCAAGATGACAGTGCAGTTGATAAAAGCCGGCTAGAGCTAGGAGGTTTGTGTTGCCAAGGTGTGCCGCGGCACGCTCAACGCCCGCGAGTACAGATCCTCGTGCAATTTGATAATCTGCCCGGTGTCGTGCGATGCCATTCGTGCCCGGCCCACTTCCCCCATTTTCCTAGCCTTTTCTGGATGGGCGAGCACCCATTTCAGCCCCCGCTGCAGACCTCCGAGATCGCCCACACGAAAAACTATACCAGCCCCTTCCGATATCAGATCCGCCACTCCTCGCGCGTCCGATCCGATAACGGGAACGGCCAAACTCAACGACTCCATCACGCTACGCGACAGCCCTTCGCGCTCAGAAGTCATCAGCGTTGCCGCAGATGCCCGAATCAAAGCTGGAACATCTCTTCGATGGCCGAGAAACCGAATGCGATTCGACACATGCAGTTCGTCGGCAAGTTTCTTCATCTGGTCCGTTAAGAAACCGCCTCCCGCAAACGCTAGATGGGCGCGAGGGTCATCCACACCTGCAAACGCCCGGATGCAGTCAGCATGCCTCTTCCCCCCCTCCAGTCGGGCAACCATGAGGAAAAGCTTATCATTATCAGAGAGTCCAAGTTCCTGCCTGACGGCGCGAACCTCGGCCTCAGCGACACGGTCAGGGGCCAGCGTTGCCGTGTCCACCCCGATCCCGGGCATATAGCAGACGCGGTCAGGCGCCACGAGTCCGTGTCGCTTCGCTGAGCTTTCATCCTCCCGATTGATGACCACGAGGTAGTCTGTCCACTTCCCGGCGAGTTTTTCGAGGCCCAGAAATACCGCGTTTCGGACGCGCGGACCGCCCGGGTAGAAGTGGAGCCCGTGAGCGGTGTAAATGACTTTCAACCCGTTAGGCCGGTAGTTCCTCAGGCTGCTCCGGACGATGAACGCGGCCACCGGCGTGTGTACGTGGACGATGTCATAACGGTGACGCGACACGGTCTCGCGGATCCTTTTCGGCGCCTCGATCAGGTTCGACGGATCCAGCGGGTTCCGGGACCAAGCGACGTCCCAGACCTGGTCAAAGAAATCAGCGCACTGAGGGTACTTGTCAATCTCACCAGCCATGCCGTCCACCCGCCAACCCAGATTCCGAAAGTGCTTGGCGAATGGGAGGAGAAAACCCTGAATCGTCATCGCCGTCGTCGTGACAATGAGAATTGCCGGCCGTTTGTGTTGACTCGATGTCATGATAGGTTGTGCCTTAGATCGATCCTTTCGCGGAACCCGGAGCGTACCCGAGTCGCCGCGCAACCGGGAACGTGATAATCCAGAATAGATTGCGATACAAGTTGGGCAATTTCGACATCCATTCCGTGTCCGGCTTCAGACGCAACTCGGAAGCGAAGCGTAGCCGGTTGCCGGCAACGGTATGGCCGGCCTTCATTTGGATCTCTCCTTCAAGTACCGCGGGATCAAGCGAGAGATCGAGAAACTCTGCTAGCCTTCGTATCGATTCGACCGGAGTTTGACAAAGGTCCTCATATCGCATTAGGAGTACGGAGTCCTTCGCCGCAACTGACTTGACGAGGAGACTCAGAATATTCGTCATCGTCCAACTGAGAGCGCACCTCGTTGCATTGACAAACCGGCTACGAGACCTCCGCGTGTGCTCAGGGCTCCCGGCCCGCTTCATTTCAGACCACATTACCCCCCGTCCGTCTCTGACCAGAAAGACACCTTTCACATCGTACTTGGTGAGTTTCTGCAAGGCGAGAAATCGCCCCACGGTCGCGCGTGTCGATTTTGATGAATCACTTATGAGTGTTACGCCTCGATGGCGAGCTATCGAATCGAATAGTGATTCGACACTCTTCTTGTATTCCCGATAGCGCCTGGAGTTTGGAGTGCCCCAAAGCAACTGGAACAGGCCAAGCAAGCCTTCCACTGAACGCAGAAGCTTAGTCGACCCCCCTCCCGCTTGTTCGTGTGACTCGAGTATCCCACTCCACTGGTCACACTTGTCCAACTCCTTTCCGCATGCGCATGGCCGTTTCGCCGCGCGCCATTCGTACAGATTGGAGATCTCGCCAACGCTGGTGCAGGATGGCAAGCTACCGAGGATCAGATCCAGAACCGTCGATCCACTCCGGCCGTAGCCGAGTATGTAGGCAACCCTCACAGGCTCTCCGCTGGGTTGCCGTTCGCCTTCGGGCGCCGGTTGATGACCGTTTTCTCCGCGGTCTATTGTCTTCAAGAATCCCTCCTTAATGATCGTCGTGAATAGGGCTGTTCACAGCCAGGTCAGCGGTCTCTAAACGCGTGCTGCAATGCAAACCAGTAAAAGAAGAGTTGCAGAAGTAGCGCGCCTCCGAACGCCCACGCAGCACCAAGGAGTCCGAACTTTGGAACCAGTGCGAAACAGGCAACGGTGGTAACTATCGAGCGCAATCCAAGCACTAGCGCCTGAGACCGGAACATGCGCGCCGCAGCCATTGCGTGGCCGAGCGTCATGGTCAGATATTGGATCACCCCGGCGGCGAAAAGCCATTGCAAGAGGTTGGCCTTCTCTGCGTATTCCGGTCCATAGAAAATCAGAAGCCCGTAGCGGCCGAACGCAAGCGATCCGAGTAAGCCGACAACCCCCGGTAGCACCGAAAGCCATAGCAGGCGCCTCAACAGAACCCGAAAGCTTCGGACATCAGCGTCCGCGAAATGACGCGATAGCCGCGGGCAGCCGGCCTGTCCTAAAGAATTGACGACAAGCGCGCCAGCCTGAACCAAGTATGCACAGGCAGCGAATAGACCGAGTTGGTCTACCCCCAACTCCCACTCTACGAAATAGCGGGGTATGTTCAGATTTAGCTGACTTAGCATCAACGCGATGCCTAGAGGCGAGGACATCAGTGCCAGCCGGAACAATGGCGCAGCCATATTTCGCAAGCGCCGGCTATGCGTTTGGTCCGCTGCCGAACCACTCGATGCTCCAGCGGTGGTCGCGATTGGCGGACAGTAGTTTGAGGCGAGGTCCTTTCCACCCGAGGTCTGTGAAGCGATCCGGCGGCTGAGCGGATAATCAAAGAAAAAGAAGATGAGCGCCCAGGCGGCCCCCATCGCCAACACACCATCCAACACGTCTCGGGTGATATAGACAGTAATACCCATTGCGACGACCGACAGGACAGTCCGAAGAATCATGGAGAAGGCAATTAAATTCATCCTCTCCTGCCGCTGCAGCAGCCCGTAGACAATATCGCTCAATGAGTCAAACGCTTTTGACACTGCCACGGCGATGATTACCATCGCGGTAACCCCGCGATAGCCCGTGAGGTAAACGACGCAGACCACGGCCAAAACCGCCAAAATACACGTTAAGACCCTGAGCGCGAGGTACTGCCCGAATCCATACTCGCCTTTTGCATCCGTTACAATTACCCTCCGCAACCCGAGTTTGGCGAATTCGGTCACGGGCACTGACACCGCCAGTCCGAGAGCGAATAGCCCAACCATCTCTGGATTGCCGAGCTTGGCGAGCATGACGATCATGCAAGCGTTGCCCAATCCAAAGAGAACGTTTCCGAGAACTACCCAGGATACGTTTCTCCGCAGGGACACGCTTGCCACGGGTTTCGCCGCCGCATCCAGGTCAGGCGTCAAGCTCAGCTTTGCGGGTATATAGTTCATATGGAAAGGGTTCCAGTGATGGGATACTCTACGCTCTGGTTGCGACGGAGTCCTTCTCCGCTTCCGCGGTAAATCGAGCCCTCTCAAACCTTTGCCCCGGCGCCTTCTGCGTCTGCGCGCGGAGCACACAAGCGTAGGCAGAACTGATCAATCCCGCAACCAGCCACCAGTGCCGCTGATAGAATGCTTCAATCCCGAGCGACAAACCCGCCAAACAGATATGTGCCGTGACCAGACCAAGCGGAACCCACCTCATTCGAGACTCTTCCCGCATGAACCCAGAAACTCCCTTCCACAAGAACCAAGCCGACAAACCCAGAAATACGGTAAGGCCAATAATACCAAATTCCGTCAGGAACCAGACCGGAGTGTTGTGAATGATATTTGAATGATATTTTTGAAACTGTCCCAGACCGATGCCGAAGATCGGGTTGTCGGCAAACAGCCCCAATGCTACGTCGAGGATCTCGAATCTTGCATCCACCTGCTTTTGTCGAGTAGCCATGCTTACGAAATAGTCGACAAAGCCCTTTTCACTGGCCGCGAAAAGGACGGCCATTACGCCCGCGAGGCTGACCAGGAAGTAAACCATAACCTTTGGTCGAAAGAGGCCCAAGAACAACACGGCACACACTGCTCCGACCCACGCCGAACGCGAAAACGTGAGCAGAAGGCCGAAGCTCAGGCTGGCAACCGTTAGCAGTCCGAGAAACCGTCCCATTAGAGGGCTCCCGCAGAAGAAGGTGACCATGTGAATCACCAGCGCGGTTGTCAAGAGACCTGCATATGCATTGGGATCCACCAACATTCCTGTGAGTCTTCCTTGATCGGAGAGCTGGGCGAAGCTCGCGTGGAACGGGACAACCTTGTAGTAGACGAGGAGCGCGAATGTGTTCTGAACCGAAACTGACAGGACAAACACCCGGAGCGCACCCGTAATCCGGGACCAGTCAGTCGCCTCAGCAGTAACCATCGCATACGTGCCGAACAACACCGCCAAACCTATTAGTTTGTTGCGCACTACGTATTCGGTGAGATGCCCTCGATCAAGAGCGGATAGGAACGTGCCCAGAAGAAAGACGGCGACGATACCGGCATGCCATATACTCCACGCTGACCTCTCAATGCGCGGTACCCCAATATTGATCAGCAAGTACAACAGCAGACACAGGTCGGACGGGGCGAAACGTATACCCATCGGTGTCTCCAGTTGCACCGGGAGCAGAGCCACATATGCCGCGACAAGAAAGTGGGACATGAGAAACGGAAGGGTGCTCTTTGGCCTAGTGTATCAGTTCGAGCCGGCGCGCTGGAAGAGGCGAATGCTCTTCTCGTTTCGTCAACTCAGGAGGGTGGACGGATCGTCAGTCAATCCAGGGTTGGTTGGGATTCTTCGGGAAATCGAAATGAGATCGGCGGGGAGAAGTCGCCCCCCGCCGACCGCTTTGACATCACGCTACAGGTTCTATACTAGGGCACGTTCCAGACACCTGTCAGAATGTAGCCGCTATCGTATCCGACTCCGGCTGTTCTCAAGTACACGTCCTTGGGACCACTATCCAGGAACCAGTAAGAGAATTTCAAAGTCAGCTCGGATCCAGCCTTCACCACCGATGAGCCTCCCAGCAACACCAAGCATTGACTATTTTGTATGCTTCCCGACTGGCCGAATGTGGCGCTGAACCAGGGAGACAAATCATCATCAGCGAGGAAGATAAGATTCGTCGTTGGATCATAGTGCACCCAACACGAATTCTGTCGCTGAGTGCCTTCACTGATTAGTATCGAGGCCCCGGTGACTGCGGACCCATTACCGGTCTTGAACGTAAAGGTGAACGCTTGCCTGTCTCCGGTGCCGGAGGAAGGAGTAACCGATCCGGTGCCGGATGGAGGCGGCTGGGTAACACTGATACTCGCCGTCGCGGTGGTCGAACCGCCTGGACCAATGGCAGTCAGGGTGTACGTGGTCGTACCGGTCGGGGAAAGCGTCCGGTTACCAATTGGCCCGACCGTGCCAACTCCCTGATTGATCGAAATTGAGTCTGCATTTTGGACCGACCAGCTCAAGGTAGAAGACTGGCCTAACTGAATGCTCGAAGGCTGAGCCGCGAATGTCGTAACCACCGGCGCCGGCGTGGGGACAGCCGAAACGCTAATTGTCGCCGTCGCGGTTGCCGATCCTCCCGAATTGGTTGCCGTCAGGGTGTACGTCGTCGTGCTGCTCGGGGAAAGCGTTCTGGTCCCGATCGGCCCAACATTTCCAACTCCCTGATCAATCCAAATCGAATCCGCATTTTGCACCGACCAGCTTAGGGTGAAAGACTGGCCTACCTGGATCCCAGAAGGATCTGCCGTGAAGTACGTGATCCCAGGCGGCGACGGAGAGGGCGCTGGTGGAGGTTGAGATGTGCCTAGGACTTCCTCTTTGGCGCCGCGAATCGCATTGTGCCATTCAATCGACGCACCGTTCGGGTCGCTCGGAGGGAGCAGAAACTTGTTCCCCTCCGTATAGACCCACACGTACTTGTCCGTATACCTTAGACCGTGAACAAGGGTTTCGCGGGCAATATCTGGATTCATATCCTCTCCCCGAATCGGCATATCGAACAAGGTATAGGCCAAGTTGACCTTGCTCGGCCATTCCGGGCGGAGTGATAGTGGAATGAACGCGCTATTGATCTCGGGGGACGCGATGTCGTACTTCCGGAATTGATAGCCCATTTGATAGTCGATTTCGGGCCGGAAATGCTTCAGCTCTCCGCCGTCGATTACAGTAGATTGGCTTCCCGCACCTTCCACCAGACCAACGAAAAAAGGCGCCAGCAACTCGTAATAAGCATCTAGCCGTTGAAAGAGTGGATGCTTGTCTGGCTCCGGCGTCCAGAACGGCGCATTCGGCGACGAGACGTAAGGGCCGTGAAAGACTAAGATCTCGATGTCAGGGAACTCAGCGACCATTGCCTGCATGATCTGCCTTCCGCGCAGGCGGGCTTGGTCGCGGTACTCGTTCAGTGTCCTGTTCGTATACTTGATCTCGTCCGGATAGTTGAACATCCTGCCGTAGTACTGCTCGTTGTCGAGAAAGATTCCCTTCAGCCCCGCCTCTCGCGCAGCGCGGGCGAGATTCCGGAAGTTCTGTATCGGAACGGACCAATCGTCAAACCAGTCGGCCGGCTTGTCGATGGTCACGAAGGCGAAGTTCCGCTGAAGTGTGTTGAATTGAAGACCGGCGATCGGGGTCAGCACATTCTTGATCGAGGTGTAGCCTACTGGTGTGCTGGAAAACACGTATCTCGAAGCGTTGATAGACCGGTTCTCGGTCGAGACATAGACGGCCAGTCCATCGAATGGCGTAGTCTCAAGATACTCTCGGTTGTCTCGAATAAACACCGGGGTTGGGACCGTCCCCGAGTGCCCGTCGCGGCTCGCGACGTAGTAGAAGTCATGAAGGATCAAATACGGTTGCGCAAAGGCGATCGGTGTGAGGAGGAGGAATAATAACGGCAATGCGGCACACCGAACGCTGGGTAAGGTTTTTGTAGGTTGCTCCATTTGGCGATTGCTCCCTATCCCCAGGGGGATTCTGGACCAGGAAGCGCTCCTTTCCGAGGTTGATTCCGGGACAACGCGTGAGGCTGCCTTGAGGATCAAGCAATCCTAGCATGCAATTCTCTGGCCATTCCGCGTTCATCCGTATCTCAGCCTCTGATAGAGCGATCGACCGGACTAGCCCGCAACCAGATAGGGGAATACCGCCGACTCTTCCGTAATTCTTACCCATCCCGGATAGGAAGAATTACAGATTCCTCGGCTGGCATTCTACCCTGACCTGGCGTGACAGGTCCGGTCTCTTCTTCGTCCTTAACGAGCCCGAAGGCCTATCTGACAATCGTCCAAGTATACCCCGCCTATCACTGGGCAACCCAACCCGTGTTCGTTTTGTAACCCGAAACTTTCTCGTACACGTCACCGCCCGCCGTGGAGATCCGGTCGCCAACGGAACCGTAAACGGCTCCTTCCGGAGAGGCGGTTGAAAATGACACCATTCTCCGGCAGTTAAGTCCAAAGATCCCATCCACATAGGCGAGCAACTCGAGCCCACCACCGACGCGGTAGACTAGCGAGCCGCCGTGAATCCCAAATGTGTTACCGACGATGAATGGATACGGTTCACTGCCGTTTGGATCAAACGCCGCGCAAAACTCCATGGCGTGGACCGATGCGGCGCCGCCCCATGTGCCGCCGTCGAACGCATTGCCTTCGATCCTCAGAATATAGTCGGGCGACCCAGTCACTCCTTCTGAGTAGTAAACACCGGTTTGATAGTTGCTCAGAAGGTTGCCTTTGACCCAAACATGATTCGAAACCGCAATCGTACCGTATAGATGTATAGCGGTCTTGTAGTCTCGTATCTGGTTTCCAACAACCGCCGTGTTCCTGCACCCACGGATGCGGATCGCATCAACTGAAGAAGCCGTGTCGCCAACCAGCGAGTTCCCCTCGATACGGACCAACTGCGGTGTACCCATGCTACTCTCGCACTGGATGCCAGGGGCGCCAGTGGAGCTGACGTAATTATTGGCGACGACTATGTCGCCGTTGGCATTGCGGATATGTATTCCGTTGGCGCTCGCATCGCTGATAACGTTCCCTTTGACCAGTGATCCGAACATGTTCATTCCGATATAGACTCCGGTTCGCCCGTTCTTCACGGTATTGCCGGAGACTATGCTTCTGGCCGGGTAGCTGGATGAGAGCTGAAAGCCGTCATTCTGACTATTCAGTCCAAGTATGCAGGTGTTATTCACGATCGTGATCGGCCCCCACGTGTCGCCTGATGGCGGCTGGTTTTGGGCCTCGTAATCAACACAATGCGAGTTCGGACTCGTGGCCGTCGTCCGAAACGTGCTGTTTGAGATGCGGATGTTTTTCGCCTGCTCAACCACGACTCCGCTCCGCTCATGATTCCACGTGGAGACGCTATCGACGGTGATGCGGTCGGCGTACCCTGCTACCGAGTCTCCCCAGAGTTGGACGGCATCACCACACGTGTCATGAATCCAAAGGTGATGTAGCCGCAGATCGGCGCCCTTCCGGATGAAGAACGCTGCCTTATGCTCGTTGCAGGAAGCCTGGTTTGCCTTATTGCCGTCAACTCTCAAGTGTGAGATTTCGACATTGCTGAACGGGTCTTCAGTGTAGAAGATGCGGACACTTGTGTCCTGGTTTGGAGCCAGCTTAATCACGCTGTTATAACCCGAACCAGTGACCCGGGTATTGGAGCGTACAAGAAGACAGTGGAAGCTATCGATGGCATTCTCGCGCACCAGGTAAACTCCAGCCGGAAAGAATACCGTGCCACCGCCGGCTGCCTCATTTAAAGCCGCCTGAATCGCGGCTGTGTCATCGGCGACCCCATCACCGGCAGCTCCGTGGTTCTTCACATTTATGAACTCAAGACCAACCCCGCCGCCGGCTGGCGTGTCGCAGGTGAGGCTTCCGTCGGCACCCATCGCCTTTACGTATGTTCCGCTCGGACATGGAGTTGGATCCGTAGCGAGCCGCAACGCGCTCTCGGCAGTGGCGCCGATACCGAGCTTCTCGGCGTCCAGCTCGTTAATGGCGTCTTGTACTGTGTTGGAGCTGATATCTCCGGCAGGGTTATTGACAATGCTCGATGCAGGGTGCTGATCGGCCAGATCTCGGCTGATCAGCGCCGAATGATCCATGGTGCCCTCAGTACTGTCGCACTCTCCCCAGGTCCCATCTCCCTTCAGGCACTTGCCTTGATCGCCCGCGGCGGGAGCTGGCGCTGCACCGGCTTGACCTGAGGTTCCAGAGTCCGCGCCAACAAGCACCGGCACTCTCGAACGATTGAGCTTACCGCCGGAGTCCAGCCCCGGATATCCATTGTTCTGTTCTTTTTCCGTCACAGCCTGGTAGGCGGATAACTCGGAACCTCTCACGAGGTTTGGATCGACACGCGACTCCGGCAGGGTGCCCGTGGATTGAGTGGCAATGTCCACTTTCGTCTGCGCCGCCCCGGATGCCACAAGGATGATAAGAAGCAAAAGTATCATTGAAGTCCTCCAATGCTAACTGCGAAGGGAGAATGCAGTCGGTACATGACCGGTCGTGGTTCTCCGTCCTGATTGGAAGACTAACAAACGGGTCCGCAGCCCAGACGATCCGCTGAGGAATAAGGCCTTTCTTTTCAGTTAAATATTTTTTTCGGACACGTGTGACTGGAAGTGAAAGCTTCCAGAATTCCGGCCGTTGGCTTGGCGCATAGAAAGCTTTAGGTAGCTCTGGACGCCAGAGCGCCTTCTGTGGATCGGGAGGGCTACTCTCCCAATTCTCGCGTCTCTTGTCACCCACCCCGCCTAGCTGCCGTATTACCAGACTCCAGCTCTCTTAGGATTCCACTGGTTAAGAATCGTACCTAGAACGGGACAGCCGTCCCGCCGAAGGCGATCGCATGTGGCGATCGCGGTCTCGCGCTCCGTGTGGCCGGAGCGAACCACGAGAATGACAGCGTCAGACATGCGACCGATTATTCGGGCGTCGGGAACGTCCCGCTCCGGCGGCGTGTCGATGATGACCATGTCGTAGCGTTTTCTGCACTGTCTCAAGAGACCCGACATGCGCGACGAATGAAGCAATTTGGTGAATTCAGGCGAATCAGCCCCAGCAGGCAGGACGTGCAAACCGCTAACAACGGTATCGTGAACGTAGTCCTCGATAACATCTTCAGCAGTGCAGTCGCTAGCGAGGTACTCGCCAAGACCAATCTTGCGGGGAACTCCGAAGACCTGATGCAGCCGTGGTTTCCGAAGATCGCCGTCGATTAAGAGAACACCTTGGCCCAGCTTTGCAAGGGCAATTGCGAGGTTAGAAGCAATAGTGGTCTTCCCCTCGGACGGTTGCGCGCTCGTGAGCGAGATGATTCTCAAAGCCTGCTCGTTCTTCCTACGGAGCAGGATAGAAGCCAGTGTGCTATGAAATCCCTGGGTGATGGCGGAAGCTCCGTCCTTCAACGTGACGAGTTCGACCATGTCGTCTTCATGGCGCTTTATTATGGCCTTTCCCGGTTCCTTCAATCTTGAGTTCTGATGCCGGATCTCGCCGGTCACCTCCGGAGCGGCCTCCTCCTCTCCGGCGGCGCCAAGAGCCTTCCGCGGCCAGTGCAAGAGGGAGTAGGCGTTGAATCTATCTTTCCGGGCGTCTGGGACAATTCCGAGTTCAGGAAGGCTGAGCGACAGAACAGAGTCTCCGGGGGCTTTGAGAAATCTGTCTTCGCGCTCTCGAAGTATCACCAGAACGATGCCAGCAAATCCGCCGGACAACAGCCCCAGTATCCCGCTGAGCACGATGGGAGGCTTGTAAGGGCCCTTGGGTATTCTTGCCGGGTCGAGAACCCGAATGTCGGAGTCCCGCAAAGCGCTACTGACCGAAGCCGTTCTCACGCGATCGAGCATGGCCTGGTAATGCTCCCTTAACAAGTCGACGTCCCGTCTGTGGATGTTATATTCGGTGGCCTTCTCCGCTTGGTCGGCCACGAGCCGGGCTTGGCGGGAGAACTGTTCGCGAATGACTTCTTCACTCCGGACGGCTTGCTTATACTCGGATTCAATTCGGCCGAGAACCGCGTCACGAGTCTCCGTGAAGGCGTCCTCGACCGCCTTGATCTGGGCGCGGACTCGCTTCAGCTCCGGGTGGGCCGAATTGTACGTTGTGGCCAGCTCTGCTTCTTGCCCGCGGAGATCAGTGAGCGTCTGCTGATAATTGCGGAGGGTAGCGTCGTCGACCACATCGGGGAGGATCTCCGGAGGATAGGCGGCAAGCAGTTCGAAACGTGATTGCATTCTGATCCGCTCGGCCTCGGCCCGGGAAAGCTCTTCTAGGAGTTGAGCCAGCTTCTCCTTTGCCACATCCGGCTGATCGCCGGTGTCCAGCAATCCAACCCGGCCGGCGCTCTCCTGCAACTCGTGTTCCGCCCGGTGGAGCTGTGCCTTCGTATCCTCAAGTTGGCTCACGAGTTCCTCGGCCGTGCGCTCCGCCGAGGTCCATCTGGCTTCAAGGCTCAGCGTCACGAATTCATCGCTGAGAGTATTCACAAACTCCGCCGCGACAACGGGATCTGGAGAGTCAACCCGGACCTCGACGATGCGGGTTTCGTCCGCGGCGTTGATCTCAATGTGCTCCCGCGCATAGTCAAGCGCACGGAGACGAGGCGCCCGATCATTTTCCCCGGAATCGATCCTGAGCGCACGTCGCCACCTGGCCAGTAGTGAGGAGTCGGTATCACCTTGCCTTCGAGGCGGAGACCAATCGAGCTTCTCGAGGACACGATCGACTAACGTCTCCGATTCCAGTATCTGGATCTGAGTTCGAATGTCGGCGCTGGAGCCAGAAGAATCTCCATAAGGTGACACCCCGCCCCTACCCATGAACTCGGCGTTAACGTTTTTGAACTCGAGTGTTGACCGCGCTTGGTAGATTCGGTTCTGAGGAACCGTAATGAGCAACGCCAGGAGTCCGCCGAGAATGGCTGGCAGTATGATCGTGCCCTTGCGCCGCCACAGGATTCGCCAATATTTGAGCGAACCAGTGGAGTCCTGGGATGGAGGTACGGCGGAGCGGCGGAGCAGGACGGCATCTTCTTCCTCGTGCCGGTTCGATTGGGGTATCTGGCGCCTCGGTCGCATTCCTAACACCTAGCCGGGACAGGTCATCTGGCATCGCCGGGGCAATTGGATGGGCCCGGTCGGTGATACGGCCGTGGCCTCAACTCCCAACACTTAAATAGATGTCGCCTGGAGTATGCACGCCGTCAATCTCAACCTCCACCTGATGATCACCGCTGGCAAGGCCTTCCGGCACCACGATGTTAAGCTGATACAAGCCTGGGGCGGTTAAGCCTGCGTACAGAACTTGTGCCGCAATCCCCCCGACTCGCACGCTCACGTTCCCTCTCAAAGGCGCCGGAGTCTCTACCGTCTCACCGGCAGGACGCTGGGGATCCGTCGGCCCGAAGCCGGTACCAAACCACAGCACAGTATCGCCCGGCATGGCAGGTTGCGTGGCCAACTGGGGAAACAGACCTGGCGGCCCCAAAATGCGCCCGTCTGCATGCAATGCCGCGACATACTTGCGGTCTTCTGTATCCAGCGTGAAGAGCGCAGGCGAAAGTTCCCGCCGGTTAGCCTCCAACGGCGTGCTCTTTCCGGCAGGTGTCGTTACTTCAACTCCGACCATGCCCAATGCGTCATCGTCGGGGACGAGAACATTGAGCTGTCCGGGACTCACATAGTAAACATAAGCTGGCCGCCCGTTGATTCTGACAGAGACTCCTTCCAAACTGGTTGGAAGCTTGTTGCCCTGAAAGTCCTTCTCGTTCCACGTTCGCGTCACGGAGGAAAGGTTTGCCCCGCTGATCGTCGCCCAACTACCCGAAGAGAAACCCGGCTCGTGACTCGCTCCGTTGACGACACTGTCGATCATTGGCGGCAGGTAGGCGTCCACCCTGGCTCCCCACACTGCGTCATGCCAGGCACGAGAAGCCCCGCCTGTTTCCGGTGAACGGTAGAAAGTCAGAGGTGTCTGATAGAACCACGTCCACCCATCTGAAGAACGTAGCGCATGCTTGAGAGTGGGGCGCATGACAGAAGGGTTCATGGACCGTCCGCGGAATGACTGACTGTACACGGCGTAAGCGAGCCGTGCCCTCTCGTGCCATGCCCCTCGAAGGTCCTCGGGTATGAACGAACTGTTCGTTTCGTGAGACGCGATTCCATATTTCCGCCAGTTGTACGCCGTTGTGAACTCGGTCTCAGCACGCAAAGCGTAAAGCTCGCCTCCGTCCACGACCTGAGCAGGACTTCCGGCGCCCTCTACCATCCCGACAAAAAAGGGCCCTAGGAGTTCGTTGTACGACTGTAATTTGCGGAAAGGAGGACTCGGCGAATCCGGCTCCGACACGTAGGGGCCGTGGGCGTGAATGATCACCATATCTGGCCATTCCCGGACCATCGCCTCCATCATTTGCTGGCCGCGCAAGCGAGCCTGTTGTTGGTATTGGACGAGGGAGTAGGTGGCCGCATAAGCAACATCGTTCGGATAGTTGGGCCAAGACGTCTTGTAGGATTCATTGTCAAAGAAGATTCCTGTGAAACCGGCATCTTTAGAAGCCTTGGCGAAATTCGCCATGTTGTCTATGCACGTTGACCAATCGTCGAAAAAATCAGCACACCTATTGGAGAATGCAATGGCAAAGTTCTTCGTCAGGGATTTGAAGCGTAAGCCGCTGAGTGGCCGGAGAACGGCCTCGATCTGAGAATAGCTCATCGGCGTGTTTTCCATGACATTAAAGGAAACATTCGTGCCGCCACGCTGCCTTACGTACACTGTCGTACCATCGAATGGCAACGTGTCGAGATAGTCCTTATTGCTTGCCACGAACTCCGGATCTGGAACGACCGGGCTGTGCCCATGCAGAATCAGGCCATGAAATGTCCTCGCCGCCCCTTTTCTCTGATAGCCGGTGACTGTGTCACCATCCTCCAACTGCCAGCCCGTGACACGAAAGGCCTTGCCTGACTGTTCCCGATAACGGACTAATCCGTAATGGTCCCGGGCTGATGCCGAATGAGAGTAAGTCGCTGAGATCCTGTACAAACCGGCGGCAACCTCTTCCACTGCGACCGCTCCAGATGCAACCGTCCCTCCCATCACCAAACCGAAATCGCCCGAAGCAGCATGATTTCCAACATCAGGCCTTCCTCCGTCTTCCATCGCCACAAACAACGACAAGGTGTACTTTCTGTTATTCGCTACTCGCACCCTCACATACGCCCAATCCGTTTGCGCCGCTGCCGGGAACTCAACTCCACTACCCAACCCAAATTCGCTGAAATCAGCGAGACTTATGGTGTCGGAGCTAAGGGAAAGCTGCCAGAGAGAAGGCTCCGAGACGTCGACAAGATTTCTCATGTCGATGGCCGTCGGATTGTGAATCACAACTGCCGACGCCGCGGAAACCGGATCTTCGGCGGGATACTGCGTCACCATCTTGACCGGCGCACCAGACTCCGGCCGGACTCCCTCCGGAGCGGCGCTGATTTGCCCTGCCGCAAACGCAAGCAACACCGCTGCGCTTGAATAGAATACTAACCCTCTCAACGCCGACATAGCACCTTCCCCTTGCAGTAGGTATAGCATGGGGTGACCACTCATTCAAGTAAACTCTCAACCACCCGATGCACCGCCGCGCAGGGCTGGGTTTGGACTCCGCACGGCGCCTTTTCCGTTGTCCCTGAAAACACGCAATCGAACGGTTTCAGTGACGAGGCAGATCACCACGTTGCTGATTAGTCAGCTTCTCCCCGCGCGTGCACCAAGCGCACGCTAGTCAGCCGCGCAAGCGTCGGCGACTCGGCGATCGGGATCCGCGATCAAGGAACGAGAACGAAGATACTCCCAAATGTGCTTCTCGCTTTCATCTGGGGCCTCCATCTCGCTGTGGATAAGCACGTCTGGAGAAACCGGCGCCTCATATGGATCGGAAACGCCTGTAAAGTTCTTGATTTCTCCCGCGATCGCTTTCCGATAAAGTCCCTTGACGTCTCGGTCTACGGCGACATCGAGGGGACAGTCGACAAATATCTCAACGAAATTAGGTAGCCTATTCTTGAGTTCTTCGCGAACTTCGCGGTAGGGAGAAATCGCCGCGGCTATGGCGATCACGCCGTTGCGGGAAAGCAGTTCACAAACGAAACCGATACGGCGAATATTGGTGTCTCGATCCTGTTTGTCAAAACCCAGGCCTTTGGAGAGATTCGTGCGCACCACGTCTCCGTCGAGGAGTTCCACACGGGCGCCTAGCTCCTTCAAACGCTCGTAAATTCGCGTTGCAAGCGTGGTTTTGCCGGCGCCAGAAAGGCCCGTGAACCAGAGCGTGAAACCTTCGTGAGAAAAGTTATTGTTGTCGATCATAGGTGTATTCATTGTGCGCATTTAGCCCTCTGTGATTGTTTGGAATTGTGATTTAATTGCGCGGCATTATTGCCGCTCCTTTGTCGCCGCGATCGCTACGAACCGTACTGCTTTTGATAGTACCGGCCATAGCCGTAAGCCCCAGCCTTCGCTTTTGGATTCCATTGGTTCAAAATCGTTCCCAGAATTGTCGTGCCGTCTTCTTCCAGCCGCACCCTTGCCAATAAGGCGTCTTCCCGAGTGGTACACCCCGAGCGCACCACGAGAATAACCGCGTCCGAAACTCGTCCCAAAAAGCGTGCGTCCGGCACGGACAAAACCGGAGGGGTATCGATCAATACCATGTCATATATCGTCGCGCAGTGTTCGAGCAGCTTGGGAATGCGTGCGGAAAACAGAAGATGTTCCGGGTTGTTCAAGCTCCCGCCCGCGGGCAATATGTCCACTCCGGGAATGAAGGTCCGCCGAACGAATATGTCTACGGCTTCTGGCGGATTGAATTCGCCTTCCAGATATTCCGCAAGCCCCGTCTCGCCAGGTTCATCAAAAATCTCGTGGATGCGCGACCGGCGGAGATCTCCATCGACTAACAACACCTTTCTGCCAAGTTGTGCGAGCGCAATTGCAAGGTTCGACGTCACAGTGGTCTTGCCTTCAGAGGGATTAGCACTCGTCAGAACCACCGTGGACGGACGATTCTTTCCCTCCGAACTGAATAGGATAGATGCGATAGCCGAATGAAAACTTTCCGCCACGACTGAAGGCCGGTGCCTCCATGTGACCAGTTCGAGAACGTCTTTGTCGGCTCGGAAGCCTCCGTTCGTATCCTCCCCATTCGTTCGATCCTGCTCCGGGACGATCAGCTTGACAACACTTTCCTGCTTGCTGCCGCCCGGAATTCGCAAGGTGCGGCGCTGCGAGTCAGAGCGCAAGGTTCGGTATAGTTTACGGTCAACATCGGGAATCAGGCCGAGTTCCGGCAATTCGAGGATGCTTGCCGTTTCGCCCGGGTTCCGCAACGATCGATCTCCCCGCTCGCGAGCAACGACAAAGAGAATTCCCAGCAGACAGCCGAATGTCGAACCCAAAACGGCATTCATCGGGACTTTCGGTGAGTGAGGCGTCACCGGGGGTTTGGCGGGATCGACAATGCGGACATTGGACGCACTGAGCGCTCCGGCCACGGACGCGTCCTTCACTCGCCTCAGGACCATCTCGTAATGCTCGCGATACGAGTCTACGTCCTTCTTCAGAATGTTGTATCGGATTGCTCTTTCCGATTGGTCAGACACAATTCGAGCCTGTGCCGAGTACTGCTGCTGGAGCAGTTCTTCCCGGCGCGCCGCTTCCTTGTATTGCGATTCGATGCGGCCAAGAATGGCGTCCCGCGCCTGATCAAATGCGGCTTGCACAGTCTTGATCTGGGCTTCAATGCGCTTCAGCTTGGGGTTACCTGCGGCATACGTAGTGGCGAGTTCCGCCTTCTCTCTCATGAGATCGGTGAGACGCTCTCTGTAGTTCCGCAACGTTGCGTCATCAACGACATCCGGCAAAACGGCCGGAGGAGAACTCACAGCCAACTCGTAGCGCGACTGCGCCCGAACCCGTTCGGCCTCGGCGTTCGCCAACTCCCGCTGGATCTGAGCGAATTTACCCTCGGAGACATCGCGGTCGTCCCCCGTGTATAACAATCCCGCACTGCGAGCGTAGCGTTGCAGCTCATCCTCGGATCTTTGAAGCTTTTCTTTCATGTCGGCAAGTTGCTTGCCCAACCATTCAGAAGTCCGCTGATTCGAACTCCAGCGGGCCTCGAGATTCAGAGAGATGAACTCATCAGCCAGGGTGTTTGCAAAATCCGCGGCAATCTGCGGGTCAGGTGACTCGACGGAAATCTTGACAATGCGAGTGTCGCCGGCGGATCGAACTGTAACGCTGTCTGCCGCCTGCTCGATCACCGCCGCCCTAGCATCCACCGGCCCGCGCGCCCCTGGTGCATTGGAACCCAGCAAGTTGGCCAGCCGGGAAGTCCATCCGTTCTGGGGAACCGTATCTTCTTGGGCCCCGTCATCCGGCGGCGGGCGCCAGCCCAGCTTCGCCATCGTCCGGGTCGCGAGAGTGTGAGACTTAAGTACCTCGATTTGAGTCTGGATGTCAGTCTTGTCAACAGATCTGCTTGTCTGCTCAACCGAAACCTCGTCCATATTCATGAAATCTGGATTCAGGCTGCGAATCTCAAGCGACGTTTCGGCCATGTAGAGCGGATCCATCACGAGGGAAACGCCGACACCTAACAATCCTCCCAATACCACCCCAACAATGGGCGCCCACTTGCAACGCAGCAAAGCTGTCACGTAATCAACGGCTTGAGTCGTATCGCTCCCAGTCACCCGGCCGTAGCCGCAGGAGACGGAGCGCCGCGTATTCGACACAGTGTCGAGGGCCGATTGATGGTCTGTCAACTCGGCAGACTTATGTCCATCTGAATTTTCAATCACTTTTCAACCTGTGCTTCTCAAAAGTATTACCAACCAAGAAAACCCTAACAGCTACTAACGCCGGGTATCACCCCGGATCCCCCAATAGATCAGCGAACTCGTCGCCGCTGCGATTCCGGCTTGAGCCAGACCCTGACCAAACTCTTTCCATCCCGCATGTGGAACAAACAGTATGTCTTTCGGCCGCAGAGTGACGTCTTCACCTTTCCCGCGAAGCAGCGCCTTCAGATCAACCGGGATTACCTGCCTCTCATCGGTTCCTGCCTGAACCCTGAGGACCGCCGCCTTGCCGGCCTTCGCGAAATCGCCGGTTCCACCGGCCAGCGCAAGCGCTTCCAATAAGGAAATAGATCCATTGATGACGAATCCACCGCCTCGCTGCACCCGCCCCACGACGTAAACGACGTCCGCTTCCAGAACAGCGACTACATCATTGGATTTGAGTTCGAGATTCGTATCCGGTGAACGCATCTCAACGACATCCCGAAGATTGAAGTCCACCGTCGAGATTCCATTGATCCGGTCAACCCTCGCGTCCGAATGGGGGATTGGGCCCTGGTCCAGACGCCGCGTGAGCCGGAGAATTTCTCCCGCGTCCTGCCGGAGACCTCCCGCCTCGGAAAGAATCTCCCACAGCGTCTTCGGGCCCTGCAGTTGAATGACGCCCGGGTCGTTAACGGCTCCGAGCACGGAGACCGGCCGGGCGCGGAATTCGGCTACTGAAACCGTGACTTGGGGGTCTAGTAGATAGTCCTTCAACAAAGGCTGGATCGCGTCTGCGAGTTCTTCGACAGTTCGTCCCTCGGCGAGTACCCGGCCCGCAACTGGAAGCCGGATGTAGCCGGCCCGATCCACCCGCACCGGCTCATTCGGAATCTCCTCAAGGTCCAACACCCGTACGAGCACAAGGTCATCGGGACCTAGCCGGTACAATGGGGCTTCGGCGCTCCGATCCACCAGCGCCCGCCTCGTTGAGGCCTCATCTTCCTGAACCAACTTTTCGTCTCCCCGAATTACCTCCTGGGCAACGGGATCTATCCGCTGCTGCCCTTGGACAGCCAAGACACAGCAAAGCGGGAGAACGGAAACAATGATGCTAATTCTTCTCGGCATGTCAATCTTTTTAAACACTGGTTGCACCCAAATGATTCCCTTTGTTAATCTGCCAGGAAGCGCCTTTGCCGCGCAATTGATACCGTAGTCCTCCCCTCCTTCGCCAAGCCGGACGGAACGCACCCTTCCTCGAGGGCCAGTCTCTTCTGGCTACCCACATCCTTTGAGGTTCCCTCCCGGCTGGTCCGCGTGCTTCCTATCATCCGCTCGGTCATTACCAGCTATCGGCACTGGGCCACATGTCGTGGCGAATAGCTAAAACACAGGTTCTACGCTCAAGGGATCAAGCTCGACAGCGACGGAGCGCTGGAGAATGTCGATCGAAACCACGAGACGATGGACGTCCTTCACAACCAGGAGCCGTCCCTCAATTCCATGGAGCGACCCGCTCCTGACCCGGACACGCTGTCCGGAACGGAAATACGGCCACGGGGCAACCTTGTCGCCCGCGCGAAGAATGGTCCGGATCGCTTCAATCTCCGCCGCACCTACGGGAATCATTTCCCCCCCGAAACTGATGATCGAAACAATGCCCGGGACTCGAAGTACTTTCAATCTGTCCTCAAGGTCGAACCGGCTGAAAACGTAGCCAGGGAACAGAGGAAACTCCACCACCTTGCTACGGTCACTCCATCTGCGCCTCGCATGGTAGACCGGACAGAGCGCTTCAAAATCGCGTTGGAATAAAGAATCGGCTACCGCTTTCTCGTACCTCGATCTCACCCGGATCGCGTACCATTGCGGCTCGCCGAGCCCCGATTTCTCCAACCTTTCCGGCTTCTCTCGAAACGCGTAGCCACGAATCGATGCTGTTGCCATAACTGCCCTCCTCCTAGGCTTAAGGCTTCACATACCGCTCGGTTGGCGGTAACCGGCTTGAATCCTCATCAAACCGTGCTCCCGCCCTTTCAGCCACAGTCACACCTCCTCCACAGAGACAACTGGAGCTCGTGTTTCGATGGTAGCACTGGGCTACTTATAGGTCAACCCGTAACTATTACGAGTAGTACTAGAACCCGAGTAATAAAGAGGGTATCCACTTACGAGGCAAGGGGCCGGGAGCTGGCGCTGCCCTTGTAACCCCGCTCAGATGTCCGGACACTCCCGCGGCTTTTCTGAAAATCCGCGAATCCTACCAGGCGCCCCATGCGCTCCAGGCGTCTCCGATGTGATTCTAAACCGTAACTTACCCTTTGTCAGGCGCCCAAGCACTCCGGGCGTCTCCTCGGGAAAAATTCGACAGAGAGCTCTAAAGTTCATGGAAGATCATGCCGATAACTCAACCTATCGGAGGAATGAGCCGTGGAACTTTTCAATCAGTTTGGAGACCACCTGCACATCGAGGACGAGGATTGGGGGGCTTTGCTCGAGTTGGCCCGCGCTCGAGGCTGGAAACCGGCCGGCACCTTGGCCCCTCCGAGACGGTTTGGTCCAGCGTGTGAAACGCCCGCTCCCGGACCCTGGGACGGCAGCTATTCCCCGGCCGTAGGACAGGCAGTCAAGAGTACTGACGCTGAGCGTCTCTCTTCCGCGCTGCGAGCGGCCCGGCCAGATCAGCCCGCTTCCAATTCGCGAAATCCGTCCGCGATCGCTAACTTCACTGCCTTCTCAAGCGAACGCGGATTCCTCGTTTGCGCGACAACCGATGGGTTTTCGGTACCCGGCGCGCAGAAACCCACTGAGGATCTGCTCAACCTCTCATCGTCACTGGGGATGCCGGCCGCCCCTTCCGATCGAATCAGCCTGGACCACCGGAATCCGACAGTCGGCGTACCGCGTTAGCCAATTCTTGGCTCCTGCGGAGGCCCTTTCGGGGAAATCGCCGTGCATCCGGACACACTGCCCCCGGCTGCGATGCACGCGGAAGATGACCGGCTGCCGCAGTCAGCCTTGCGATTCTATACCTCTATATATTGGTATATATTCCTAGGTTTATGGGCGGGGAAGTACGTTCGTTACCCAGTACCCTGTCTAGTGTCGAGCTATTGCCATGTGTCTGTAACTTCGACTAGACTACATTTGAGATGGACAACCTCTTGGATCGAGACGAGAAGAGAATGAGCGTTTCTTCATACAACATCATCGAAAGTTTTCGCCGGTGGGGACGCGGCGCTCTTTCGATCGCCGCATTTCTGCTCCTGTGTGGATCGGTGTCGATATCGAGCCTGGACGCGGCACTCATTGAGTATCCGTTCATCACTGACTTCGACCCTAGCGCAGTGGACCCTTCGGTAGCGAGCGAATCGGTTGACGTATCCCGGCTCTCGCCGCCAATTCCGGCGCCACCGGCAGGGACATATTTCCAGGACAATGGCTACGGTACGATTCTAAACGCGTATCCTTCGTCGGGATCGACCGATGCCACCCTCGCGCTGCTGAACGATTCGTATTTCAGCATTGTATTGTCCGCCCAACCGGCCCTTTCGTGGGATCTGACCAACCTCAGTTTTGAAGCAGGCAAAGGCGGTACATCGAATCCGAGAGGCTACTTCATCCGCTCCAGCGCGGATGCGTTCGCATCCGACATCTTTGCTTTGCTACTTCCGGACGGGCAGCCCGCTCCGGAAGCGCAGTCGATTGACCTTTCGCTGTTGCCCGGATTCACTGACCTTTCATCGGTTGAGTTCCGTTTTTACGTGTACACGCCGTCCCCCGAGGTCCAGTCGGTTGATTTCCGGAATGTTTCCGTTTCCGGAGACCTGACCGTCATCCCCGAGCCCGGAACGGTTGCGATGCTCTCGGTTGGGCTGCTCGGCTTGTTCTGCTGGCGCAGACTCCGGCATCGGTCCAAGGACCTCGATGTCGTCGAATAGAAGTACCTTCCTGGCCGCGATGGGCGCGACACCCTTCGTCGTACTTCAGCCCGGTCCGCGCCAGGAATAATGCCGAAGCCTCCGGCCCGCCGCAATGGCCGCTGGAGGTGGCAGTCTCCGAAAGCTGCACCTATCTCCAGAACACGCCGGCGAAAACCCGATGAACCAGCATACTCGCCTGACAATCGTCACCGGTTGGTTCACCAGGCGTCGCCGGCCTTAGCCTACCCTACACTGGGCCACGCCACCAGGATACGAGGCGCCGGTTACCCGGGTGTCTTCTCCGCAGTCGTCGAGACCGGCAACCTAGCCTGATCCACTGATCCGTCCGGTTTTGGGGCGCATTCCCAGCGCCCAACGCCAGGAAACTCACGCCATCGCTGTCCGGGAATGATCTGCGGATTTGAGGTGACCCCCGAGGTCTTCGGCGCTTTCAGCCGTCACTGTTTCCAACTCGCGCGGGACCGATCGAGGAGTCACGCACCCGGCGAACCCGCGCGGAGTGACACCAGAGAGACCGATAATGGAAGGCGGTCGCGAACTAGAGTCCGGACTAGAAGCTCCCAAGTATCAGGAAACTCTCCCCCATCGGTAGCTTCCAGAATGCGCGCGCCGACTTCCGCCATCCGTTGAGGATTGGTGAAATACTCGGCCACTCCCGATGCGGCACCTGTGGACCGGCCCGTAAGGGAGAGGACACGGCTTCCGTTGTCAAGTTTCACCATTGAGATCACTCCGTAGTCGACCTGGGAGTCAATCCAGTACGTCCTCTCCTCACCCGGTAGTGGTGATGTGTTGTTGACTCCATCCGGCGTGAATGAGAAATTCGTCCGTGGCATGTGCCGGTAGGTCCAATCGTTGACATTTGGTGCATCTAGGAGAATCAGATCTTTCCCCTGAACAGACTCCCAGGTGAGGTTCCGCCCTTGCACGCACTGGACCTCGCGGCCAAGTAACTGCATGAGGCGCCCGATATGATACGCTGCCAGCGCTGTACCCACTCCGGCGTAGGCCCCGACCGTTACTTTCAAATGCCGATACGGGAACGCTTCGTCTCCAAGGTTCAGAGCCGCCTGCAACTCGGGGGCGAATTCCGGCGGCACACTCAGAATCGGCTCCGCGGCCATGGGATTCGCAACCGTCGGATTGTTGCTGCCATAGTAGAGAAGAACCTTGGGATTCCCGATAACCAGTAGCGTCTCGCGTCCATCCTCTGGCGCACCCATCAGATCCGAGTAGACGGCATATCGGGCCGACTCCCCGGTTTCCAGAAGTTCCGGCTTGGCTCGATGATCGCGAGCGGCGACAAGGACGAGAGCGATCAGCAACGTGAAACACAACCCCGGCCAAAACAATCGCCTCCAGCCAGGGACCTCAACGCCAGCAGGGATACCGTCAGATTTCTCGACCGGCCCAACCGTTCTCGCCGGCCGTTCTTCGAAATGTGGAACGTACCCGCCCTTTGGAATGCTGATTATGGTTGGCTCACCCGCACCCTCGTCGCTGAAATATTCTTCCAGGCGCTTCCTCAGCTCGCGAGCCTCGACTCGAACGATGTTGTCTTCACTGGCGCTATAGTCTTCTTCGCGCCCGAAGACCCGGTGACCGATCTCCTGCTCCCGGATATGGTCGGCTTTCCCGAGCAGCGTCTTTTCGCAAATATAGAACAGAAATGCCCGGAGCTTCCGCGCTCGCCGGAATTTTTTGCTCGCTCCGATACGCTCTACCAGCGCCCATTGAGCGGCTGCTTCCGGTGAGCCTTCAACCACCCGCTGAGATGCTAACTGATTCGCAAGAGGAGGTTTATTTCGTTCATTCACGGTAAGTTACCGGAGCAAGTATATCACGATACAAGAATCAGTAGAACACGCCAAGTATCTCAATCCGTGTGGCTTAACAAGTGAAAACGATTCATGGCGAGAACGGAAGCAAGATGGGCGGATTGATTACTTACTATTCACTTGACGGTGTTCCAGGCCTGAGCGCACACTAGCCCAAGCCTAGTGTGCTAATAGTCCGGAGACTGGAAGGCTGGAACGATGCAAATCTTTTCCAACCGATCCGCCAGGGGTCTATCCGGCGGACAGTCCAGGACATCAACCAGGGAGGTTGGACTTGAATAACAACCACATTCGCCATGTTGCCCGCTTGTTCTCCGTAATTCTTCTACTGACAGGATCACTGGCCGCCCAGAGCGACCGCGGAACCCTAACGGGGACTATCATGGACCCCGGTGGCGCAGTAATACCCGGCGCCGCCATCACCCTCACGAACCCGGAGACCGGAGTTGTCAATCGCACGGAGTCGACCGCGACCGGAGCCTACGCCATCCCGTCGGTGCCCGCGGGCACCTATGAACTCAGCGTCGAGTCCGAGGGATTCAACCGTCACGTGCAACCCGGGATCCGGCTACAGGTGGCGCAGACCGCGCGCGTCGATGTGACCCTCCAGATCGGCTCTGTCAGCGAATCGGTCACCGTCACGTCGGCCGCTCCGCTACTCAAGACCGAGGACGCCGCGCAAAGCACCACTCTCCAGCGGGAGCAACTTAATGAACTGCCGCTGAACTTCTCCATGGGTGCGGGCGCCATCCGGAATCCACTATCGTTCGTCCAACTCTCTCCGGGCACGATGATGAACGGCTGGAATAACATCCGCGTCAACGGGATGCCCTCCGGAACGTTCAAAATCATTTTCGAGGGAATGGACACCACAAGCACGCTCGACGCCCGGGTTTCAGACGAGTCTCAACCGTCGATGGAAGCCCTCGAAGAGTTCACATTGCAGTCGAGCAACTACTCGGCGGAGTTCGGCCAGGTCGGTGGAGGATTATTCAATTTCACCTCCCGCTCCGGAACGAATGAGCTGCACGGCAGCGTCTACGAATACTACGCCAACGACGCCTTCAACGCCGGAATCCCGTTCACCGACAACGGCGAAGGCGGCCATGCAAAGGAAGAGGTCTCCCGGCACGACTTCGGTGGAACCATCGGCGGCCCAATTTACATCCCGAAGGTCTATGACGGGCGCAATAAGACGTTCTTCTTCTTCAACTACGAACAGTTCCGCGACGTCGCCGTCCGGAACAAAGGAATCGGCACCGTGCCGACGGACGCCTACCGGGCGGGTGATTTCACCGGCGCGCTTACGGGCCGCAATCTCGGCACGGATGGTCTTGGCCGGCCGATCCTCGAGAATACGATCTATGATCCCTTCGGCGAGTACGAGTCCGGCGGACGCACCTATCGTGATCCCTTCCCCGGCAACGTTATTCCGCAAAGCATGATGGATCCGGTGGCGCTGAAGATTCAGGCGCTCATCCCGAATGCCCAAACAGGCGGACTGGTGAATAACTACGAGCGGCTAGCCGATTACCGCAAGATCCAGCAGATACCCAGCATCAAGGTGGATCACAACATCAATGAGGCACAGAAGCTTTCGTTCTACTACTCGGCGATGCTGACCGACAAGGACGTCGGCGAGGACGGAATACCCGACCCGATTTCCCAGCGCCGCGACCTTTTCATCCGCAGCCACACCACACGGTTGAACTACGACCACACCCTCGCACCGACGCTGCTCCTCCACGTGGGCCTCGGATATCAGCGGTACAGAAACCCGGACTCCTCGCCGCCGGAGATCACTTCGTTCGACGGATTGGCCGAGTTGGGATTGAAAGGGCAGTTCGACACCGGTTTCCCGCGCATTCAGAGCCTGAGCAGCGGACAGGGCGGCATGGGGAACGAGATGGGAATCCGCAACTATAACCTGTACGTTCAGGACAAGCCGACGGCAGTCGGTAGCGTGACCAAGATCACGGGTAACCACACCCTCAAGTTCGGCGGTGAGTATAAACTCGACACCTTCACCAATCGCAACAAGAATGGCGTGCCCGGCACCTTCGTGTTTAACGCTCAGCAGACGGGCCTGCCGGCCACCCAGGGCCAGAACCTGCAAGGCGGCAGCATTGGCTTCCCCTATGCCAGCTTCCTCCTCGGCCAGATTCACACGGCGTCAGTGGGGAATCCTCAGGATCCCCAGTACCGGCGGTACACTGTTGGCCTATTCGTGCAGGACACATGGAAGGTCACCCGGAGGCTGACGCTCGATGTCGGTCTCCGATATGATTACCAGCCGGCGCCGTGGGAGTTGCATGAGCGCACCAGCATGTTCGCTCCCACCGTCGCCAACCCTTCGGCGAACGGCCTCCCGGGCGCCATGCTTTACGCCGGCAAGGGACCGGGACGCTGCGACTGTGATCTGACCGACACCTATCCATTCGCTTTCGGTCCACGGGTCGGCGTCGCCTACCAGTTGGACGACAAGACCGTGTTGCGCGGCGGGTTCGCTGTTTCCTACGGCCAGGTGAGCCAGTTCCGGTACATCGGGGGTGGCAATTCGCTCGGCATGGGTTTCAACAGCATGTCTTTCACTTCGCCCGCGTTTGGACAGCCGGGAGCTACTCTGCGGGACGGGCTGATCTATGACGTGAACGAACTCACCGCGGCATCCTACGACCCGGGACTGCGTCCCAGCAAGGGCCAAACCAATTCGCCGCCGGCGCTCATCGACCGCAATGGCGGCCGGCCGCCCCGAGTGTTCAACTGGAATATCGGCCTGCAACGGGAATTAACCCGCGACCTGGTCGTGGAAGCCGCCTACGTCGGTAACCGCGGAGCCTGGTTCCGCGCCGACGGCATGAACCAGTTCAACGCTCTCGATACCGACCTATTGGCGATGATGGGCTTCGACACTACAGACCCGGCGGACCGGGCCCTTCTCACCTCCAAGATCACCTCCCCACAGGTCGCCGCGGCCGGATTTGGCAAGCCCTATCCGGAATTCCCCAGCGGAGCGACCCTCGCCCAGGCCCTGCGGCCGTTCCCGCAGTTCGGCAACCTCAGCAGCCTCTGGGCGCCCCTCGGCAACAGTTGGTACGACTCTCTGCAGGTTAAGGTGACCAAGCGGTACTCCATGGGTCTGACCCTGAACGCCGCCTACACCTGGAGCAAGTCGCTCGCCACGGTCGAGGATATGACCGGCGCGACAACGCCCGCAAACAATGTTCGCAACCGCGAGATCATGAAGAGCCTCTCGAAAGAGGACCAGCCGCACGTATTCGTCATGGCGTTCAACTACGACACGCCAACGATCAATCGCAACGGCTTTACCAAGTGGGTGTTGAGCGATTGGACCGTCGGTGGCATGATTCGCTACGCAAGCGCCTTCCCGATTCGGGTACCCCAGGGGCAGAACCAGATCGCGAGTCTCGTGTTCCAGGGCACCAACGCGAACCGGGAAAACAACCAGTCTCCCTATCTGGTAGACCTCAATAGCAAAGAGTTCGACCCGAACAAGGACTTCGTCCTTAACCCTTCGGCCTGGAGCGATCCGGCTCCGGGAACTTGGGGAACCGCGGCCGCCTACTACGGCAACTATCGCGGATTCCGCTACCCGGACGAGCAGTTCAACCTCGGCAAGCGGATCAAAATCCGGGAACGGATGGCGGTCCACATACGGTTCGAGCTATTCAACGCGTTTAACCGGGCCCACCTAAGGGCTCCCGATTCGGCCAACGCATTGGCCACCCAGCGCAAGGATGCGAATGGCAAGGTAATCTCCGGCTTCGGCCGCGTGAACACCGGCACCATGGCGCTTCCTCCCCGCACTGGACAGCTCGTGCTTCGGTTTGTGTTCTAGTACCTCCTGACGGCTCCCGCCGCCCGTTCGCAGGAACCGGGCGGCGGACCCTTTTTCCGTGAGACACTCTTAGCCATGCGGAAACGCGGTGGCCGGCGCCGGTTGAGCTTCGCCATCCTGGTCATCACGGCTTCCATGTTCGCCGGCGACACGCCGGCCTCCTTGCTCTACCGCCAAGCCCAGGCGCACTTCGCCGGCCGGCAGTTTGAACAATGCCTGACCACCCTGGAGCGAGCCCTCCTCCACGAGCCGGATCACCTCCCGGCCCTTACTTTGAAAGCCCGGTTAGCCATGGCGGTCAACCGTTTTGATCTCGCCCAGAGCGCCCTGGAAACTGCATTGGCTTACCATCCCGAATCAGCCGCTACTCAGTTTCTATACGGATTCCACTTTCACCTGCGCAACGACCTTCCGCGCGCGCTGGCAGAGTTGGAGAAGGCCCGGGAGATGTCCCCGCGCGACGCACGTCCCACGCTCTACCTTGCGTTGACCCAGGAAAGCCTAGGCAACACTGCGGAAGCGCTGGCCCTGTATCGCGAGGGAATCCGGCTGCAGGAAGAGTCTGGCAAACTGGAGGCGGAGTCGCTGTTGGGCTATGCCCGCCTGTTGTTCATCGAAGGCGACATTGCGGGTGCGGAGTCCGCTGTCCGCCGGGCGCGGACCATTGAGCCAAACTCCCGAGATCCTTTCTACGAACTCGCCCGCATCCTGCTGCAGAAAGGAGAAGCCGCGGGCGCCGCGGGCGCCGCCGAGACCGCACTGTCCCGTCCCGCCACCGGAATCACCGACCGCCAAATCCACTACCTGCTTGTAAAGGCCTATGGCCAGGCGGGCGACACCGCCGCCGCCAAGCGTCACGCCGCGGCGGTCAAATCCCTCCCTCAGCCGCAGGCGCACGGCATCACCGGCGCCGGCCGGTGATCAGAAGATTCGATTCGGCTTCAGTACTTTCCCGTGGTCCCGAACATCTCCTGTTTCGAGGGGCGGGGGCGAATGCGCGCGGGAGTCGGCTGGCCGGATTCGCGGTCGAATTCGTCCGGGGTGCGCTGCGTGGGGACATAGTCTCCGGTGCGGGTTTGCCAGTCCTCGAAAACTCGGCGCATTTCCGCGAGAATCCCGGCGTGTCCAGGGTCTTCAGCCAGGTTATGCAATTCGCCAGGGTCGGCATCGAGATCATATAGCTCTTCCTCCGGCCGTGGTTTCACGAACGGCGCCATCTGCGGCTCGGTAAGTTTCCCCTCGTCTCTCAGACGAAGCATCGTCTGAAACGTGGGGCCCCTCAGGGCGTCGGCGCCGGGCGTATTCGGCAGGTCGGGGTAGTTGTTGCGAATGTACTTGTAACGCTTGGAGCGGACAGCGCGGCTGTGGTCCTCGAAGTCGTGCCAGTGTTTTTCGGCGAAAGCGTAATCCCGGATTTCGGCGGCGGGATCGGAGAGAACCGGCGCGAAGCTCCTGCCTTCGAAGGCGCCGGGGGAGGGCAGCCCGGCAAGCTCCAGCAAGGTGGGGGCGATGTCCACGGCGCTGACAAGGCTGCCGGTCACCGAACCAGGGGCCACGGCCGCGGGCCAGCGCACAATCCACGGCGTCTTTATTCCGCCTTCGTAGAGGGTGGTTTTATCGCGGGGAAACGGGCGGCCGTTGTCGGAGAAGAAGAGCACGAGGGTGTTTTCAGCAACGCCCTGGGCTTCAAGCTCGGCAACCACTTTGCCGAGATAGCCGTCGAGCCGGGCGATTTCGTCGTAGTAGAGCGCCAGATCACCTCGGACTTCCGGGGTGTCCGGCAGGTGCGGCGGAACACGCACGTCTTCCGGGGAATGGGGAGGGTCAATGATACCCGGCTCGTAGTCCCGGTGCGGGTCGATCGCCGCCAGCCAGAGGAAGAACGGGCGGTCCCGCGGCCGGGCTTGCATGACAGGGATCCACTCGGAGGCCCCGCTCGCATCCGCGGCGACCATTCTCCTCTCCTCCCCAGGCTTTCCAGTGGGTAGCTGGAAACCGGAGACATCGGCTTCCCGGACCTCGTCGAACCGGTCCTTGATATGCGGTCCCAGATGCCATTTCCCGGCGGCCGCGCACCAGTAGCCGGCCTCGCGGAGCTTCTCCACGAAGGTGATTTGATCCGCCGGAACCGGCCAGTGGAGCTGCTCGGCCCCGGTGTTGTGCGGATAGCGGCCGGTGATGATGCTGCTGCGCGACGGGCTGCAGGAACTGGCGGTGAGGATCGCATTGTCAAAGCGCATCCCCTCGCGGGCCAGTGCGTCGATGTTCGGGGTGCGGATGGACGGGTGGCCGTAGACGCCCGCGTCGTCCCAGTTCATGTCGTCGGCGATGACCAGAACGAAGTTCGGGCGATCCCTGTCTATGGGAGCGGGACCGGAGCAGCCGGAGAGCAGGACGGCGGCCATCGCCGCCAGGAATTGGCAAATGTGAGTAGAAATGGTGTTGCGCATGATGGCGAACCTCTAAGGGTAGACTAATAGATTAAGCCATGACACCCAAGCTCCCCATTGCAGCAATTACCGACGAATATTCCATGGACCTCCCCCAGGCGCTCGACGCAATGAAGGCGACCGGCATGACCGGCGCGGAACTGCGGATGATCAACGGGAAGAATATTGTCGATCTCACCGACGGAGAGTTGGACGCGGCGATCGAAGCCTGCCGGATCCGCGATCTCGACATCATCTCGATTGCTTCGCCGCTGCTCAAGTGTGTCCTGCCCGGCTCGCCGGACATCGATCCGCGATTCGAGCAGGATGTTTTCGGTGCGAGCCTCACCTTCGAGGACCAACCCCGGCTCGCCGAGCGCGCCATCGAGATTGCCCGGCGGACCGGCGCGAAGATCATCCGGGTCTTTTCGTTTTGGCGGACGGTGGAGCCCGAGAAATGCTTTGACGGAATTGTCGAGTCGCTTCGCGGCCTCTGCGAGAAGGCCGCCAGCGAAGGCTTGATTATCGGCCTCGAGAACGAGCATGCCTGCAACATCGCCACCGGCGCCGAGACGGCCAAAGTGCTCGCGGCCCTCGACCATCCGAGTCTGAAGGTGGTCTGGGACCCGGCGAACGCGCTCGTCGCCGGCGAGGCGCGCCCCTTCCCGGACGGCTACAGGGCCCTTCCGGCCGGACGAATCGTCCACGTGCATGCCAAGGACTGCCACATGGAAGGGCACAAGCCCGTCTGGGGTCCACTCGGAACCCGCAATGTGGACTGGCATGGCCAGATCCAGGCGCTGCTCGCGGACGGCTACACCGGCTACCTCAGCCTGGAGACACACTGGCCGGGCCCCGCTGAAGACAAGTTCCAGGCGAGCTGGATCTGCGGCTGGAATCTGCGCGGTCTCGCGGCGGCGTAGTGCGTCAGAGCCACGGCTAGCTCGCGGTGCGCCAGAACCAGAAGACCATCGCGTAGAGGGTCCATAGCGGGACCCGGGCGAAGCCGTTGACCGCGCCGGCAAACCAGTTCCGTTGTGCCAGGTGAGACTTTGTCTTTGCCTCCCTGGCATAGGCGCCGTAGGAGGACATGAGCGAGTCGAGCGCGACTTCGAGGTAAAAGAAGATCCCGGTGAGGACCAAGCCGGCGAGTCGAATCGCTTCCCTGTTCGTGGCAAAGTCAGGAATGACGAAGGCCCGTACGAGCGCGGCGGTGGCCGCCGAGAAGACGGTGAGCATCGCAAACCGCAAAGCACTGTAGTGCCGGAGACTCGCCAGGGTCTCCTGGTAGTCGCAGGCATCCGCATCCGGCTTGTATCGCCGCCACATAACCGAGACGGCCAACGCCACCGGAATCACGATGAAGAACTCAGTCATCAGATTGGAGGCTAAACGATTGGGCCGGGCGGCGCAACTCCAATCCGCCAACCGGAGACGGAACCGGGGCGGCGCCTGCCTCAACAGCCGCAGCGGCGAGAGAGCCGAAGTCCGGCCTGCGAGTGATAGGATAAATGAGCCATGAAAAACGTATTGCTGCTACTAGTCACGATTCTTGCCCTGGTGATCGCCGGTTGCCAGCAGGCTCCAGAAGAAGCCGCTCAGGAAGCGGCTCCGGCACAACCCGAGATGGTTCCTCTGTTTGACGGCGAGAGCCTGGACAATTTCGAGATCCTAAACGGCACCGCCCCCTACGAAGTTGTTGACGGGACGATCGTCGGCACCACGGCCGAGGGCAGCCCGAACACGTTCCTCGCCACCAAGAAGGAGTACAGCGACTTCATTCTGGAATTCGAGGTGCTGGTGGATCCCGAGCTCAACTCCGGAGTGCAGATCCGGAGCCACCAGTATCCGGAAGACACGACCGTGACCACGATGGGGAACCAGGGTCCGGTGGAGCGCACCCACAAGAAGGGGCGGGTCTACGGTTTGCAGGTGGAGATCTCGAACGCGGAGATGGGCACGTCCGGCGGCATCTACGACGAAGCCCGGCGCGGCTGGGTGGCGAACATCAACGACGACCCGGCGGCGAGCAAGGCCTTCAAGGACAACGAGTGGAACCACTACCGCATCGAGGCTCGGGGCGACAACATCAAGACCTTCGTCAACGGGGTTCCGTGCGCGAACTTGACCGATGCGGAAGACAAGAGCGGATTCATCGCCTTCCAGGTGCACAGCTATAAGGGCGATTCTCCCAAGCAGGTGCGCTGGAGGAACATTAACATCGCGGATCTGAGTGAATAGGTCTGGGCGGGCGCGGCGGGCGCCAGTTTCGCGAGCGGGCGCGGCGGGCGCCGGTTTCGCGGGCGGGCGCGGCGGGCGCCAGTTTCGCGAGCGGGCGCGGCGGGCGCCGGTTTCGCGAGCGGGCGCGGCGGGCGCC
>CAYXVG010000043.1:0-4863 GCA_964468205.1 uncultured Solibacteraceae bacterium | reverse complement strand
AGCGGGCGCGGCGGGCGCCGGTTTCGCGAGCGGGCGCGGCGGGCGCCGGTTTCGCAAGCGGGCGCGGCGGGCGCCGGTTTCGCAAGCGGGCGCGGCGCAGCTCAGGCGGTTAGACGGCCAGGTGGTGGCCCTGGCGCGGCAGGCGCCGCCTTCGCGAGCCAGCGTGGTTTCGCCACCGAGATTGCTATGATGACGCAGTGATGCGCTTGCTCATTCTTCTGTTTTCCTTAACACTTTCCCTGGCCGCGGCCGGGGTCCCGAAGTACGGCGTTTTCGAGGTTCAGTTTCCCGGGCCGGCCGGGGGAAACCCATTCACGGAAGTGGAGCTGACGGCCGAGTTCTCGCAGGCAGGCCGGCAGGTGACGGTCCGCGGCTTCTACGACGGCGCGGGCGTTTACCGCCTGCGGTTCATGCCTGACAGCGAAGGCGAATGGCAATTCCGGACCAGCAGCAACCGGCCGGAGCTTGCCGGCCAGACCGGCAGCTTCGAGTGCGCGGCCGCGGTGGCCGGCAACCACGGTCCGGTGCGTGTGCGCGACGCCTACCATTTCGCCCATGACGATGGGACAACCTACTTCCCGTTCGGCACCACCATCTACGCCTTCATCCACCAGGGGGACGAACTGGAAGAGCGGACGCTCGCGACACTCAAGACCGCTGGCTTCAACAAGGTCCGTCTTTGCGTCTTCCCGAAGGATTATACGTACAACCGGAACGAACCCGTTTATCACCCTTACGAGCGGCAGAGCGACGGAGCTTGGGTTTTCGACCGGTTTGACCCCGCCTACTGGCGCCACCTCGAGCAGCGCCTTTCGCAACTCGCCGAACTCGGCATCCAGGCCGATCTGATCCTCTGGCATCCTTACGACCGCTGGAAGCACTCGCACATGACCGAGGAGCAGGACATGCTCTATCTGCGCTACGCCATTGCCCGGCTGTCGGCGCACCACAACGTCTGGTGGTCGCTTGCCAACGAATACGATTTCATGCTCGAACGTAAGCCGATGGAGCGCTGGGACCGCTTCTTCCAGACGCTCCGGGACGAGGACCCGAGCAACCATCTCCGCTCCATCCACAACGGCTCGACCAGCAAACTCTACGATTACGGACGGGACTGGGTAACCCATGTCAGCATCCAGCACTCCGAAGTCCGGCTGGTCCGGGAGTGGCGGGAACGCTACCGGAAACCCGTAATGAACGACGAGTGCGAATACGAGGGCAACATCCCGGAGCCGTGGGGCAATATCTCGGCTCGGGAGTTGGTACACCGCTTCTGGGTGATGGTGGCCGGAGGCGGATACGCAAGTCACGGCGAAACGTACGTACATCCGGATGACATTCTGTGGTGGTCGAAAGGCGGCGTCCTGCACGGGGAGAGCGCTCCGCGCATCGCCTTCCTCCGGAAGCTCGTCGAGGAGCGCCCGGACGGATTCAGCCCGATGCCCGACAACTGGATCTGGACCCGGGTGTCGGGCGCGCAGCGCAAGGGCGAGTGGCTATTCTATTTTGGGCCGCACCAGCCGATCACGTGGAACCGTGAACTCCCGAAATCCGGCCGCTACACGGTTGACGTGATCGATCCGTGGGAGATGACCGTCGAGCGCCTGCCCGGCCCGTTCACCGCTCCCTTCCAGATCCCGCTCCCCGGGAAGCCCTACCTAGCCGTGCGGCTACGCGCGGCGGAGTAGCGCATCCTGGCTATAAATGAACGCGAGCGAGGACGTAAGGGAAGATGTTGCTCGATCATGGTAGTTCTGAGAAGGAAGCGCCTGCATGCTTGATTTGACTGAACATCCTCATCGCCGTTTCAATCCGCTCACCGGGGAGTGGGTGCTCGTATCCCCTCACCGGACGAAGCGCCCGTGGCAGGGCCAAACCGAACGCCCAGCGCAGGAGACGCTGAACGAGTACGAGCCCGAATGCTATCTCTGCCCCGGCAACAGCCGCGCCGGGGGGCACCGGAATCCGGAGTACACGGAGACGTTTGTTTTCGACAACGACTTCGCGGCGCTGCTGCCCGATACTCCGGCGGGGGAGATCAACGACTCGGACCTGATGCGGGCCGAGGGCGAGCGCGGCATCTGCCGGGTGATCTGCTTCACGCCGCGGCACGACATGACGATCGCGCGAATGGCGACTCCCGAGATTCGCAAGGTGGTGGATGTGTGGGTGGATCAGTTCGAGGAGTTGGCCGCGAAGGACTTCATCCAATACGTGCAAATCTTCGAAAACCGCGGCGCCGTGATGGGCTGCAGCAACCCGCACCCGCATTGCCAGGTCTGGTCAAATTCGTCGATCCCGAACGAGATCCGGAAGGAGACGGACAGCCAACGTGCATGGTACGACCAGAAGGGCACGCCGCTGCTCCGCGATTACCTGGAGAAAGAGATGGCGCTTGGCGAACGAGTGGTTCTCGAAAACGATTCGTTTGTCACGCTGGTTCCTTTCTGGGCCGTGTGGCCATTCGAGACCATGGTGCTGCCCAAGCGCCACGTGACGGGCTTCGACGAGCTGACCTCCACCGAGCGCGATGGCCTGGCCGACATATTGAAACGAACAACGACGAAGTACGACAACCTCTTCGAGGTCTCCTTCCCCTATTCGGCCGGTTTCCACCAGCGGCCCGTCGACGGTGACGAGCACCGGGAGTGGCAGTTGCACATGCATTTTTATCCGCCGCTGCTGCGGTCCGCGACGGTCAAGAAGTTCATGGTCGGCTACGAGTTTCTCTGCTATCCCCAGCGGGACATCACCCCCGAAAGCGCCGCCGGCCGGCTGCGTGAGCTGAGCGAGCTGCACTATACGGAAGAATCGTGACCGGGTGGCGGCCTGGAGTTGCGCTGGCCTATCCGGGGGTGCCAGTTTGAGGGCTTAGTTGCAATGTTTATCACGAAGGTAAGGGTCTAAACCGGCACCCCCCCGGTCCGGCAAAGGCGGTGTTGCGGACGCGGCTGGAGTTCGCGGGCAGAGCCGATCGTGCATTGGCGGAGGTTGTCGCGTCAGTCGTCATCGTCGTAATTGTTTATAGCACGGGCGAGGAAGGGGAAAGGGGTGGACGGAGGGTGAAGTGGTTTGGGGTGAAAGAGTTAGCGATATGGAATATCGTGTGAACGGCACAGTGGCGGGACTACGTTTCGCCACATGCAGCGATGAAAACGGCGCCCGAGGATTCACGGTTGCCGAGACACCGGGAAAAATGCTAACTCCTACTTTCAGAGAAGGTTAGTCGGCGCCGATTTCAAGGGAAGGATTAACAGGACGCCCGGACATGATTTAACGCAGACCTCCGCTGAGGAGTTCTGGCAGGCGGCTAATTGCACCACGGAACGGCTTACAATCGCCGAGCACCCGGGCCAGAATCAGTGATCCTTGAATTTCGGTGATGGCTTGTTCCGCGCGCCTGCGGGCTTCGCGGGCGGTTGCTCCCGACTCACGAGAGATACCCATGAAAGCTTGAAGCCACGCAGTGAGCGATCCTCGAAGCGCCTCATGTAGTGCCGCACTCCCCCCGGGCGATGAAAGGGTATTCAGGGCACACGGTTTCTTCCCATCTCCGTAGAACTCCCGCAGCCGCTCCGCGACAAAACGGATTCGCTCGGCGGGCTCGCCAGGCTGCTCGAGGGGCGTGAAAACCTTGTCCTGAAACCATCGGTTCAGATGGGCAACCACAGCCGCCACCATATCGTCTTTGCCGCCCGGAAACCGATGATAAAGACTCGCCTTTTCCAGTCCGGTCGCCTCAGAGATACGGCTGAGACTTGCGCCTTCGTATCCGTGCGTTCGGAAGACGTCCGCCAGCGCCTGAATCAGTTTTTCGTTGCTTACCTTTGGACGAGCCATAGCGGAACCTCTTCATCAATTATACAGATCGATCGTGATACTTGCGAGCGTGGACATAACTCGTTTATTTGCAATATCAGAATTAGCATTATTTTGTATTGACAGTTTACCGATCGATCGGTATAATAGCATATAAGCACGTACTCCAAAAACAGATGACACAAGGAGAAAAGGAATGAAAGCAGCAATTGTTGTACTCGCCGACCCCAAGAACGGCTCGGAGGATTCCCTCGGTCGCCTATTTAACGCGCTGGCCTCGGCCTACGACTTCAAACAGAAGGGTGATGAGGTCACGATCCTGTTCCAGGGCGCCGGGACTCGATGGGCCGGTGAGCTGAGCAAGAGGGACCATCCCGCGCACGAACTCTTCGAAGCAGTACGAGACCAGGTAGCTGGCGTGTCGTGCGGCTGCGCTGAAGTATTCGGCGCCACCGCGGACGCGGAACGAAACGGCTTCGACCTGATCAAAGACAATGCCGTGCCCAAGACCAGTGGGTTGCCGAGCCTGCGCAATCTCACCGAGGAAGGCTACACGATTCTGACTTTTTGATGGAATGCGGAGTCTATGAAGGCCGGCCTGCACAGCCGGCCTTCGGCCGCATCCCGGAGATACAACCATGTCGCATACTCGGTATCACGAAGGCGAACTCGCGATCCAGCAACGAGCCAGGGAGTCCCAGATCGCCGAACGGAACGGCATCGTTATCAAGGACACAATTCCTCGGAGCGCCCTGCCGTTCATCCGGGAGCAGCCGATGGCCGTCCTCGGCACTCAGGACACACAAGGCCGGCTCTGGGCGTCGGTGCTGTTCGACAAACCGGGGTTCCTCGATCCGGCCGACGACAGGCGCTCGGTCCGCGTGCTGCTGAACCAGACAGCCCGGCAGCAATCAGACCCTTTCTGGCGGAACATAGCCGAGAATCGGCGGTTTGGGATGCTCATCATGGATCTCGGCTCTCGTCGCCGGCTGCGAATCAACGGCCGCGCCGCGTCGGTGAGTGCGGACGAGCTGACACTTGGCG
>CAYXVG010000042.1:0-66307 GCA_964468205.1 uncultured Solibacteraceae bacterium | reverse complement strand
GCCACCGGGGAAGGGAGGCGGTACCACGAACGGTCGAAGCCCTCCACCATCCCCACCGTCAGATCCTTCATGCCGGAATCGCCAAACGAAGCGTCCAGCTTGCCGTTCTTGGCGTCAATGGACCACAGCCGCCCGTGCAGGTCGCCAAGGATGATCCGCTTCTTCCCGCCTCCTGACCAGTAAGCGACACCCCGGCTGACAAAGAGATTCAGCCGCATGTTGCGGTCGATCTCGGGATCGAAGTCCCATAGTTTTTCGCCGGTCTCCGGATCCAGCGCAAACAGGTGAGAAAACGGAGAAGTCACGTAAAGCACGCCGTCCACTATCAGCGGCGTCGCCTCGAACGCCGAACGGCTCGGATACTGCGACCCGTCGCTCCACTCGCCCGTGTCGAACTCCCAGGCCGCTTGCAACCGGTGCACGTTCTCCTTGTTGATCTGATCGAGCGGCGAGTACTTCATTCCTCCCGCATCGCCGCCCACCGCGGGCCATTCCTGCGCGGCGAGCGGCAAAGTGAAGCTGAGTGCGCAGAGCGCGATTCGATGCATCCCCATGGCAATGTATTAAACCGCGGAAACGCCCCGCGGCGCACGTTCTGCCCCTATCGCAGCGGTTCCTGCCATGGAATCCGCCCCGCGCGCTGGCAGTGCGCCATCAGCGCCCGCACCAACTCCCTGAATTTCTCGGGGTTCTGCTCCGCCATATTGTTCTTCTCGAGCGGATCATCCTTCAGGTTATACAGCGCGTACGGCTCGAACGGAGTATTCTGCATCAACTTCCAGTCGCCACGGCGCAACGCCAGGTATTCCCGTCCCGCGTGCGGCCCGCCCTCGCGCCGTACCCATACCAGATCCCGCTCCGGCAGACTGTCTGACTTCCCTTCCAGCACCGGCAGCAGCGATACGCCGTCGATGTCGGACGGCGTTTCGGCATCCACCGCCTCGCAGATCGTGGGATACAGGTCCATCGTCTGCGCCACCACCAGCGAGCGCGATCCCGCGCGAATCTTCCCCGGCCACACCGCGCACATGGGCACGCGGATGCCGCCCTCGTACATGTCCTGCTTGCCCCCGCGCAGGTTTCCGTTCGTGGCGCCGACGTTCAACTGCCCGCCGTTGTCACTGGCAAAGAAGATCAGCGTGTTTTCGTAGTGACCCGTATCCTTGAGCGCCTGTACCACCCGGCCGATCCCGTCGTCCATATGCTCGATAAATGCCACCAGCCGGGCGCGCGCATCACTTATCCCCGGCTCCCGCGCCTTCACCTTCGCGAGCCATTCCTCCGGCGGTTGAATGGGCGTGTGCGGCGCGTTGTAGGCGAGATAGAGAAACCAGTTGCCGCCATCCTTCTCCCGCTCCTTCAAAAACTCGATGGCCGCATCGGAAAACAGGTCGGTCGCGTGACCTTCGGGATCGATCTGGCGATAGTTTTCCCGCATGTAATTGATCCCGTGGCGGCGGTGTTTGTAGTAGTCGTCCATCATGTCGCCGAGAAACCCGTAGAAATGATCGAATCCGCGCGTGTTCGGAATGTTCGGCGTCGAGAGGCCGAGGTGCCACTTGCCCACCATACCCGTGTAGTAGCCGGCCCGCTTCACTACGTTGGGTAGCAGCGGGGCGTCTGGCGCCAGGTAGCCCCAGTTGTTCCTCCGGTTGGTGCGAATGACGCCCGGCACTCCGGCCCGGTCGGCGAAGCGGCCGGCTAGCAGCGACGCGCGCGTCGGTGAGCACACCGGACAGTTGGCGTAGAAGTTGTCGAACCGCATGCCGGCCGACACCAGCGAGTCAAGTTGCGGTGATTTCAAGTCCATGGCCCCGTAGCTCGAAAGATCGCCGTAACCGAGGTCGTCCACCAGTATCAGCAGCACGTTCGGAGGGGCGGCGCCAAGCAACGAAACCAGCAGCGCGAGAGTAAGAAGCCGAAGAGAACTCATGCCGTCATATTTATCACAGCCCGCGCCAACTCGACCCGAAGCTGTATGATGTTAGCGAACCGTTAAAGCAGGAAGGGACCGGACATGAAAGTGAATCGCAGAACCATCATCTCCGGCGCCGCGGCGGCGCCAGCCTTCGTTCCCCGCTCGGCCTGGGGCGCGAACGACCGCATCTCCTATGCCCTGATCGGCGCCGGCGGAAGAGGCCGGTATCTCAGCCGCAAGTTCCAGGAGATCGGCGCCGAATGCGTCGGCATTGCCGAAGTCTACAGCCCGAACATGGAAAAAGCCGTGGCCGAATCGTCGAACCGGGTGAAGCAATCCACCGACTACCACGAAATCCTGGCCATGGACGGGCTCGACGCCGTTGTTCTCGGCGGCCCGACCCACCAACACTGGCCCATGGTGCGGGACTCCCTGAAAGCCGGCAAGGACATCTACACGGAAAAGCCGCTCGCCTGGTCCATTCCCGAGTGCCAAACCATGGTGGACGCCGTCGCCAAGACCGACCGCATCGTCCAGGTCGGCATGCAGCGCCGCAGCTTCCAGCCCATCATCGAATCCAAACGCTGGCTTGATCAGGGAATCATCGGCGACATCTCGATGGTCACCGCTGAGTGGAATTGGCATGTCTCCAAGCCCATGAACAACTCGCCCCTGCCCGGCAAGCTCGACTGGAAGCGCTGGCTCGGCGAGGCGCCCGACCGCTCGCTCGAACCCGCCCGCTTCCGCAGTTGGCGCAATTACAAGGACTACGGCGGCGGCCCGATGGCTGACCAGGGTACTCACCTGCTCGACGTCGTCCAGTGGTTCACCAACTCGGGCACACCGAAAACCGCCGTCTGTCAAGGTTCACTCCAGAAAAACACTGGCGCCGAGCACGCCGATGTCTTTGCGGCCGCATTCACCTACGACAGCAAGCTCATCGTCACCTGGGCGCTCAACTACTGCAACCGCTACGACGACTGGTGGACCTTAAAGTTCCGCGGCGACGAAGGCACCCTCGTCTTCAAATCCCGCAGCTACGAAATCTACAAGGAGCCCTGGAATCCCGGCGACCGCCCCATCATGGCCGGCTACAAAGACGCCCCCGGCGTCCCCACCGAACCCCACATCGAGAACTTCCTCGACTGCATCAGAACCCGCAAGCAACCCAACAGCACCGTCGCCAAAGCCGCCGAAGCCGTCTCTGGCCCCCACCTCGCCAACCTCGCCTTCTTTAAAGGCGCCAAAGTCACCATGGAGGAAGCCAAACACCTCACCCTCCACAACTTCTGATCCCCCCCACCACCCGGAAGCGCGGGCCGTCAGGCCCGCCATGACGGCAGTCATGCCATCCCCCTATTTCCCGCCGGAGAACCCGCCCTCCCTCCCAAACCGAATAGAATAACGGGCATGACCCACCGCGAGCGCATCCTCACCGCCGTCGATCACCGTACCCCGGACCGACTCCCGCTCGATGTCGGCAGCGCCCGCGTCTCGGGCATCGTCAAGCCCGCCCTCGAGCGCCTCTGCCAAAAACTCGGCTTCGGCGAAATCGGCGCCTGCATCGATCCAATGCAGCAACTCTACGAGATTGACGAGCGGATCCTCGAATACCTCGACGTTGATGTCCGCGGTGTCTCGCTCAACCCCCCGGATAAAGGCGGCGACGAGATCCTCCCCGACGGCCGCTACCTCGACGAATGGGGCACCATCCGCGTCCGCCCCGAAGGCTGCCACTACTACGAAGTCCAGTCCTGCCCGCTTTCAGGTGAAATCACCGCCGCCGATATCGCCCGTCACAAATGGCCCGACCCCACCGACCCCGGCCGGTTCCGCGGCCTCCGCGAGCGCGTCAAACGCCTGCGTGATTCCTCCGACTACGCCATCATGTACAACGCCCGCTACCACCTCGTCCACGAAACGCAGTTCCTCCGCGGCTTCGAGGACTGGTACTGCGACCTAGCCGGCGACCGCGACCTCTTCCGCGCCCTCGCCGATGCAGTCATGGAAGTCCTGCTTGAACTCAACGGCCGCGCCTACCAGGAAATCGGCGACCTTATCGACCTCGTGGCCTTTGGCGATGACGTGGGACTCCAGGACCGCGCCGTCTGCTCCCTCCCCGTCTACCGCGAAATGATCCGTCCCTACCAAGAGCAAATCGTCAACCACATCCGCAGCCACACCAACGCCAAAATCTTCTACCACACCTGCGGCTCCGTATACGCCTACATCCCGGATTTCATCGAACTCGGCATCGACGCTCTCAACCCCATGCAGGTCACCGCCAAGAACATGGAGCCCGAACGTCTGAAAGCAGAATTCGGCGGCAAAATCGCCTTCTGGGGTGGTATCGATACCCAGCACATCCTGCCCCACGGCTCCCCCGAAGAAGTCGCCGCCGAGGTGCGCCGCATGTCGGATCTTCTGGGCCGTGACGGCGGCTACGTCTGTGCCGCTGTCCACAATATTCAGCCTGACGTCCCGCCGGAAAACATCCTGGCCCTTTTCGAAGCCGGACGCCAGTGTGTCTACGAACCCGTTGCCGGATAGCCGAATCATGAAACGAATCTGTCTGCTGCTGCTCGCGCTCGCCCTCGCCGCTGCCGCGGCGCCGCCGAACCTCCTCATCGTTTTCCCTGACCAGATGCGCGGTAGCGCCATGGGCTTCCTCGACGAAGAGCCTGTCCGCACCCCGCGGCTGGACCGCTTCGCCGCCGATTCCCTCGTCTTCACCCACGCCGCCAGCAACTACCCCATCTGCAGCCCCTTCCGCGCCATGTTCATGACCGGACAGTACCCCTTCTCGAACGGCGTCACGGCCAACTGCCTCGCCGTCGACGGCGAACCCGGCGTCGAGCTCGACGTCAACTCCCGCACCTGGTCCGACGTTCTCGCCGCCAAAGGCTACTCCCTTGGCTACATCGGAAAGTGGCACCTCGAAGCGCCGCGCCGTCCCTACATCGAGAGCTACAACAACAAGCCGGACCGGGCCTGGAACGAATGGACCCCTCCCGCCCGCCGCCACGGCTTCGGCTTCTGGTACGCCTACAACACCTACGATCAGCACCTGCGGCCAATGTACTGGGCCCCCGGCGCCGGCCGCCAGGAGTTCCACCACGTCGACGAATGGGGCCCCAAACACGAGGCTGACAAAGCCGTAGCCTTCCTCCGCAACGAGCGCGGACAATACCGCCAGCCCGGCGCGCCCTTCTGCCTCGTCGTCTCCATGAACCCTCCCCACACGCCGTACTCCCAGGTGCCAGAAGAATACGTGGATCTCTACGAGGACATCCCCATGAACGAGCTCACCCGCCGCCCGAACATCCCGCCCGCCGGTACCAAATGGGGCGACCACTACCGCCGCTGGATTCGCCACTACTACGGCATGATCACCGGCGTCGACGAGCAGTTCGGCCGCATCCTCGACGCTCTTGACGAACAGGGTCTCGCCGCCAACACCCTCGTCGTCTTCACCGCCGACCACGGCGACCACCTCGGCATCCTCGAGCACGCCACCAAGGGACAGCACTACGAGGAATCGATGCGCATCCCGCTCATCTTCCGCTACCCCGGCAAGATCCAGCCGCGCCGTGACGACCTCCTCTTCTCCGTGCCCGACCTCTACCCCACCATCCTCGACCTGATGGGCTTCGCCAACGACGTCCCGGGCGCTGTCGAGGGAACCAGCCACGCGCAGGTCATTCTCACCGGCGACGGCCCGCGGCCCACCTCACAGGTCTATCTCTCCATCGGGCGCACCGTCGGTCAGGGCAACCTGAACCGCGGCAGCCGCGGCGTCCGCACCCACGCCTATACCCTCCGCATCACCCGCCGCGGAAACGGCGGCGAAAGCGTGTTCCTCCACGACAATCGCGCGGACCCGTATCAGCTCGTCAACATCGCCGCTGAGCATCCCGATATCGTCCAGCGGCTCACCCGCACCGAACTGCGGCGCTGGCTGCGCCGGATCGGAGACCCATGGCTCCAGTAATCCTGCTCCTCGCCCTTGCCCTCCTCGCCGCCGGTTGCGGGACTCCGTCCGAACCGGCCGGGCGCCCGAACATTCTGTTCATCCTCATCGACGACATGGGCTATACCGGCCCGTCCTCTTTCGGCAACGAGCATGTTCAAACTCCCCACATCGACAGCCTGGCCCGCGACGGCATGAAGTTCACCGCCGCCTACGCCCTGCCGCAGTGCTCTCCCACTCGCGCGGAACTCATCACCGGCCAGAGCGCCGCCCGCACCAACTTCTGGCACGTGGCCGGCCACTACGGCTACCCCTGGGCGCGTCTGCGCGAGCCTGAACGCGTCATCAACCTGCCGCACGGGCTGCCCACAATGCCGCGCATCCTCCAACAGGCCGGCTACACCACCGCCATATTCGGCAAATGGCATCTCAGCCACGGCCAGGACACCGCCAATGGCGGCCTTGCCCCCGAAGCCGCCTCGCACTACGGCTTCAACGTCGCAGATTCCGTCTCCCCCGGCTCCACCGATGACAAGGCCACCCGCGCGCTCACCCGGATGGCCATCGATTTCATCCGCGAGCCGCGCGATGATCCCTTCTTCTGCTTCCTCTCGCACTTCACCGTCCACACCACCGTCGCCGCTCCCCAGGAGATCATCGACGACTACCTCGCCCGCGGCTACCCGCCCGCCGGACCCGACCAGCAAGAGGGCCGGTACAATGCCACATACCTCGCCATGATCAAGCATCTCGACAACGAAACCGGCCGCCTCCTCGCCGCGCTCGACGAAGCCGGCCTCACCGCGAACACTGCTGTCTTCTTCCTCTCCGACAACGGCGGTGTTCTGCGCTGCTTCGACAACGGCCCGTTCCGGTCGGGGAAGGGAATGTTGTATGAAGGTGGCATCCGCGTTCCCATGCTGGTCCGCTGGCCCGGCGTCGTCGCCCCCGGCAGCGTCACGGATACCCCAGTCCATGTCGTCGACTACTACCCCACCTTCGCCGAAATCGCCGGCGCCACCCCGCCGCCCGCCGCCGAGCACCCCCTCGACGGCATCAGTTTCCTCCCGCTGCTCCGCGGCGAGCCCCGCGCCCCCCGCGCCCTCTACTGGCACGCCCCCCTCTACGATCTGCGCTGGGGAACCACCCCCGCCGGCGCCATCCGCGACGGCGACTACAAGCTCATCGAATTCTTCGGCGACTACATGGATATACAAGCCGGCGGCCAATACATCCCCGGCCACCGTGTCGAACTCTATAACCTCGCCACCGATCCTGGCGAAACCACCAGCCTCGCCGCGTCCGACCCCGCCCGCCGCGACGAACTCCTCGCCAAACTCGACGCCTGGCGCGAATCCGTCAACGCCCGCATGCCCGTCGAAAACCCCAAGCACGACCCTGCCCGCCAGCTCGAACAAGTCCGCGATGTCCGCGAGTATAGGTGATGGTAATTCGTGGAATGGGGTTGCGGACATGGTACCCCTATCCTGGAAACCCGGACGCCGCTCCAAAGCCGGCGTCGCCCCGTAACGACGCCAAGGGTCCTTAAGAATGCAACCGCCCTCGCTGCACCCAATATCCATCATCACCGCCTGCCTCCTCGCATCCTGCGGCGGCCCCAGCGACTCCCCCGAACCCCGCGCTGCCGTCTGGACGCTTGCGGAACTCCCAGCCGGCCCCCCATGCGAACTCACTGTCAGCGGCGCTCCGGAAATCGTCGACTCCCCGCTCGGAAAGGCCGTGCGATTTGACGGCGAGGACGATGGCTTCTTCCTCGCCTGCAACCCGCTCGACGGCCTCGCGGAATTCACCGTCGAAGCCGTCTTCCTCCCCGAATCCGGCGGGCCGGCCGAGCAGCGTTTCCTCCACTTCGGCCACCCACACGGCGATCGTGTGCTACTCGAAACCCGCGTCACCGCTGACGGCCAGTGGTATCTCGACTCCTACTTCCACCGCGCCGGCAGCGGAAAACCGCTCATCGATCCGAAGCTGCTGCACCCCGCCGGCCGCTGGTATCACGTCGCCTACGTCGTCCGAGAAGGCCGCCTCTCGAACTATGTCAACGGTCGCCTCGATCTTTCCACCCCGTTCGAAACTGCGGCTATTAGCGGCGGAGCTACGTCCATCGGTGTCCGCCTCAACCGCGAATACTGGTTCCAGGGCTCCATCCGATCTATCCGCGTGTCCCCCGAAGCTCTGCCCCCGCCCCGCTTCACCGGGATCCCCGAATAACCGGACCAACCGGCGGAACACCCGCCCCGATCCCTTCACCGCATCGGCCTCCTCCATCCGCAGAGGATATCGCGACCGCGGCCCTCAGCGGCCATACCCGGCGCTGGTCGCGTACATCGCCGTTCACTCGCCAGTCTGTGATTCTTCCCCGCCTCTCCCGACGCTCGGAAATGCTTGAGAACCGCTCTCCCCATCCAGCGTGGACGGGCCTGCATATTCTCTCTTCAATTCGAACAACCTGTGATAATATTGTTTCAATCACTTTCTGTCAAGTATGTTTTCGCGATGGAGGGCTGAAAACATGAGATCTTTAGCAGTTCTGCTCCTCTTCACCTCCAGCCTGGTGGCTGCGGGGAACATCAACCGCGTGGGATTCGATCAATCTTATGACGTACTCCCGCATATTGTCTTCGGCGGCACTTGGGTTACGTCTATCACACTCGTAAACATGGGCCACGAGCCGGTTCAGGTGCCTGTCAGCTTCTTTGGAAGCGACGGCGAACCGGTCGAGGTTCCAATCGTGAACGTCGGCTCTTTCAGCGAATTGACGGTTGGCATCGCTGCGCATGGTGGCGTCACGTTGATCACTGAGAATCTCCCCAACCGGCCGAACGTGGAAGGCTGGGCGAAGCTGGACCTGACCTGCTGTGCGGCGGTCTCGGGGCTGGCAATCTTCCGGCAGCGCACCGATCGCAACGATTCCGAAGCTGTGGTGCCTCTGTCCTCCAGTCTCACGGTCAACTCCACCCTGATCTTTGACAACAAGGACGGCTTCATCACCGGCATCGCCATGGTTAACCCGTCCGAGACCAGCGTCGCCACCATCACCGCCAACTTCCGCAAGGCCGACGGGACCCGGATTCATCTTGACCAGTTCATGATGAATCCCCGCGAACACCGCGCCTTCGCCCTTCCGAACCAATACCCGCAAACCGAAGACCTCGACGGCACGATCGAATTCCTGTCGTTCGGCGGGACGATCTCTATCCTCGGTCTGCGCTTCAGCCCGGCAGGCAGCTTCACCTCGATGCATACCCTTGATCCGCCACCCGTCCGCTAGCCGGGGACGGTCTGCCACGGTCCTGTTGAGGCGGTAGGAGGGGCTTGATGTTTAAGAGAGCCCCTCCCAGACGTTCTATAAACTGAGCCGCGAAGGAGACGAAAGTAGTTTTCACGAGAGGCCAGTGCGAAATCTTTAGCCATCCGTCGTGGGATCGCGGATACGAGGTGCTGCTTCTCCCCAAGTACCCGTGCGACACCGTCTTCCCGCGGTTTCGCCGGTGATCAGTTGTGTCGATCAGTTATGTCAAAGGCAGAAAAGCTATTCGCTTGGCCCGAGTCTGCGTCGAGCCGAAGCGCAGTTTTGTGGACCAGCACTTCTGGTTGCTGCTTCCTTGGCAACATGACTGCGACGCCTACCCTACACGCGATCCTTAGCTTCCAGCGGCGAAGAAGATGGGACAGCATCGTAGGCGCTTTTACACAGCGGCCAAACGCGCGGCGGCTGGTTGCCGCTGGTAACTCTCCTCGATCCACCCTGTCGCGTCCTCGATTGGGTCTGAGATCCTCCACCGGCACGTCCTACCATATAGTTTGAGTTCCACCGCCATTGACATCGACGCTTTGCTCAAGCGCATCTGGGGATACGACACTTTCCGCCCGCGCCAGGAGGACGTTATCCGCTGTCTGCTCGCCGGCCGGGACGCCGTCGCGGTGATGCCTACCGGCGGTGGCAAATCGCTCTGTTATCAGCTTGCGGCAGTAGCTTTAGAAGGTACCGCGATCGTCATCTCGCCGCTCATCGCGCTCATGCAGGATCAAGTGGCGCAACTTGAGACCAACGGTATTCGCGCGGCGGTGTTGAACAGCTCTCTCTCCTACGAGCGGCAGGCCGCTGTGATGCGCACTGCTTCCCAGGGCCGGCTGCGCCTCCTCTATCTCTCGCCGGAACGCCTGACCCGCGAGGATACGGTCGCTTGGCTGAAGACAGTGCCGGTGAGCTTTTTCGCCATCGACGAAGCTCACTGCATCTCCGAGTGGGGCCATGAGTTTCGCCCCGAGTACCGGCAACTCGGACTGCTCCGCCAGAGCTTTCCCGATAAGCCCGTCGCCGCGTTTACCGCCAGCGCCACCCGCCGCGTCCGCCACGACATCGTTCACCAGCTTCGCCTTCGCGACCCGGGCAAGTACGCCCTCAGCTTCCACCGCCCCAACTTGCGACTTTTCGTCAAGCAGTGCTCGCAGGCCGAACAGCAGCGCCTGCTGCTCGCGGCGCTTGAGGCCCACCGCGGGGCGAACGTCATCATCTACTCGCCCACCATCGCGCGCGTCGGCGAGACGGTGAATCTTCTTGCATCGAAGGGCGTCGCCGCCATACCCTACCACGGCAAAATGGAGCCCGAGGCGCGACAGCAGAATCAGGAGCGGTGGATGACGGACGAGGTCCCGGTACTCGTCGGCACCATCGCCTTTGGGCTTGGCATCAACAAACCGTCAGTGCGGGCCGTGATCCATCTTTCCCTACCGAAATCCCTCGAGCAGTATTACCAGGAAGCGGGGCGGGCCGGCCGCGACGGCGAGCCGGCCGACTGCCTGCTGCTCTGGCAGAGGCGCGACGCCGGACTGCTCTCCTACTTCATCCAGCAGATCGGGGATCCGGAGGAGCGCGCCCGCGCCTGGGAACGTTACCACATCATCCGCCGCTTCGTCGAGGAGAACGCCTGCCGTCACCGCGCCCTCTGCGAGTACTTCGGACAGCGCGTAAGTTGGGAGAACTGCGGCAACTGCGATGCCTGTGGAAGCACGCCGGAGTGGACGCTCGGAACCGAGGCCGCGGAGACGCGGCCGCGCCGCGCGGCCGCCAAGACCTTTGCCCCGGCCGGCCCCGCCGCCGTGGCCGAGCCGGCGCCGGCGCCGGACCCCGATCCCGAATTGCTCGAACGCCTCCGCGAATGGCGCCGCCAGCTCGCGCGACAACGGCACGTGCCCGCCTACGTGATCGTCAATGACCGTACCCTGCGAGATTTATCGTGGCGAAAGCCCGCCACCGCCCACGAGCTTCTGGAAGCACACGGCATCGGCGAGGCCAAGGCCGCCAAGTTCGGCGACGACCTCCTCGCCATCATCCGCGAGTTTTCGTCTCCGCCGGGTTGAGTGATTTACTTCGGTTCCCGCCGGTCTTCGTTCAGAACCTCGCCATCCACCGAGTAGTGGCGGAAAGTCGCGACCGGCTGCCCGTTCTCCCGGTCCACTGTTACTGCCAGGAAACCGCCGGTCACGTTCAGATAGACATGTTCCGGATACCGCTGATCGTTTGACCAGCCTCCGGCGTGCTCATTCGAGGCCGGACCGCAGGAGTACTCGCGGAGCCCCGTTTCGGAGTCCTGAGAAACATACTGCCAGTGGCGATCCCCGCACACCACATAGGTGTTGTTCTGGCTCGCGAGGAACTTACGCAGGCGGCTGCCTTCGTAGGTGAATCCTGTATTCGAGTGATTGTCCTGCTTGTTCGTGCGGTCCGGGCCTACTACCGGGGTCGGGCTAATCAAAATGCGGAATGTCGCGTCCGATTCCTGTAGCGTACGCTGGAACCATTCCATCTGCTCCGTACCCCAAATCGTTTTCTCCGGGCCGTCGGGCATCTCGTTGGGGCTGCGGAAGTCCCGGCCCTCCACCATCCAGATCTGCAGATCCTCTCCCCATCGCACCGTCCGGTAGGTTCGTTCGCCCATGCCCACCTGCTCGCGGAAGATCGCCTTTCCCTGCTCGAACGTGAGATCTCCCATGTAGGTGGTTTCCATGGAGGGCCAGCAATCGTTGACGAGCGTGTCATGGTCGTCCTTGATGAAGTAGCTGGACACTTGGCGGTGAATGGCGACGTTGGTGGGCAACCCGTAGGTCCGCTGCCAGTGCCAGCGGGCAAGAGCGGCGTTCTTGGCCAGATTGTCGTAGTAGATGATATCGCCCGTGTGGACGAAGAAGCTCGGATCGAGCTTAAGGATCTGTCCATAGATTTTGAACCCGTCCGGGTGGTCCTGATCGGGATAGGCCTGGCCAGTGGACACCGTGAAGACCACCTTCTGCGGCTCATCGGGGCGTGCTGCTGTTTTGAAGCCGCCCTCGGCGCTGCTGCCCGGTTCCGAATCGGCATGGCGCCCGTCCACCATCAACTCGTACTCGGCGGCCGGTTCCAGGCCAGACAGCTCTATCTGCGCTGTGTAGTCCTGGGCCGGATCGACGTCCTGCCAGCCAGTTTCCATCCACTCCTCGGAGCCCACCTTCCGATAACGGACGCGCACCTGCCCCTCAACGCCTGGCGAAGCGCCTTCAAGCGTGTCGACCGAGACGCCGTCGGGATACTCGACGGTGGGGATCGCGTCGCGCTGCCGCCCGCGCGGCTCGATGGGTTCGCCCGCCGCATTTCGATAGGTGACCACCGGCATTGGTCCGGGCTTCGGAACGGGGTTGGGATCCCGTGTCAGTCGCGTCCAGATAACAGCGCTGGTCTGGTCGACTTCGCAGATCTTGATGCCCGTCGCCTGATACGGTCCTTCCGGGGGCGGGGCCTCGGAACAGCCGGCCGCCAGCAGGATGAGAAACGTCGTGAGTATCCGATGGGTCATGTCCTCGAATGTAACCCTTCGCTCGGGCGAAGTCCACCCCCTTTCGTGGTAACGTATTTCTCATCCGTCGTCTGGGAAGCCATTTATGCCCGCACCTGTTCTTTCATCGAAAGCGATCCTTCTCGCGGCTCTGCTCACCGGGCTGCTGACGCCCACGCTCCTTCTTCTGGCGGCGCTTGTCTTCACCGGCCACGCGCCCGGAGAAGTAGTGGCGGAGATATCCGATGCCTTCAGCCGGGAAAAGATGAATGCGGGTGGGATCACGCTGTTGGGGATGGTTCCATTTCTGCTGCTCACAGGAGTGTTGTTCCTGTACCTGCGCAAGAGCGACGCCCACCGCGGCCTCTTCCTGTTGATAGGCGGGCTGGCGGGGATCCTGGCCATCTACGTCCCGGCTCACTTGTCGTACTGGCCCGCCCATTTCCGCAGCGGCGGCAGCCTGGGGTTTCCTCATGGACTTGAATTCGTGATTGCTCCTCTGTTCGGTATCCCCGCCATGGGCGCCGGCGTGGCTATTGCGTGGCTCGTTTCGAAGAAGCTGCTTTGACTTGGTGTCTGTGCCGGCTAAGGACAGACCGGCCGTCGCGCTCATGCACCCTGCATCTTAGGCAATACGCCCCCAGCCCCCCAGCCAGAGTCATCCCTCCGGCGGGTGTCATAATGTTACCCGGAGAGGTTCTACCGAATGTCCGCTGAACTTGCTTCACCGATCCAACGCGAATTTAACCCCTGGCTCGCCGCCGAGGCCCGGTTTGACGAGGCCGCCGCTCGTCTCGGATTGGACGACGGACTCTGCAAATTGCTCCGCACCCCAGCCCTCGAGGTCACGGTGCACATCCCGATCATGCTCGACGATGGCCGCCTGGAGGTCTTCACCGGCTACCGGGTGCAGCATTCCATTGCGCGTGGTCCGGGCAAGGGCGGAATCCGCTACGCTCCCGATGTCTCAATGGATGAAGTGCGCGCGCTTGCGGCGTGGATGACCTGGAAGTGTGCAGTGGTGAACATCCCGTTTGGCGGCGCGAAGGGTGGCGTCATTTGCGATCCCGCCGTGCTGTCCGGCGGCGAATTGGAGCGCATCACCCGGCGCTACACGGCGGAGATCATGGAGTTTATCGGTCCCAAACGAGATGTCCCGGCGCCGGATATGAACACGAACGAACAGACGATGGCGTGGATCATGGACACCTACTCCATGCATCACCGCCATACGGAAAATGCCATTGTCACCGGGAAACCCGTCGATATCGGCGGTTCCAAGGGCCGAACCGAAGCCACCGGGCGTGGCTGCATGATCACCACCTTGGAGGCTCTTCGAAGGCTTGATATCGAGCCGCAGAACACGCGGGTGGTAGTGCAGGGGTTCGGCAACGTGGGCGGGATGGCGGCCCGGCTGATGGCGCGGGCCGGCATGCGTATTATCGCCATCATCGAGTACGACGGAGCGATCTACAACCCACGCGGCCTCGACGTGGAAGCGGTCGCCAGACACCGCGGGGAAACCGGCTCGATTTTGCAATACTCCGAAGCCGAAGACATGGATCGCGACGAGGCCCTCCTGCTCGATTGCCAGGTACTGTTGCCCGCCGCGAAAGAGAACGTCATCACCTCGAAGAACGCCGGCGAGATTCGCGCCCGGATTGTGTGCGAAGGCGCCAACGGCCCCACCACCGCCCTGGCCGATAACATTCTTGCCGATCGCAACATCTTCGTCATTCCCGACATCCTTGCCAACGCCGGCGGCGTTACCGTCTCCTACTTCGAGTGGGTGCAAGACCGGCAGGGGTACTTCTGGAACGAGCGGCTCGTGAACGGGCGGCTCGAGGAAATCATGGTGGACTCTTTCCGCGATGTGGTCGGGTATTCGGAAAAGCATCAGGTCAACAACCGCATCGCCGCCTACATGCTCGCGATGGACCGGGTTGCCTTCGCCGTGAAGCTGCGCGGGATCTACGCCTGATGTCGCAGGACTCCACGCCGCTGATGCGGCAGTACCATTCGATCAAGCAGCAGGTCCCCAACACGTTGCTCTTTTTCCGGATGGGTGATTTCTATGAGCTGTTTTTCGAGGACGCCGTTACCGCTGCGCGCGAACTTGAAATCACACTCACCGCTCGTCACAAGGAGAAGGGCGAAGGCATCCCGATGTGTGGCGTGCCACACCATGCGGCCGAGGGCTATCTGGCCCGGCTGATCCAGAAGGGCTACCGGGTCGCCATCTGCGACCAGGTGGAGGATCCGAAGAAAACGAAAAAGCTGGTGAAACGGGCCGTCACCCGCATCGTAACCCCGGGCACCACCACCGAATCAAACCTTCTGCGCTCGCACGAGAACAACTTCCTCGCCGCCGTCGCCCGCGAAGGAAATAAGGCCGGCATAGCTTTTGTCGACGTCTCGACCGGAGAGTTCCGCGCCACCGAGGTCGACGGCGCGGAGGTGGCGGCGACCCTTGAGAACCTGGACGTTCGCGAAGTGCTGGCCCCTCCATTCGAGGGGCCGCTGCCGGGCCACCGGACTGAGATCGAGGAGTGGGTGTTCGACTTCGACTATGCCGAGAGCACGATCCGGGACCACTTCCATCTGCATTCCCTGGATGGCTGCGGACTCACCGAGCGGAACCTCGCGATTTCGGCCGCCGGCGCCGCGCTCCACTACTTGCGGGACACGCAGCGCGCAGCGCTCGACCATCTCGACCGGCCCAGTTTCTTTGACCGGAGCGGCGCCATGCTCCTCGACGCCGTCACCGTGCGCAACCTCGAACTTGTGGAGCCCCTGTTTGCCGGCGAGGGCAGGGAAGTGACCTTGCTCCACGTTCTCGATCAGACCAAAACGGGAATGGGCGGGCGGCTGCTCCGGCAGCGGCTGCTGCGGCCGGCGTTCGATCGCGCCGAGGTGGAGGCCCGGTTGGACGCCGTCGAGGAGTTGCTCAAGAACACGATCCTTCGCACCGGGCTGCGGGAGACTCTGAGCGGCGTGCTGGACCTCGAGCGCCTGCTCGCCAAGGTTACGCTCGGACGCGCCAACCCGCGCGATCTCCTCGCCCTTGGACATTCCCTCGCCAAGATTCCTGAGTTGCGAATGCAGATCGAGGAGTCCGCCTCCGCCCGGCTCCGCGAGATCCGGGACCGGCTCGACGAAGTTCCCGAGGCGCGCGACCGCATCCTTGAAGGCCTGGCGGACGAACCTCCGGTCAACCTGGCCGACGGCGGCGTCATCCGCGACGGATTCCATGCCGAACTCGACGAACTCCGTGACCTCCGGCGCAATTCGCGCTCCTACATCGCCCGGATTGAGCGGCGCGAGCGCGAGCGCACCGGTATCCAGTCGCTGAAGGTGAGATTCAATAACGTCTTCGGGTACTTTATCGAGATCTCGAAGACGAACCTTCACCTAGCGCCCGAGGACTACGACCGAAAACAGACGCTGGTAAACGCCGAGCGCTTCATCACCCCCGAGCTCAAAGAGCTCGAGAGCAAGATCCTCGACGCGGAAGAAAAGATCCTGGCGATCGAGCGCGAAATCTTCACCGAACTGCGGTCCCAGGCCGCCGCGCAAGCCGCGCGCATCCGGGAATCCGCGTTGGCGATAGCCGAGCTCGACACCACCGCGGCTCTCGCACAGGTCGCGGCGGAGAACCGCTACTCGCGGCCGAAGTTCTCCGCATCGGGTGAACTGCGTGTCGCCGGCGGCCGCCATCCCGTCATCGAGAAACTGGCCGAACGCGAGGCCCAGCGCTTCATCCCGAACGACCTTTTCCTGGACTCCGGCTCCGAATTCGTGGCGATCATCACCGGCCCGAACATGGGTGGTAAGTCGACATATCTGCGGCAGGCGGCGCTGCTGACGGTAATGGCGCAGCTTGGCTCCTTCGTGCCGGCCGAGGATGCGACGCTGCCGCTGGTGGACCGCGTCTTCACCCGTATCGGAGCCACTGACAACCTGGCCCGAGGCCGGTCAACGTTCATGGTCGAGATGACCGAAACCGCCGTGATCCTCAACACTGCGAGCAAGGACAGCCTCATCATTCTAGACGAGATCGGACGCGGTACCGCCACCTACGACGGGCTTGCCCTCGCCTGGGCGGTGGTCGAACACATTCACGAGCGCATCGGTGCCAACACTCTGTTCGCCACGCACTACCACGAACTCACCGAGCTCGCCGAACAGCTCGAAGGGGTCCGGAACTTGCACGTCTCGGTGAAAGAAGCCGGAGACGAGATCATTTTCCTGCGCAAGGTGGAACTGGGCCCGGCCGACCGCAGTTACGGCATCGAAGTCGCCCGCCTCGCGGCACTGCCCGTGTCCGTGATCGAGCGGGCGCGCGAGATATTGACCCTTCACGAAAAGACGGAGCACGAAGCCGCTGAGGAACTCGCGCCGCGCTCGATCAGGCGCCCCGAGTCCATGCAGATCCAACTCTTTGAACCCGTTAACTATCAGATTGCCGGGCGCATACGCGAGTTGGATCTGGACAACCTCCGGCCCATCGAAGCGCTGCAGCTTCTGGCCGAGTTGCAGAAGGAATTGGGCCGGAAATGAGAGTAGCCGGGATCATGAGCGGCACTTCGGTGGACGGCATCGACGTTGCTATCGTCGATGTCAGCGGCCGCGGGTGGACGAAGAAGATTTCACCAGTCGCGCTGGATTCAGTACGGTACAGCGCCCCGGTCCGGCAGCAGATTCTGGCCGTCTCAAATGCTCAGGTCCATGTTGGCGTACTGTCGCGGCTGCACACGTTGCTGGGCGAACTCTACGGGGAGGCCGTCAGGAGAGTCTGCAAACGCCACCGCGTGAAGCTTTCCTCCGTCAACCTGATTGGCTGCCACGGCCAGACCATCTTCCACGACGGCGCTGGCGCCCGCTTTCTCGGCCGCAAGGTGGCCACCACGCTGCAAATCGGCGACGGCTCCGTGATCGCCGAGCGCACCGGCATACCCGTGGTTTCGGATTTTCGCACACGCGACATCGCCGCCGGCGGCCGCGGTGCGCCGCTTGTTCCCTATGTGGATTATCTGTTGTTCCGGCACCGCCAAATGGGGCGCGTCGCTCTTAACATCGGGGGCATTGCGAATGTGACGGCGATTCCGCCTGCCGCAAAGCCCGACGAGGTGCTGGCGTTTGACACCGGCCCCGGCAACATGGTACTCGACGCCCTCGCTGCCGCTTACAGCAAAGGAAAGCTGCGGTACGATCGCGGCGGGCGGATGGCCGGCAAGGGGCGGGTTAATGATTCGCTGCTGAAGGTATTGCTGCGGAGCCCTTACTTCCGCCAGCCACCGCCCAAAACGGCCGGCCGCGAGCAGTTCGGGCGGGAGTACGTAGATCGTCTCCGCGCCGCCAGACTCCCGCCCGAAGATCTGATGGCCACAGCAGCCGCTCTAACGGCGGCCTCCATCGCCACTGGCATCGAACGCTTCGTTCTCCCGAGAATGGCCGCGGACGAGCTGATCGTTTCCGGCGGTGGCGTGCATAATCCTGTCCTGATGGCCCACCTGTCCAGGCTTCTGCCGGAGATCGCGATCAGAACGTCCGCCGAATTCGGTCTCGATCCGGATTCCAAAGAGGCAATTGCGTTTGCCGTGCTCGCCCACGAGAGTTGGGCCAGCCGCCCGTCGAACCTGCCGTCAGCAACCGGAGCATCCCGGCCGGTGGTACTGGGAAAGATCTCGTTCTGAGGTCCCGTAGGCCATCTCGGCGCGACGGTAAAGCTACGTCTCCGCCCCTATAGGAGGGTCTCGGCCAATCTCCGGAAGTTGCTTGGCGTTACCAGTTGTACTCGTACCTCCAGCGATGTAAACTCCCGCAGGGCATCCTGCATCTTTTCGCGCGGCACAGCCGGACACACTACATGTAGGCTGCCTGACTCGATCTTCACCGGTAGCGCCTGCCATTCTTGCACGATCCGCTCCGGAAGCGACCGCGCGACGGACTCTTGCACCTGCTCCGGATCGATCTCGCCCAGCGTCATACCCAGTTGCAAGCTCAGCGCCTCGTACGCTTCCTCCTCCGTGATAACGCCCCTGCGGATGAGATGAAGGATGATCTCCTCGCCGGGAGGTTTTGTTGGTCGGGCGTCCATTAGCTGTTCTGGCGTGGCGTAGCCGGAGCCCGTGAGGATCTCCTCGATGGGCCGTTTGTGAGGGAGGAGCCCGACCCGCGATGGGTACGCGTGTTCCGTCTTTACCCAACCCAGCGGCTGTCCGCTCAGCTTGGCTCTCAGGAAGAGATGCACCGCCCGGCAGGTGGCCACGGTGTTCAAAGCATTTCCGAACACTGCGCGAAACGGCACGCCAAGCGCAAACGCAACGCCGTAGATCTCGGCGGTGCAGGCCGCGCGCACGGCCATGTTGATTAGCAGGATGATCAGATTCGCCGCCAGCAAATGTGCGATGCCCGGAGCGCTCAGAGCTTGCGCCAGAAATTCCCCGGATCCGCCCGCTCCAAGGCGCAGCAATCCGTACAGGGTGAGCAGATTCGCTGCCAGTCCGATGGGATTGCCCAGCAGTCCCTTTCGATCCCTCCACATCCAGTACGCTTGGCGCGGATCCGAACTCCAGCCGTGGCGCTCCCAGGACTGCAGCGAGATTCCGGTCACCCATCGCGTCCGCTGCCTCACGGCATCCCAGAACCGTCTCGGAAAGTACTCTCGGGTCGCCATTGGCGTTCCGTCGACGAGGGTCAATGGCACAAAGATCTGGCGCATTCCGCGGGAGTGGATGCGAAGACCGTTTTCGTAATCCTCGGTAAGGCAGGCCGGCTCGAAGACCCGATTCGATTCGCTGGCAAGCGCCTCGATCGCCCGGCGCGTGTATCCGGTGCCGACCCCGCAAGACGGGATGAATCCACCCAGTGCCTGCCGGGCCGCAAGGTCCTTTGTATGGCCTTCTGAGAAGTCATCGCAGTAGAGGCCGTGAGTCCAAGCGTGCCAGGGGGTATGGAATGGCAGGACCGGTGTCTGCACCATGTCGTAGCGTTCGGCATAGAGATTCATCCAACGCAGCTCATCGGGATGAATCACGTCCTCGGCGTCGTGGGTGATCACCAACTCGAACCTGTTCTTCTGCTCCTCTTCGCGAAACAGCATCTGCTGGTAGATCCAGTTCAGGCAGTCGGCCTTGGACGTGGGGCCGTCGTGCGGGCAAAGGCACAGGTGCACACGTTCGTGACGGGCCTCCAACTCCCGAGCCGAGTTCAGCGTACCTTCGTCATTCGGGTACCCGCCGATGAAGATATCGTAGCTTCCATAGCGAATTGCCGAGAGATTGTGCTCTACCATGTCGGTGATGACGGCGGCTTCTCGCCAGCAGGGGACGAAGATGGCGATGCGCTTCTCCGGCGATTCGGTAGCCAATTCGGGAACGGGCTCGCTGCTCGCGCGGCGCCGGTCCCACAGGTACACAATGAGCACGAACAGGTCGTCTAGGCCGCTGGCGAGGATCCAGACCGCCACGGGCAGCAAGGCCATGGCCGCCAAGGGGTCCAGTGTTTGAAACGCGTTTGCCAATTTAGATAGTGGCTCCGGCGGAAATATAATCGCAGAATATCTGTGGGAGAATCGCAGTAAGAACCCGCTCTCGAACGATGCTTTGGAAGCCACTACTGGCCGTTTCCCTATTCGCCCTCTTGCCGCTCGTCCTTTCCGGCTCGATGATCATGGATCGCGCCCCGGAAGCTCGGTCCGTGGTCGAGATCTTCATTGACACCGGCGGCCTCAGGCTGGAATGGGACCCGGAGACCGAGCCGCCGGAGGCCCCGCTGGCGATCCGGGCGGATGGCCAACGGCTGGACCCCGCGAACGGCTACGAGTTTGCATGGCGTCCGGCAAGGATTACGATCGGGCCGCCGCCGGGTGCTGGCCCGCGAGCGATCGGCTTCGTCGTTTACCATCGCGGGCTGGCGGTGTCCGACCTGCACTACCTCGCCGCCCCGGAGACGCTCCGCCTGAATTGGGGCGACCCCTGGGCTTCGCGCTTCGACAATCCCGCCTTGGGCCGCATCTATGAGTCATCCATGGGTTTGTTTCTACATGTCGGCCGCTTCCAGGTGCGAGTAGAGGTGGTGGGGCGTCCGGTCGACTTTGAGCTAGGCCGGATCAATGGCGAGACGCTCGCCCGCGACGTCGCGAGCCGGCTCAGAGGACGATGGCGGTTGAAAGTAAACGGCGAACTCGTGGATCCGCTGCTTGATAGCTGTCAGTTTCTCGAACGGCGCCTCCGCGGCACCCAGGCCGTCTCCGCGCCGCCGCCGGACCAGGTGCGCGCCTCGACCCTCGGCGCCGTCTACCTTCTCAGACGGGACGACTTCCCCGAGACCGTCGAGCTCGCCTGGGACTACTTTCCACCCACCTCCCCCCGCATCTCGGGCGCTGTCACCGAGGACGCAATGTTCCAGCCCCGCGCTTTGACTCCCGAGGAGAACGACCTGAAGTGGGAGATGTCGGCCGCAATCAAACGCTCGGAACTGCGCTACGTCCCGCCCCCGCCATCCGCGCCGCTGAAGCTGCCCAGGGCTGCTGGAGCCTTGCTGCTCGCAGCACTGTTCTTCCTCGGCGCGTGGATGGCCCTTCGGCTCCGGGCGCGCCGGGGGGTCCCCCGGCTGGCGCTCCTGGCGGCTTTTGCGCTCGTGGTTCTTCTGGCCGCGGCAGGTGCGGGCAACGACAAGGTTGAGGACCGCGAAGCGGCAGATCTCCTCGAAAACCTCCTCCACAACATCTACCGGGCCTTTGACTATCCTGACGAGGAGTCCATCTATGACACGTTGGCGCACAGCATCGCGGGCGATGTCCTCACCGAGACCTACCTCGATGTCCGCCGCGCCCTCGAGGTCGAACGCACCGGGGGCGCACGCATTCTCGTTCAGGAGGTCGCTCTCGATGAGGCGGAAACTTCACCCGAAGGTCTGGGATTTCGCGCCGTCTGCCGCTGGACAGTCTCCGGCTCGGTCGCACACTGGGGCCACGTTCATACTCGGCGGAACCTCTACGAGGCGGAACTGACCGTGCAACCCGTTGACGGTGCGTGGAAAGTCACGCGGCTGACAATGACGAACCAGGTGCGAATATAGGTATGGAATCTCCGTCACATCCCCAGCCGGGCCTTGGGGATTCATACTCCCGCCAGCTATCGCTTCTCGAGCTTTTCTAACACGCGCAACACGACTCTGCCAACCGCCTCGAAGCTCCGCGGGCTGAGCTTGTCCATCTTGTCTTCTTCGGTGTGCCAGTACTCGTTGCCCTCGCCGTATTCGAAGTCGATTAGATTCACGGCCGTGACACCGAGCCGCAGGAACGGCACGTGATCGTCCTCAATCGCGCCGCGCTGGCGAAGGAAATAGCGTTCAAAGCCTAGCTCTGCCGCGGCTTGGTGGACGAGCCCCATCAGCGAGCGGGAGGAATAGAACTCGTTCAAGATGCCGAGATCCTTGTCCCCAATCATGTCAACGTTGATCAGCGCCTCGATCCGCCGCAGAGTTCCGTCCCGCGACCACTTTTCGGCGAGGTGGCGGCTGCCGTAAACGCCATCGCTGCTGCTCCAGGTTTCGTACGCTTCCTCGCCGTCGAAGAAGACAAGGTAAACATCGTCGGTGAGCTCCCGCGTGGAAAGCACGCGGGCCATTTCGAGCAGGAAACCCGTGGAGGATCCGGCGTCGTTGGCTCCCACGAAGCGAATGTTCGGCAGGTACTTGGTGTCATAGTGGCCGGAAACGACGGCCACTTCGCCCGAGGTCCCGGTGAATTTCGCGATGATGTTCAACATCGGAATCGGCCCCTTGGGGGTATCGGCGGTGAAGCGGTTCTCGATCACCGTGCATTCGCGTTGCCTCAGTTCCTTGAGGATCAGTTGCTGCATGGCCGCGTGGGCCTTCGTTCCCGGACTTCGCGGGCCGAGTTCCACTACCTTCCGGGTGTAGTTGAGCGCCGACTCGCCCGAGAACTCGGCCCCCGCGAGCGCCAGAGCGGCGGACAGGACGATCAGAATGGCTTTTGCGCGGTGCATATGTAACCCAAGGTGAAGTCTTTTTCCCGGTCAAGTCCGTCGAGCAGAGGCAGCAGCAGAGCGGGTGGACCGGCCAGCAAGGCGGCCAAAGGCAGCAGCCACGGCGGGAAGAATTGTAGTCCGTTCAGCAGGCGTCGCGAGAGGAGCCGGAAGTAGCCGCCCATGGGGCGAATCCGGATCTCGCCGCAGCCGGCCCGCTCGAGCAGGTACCGCAGGCCGTGCCGGGTAAAGCGGTAGAAGTCGTGCGGAGCTTGGTGTACTTCCCAGGAATGGGGGGCGATCAGCAACAGCTCCCCGCCCGGCGCGAGCACCCGGGCCAGCTCCGCCACTACAGACGCAGGCTCCGGTACGTGTTCCAGGGTCACCACATTGAGGCATGCCGCGAATGCGCCATCGCGGAAGGGAAGGCGCGTCAGGTCGCCGAGGCAGTCCAACCGGCTATAGTCCCACCCGGGATCGCCGACCGCGAGGTCAACAGCCAGGTAGCGCCGGCCGGCGAAGGCCGCGGCGTGGCGGCTTTCACCCGCGCCGGCATCCAGTACACGGGCCCCTTCGGGCAGCGCACGGGCGAATTCATTGACCGCTGTCTCGATCCGCGCCTCAAAGTCGAGTACATAGCGATGCACGGGTCCCGGCAGCAGGCGCTGCAGCCCGCTGTACCTCATGATTTCTTGCGCGCCTCCATCATCACGGTGCAGCCGGCGCGGCACAGGGCCTCGATATAGGTGAAGGGCAGGCAGCCAATGACCAAGCCGAAGTAAATCAGATCCTTAAGGAATTTCCGGCCCGGGGTTTCGACGGTGCGCCGAACCTTGCGGACGGTGGGGTCCAGTCCCGGGGCTAAACTGGTGGCCAGGCAAGCGGGGTTGTCGCGAAGTGAAAAGTGCCTTGTACGGACCACTTCGTAGCCGCAGCGGTCGAGCAGGATCTCAAGGTCGCGAGCTTTGAAGTGCCAGAGGTGCCGCGGCGCCTCGATCCCCCGCCATCTCTCCCCGAGCAGCAGGAACTGCCATGAGGAAGCGTTTGGAGTTTGGATGATCAGCCGGCCGTTCGGCTCCAGAAGCTCGCTCGCGGCCTGAAGGTAGGCGCTCGGGTCGTAGAGATGCTCCAGCACATGGAACATCGTAATGGCGGCCACGGAGCCATCCGCGAAAGGGGCGTGCGCGAGGCTGGCGCAAACGGTGGGGACGTTGTTCACTTCCCAGGCGACCCCGGCAGCGCTGAGAGAAAAATCGAGGCCGACCCCGCGGTAGCCGCGTTCCCGCATCATTTTGAGGAAGAGCCCGCCGCCGCACCCTACATCGAGAACCGGCCCCTCGGCCCCGGATCGTTCGATTGCCGTCTGGACAAACCGGACGTGGTCCCAAAGCACCAGCCTCCGGTAGACCTCGGCAAATTGGGCCGCAATGTCCTGCTCCGGAACGTGCCAGTATTCCTCGGGGTAGTATTTACTCAATTCGGCGGGTTCGGGGCGTGGGGAGAGCCGTAGCATCCGGCAGCTCTGGCACTCGACCACGGCGAACTCCTCAGTGGTGGTTCCGTACAGCCAGTCCGTCACCCGGAACATCACCTCTGAGCGGTCGCACAGACAGGCCGGACAAATCTCATCGGAGAGGTGGAAATCCGGGGCGGGCGATTCCTCCACGGCATCGTTGGCTTCGTTTCTGGCGGAAGATTCCGCGGGTGCGCCGGTCAAATCGCCTGCCGGCTCAACTCCCGCAGCGAAATCATGTGCCGCTTGAGCAGCGCCTTGACCTCGCTCGGGCGCAATTTTCGGATCTTTTCGATCTCTCTCCGTTTCCGGAGAAAGCGGGGAAGCATCATCAGCGCCGCCAGGTCCCCCTGGAGCAAGGCCCAGGCCAGTCTCAGTTTTCCCGTCAGTCCCGGGAACTGGCGCACCTCCCCCTCGCTTCTTGCCGCGGCCGTCAGACCCGCGCCGATTCTTCCGAGATAGTACACGCCGTTTAGCCATAACAGGCTCCAGGGAAACAACTTCACCGCCAGCAACACCCGATTGCGTTCAATCAGCTTGATGCGTTCGGGCGAGGCGACGCCGAGAGTCGCTCCCCGGTGATGCCGCACCACTGCCGCAGGTTCATAGCGGCAGCGCCAGCCGGCGATGCGGGCCCGTAAGCCGAGCTCCGCGTCGTCGCCATAGGCGAAGAGGTCTTCGTCAAATCCGCCGATCTCATCAAGCATCTCGCGCCGGTACATTGCCGCGCAACCATCCGGCCACAGAGCCTCTTCCGCCACATCGTATTGGCCCCGATCGGTTTCACCCGTGCCGCGGCCCCGATTCTGTCCGTCCAGATAGATCAAATGGCCGGCCTTGTCGATCCGGGACGGGTCCTCCCAAACCAGAATCTTCGAGGCGGCCATACCGATTCCCGGATCCGGCTGAAATGCCATTAGCAGAGCCTCGAGCCACTGGGGCAAAGCCTCCGCATCATTATTCAGAAGCGCGATGAAGGGCGCCCGGGCCGCCGCGATACCCTGGTTGTTGGCTTCGCAGAAACCGCGGTTCTCCCTATTCTTGACGAGCTTGAGCCGAAATGGTTGCCCGGAGCCAAACTCCGTTTCCGCCATCTCTGCCGATCCGTCCTCGGAACCATTATCGACGAGGATTACTTCGAAGTCTCTAAGTGTTTGATTTTGAAGAGACTTGAGGCACTCCCGTAGGAGATCGCGCCGATTCCAATTCACCACGATCACGCTGACCGGCGGTAGCGGTTCGAATCTCTCCAACTCTGGTATTATAACCTCAGGAACCGCTTGATTTTATTATGCCTTCGGTGGGCGAAAGGCTCCGGGATGCACGCCTCGAACAGGGAAAGGAAATCGGTCAGGCTGCGGACGAGCTGCGAGTTAACCGGAGCTATCTGGAAGCGATTGAAGCTGAAGATCTTAGCAGCCTTCCCGGCGAGTTCTTCGCCCGCAGTTTCATTCGCCAGTACGCCCAGTACCTCGGTATTTCCGGCGGCGAATTGAAGCCCGAGATTGATCGTCTGTTTCCTTCCGAAGCCGCCGAGGCCGAGACCAGTCTGAAGCCCAAATCTCCGGTGTCCGGGCTTGGTCCAGTAACCCATGTGATGGAAGGTGGCCGTAGGCCCCGCCGGCGCCTGCTTGGAGCGCTTGTCGCCCTCATCGCTGTGATCGCGGCTTGCGCGGCGTTTTATTCATATTGGCTGAAGCAGCAGGCGGCCGGTCCGATTTCCGTGCTGCCCGATGAACCTCCCGCAGCGGCCGAACCAGCGCCGGAGTCGGTCCTTCCGCCGGTTGAATCTGAACAGTATCCGGCTGAAGCGCCCCAGGTCGCAGGTAGTCCCTTGTCGTCGCCCGGGGGGCCGGCCCCCCGGGAGTCCGAGGGTCCAGCCGGCCCTCTCTGGTTCGAAATCCGTGCCACGGAAGAGACTTGGGTGCGTGTGCAAAGCGCTGGCCGGACACTCTTTGTGGGGATCCTCAACGACGGAGAGGTGCGGCGCTTTTCCGGAATCACCGCTGCCACCATGCGCGTCGGAAACGCGGGAGGACTCAACCTCATCGCCAATGGCCGGCCAGCGGGGCCATTGGGGCCGCGCGGGCAGATTCGCATAATCACCCTTACGCCAGCCGAGGTGGACATCTCGGAGCCTCCGCCGGTGCGAACCTCGCCAATTGTCGGCGAGGAAGACGAGGAGAATCAGACGGGCTGACTAACGCGCGGCGCGGCGGCGGCGCATTTTCTCAATCTGTTCTTGGCGCTCCAGTTCCAGCAATTCGCGCCGGCGCCGCTTCTTCACTTCCACATCGATTCGCTTCCAAAATTTTAGGAAGTACTCCACTGCGGATATTACAGCGAAAATCACCACTCCCCACATCCACACCAAGGCGAAAGTTCGCAGGCTGGGCCAGCGTATCGTCAACAGGATCAGGCTGATGGCGACCACCTGACTAACCATCTTCGTCTTGCCTAAGTCGCTGGCCTGAATGGTGAATCCCTCTGCGGCGGCGATGCTGCGCAGACCCGTGACGGCGAATTCGCGGGCGATAATGATCACGGCCATCCAGCCGGGAATTTGCTGAATCTGCACCAGTGAAATCAGGGCTGCCGAGACCAGCAGCTTATCCGCGATTGGATCGAGCAGGGTTCCGACCGTCGTAATCTGCCCCCAGCGGCGGGCCAAATAGCCGTCGAGCAGGTCGGTAAACGCGGCGGCGAGGAAAATCGCGAGCGCGAGGATCTCGTTTGTGATTGTGAGGCCGCCTGCCTTCAGCTCCAGCCCCTCCTCGACTACCGCCGCGACGAGTAGCGGAACGAAGAAGATCCGCACCAACGTCAATATGTTCGGCAAGTTCATGCAGAAAACCAAATATACCGCAGTCGGCGGTTGACGCCTCACCCGCCGGGCTCGGCGTCGCCGCCAGGAGCGCTCCGGCTCGCGACGCCGCCCGCTGCACCTGCTTCTAGCCGGTTTCGATGTAGCTCACTAGCTGCCGGCGGAGCGATTCGGCCGCTTCCGCCTCGACGACGCATTCGTCTTCCTCGTACCGGACGTTAAGGACCCGCGCGAACTGGTGCAGCAGGTGAAGTTCGGCTCCGGCGCCAAGCGGAAGACGAAATACAACGTGAGCCACCGGATCCACCGGAAGCGCTGTGTCAATTGCCGTTAGCAGGTCGGGCACGCCCTCGCCGGTCTTGGCCGATACACAAAGAGCCCGCACGGCGGCGCCGCTCTCCGCCGCGGCGTTCGGCAGGTGTCCCATCATCCGATGCAGGAAAGCGTCGCCTTCGGGGCGGGAGTCCAGCCGGTCGACTTTGTTGAGCACGACAATTTGAGGTATAGCGCTCGCGCCAATCTCCTGCAATACCTCGATGACGTGCACGCCATGCTCTTCGGCCTCTGGCGATGTCGTATCGACCACATGAATCAGCAAGGCCGCCTCGGTGACTTCTTCCAGGGTGGCGCGAAAGGCCTGCACCAGAGTTGTGGGCAGCCGCCGGATAAAGCCCACCGTGTCGCTCAGCACGACGCGACGTTTCGAGGGCAGGGCAAGGGAGCGGGCCGTCGGATCCAGGGTCGCAAACATGCGCTGGTCCGCCGTCACCTCCGCGCCGGTCATTCGATTGAACAAGGTGGACTTCCCGGCATTCGTGTAGCCGACCATGGCAACCGTCGCCAGCGGGATGCCCTGCCGCTGCCGGCGCTGGATAGAGCGGGTCCGGCGAACCGAACTGAGCTGCTCGCGGATCTTCTTGATTCGGCGGTTTACCCGACGGCGATCCGTCTCGAGCTGTGTCTCGCCTGGGCCCCTGGTACCGATGCCGCCTCCGAGCTTGGACATTGCTTCCACGAGTTCGCTCAAACGGGGCAGCATGTAGTTAAGCTGCGCCAACTCAACCTGCAGTCTGCCCTCCCGCGTGCGCGCCCGGCTGGCGAAGATGTCAAGGATTAACTGGGTGCGGTCCAGCACCTTACGTTCGATGGCCTTCTCGACATTACGTAACTGGGTCGGAGAGAGATCGCGATCGAAGATTACCACGTCGATCTCCTCCGCTTCCGCCAGCCCCGCCACTTCCTGCACCTTGCCGGAGCCAATCAGCGTGGCTGCATCCAGGTACTGTCTTGTCTGGACAAGACGCCCGCAAACTTCGGCCCCGGCGCTGCGGGCGAGCGCTTCGAGTTCCGATAGCGAGTCTTCTATGCTGTGCGCCTCGCCGGCTGTCGCGCCACGAACGGCGGCGACGCCAACCAGTAACGCACGTTCCCCTTTGGTTTCAGGCAAGCTGCTGGCTATCCTTCCGGAGCCCCGGGATGTTTCGGGGCCGACGCCGGGTTGGAAGCGCCCGCGGTGACGGAGCTGTGCGGCGACGTGGAGGAATGCGAGTGGGAGTGCGAGTGGGGAGCCTTTGACACCACGACGGTGGAAATGGCGTGCTTGAAAATGAGCTGCTCCTGACTGTTGGTCTCAAGTACGACCGAGTATTTGTCGAAGCTTTTGATCCGGCCGGACAGCTTCACTCCGCTCATGAGGTAGATGGTGAGGAAGATCTTATCCTTGCGGGCCGTGTTCAAAAAGGCTTCTTGAATGTTCTGGGACAGCTTTTCCATGATTTGTTCCTTTTCACCCATGTGACGGGCTATTTTTTGTTTGCGTTATTGCCGAGGCAACGACGAGCCAAGCCTTGACGAACGCCGTTGACTCGCCCTCCATTTTAACGACTTTGACAATGTAGCAGCTTGCGCCCAAGGGGTGCAATGCGCCGCCAACTTGGGCAGCCGCGATGGAAGGCGGATGGCCATTACTTCTGATTGACGCTGAGACAGGCAAATAGCTCCCCTCAATCCACCGCTAGCTGCGACTCGGCGTCGAGCTCTTTCCTGATGGCCTCCGCGATGCGCTCGGAATGCAACCGCACGAGCGATTCCTCGGGGCCTTCGATCATTACGCGGGCGAGAGGCTCCGTACCCGAAAAGCGGACTACAACCCGGCCGGAATCGCCGAATTCGATTTCGGCGTGGCGGATCGCTTCCTGCACGGTCTCCAGTTCAGCCAGCGGCCGTTTCCTTTTGACCCGCACGTTGATGAGCAGTTGCGGGAACACCTCCAGGCCCGCAGTCAACTCGTCGAGTGACATCCCGCTCCGGCGCATCACGGAGAACACCTGGAGCGCCGTCAACATGCCGTCTCCGGTAGTAGCGAATTCCCGGAATATGATGTGACCGGACTGTTCCCCCCCGAGGGCGGCGCCTCTCCTCAGCATCTCCTCGAGCACGTACTTGTCGCCGACAGCGGTCCGCAGCATCCGGATTCCAGCCGCCTCGAGCGCCTTCTGCAGACCGAGGTTCGACATCACCGTAGCCACCACCAGTGGTTCGCCGCCGTTTCCCGGCAACTTCCCTGCGGAGTGAAGCGCGCGGCCGCATATCAGCAGCGTTGCATCCCCGTTCACAATTTTTCCGGAGTGTGAGACGAAGATGGCCCGGTCCGCATCCCCGTCGAAGGAGACCCCAACATCGGCCCCGGTCGCGGCCACGTGGCGCTGCAGGTTCTCAACGTGGAGCGCCCCGCAGCGGTCATTGATATTCGTGCCGTTTGGTTCGCACGCGGTGGGAATCGGTTCCGCTCCCAGGCGGCGCAACAGCGCCGGCGCGAGCCGCGATGCAGCGCCGTGTCCGCAATCGAGGGCGATTCTCATGCCGCTCAGCGGGACCGCGGTGCCGGCCAGGTAATCCAGGTAGCTAGCATCCAACTCGTTCTCGGTGATCGCCCTCGCTGGCCGCGCCTCTCCGTTCTTCTCCCGCAGGCCCAGGATCTCCAACTCGAGAGACTCTTCCTCGGAATCGGGAAGCTTGAAACCGGAACTGTCGAATATCTTCAGGCCATTGTCGTGATAGGGATTGTGCGAGGCCGAAATCATGACGCCGGCTACAAAATCGCCGCTGCGGGTCAGGTACGCGATGCCAGGCGTGGTGATCACCCCGGCGTAGTGAGGCCGGGCGCCAGCCGCTTCGAGGCCTCCCCCGACATGCTCGGCAAGCCAGCGGCCAGACTCTCGCGTATCCATGCCGATCACAACCTCTGGACTACTGGCGTGCCGCGCGGCCCAGTGTCCCAACGCCATGCCGAATGCGTACGCGGTAACCGGGTCAAGCGGATATTCGCCCGCCGTGCCGCGTATTCCGTCTGTTCCAAAGAGTTGTCTGCTCATGATTGTGGTGTGTTAACCAGTGGTATCCTTTTCGACTATTATTGTGACCACCACTTTCGGCGGGTCATCGAACCGCACCTGAGGGTCGCCCACGAAGGTATTCACAGTGAACTGCGCCGTTCCGTAGACTTCGCGGAGGCTGATCGAGTCTGTGTCCACGAAGGTCACCAGTTCCACGTTGCTCTCCGGTCCGACGATCGCCAACGCCTCGGGCGTTACACTCTGGCTGACAATGCGATAGCCGTCCGGCGGCGGATCGGAGATTCGAATGCGCACCGGGACGCGGCGCGAAATCCGGGCCTCAAAATGCAAGCGGATCTGCGCGGGCAAGGCGCGCACAAAGGCCACGCCCGGTGGGAGGATGACGTTCGATGTCTCCACCGTGTACGTCCGGTCTCCGGGTTTGTCGACGTTGCCGAGGTCCAGCACCACCGCTGCTTCGGAAAGCTCCTGCGGCGTCAGATGCGACGACGGCCCCCGGATCTCGAGCTGCACACGCTCCACGAGTTCTCCGCTCAGCTCCAGCTCGTTCGGCATGCCACGAAAAAGAACCGGTACCGAAATCATCGTCACGAGCTCGGGGTCGCGCACCAGTCCCACCCATAATCCGATCGCCAAAGTCAGCGACAGAAGTTTCCACCCCCAGTTCCGAGTGATGGCCCGGATCATAGTCTCCCGGCCTCTTTCCTCCGCGGTTTGGAGGAGTTGGATCCGTGGGCGCGAATACTGGGTAGCGTCGATCGAGGGCGTTTGTTCGCACGTCCGTAATGCTCGGCGATCCGCCGCTCCAAATCTTCCACTGTCAGGTCTGTCGTGATCTCGCCGGAGTACGCGACGGAGATCCGCCCGGTCTCCTCGCTCACCACCAGCGCCAGGCAGTCGGTTTCCTCTGTCACGCCGATGGCCGCGCGGTGGCGCGTCCCAAGAGTGCTCATAAGGCGAGGGTTCGTACTGAGGGGCAAGAAGCAGGCGGCTGCCGCTATGCGGTCTCCTTGAATGATCACGGCTCCGTCATGCATGGCCGAACCAGGGTGGAAAATTGACAGCAGGAGGTCTCTTGAGTAGACGCCGTCCACGCGAACACCACTTTCGATAAAAGTCCTCAGCCCAATCTCTCCTTCCAAAACTATCAGCGCGCCGGTCTGTTGCCGGGCGAGAGCGGACAACGTGAGCGCGATCTCGGTCTCCACATCGCGCCGGTCAAAGCTCGCACTGGCGAAGAACCTCCGGCGGCCAATCCGTGCCAGGATACGGCGGATGTCGGACTGGAACATCACGATTAACGCGAACGCCGAGTACGGAGCCACCGTTTCCAGTATTGTGCGCAGCAATCCCATTCCCGTCAACACCGCAACCACGTAGACGCCAATCAGCATCAAGACACCGGTGATAATGGGCACGGCACGGCGCCCGCGAATGATGATGAAGAATTGATAGAGCAGGAGGGTGACCAGGAGAATATCGAGAACGACAATCGGACTGATCGCGGGCAGGTTCTCGATGAATGAACTGCTTAGTGCTGACATGGGCGCTTCGTCCGGCGGCTGCGCTTCCCCCCAAAACACTCAATTGTACCGGAATCGGCCTGGGTTCCTCTACAAGACGTTGGAATCTCAGAAGTTTTTCTCGCCCCTCCCCTCCGGGCCAAGGGCTGTGTCCCGGCCCTGAGGACGCATGCGCGAGAGGACAAACTGGCCTCCCGGTGCAGTAATCGGTATTGCGTCACGCAGCCGCAAACCCGCCTCAGACCGAAAACGGGAACCGGACCTCTGCGGTTGGGGCGCCGCGTACCTCAATCCGATCGAGGTCGGCCGATCCCACTCCGAGGCGCTCAGCCAGCAGCAATGTATTGTCGCAAGTCGCAAACGGCGGCTCACCGCGAACGGCGCGGGGGTCGAATCCCATCACGGCGGCGCCCACGGCGTCGGTGGAGACAGGATTGAGGCCGGCGATCAACACCCCGGGCGAGACCGGGCGTACGCCCGAAATCCATGGCCCCTCGCCCCCGGCGATCGACTCCACTCCATCGATAATGGCCAGGTGAACCGGACGGGCGGCGCAGAGTTCGGCCGTGATCCGGGGAACGCGATAGCCCGCGTCGCGGCTGGAACTGGCATCGATTTCAGCCGGCGCGCTGCGCGACGGCTGGCGTTTCCCCATGTGGCACACGAGCAGGCGGCCCTTCTCGGGCCGCTCGTTTGGCTCCGTTTCGCCGGCGTCATCGCCATATACAGAAGCCGGAAGGTTGCCGAAGCAGTTCTTCAGCGTGAGCGTGATGCCGCACGTTTCGTGCTCCTTCAGCTTTGCGACCGAAACGAACACGTCAGTATCGGCGTAGGAGTGATTCAGGTCGTACGCGGGAAAGATGACTGACCCGCGAGGAACAGGAAACCGGGCGTAGCGTTGGCCGGCCCCGGCGGTATTCGTGTTCTCGAATTCCACCCTGCCCGCCGCGCGCTGTAGAGACCGGACATTCCAGCCGGAATCAAGCATGAACTCCTCGATCGGCGCATCGGTTCCGTAAGCGCTCTCGATCAAACGGATGCGCTTTGCGCCCGCCCGCCCCAAGTGGTGCACCAACGCCCCGACGACCTTCGGATGGCTGTAGTGTGTCACCCCGAGCGGGCGCCCGCCAATACGGAGCGCCGGGCTGCCAGTCATGTTGAGCTTCACCGCGACGGTTTTGCCCCGCACCAACCCTCCGAGACCGCCGAGCTGGTCAAACATCGTTCCCATCACACCCGCAACGTCGCCGCGGTAGGAGGCGCAGCGCGCAATGGACACAGGCGCGGCTGGGGCTTCGCTCCCGAGCAGCGGAACTCCTCCGGCCAGCGCGAAGAGCTCACGTCGTGTCAACACATCCATGGCGCCCTCCTTTGTCTTACTCTATTGTGGAACACAACGAGGGCGGCGGTCTTCTTGCCGCTGTAACGGCTATTCCCGGGCCGCTCTAAGAAAATTCGCAGGGGAGGGCGGCATTGCACACAGCATTTTCCCTCGTAAGATAGGAATTGGAGATTACCTTGCCTTCCCCCCATGCCGAGTACACCCAGCGGATGCGTGCGCGCAAAGCTCGCGCCAAGCGCTACGGAGATGTGGACCGCTTGTATGGGTATGCCCGGCTGGCGATGGCGATCCTCGTTCTCGCGGCCGGATGGCTTGCTTTCGCTGAGCATCGGCTGGCTCCCTTCTGGCTGGCGGTTCCCGTCGCCGGTTTTATCGTCCTCGCGGTCGTCCACGAAAAACTGCGCCGGGCCCGCTCGCGCGCCGAACGGGCGGCGGAGTTCTACGAACGCGGCCTCGAACGCCTGGAAGGCCGCTGGCAGGGCAAGGGCTACTGCGGCGAACGCTTCCTCGGTGAAGCCCACCCCTACGCGAACGATCTCGATCTCTTTGGAAAGGGCAGCCTTTTCGAGCTGCTCTGCTCCGGGCGCACCCTGGCCGGACAGCGCACGCTCGCCTACTGGCTCCTGAACCCGGCCTCGCCGGAAGAGATTCGGGAGCGCCAGGAAGCCGTGGCTGAACTTCGCGGCCAGCTCGATCTTCGCGAAGACCTCGCTGTGATGGGTGAAGATGTGCGCCGCGGCGTCCACGCGGGTGCGCTGCCCAAGTGGGGTGAAGCGCCGCCTATTCTCGACTCCCCCCGCCTGCGCTTGCTGGCCGCTCTGATTGCGGCAGTCGTCCTTGTTTGCGCCACCGCGGCCTTTGCCGGCTGGCTTCCACCGCTTCCGCTCCTGATCTCGCTGGCGGCCGTGGGAGTCTTCGGTATCCTCCACCGGCAGCGGGTCCTCGAAGTCATCGCGGCGGTGGAGCAACCGGCCCACGATCTGGCGATTCTCGCAAAGGTTCTCCACCGTCTCGAGCGCCAGCGCTTTGAGTGCCGGCGCCTGGCGAGCTTGCAGCGGGCCCTCGATATTGAAGGTTTGCCGCCGTCCAAACGGATCGGCCGCCTCGACCGCCTGGTGGAGATGCTCGACTCCCGTGACCACTTGCTGGTGCGCCTGATAGGTCCGCCCCTGCTCTGGGCCACCCAACTCGCTTTCGCCGTGGAAACGTGGCGCAAGAAGACCGGCCCCCACCTGCGCGAGTGGCTGGCCGCAGTGGGCGAGTTCGAGGCGCTATGCTCGCTTGCAGGCTACTCCTTCGAGCACCCGGCGGATCCGTTCCCGGAGTTTGTTGACGGTCCGCCGCGCTTTGAAGCGCTGCAGATCGGACACCCGCTCATTGCCGAGGAGCGGGTGGTGCGAAACGATGTGAGTCTTGACGCGGAGCGCCAGGTGCTGCTGGTCAGCGGGTCGAATATGTCGGGCAAGAGCACTCTGTTGCGGACAGTCGGCGTAAACGCCGTGCTGGCTCTCGCCGGCGCCCCGGTCCGGGCCGATTCCTTGCACTTGACCCGCCTCGCAGTGGGCGCCTCCATCCGCGTTACCGATTCGCTGCAGAGCGGCGTTTCGCGTTTCTACGCCGAAATCACCCGCATCCGGCAGCTCATGGACATGACGAACGGGGGGTCCACTCTGCTCTTCCTGATGGATGAATTGCTTCATGGCACTAATTCCCATGACCGCAAGATCGGCGCCGAGGCGATTGTCCGGCGGCTCGTGAACGACGGCGCCCTCGGCCTTGTGACGACGCACGATCTGGCCATCGCGCACATTGAGGACGATCTCGTTCCCCGTGTCCGCAACGTACATTTTCAAGACCATCTCGAGGACGGGAAGATGAAGTTCGACTACAAGCTTCGACCGGGGATCGTGGAGCACTCGAACGCTATCGAACTGATGCGCAGCGTCGGGTTGGACGTCTGAACTAAGGACCGCCAACCGCCGCCTGTTTGCTGGCAGCCCGCGCCGGCAGTCAAGCACCCCACAGCAGCGCCGCCTGGTTCCTCATTCCGCGCCGGCCTCACTGTCCCTTCCGGCGGTTACAAGGCCAGGGTCAATACCAACTGGACGAAACCGTAAGTGGTCGGGCCGCCGGGGCTCGACTGCAAGAGATACTCACCGGGAAACAGGTGCGCATAGCCCGCCAGAAGAACACCTGGCCCCGCCAAAAACCCTCGGGACGTTCGACCACGGACCCGGACCGAGCAGCCGCTCGTCTCCGTAGGCAAACACCTGCCGGCCGGCGCGCAAATACCAGCCCCCATCCCAATTGCCCAGGTCCACCATCGCTTCCCGGATATCGAACGGGTTGTGCACCTTGCCTGGCGCCGGGCGCCGGCGCCAGGCCGAGCGGGAGTCCTGCACCTGAATGGCGAAACGAAGCCAATCGGCCGGCACAAGGGTTACGTTGCAGCGGAGACGGTTGAGCAGATATGCGTCATCTTGGCCGCGCCCGAAGGCGGGTCCGGTGAAGCCCTCGAACCGGGCTCGCTCCTCGATTCCGAACTGGAACCAGCGCGGCAGAGCGCTCTGTTTCTGCGCTGGCAGGACGAAAGGCGACAGGACTGGCAGGACGATGATCCGCGGAAGCACCTGCTCCACTATATCGTGAGCGGTATAACCCGCCAATCAAGGTCCACCAGGGTTATGCCCGGTCTCGTCCGTTGCACGGCGTACGGCGTTGTCCGTCTATTTCCCTAGCAACTCGAGCACCGAGGCGGTCATCGCCTTGACGCCCGTCTCGATGGTCGGATGGATAGTCGGCCAGAAGAGCGGCGAGTGCAGACCTGGCAGTCCTTCGCCCGCATCCTCGGCGGTGCGCAGGCGCTCTTCACCAACCGTTCCTAACCAGAACATGAAAATCGGCACTTTCTCGCTCGTGCGGCCGTACTCCGAAAAGTCCTCCCCGCCCATCACCGCCGGAACCTCAATCACATTCTCGGCGCCGAGGGCCTCTTCCCAGGCCGGGAGAAGGCGGCGGCCTAGTTCCGGGCTATTGTAAGTCGCCGGAGTGTACTCCGTCGACCCGCTCACTTCAGGCAGCCTATCCTCCGGCATCCCAAATGCCCGGGCGGTATTCACCGCTATGCGCCGGATGGAGTCGAGCACGCGGTCCCGGGTCTCATCGGAGTAGCTCCGGACCGTTAGCTGAAGATCGACTTCCGCCGGAATGATGTTATGCTTCGTGCCGCCGTGGATGGAACCGGCCGTGACCACAACCGCGTCCTGCGGGTCAGTTTCGCGGCTGGCGATGGTCTGCAGGGCCAGGATGATCTGGGCGGCGAGGACGATTGGGTCCTTCGACTGGTGAGGATAGGCTCCGTGGCCGCCGGTTCCTTTGACCTTGATGTCCACCGAATCGACATTGGCGAGCGCGTAACCAGGGCGATACCCGATGGTACCGGCCTTCATCGAGGCGGCCACATGCAAGGCCACCGCATAGTCCGGCGTTGGGAATCGCTCGTATAGTCCGTCCTTCAACATTGCGCGGGCGCCGCCCCCGCGCTCCTCGGCCGGCTGGCCTACGAACACCAGGACGCCGCTCCATTGGTCCTTCAACCGGGCGAGTGTCCGCGCGGTGCCAATAAACGATGTCATGTGCATGTCGTGCCCGCAGGCGTGCATGACGCCGACCTCGCTACCGTTCTCGTCCTGTGTCCGGATCGTGCTGGCGTAGGGCCGCCCCGTATCCTCGATTACCGGGAGAGCATCGAGGTCCGTTCGGACCAGCACCGTCTTTCCCGGCCCGTTTCGCAGTACCCCAACAACGCCGGTTCCGCCGACTCCGGTAGTCACGTCAAACCCGGCCGCGGTCAGTTCAGCCGCGATTCGCGCGGCGGTCTCCCTTTCCCGGTAAGAGAGTTCCGGATTCCGGTGCAGGTGCTTGTATAGCTCCTCGAGCGAAGAGATCTCCGGCTTGAGAGCCCCGCTGATATCGGCGCCGGGAAGGACCGAGTAGAGAAGCAGCGTCGCGGCCATGGTACAAAGGATTCTCGCCATAGTTGAGTTCCCAATCCAGAAGTAGGACTTCCTCTTATGCTGGCTGTTCGACACCATCCTCGTCAAACCCCAGTTACCAAAGATTCACGACTGTTTCAGCCTCTCTACTGTAATATTAGAGTTTGTGCCTTGCGATTCCAGAGACCCTCCTTACCGTGGTCCTCGTGTTGCTTTCCAGTAGCCTCCCGGTCTTCGCCCAGCAGTATGAGCCACTCGAGGGCCGCACGATCAAGGCTATTCGCATCAACGGGTTGCGCTACACGCCGGAAAGCCGGGTACGGCGGCAGATCGTGTCCGAGCCCGGCCGGCAGTTCTCCGAGGCGAATCTTAGGAAGGACCTGGAGTACCTTGACCGGTTAGCGGTCTTCAGCGCACTGGACGCTCGGGCCCTGCCGGAAGAGGGCGGCGTGGCAATCGAGTTCAACCTCGATGAGATCTCACGGATTTTTCCGTATCCGAGCATCGAGATCACCGGCGAAAGCGGTGTCGCCATCGGAGGCGGTGTCAAGTGGGCCAATCCCGGCGACGTCCCCGCGCATCTTTCCACATATGTCCAAGGCGGCGGCACGACGAACTCGGAAACCCTGTTTACCAGTCAGTGGCGACTTCGTGATCCGCTCCGCTACCACACCCGCTTCATGTGGCGGAATCGGTTCAATGAGACGGACAATTTCGATGAAAATGCGTTTGACCCTCAGCTATACCTGGGCCGCTACTTCTCCAACGCTTTCAGCGCGGGCGCCTTGATCAAGCTCTTCAGCATTAGCAGCAATCAAGATGGCATCACGAACAACCCCAGCAACCGGGATTTCCTCTACGCCCCCGGTTTCTTTGCCGCCTACGACAACCGGAACTCATGGTTCATGCCGACCCGGGGTTGGCAGAACAGCCTTGACGTGACGCGCAGCTTCGGTGATGGCGAATTCTGGCGCGCCGATATCGATCTCCGCCGCTATCAACCGATCGCCGATCGCCATACGCTGGCTCTGTTCTCGCTAATGACCCTTCAGTCCGGCGTTGTCGGGGTCGGCAAAGACATACCGGTCTACGCCGATTTCCATATTGGCGGCACGAACAGCCAACGGGGCTGGGAGTTCGACTCCCGTCACGGGAAGAACCAGATGCTCAATACGCTCGAGTACCGCTACACGCTGGTCAAGCCCAAGCCGCTCAGATTCCGCGGTTTACGGCTCCGCGCAGGACTCCAGTTAGCCGCCTTTGGGGACCTGAGTACGGCTTGGAATGAAGGGGACGATTTCAGCCGGAACTTCATTGGCGGTGGCGGGGTGGGACTCAGGATCCTGATACCTTGGGTCCAGATGATCCGGCTCGATTTCGGCTGGGGACAATCCGGCGAATCGATCATTCCGCACATTGGCGCTTTCGAGAAAGCGTATGAGCAGCGCAAGCGCGTCCGGTAGAACGCCCGCCCACCCGGAATCCCCTTAGGCCGTCCCCTGGCGGTAATACCTTGTCTAGTACTGATGCCCCATGGTCCTGGCTTCGCTGGGCCTGCCGTCGTACGGATTAAGCCTTCACAATGCCCTTGTGACTTTCGCCGCTCGTCTCGTCCCGATTCTGCTGTGCGCCTCGATGTTTGCCCGGGGCGAGGGCAGTGCGCTGATACTGCAACCCGGCACGGCGCTTCATATCGCCCCCGGAGCGGTCGTGCGTGTCCTTGACGCGCGCCCCGAGATGCCTTTCGTCGCCGTCGAAGACGGGTCTTGCCGGCTCGAGTGTTCCGAACAGTGCGGCAGGCACACGGTCAACCTCGTCTTTCGCGAGACGATGGTAACCGTACGGGCGGAAGGTGAGTATCAATTTGACACGGAGGCGGGCCGCTTGCTGGTGGTCGAAGGCCGCGCGACGGTGCGGGTGAAAGACCGGCTGGTCAGCGTTCTCGCGGGACAGGTTGTCAACTGGAACGGCGAGGTTGCCGTGGGGAAAGTGCGGTCAATCCACCGGCATTTCTGAGCCGTACCCGGCTTGCTGAGCGAGCCGTGCTACGAGGAGGCGAGGCCGGGAGTGTCCTTATCCTGTCGCAGTTCCGCCGCCCGTCTGGAGGCAATTCCGACATCCGGCTGCCGCTGGCTGAGCGGCGCAATCGGCTCTCTTGCGCTCAGGGGGGTGTCCGGTTGCCGCTGGCTGAGCGGGGCGGGCGCCGGCGCCTCCGACAGCGGGACGACAGCAGGCTCGACGTTCCTTGCCGGCCCCATCGCCGGCGCCTCCGACCTTAGATAGAAGGGCTCTAGCCGCAGCCACGCAGCCGACATAGCCAACAAGATGTACGTGATGTCGAAGGAGACTCGGGAGAGCACGAGGGCGTCGATAGAGAACACGATCAGCGAGGTCTGCAGCATCAGCGGATACGGAGCGAACTCCGGATATTTCTTCACCCGCCAATAGGACATCTGCAGCATCCAGAGCGCCGTGGCGAGGAGCGCTATGTAGAGTATCATGGCGAAGATGCCGGAGTCGGCCAACATCTGCAGGTAGGTGTTGTGAATAAATAGCTTCTCAATCGAGACGTCTGGCGAGATGTATCTCCCGATAACCATTTGCTGGTTCAGGCCGCCGAATCCGACGCCAAACAGCGGGTAGTCGGCAGCCAGCTTAAGCCCCGCCTTGGCCATGATGATTCTGGCATTAGCGGATGCCTCTTCGGTGGGATTGCTCACGGTCGCCAGGCGCTCCGAGAAGCTCGGCCCAAGAAAGGCGAGGAGTCCCATCGCCATGACGAGCGTTAGAAGCCCCACCGCCGCCTTTTGTTTGGAGCGAACGGCGATCAGCATAACTCCAACTCCCAGCGAAATCGTGGCGCCCCGGGAATAGGTCATCAACACGCCGGGAACGGATAGGATCGCGATCATCACAAAGCCGGCTTTCATCCAGACAGGCTTCACGGCGTCCTTGAGATACCAGCAGATCGGCACGCCCATCGCGAGCGCAAGTGCGTATGTGTTGTTGTCGGAGAGCATCCCTCCATAGCCCGCGGCATATTGGACGCCGCCGGCAAGCAGCCCGGCAAGTCCCATTTTGGCGGCCAGAGCGCCAAGCGAGCCGCCAATAACGATCGCCAGAACCATGAGGTCTTTCTTCGTCTCGACCAGCATCACCACGATCAGCGCCATGACCAGCATGCGCCAATACAGCGACAGCGGCATCCAGGTGAGGGCGGGATTCACGGCGAGCACGCAGGACAGCATTACCGGCGCCTGCAGCAGAAGTATCAAGCGGGTAATGGGGCTGGAGAACACATAAACAACGCGGCCTGGGACATGAATGGCGACGCCTATCAGTGTCGCCACCGCGAGGATGAACGACAGCGGGTATTCGTGGGGGGCCCAAGCCAGAAAATCCGGCCGTAGCACAGCGAACCAGATATAGCCGAACAGGCCGATCTTCGGCCGGAACAGAGCCACCAGGGCCAAGACTCCGACAATAGCGAACAGAATGATAAGCCTTATGCCCATGCGATACTTCCGGAGCAGCGATCCATCCTGGCGTGGCAGCCTGCGTCAGGCCGGTATCTCCTCTGCGGCGCTCATCGAGTGCCCAAATGAGGGATTGACGTTCCCTGCGATTATAACGCGGCCATTGAATGGCTCACACCAAACCACGTTCCAGATTCTCCCGCTACCGTCGAACATATCGGCCGAGAGCGTCCGGGGCTAGAACGTATATGCGCGGTGATCTTCACGCCGGCAGGTCCCCGCCGCTCACGGCCGCTGTGTAGAGGTCCCTGTAACGTTCCACCATCGCTTCTTCCGAGTAGTCCCGGAGGCACCGCTCCCGGTTTGCGCGTCCCGCCTGCCGCAGCTTCGCCGGGTCTCCGGCGGCCTCAAGGAGCGCGGCTTGGTAGGCCGCCAGATCCCCGGGCGGCACGATCCATGGCTTGATGGCCCCTCCGAGCATCTCCGCGCAATCTCCCACCGCAGTGCAGACCGCGGGCAGACCGCACGCCATGGCCTCGAGCAGCGCGACCGGCATCTGCTCGGTGTCGGAGGACATCACGAAGAGGCCGGCGGCGCGGTAATAAGGCCGGGGATCCTCCACACGTCCGGTGAACCGGATACGCCGTTCCAACCCGAACTCCCGGGCCAGACGCTCCAGCTCCGGACGAAGCGGACCGTCGCCGGCGATGATGAGCCCCGCGCGTTCGAGCTTCGGGTGGGCGAGCGCCCGCAACAGCAGTGGCAGGTTCTTCTCCCGGCGCAGATGACCGACAGAGCACAGAACGGGATCCAGCTCCGCGAGGCCGAGTTCCTCTGGCACGGAGCCGGCGTCGCCCGGCGCGAACCAGTCGCAGTTGATTCCGTTGGGCACGTAACGGACACGGGCGGCCGGAAGCCGGAACTGCCGCTTAGCGATCCGTTCCAGATTTTTCGACGGCACTACCGTGGCCCAGGCCCTTCGCAGGAGGATGCGGCGGGCCCAGACCCTCCGGCCCTTCAATGCCCGCGCTTCATCGGATCCGAAACCGTCTTCGGTATGAATCAGCCGAAGACCGGGAATCAGCAAGCTGGCGATCACGGCGTCCATGGCTCCCCAGTTGTAGGTGAGCAGCAGCCCCGGCCGTATTCCCCGAATGATCCGCCGCAGCGCGAGGGCGGCCGTGCTTGTGCGTGGAGGGGGCGCGACCCTCCGGTAGCGCACCGCCGGATCAATTCTCGTTTCCGAACTGTAGTCGCCGTCCATCGAGATCACCGAATGTTCGAACTCCGCGCCGAGCGCGTTCATCAACTGGACGGACCTGACTTGCGCCCCGCCCGGCGCGAACGATGGAAAGACGTAAAGAACGTGCATGAATCGGCGCTAAATCCTGTTGGCGCTTGCTTCCGCCGCGGTTTCTCCCGCTCCACGCGGCGCACGACCGGTTTCGAGCAGCGCTTCCACCGGACGGCCCTGTCGATGGAACCAATCCCAGCAAGCGAGCATCAGGAGGTTCCACAGCTTTCGGCCATGATCATGCAATCTGGACTCGTGTTCGCGCTGGAGCCGCCGGACTTCGCCGAGGTCCACGAACTCCTCCATGTCCGGTCTTTCAACGGCGCGGGAAAAGACCTCTCGCAATCCGCCGCGGAACCATTCGGCCAGTGGAACCGAGAAACCCATTTTGCGGCGGTAGGTCAACTCATTCGAAATGCGTGGAGCCATCGCCACTTTGAAGATGTGTTTGCCCGTGCGCGCGTTCAGCTTGAGATGCGGCGGCATCTGGCCGGCCAGATCCACCAGCCGGTAGTCGAGCCATGGCGCGCGGCTTTCGAGCGAATAAGCCATCGTTGCCCGGTCTACTTTCACGAGGATGTCGCCGGGCAGATAGGTTTCCATATCGACGGCCTGCATCTGGGTGAGCGGATCAAGGTGGCGGTAGCGTGCGAATCGCCGCCGGTAGCTCTCCCGAATCCCCCGCGGATCTACTGCGGAGCGGAATTCCGGGCCAAGGATCGCATGCAGCGTCTGATCGCGGAAAGTGGTCATCGAAGTGAAGTACGCGTCCGGCAGATCCTGCGCCAGGTTTCCGAGAAGAGTCTTCGCGCGCAGCCACTGGGGCAGGCTGTCCAGCTTGGGATAGTACCTACCCAGCCAGGAAAAGACGGGCCGCCGGAGCCGTGCCGGAAGCATTTGCCGCAGCCTATGCTCGAGGACGCCGTAGTAATACCTCCGGTAGCCGGCAAACACCTCGTCCGCCCCGTCTCCGCTAAGGGCCACGGTTACTCCTTCCCGCGTCATCCTGGCGAGATAGAGGGTGGGAATGGCTGACGAGTCCCCGAACGGCTCATCATACTGGCGGACCAGCGTCCCCAGCATTTCTTCGATCGACGGGGACACGGTTGTCTCGTAGTGCTCTGTCTGGTATCTCTCCACGATCTGCCGGGCGTAGCGGGTCTCGTCGAACTCGCCGTTGCTGAATCCGATCGAAAACGTCTTCACACGGCCCGGGGCGGACTCCGCCATCATGGCGACCACGGCGCTCGAATCGACTCCGCCGCTCAGAAACGCTCCCAGCGGGACGTCGCTGACCATGCGGATTCCCACGGCGTCCGCCGCAATCTCGTTTAGTTGATCGAGCGCGTCCGTGTCCCTCATGCGCGGTTCGGCGGCGAATTCCGGCGACCAGTAGCGGCGAATCCGCTCGCCCCCGAGGTGCACCGTCATGGATTCGCCGGGACCTAACCGCGACACGTCCTCGTAGATTGAGCCCGGTTCGGGGACGTAGGAGAACGCGAGAAACCCGGCGACGGCCTGGCGGCTGAGGCGTGGCTGATATCCGGGAATCGCGGTCAGGGCCTTGAGCTCGGAAGCGAAGCAGAAGCGGAGTCCGGGAACCGCTTTGGTGTAGTAGAGGGGCTTCTTCCCCATCCGGTCCCGGGCCAGAAACAGTTCCTGGTTGCGCGCATCCCAGATTGCGAAGGCGAACATCCCGTTCAGGAACTCCGGCAGACGTTCCCCAACCTCCTCGTAGAGGTGAACGAGGACTTCGGTGTCGGAACGGGTCTTGAATTGGTGTCCGCGCGCAAGCAAATCCTCGCGGATCTGCTGAAAGTTGTAGATCTCCCCGTTGAAGACTACTTGAACCGTTCCGTCCTCGTTGCCTAGCGGCTGACTGCCGCCGGCGACGTCGATGATGCTCAGCCGGCGGTGGCCAAGGGCGGTTCCACCGGCGATGTAGTAGCCGTGTCCATCCGGGCCCCGGTGGGTAAGGCGGTCGCACATGAGCGTGAGCACTTCATGGTCCGCCCGGTTACCGTGAATAGTCAGGAATCCCGCAATCCCGCACATGTCGTCGCCTGGAGCGGCAAGCCCCGTGGGAGGCTCTCCTTGCCCTCGTCCCGAATCACGGACCGTGCCGGGGCGCGCCCATCAGTCTATCATCCCCGCCAATTCGCCCTTCCAACTCAGCCGGGCAGAGGCGTTGAGACTCCGCGAAGGTTGCCGGACGCCGCTCGGAATCCGTAAACTGAGTGAGAGCTGGAAAATACATCCTTATAGCCGGACGGAGAAACAGTTTTTGCTACGCGATTCGAAGAAAGCAGCGATCATATTGGCTGCCCTGTTGATCATGCAAACCGGCGGGTATCTCTTGATTGCCCGCGAGGAAGCGCCGCCGCAGGCCCGGCCGCTGGCCGAGTTCCCCGCCACGGTCGGGCAGTGGAATCTCCACCGGACCGGTGTTATCGAGGATCGCGTCCAGGAAAAACTTCAGGCTGACGATCTTCTCACCAGGACCTATGTCAGCGCCGCGGAAGGCGCCCCGGCGAGCCTCTATATCGCCTACTTTCGTAGCCAGCGGACCGGTCAGGCGCCGCACTCTCCCAAGAATTGCCTCCCGGGCAGCGGATGGACTCCATCGGAATCCGGCATGATCACGCTGCCGGTTGAAGGACGCGACGCAAAAGTGAATCACTATGTGGTCACGCGGGGCGACAGCAAGAGCGTGGTGCTTTACTGGTATCAAACCGGAGACCGGATAGTCGCCAGCGAATACTCCGCTAAAATCCATCTCGTGCTCGATTCGCTTCGCTACAACCGGTCAGACACGGCGTTGGTGCGCGTGATTGTCCCGGTGGTGGACGGTGAGGTGGAAGCCGCCAGCGCCCGGGCCATCCGTTTCGCCACGGAACTGTTGGAGCCGCTGGAACAATTCGGGCAGTTTCAAGCCATGTCCTGACGGCGGATTCCCCGCGGCCCTAGCCCGCTGATCCTTTGCGCCTCGCCAGCGCCAGCACTGCGAGCACAAGCCGATGACACAGAATCAGCATGATCATCGCGGCGGCGAAGATGACCCATCCCTCGGCGAAGTGAAACGCCCCGCTCGCCAGTTCGGGATCGATCTCGCTCAGGATTCCGGTAATCGTTACCCGGGCTGCGTTGGCAAGGATTGCGACGGGGATGGTCACAAAAAAAAGAAATACCCGGACCCACGGCCGGCTTTCGAAGAAATACCCGTAAACGAGCGCCAGGAAGGAAAGCGAGAGCAGCGAACGAATGCCGCTGCAAGCCTCCACCACCGATAGACGCTGGCTCGGCAACTCGAGAATGTTCCCCTCGCGCAGCACTGGAACGCCCAGGAGCGACAACGTGCTCTCGGCGAGTTGGCTGGCCAGAAACTGAAGCGGGAGGGTGACTTGATTGTAGATGATGGCGGGAATCGGAATCATGAAAAACAGCAGGAATAAGGGGAACGCCAGAATCTTGAGAACCTTCCATCCTCCCAGCCAGAGAAACGAGCCGATAATCGCGAAAACAAACGCCGTGCGAGCCAGGAAGTACTCGGCGCCCAGCATCGCTACATAGAGTTGGCACCCGGCTCCGGCGACAACCAAGAGCCCCAACCAATGGCGCTTCCATTCCACGGCGAGCAGGCGCTCTCTGCTCTGCCATGCAACCCATGCCGCCGCAACCGGAACAAAGAACCCATGGCTGACGTTTTCGTCGATCATCCAGTCGCTGACCAAATCGCGCAAGACCGGCAAGTAGCAAAGAATAAGCAGGGCGCCGATGCCGGCGGCGATTGGCGCCGCCTCCTTGAGCTTCCCGGCGGCGTCCAGGGTAGGGGATTGTGACGTGGAACTCATTGTTTGGGGAAATTCCGGATCGGACTTCAGCGCCTCTAGTTTCCTCTTCGGCAGTGGCTAGAATTTCACTCTTCCCAGTATAATCGGGTACGGCCCGGCGAAGGTTGACGGTTAGTGAAGTGTCTTGCCCGGCTACCGCGTGGCGCGCACGACGGCAGTGAGGCCCGGACGGACCGCCGGCGACGGATTCAAAAACTCCACAAGTGTGCGCTCCATGTTCATTTCCACGACCGTGCCTTCCAGCGGCTCGTTAATCACTTCCGCGATATAGACCTGAACTTCCTTGCCCGGCCGCAGGAACTCCATCTGCGCCGGAGTGAGGTCGAGGATCACAGTCATGCGGCTCAAGTCCACGGCGATCAGGAAGAGCGCATCCATTCCCGGGTGGACTTCCTCGCCCTGGCGCGCGGCCATGCCGGTGACGACGCCGTTGATGGGGGAGACGATCTGCGCGGCGGACATTTCTTCATTGAGCGCTTCAACTTTTAGATCGACGTCCCGCAACATCCGTTTTGCGGCTTCGAGTTCCTCTCGCGCTTGGTCGGCCCGGTCCTCGGCCACCCGCGCCGCGGCGGCAACTGACTCGAAATCCGCCCGCACCCGCTCGAGTTCTTCCTCGGCCTGGTGGAAGACCATGCGCGGCGTGGCGCCCTCCCGGTAGAGCATCCGCTGCCGGTCGGCCTCGCGCTGGGCCTCCGCGAGCTCATCGCGGGCGCGGTTCAGGTCAGCTTGCGCCCGCGACGCCTCCAGACGCGCCGCTATTTCGTTGCTCTCGGCCTTGTGTACCGCGGCTTCCGCCTCATCGCGCCGCTCCTGCAACACCACAAGTTCGCTGTCAATGAGGGTGTTCTGGATCTGAGCGAGCAGCATCCCCTCGTAGACCTCTTCTCCGACATTAACCAGGACAGTGTCGAGTATGCCCTCGATCGGAGCGGGTATCGCGACAGAGTTGGCCGCGGCCACTACTCCCTGGATGCGGACCTCCTCCTCGACGGGCGGGGGAGGCGCTTCTTCGGGAACCGGCGGACTCTTCTGTTCCAGCCATAGAGACACCGCACCCGCGCCAAGCCCCACTAGTATCGAGGCCACTGCGAACAGTATCCATTTCCCCATGGTCGCTATCAGTGTAACCAGCCCAAACTCGCGCGCGTCAAAAAGAGTTCGCTATACTGCACAAACAGAAAGGCGCTATCCGGAATGCGAGCGTTACGCCTCGGCGACGACATCGATGATCACTGCATCAAGTGCAAGCGCGTTACGAACCACGTGATTGTTTCTCTGCTGGACGAGGACCCGGCCAAAGTCCGCTGCCGCTCCTGCTACCACGAACACGATTTCCTGAACGAAAAGGCTCCCCCCAAAAAAACCTCCAAAAAGTCGCCGGCTGCAAAGTGACGGCGAGCCCTCCCCATCCTGCAATCTCAGCCATCGTGCGATTCTTAAGTCAGAAATGAAACTGCCCGAGACACCCGCGGCGCGGCTTGCGCTCGGGACCCTGCGGGTTTTGCGCCGCGCTGGCAAGCAGGCGTTCCTGGTTGGAGGTTGTGTGCGCGACCTGCTGCTCGGGCGGGAGCCGCTAGACTTTGATATCGCCACTGACGCGCCACCCGCCGAGGTGCAGCACCTTTTTCCCCACTCCGACGCCGTCGGCGCCCACTTCGGCGTCGTGCTGGTGAAGGAACCCGGCGTGTGCGTCGAAGTGGCCACCTTCCGCAGTGATCGCGCTTACTCCGATGGCCGGCGCCCGGACGTGGTCCGCTTCGAGACGGATCCGGCCGCGGACGTGAGCCGGCGGGACTTCACCATCAATGCGCTCTTGCTCGATCCCGATTCCGGCGAGGTAAAGGATTTTGTCGGCGGCCGCGCCGATCTGATGGCCAGACAGGTCCGTACGGTCGGCGACGCGGAGGAGCGCCTTCGCGAGGACCGGCTGCGGATGCTGCGCGCGGTGCGCTTCGCAGCGCGGCTTAATTTCTCGATCGAAACCGAGACCTTCGCGTCCATCCAGCGGCTGGCGGGTCTGATTCACGGAGTCTCCGCCGAACGGATTCGCGAGGAGCTCACTCGCATCCTGACCGAAGGCGGCGCGCGCCGCGGCTTCGAGCTACTGGACGCTTCCGGACTGCTAGTCCAGATTCTTCCGGAGGTCGTGGCCATGAAAGGCGTCCCGCAGCCGCCCCAGTTCCATCCAGAAGGCGATGTTTGGACCCACACACTAATCATGCTTGGCCTCATGCGGCGCCCGTCTCCAACGCTTGCCATGGGTGTGCTGCTCCATGATGTCGGCAAACCGCCGACCTATCGCGTGGCGGAAAGGATTCGGTTTGACGGGCACGCGAAGGAGGGCGCGCGTATCGCCGCCCAGATCCTCCGCCGGCTGCGATTCTCGCGGGAGGACTCCAACCAGATCGAAAGCCTCGTCCGCGATCACCTGCGCTTCATGGATGTGCGGAAGATGCGCGAGAGCACCCTAAAACGGTTTCTCAGGAAACACCGTTTCGACGAGCATCTGGAGCTTCACCGGCTCGACTGTCTGTCGAGCCACGGCAAGCTGGACAACTACCAATTCGTGCGGGGGAAGCTCGCGGAGTACTCTCGTGAAGCCCTGCGTCCGGATCCGCTTCTCAAAGGAACCGGCCTTATCGCCGCAGGGTACACTCCTGGCCCGTCGTTCAAGACCATCCTCCGCGACTTGGAAACCGCCCAACTCGAGTCGAGGATACACACCACCCAGGACGCCCTCGACTATGTTCGCCGTCGCTACGTCCCGCCAGACGGCCATCCGGTTAACGGGCCCGCTACGCCGGACGATAGGTGAACACCATGTAGAGGACGAGAGCGACGATCAGAAAAATCGAACTCGCGGCAACGAACTCGAGAAAAATCACTTTCCTCTCATTCGGGTCCGATTGATCCCGTTTCGAGACCTCGATCATTCGAACCTCCCTCCATTTACCCTTCTACCCCAAACGTACGCCCGCTCGGGGCAGGAGTCAAGGCCGGCCTGCAGTTGTTACCCCGTAACGCTCGGACCTTACCGGTCCGCCGGCCGGCCCGATGCCCGCCGGAAGGTCTCAGGCTTCATTGTCCAGAAACCAGCGGTAGGTTCGCTCAATTCCTTCCCGCAGCCCGATTGACGGCCGCCAACCCAACGAGCGCAGGCGCGAAGTATCGAGCAGCTTCCGGGGTGTGCCATCCGGCATGGACGTGTCGTATACGATTTTGCGTTCATAGCCGGTGACGGCGGCGACGAGTTCCGCCAGCTCGCTAATTCGCAGATCCTCGCCCGCACCCACGTTCACAATATCTTCCCCGTCATACTCGCTCATGAGGAAAACCGCGGCGTCCGCGAGATCGTCCACGTGGAGGAACTCCCGGCGCGGCTGGCCCGTGCCCCACACCACCACCTCGGGCGCGCCGCCAGTTCGCGCCTCGTGAAATTTCCGCAGCAGAGCGGGGAGTACGTGGGAGGTTTCGAGGTCGAAATTGTCGCCTGGGCCATAGAGATTCGTGGGCATCAGCGAGATGCCGGAAAACCCGTATTGTCTGCGGTATGCCTGAATCATCTTCACGCCGGCAATTTTTGCGATGGCGTACCACTGATTGGTGGGCTCCAGCGGGCCGGTGAGCAAGGAATCCTCGCGTATCGGCTGTTCCGCCATCCTCGGATAAATGCAGGAGGAGCCGAGGAATAACAGCTTCCGCGCTCCAGCGCCCCAGGCGCTGTAAATGACGTTGGTTTGAATCGCGAGGTTTTCGTAAAGAAACTCCGCCGGATATGTTTGATTCGCGTGAATTCCGCCGACACGCGCGGCGGCCAGAAACACATATTCTGGTCTTTCACTGGCGAAGAAAGCCGCGACCGCCGGTTGGTCGGTGAGGTCGAGTTCCTCCCGCCCCCGGACGAGCAGGTTCGTGTAACCACGCGAGCTGAGACAGCGAAGGATCGCCGACCCTACCATGCCCCGGTGTCCGGCGACAAAGATTCGAGCGTCCTGTTCCATGCCTTTCTCCGCTGGTCAGTAAGACGCCGCCCCGCGCGGAGCGACGTCGTGTCCCGCATCTTTCAACACCCGCTCCCTGGCCGCCAGTTCCACGTCGCTGTCCACCATCATGCGCACGAGTTCATGGAAAGAGACACGCGGATTCCACCCCAATTTCTCCCGTGCCTTCTTCGCGTCGCCCATCAGGTAGTCCACCTCGGTGGGGCGAAGGTATCGCGGATCATGCTCCACGTGATCCCGCCAGTTGAGTTTTACGTGTCCGAACGCTTCCTCCAGGAACTCCTGCACCGTGTGGGATTCCCCGGTGGCGACAACGAAATCGTCAGGCTCTTCGTGCTGCAGCATGAGCCACATCGCTTCCACGTAGTCACCGGCGAATCCCCAATCTCGCCTGGCGTCCAAATTGCCCAGGTAGAGTTTGTCTTGCAAGCCATGAAGTATCCGGCCGGCGGCCCGGGTAATCTTCCGGGTGACGAACGTTTCGCCGCGGGCCGGCGATTCATGGTTGAACAGAATGCCGTTGGCGATGTAAAGACCGAACGCCTCCCGGTAGTTCACCGCGAACCAGTGTCCGGCCACCTTGCCCACCGCGTACGGGCTGCGCGGGTAGAACGGCGTGGACTCGTTCTGAGGCGGGGGCGCCGCGCCGAACATCTCGGAGGACCCGGCTTGATAGAAGCGCACTCGGTGGCCCGTGTCCCGCTGGAAGTCGCGTACGGCTTCGAGCAGCCGGAGAGTGCCCATCGCCACGGCGTCCGCCGTGTACTCGGGCTGGTCAAAGGAGACCCGCACGTGCGACTGCGCGCCGAGGTTATAAATCTCGTCGGGCTTCGCTTCGCGGAGTATGCGCCGCAGCCCGGTCCCGTCAGTCAGGTCCCCGTAGTGCAAAAAGAGCCGCCTGCCGCTCTCGTGCGGATCGCTGTAAATGGCGTCGATCCGGTCTGTGTTGAAGGTGCTGGCGCGCCGCATAATGCCGTGCACCCGGTAACCCTTGTCGAGCAACAAGCGCGTCAGGTAGGAACCGTCCTGTCCGGTGATCCCGGTCAGCAGAGCCGTTCTCATTCCACCTCCTCCACCGCGGTCCGGGTTATCGCCGTCCGGTCACCAGCTTTGGCGTTAAGTACCAGCGCAGGATGCCGCGCGGCTGGAATTGCACCTGGTCCATGTCGATCCGGACCAGCGAACCTTTCTTCAAGTCGACCAGAAGCGACGGCGCACTCAGCAGGAAACCGATCAAGTGGCTGAGGAGCGGCTCGTGGCCGGAAAGAAGAATCCGGTCTTCTCCCTTGAAAACGCGGATTTCCTCCCACACCTCCTCCGGTGCGCAGCCCGGCCGGAGAGCGTCCGTCTGGACAAGTTCCCCTTTGTAGCCGAATTCATGGGCGGCGATTTCCGCCGTCTCCAACGCCCGTTTATACGGACTCGTAAGAATCACGCTTGGCTCCACCCCGGCGTTTCGGGCCGCCCGTACCACTTGCCTCAGCTTCTTCTTGCCGTCGGCCACCAGGGCGCGGTCCGCATCGCTCATCCCGGGGCGCGCGACTTCGGCGATGCCATGTCGCAGAATGTAGATCTGCATTTCGTTTTATCCGATGAGTTTTCAGCCCGCACGAACGCGGCTGACCCGGGCGGTCAGAGCAGACCGGCCGCGGGGAACACTACATTCTGACACACCGCCGGGCGGTTTGGCGCAACCTGCGGGCGCCCGGCGCGTGTCAACCGTTACATCCGGCTGGCGGCTCCCGTCCACCGCCCGCAACGATGCTACTATCGGGGGTTTGACCGAACGATCATGGAACCGCTTCAGCGCCGCCTCCGCCTCACAGCATTCTGGCTGGTATTTTCCGCTGCGGTGGCTCCGCTCGTTTCCATTGCCGTCTCCCACATTCTGATCGGCGCTTCGTTGGCTGCGCTCATCGTTTCGCGCGCGGACCTTCGCTTCCCCCCGCTGAAGCTTCCGCTCGGCCTCTTCATATTGGGGACCGTCGTATCGCTGTCCCTTTCGACGGACCCGGCAGCCGGGCTCCCCCAACTGAGGAAGCTCTACGTTTTTCTCACCCTCGTTCTGGTTTACAGCGCTTTTCGATCGCTGTCAGAAGTGAACCGTTTGACGCGGGCGTGGATTGTCGTGGCGGCCGCTTCGGCTGGAGTCGGAATCGTCCAGTTCGTGCTGAAGTACCGGGAGGCCGTGGAACTCGGCGTGCCGTTCTATGAGTACTACGTGGGCTCCCGGATGACCGGATTTATGAGTCACTGGCAAACGTTTGGCGGGGAGATGATGCTGGTCTTCTCGCTTACCGGCGCTTTCATTCTCTTTTCTCCCTTAGGCCGGCGCCGCACGCTCGCGTGGCTTGCCTGTTCCGGACTGCTCGCTGCCGCAATCGTGCTCGGCTTCACCCGCAACATCTGGCTTGGCGCATTCGCCGCCGGGCTTTACCTGCTATGGTTCTGGAGGCCGAAACTGATCTTACTGGCGCCGCTCCTCGTCGCCGCGGTCCTCGCCTTCGGGCCGGAAAGCTTGCGGGATCGCTTCACCTCCGTGGTGCGGCCCCATGGCGAGGTGGATTCCAACCAGCACCGCGTTGTCACCTACCGGACGGGCTGGAACATGATCAAGGCAAACCCAATTCTCGGCGTAGGGCCGGAACAGGTGGCGGCCCGTTTCGAGGAATTCGTCCCCGCCGATGTCCCCCGTCCCCTCCCGGAAGGCTGGTACGGTCATCTGCACAACGTATATTTGCACTACGCCGCCGAACGCGGCATCCCCGTCATGCTGTGCCTGCTCTGGTTCATCGGCAGGGCGCTGGTCGACTTCTGGCGCGCTCTGCGCCGCAACCTCGCCCCGGAAGGCCGCTACTTCCTGCACGGGGCCATCGCGGCAATCATCGCCATCCTCTGCGCCGGATTCTTCGAGCTGAATCTCGGCGACACCGAGGTGCTCACGATTTTCCTGGCCATCCTCGCCGCCGGCTACTCGGTAATTGGCGCCGGCGCATCCACGGAGAAACAGAATGCCTGAATCGCTGAAAGGAAGAAGCATCGTGCTGGCGGGCGGCTCGGGAGGACTCGGATCCGCCGCTACCGAGGCTCTGGCTGCCGAGGGCGCGGACCTCGTAGTGAGTTATCTATCGAACGCCGAGCGCGCCTCGAGGTACCGGAATATCGCCAACGTAATTGAGGCGGACCTCCGCAATGCCACCGCCCGCCGCCGTCTGCTCGACGCCGCCCCCGATCTCTACGGACTGGTTGTCTTCAGCGGGATCCCGGCCCGCGTGAAAGATCCTGACGAACTCGAGAGTGCGATGGTCGAGTCCCACGAGGTGAACTTTCTCGGTCCGATTCTCCTTGCCCGCGAGGCCGCCACCCGTATGCACACCGCCGGCACTCCCGGCGCCATCGTGTTGATCTCCACCATGCAGGCGGTGGCGGTCTTCCCCGGCTCCACCGCGTATGGTGCGCCCAAGGCGGCCCTTGCTCACGCGGCTCGAATACTCGCCAAGGAGTGCCGCGGCCCCTCGAACATTCGCGTCAACGTCATCTGTCCGGGTGTCAACGCCGCCGGCATGGCCGAAGCCTCCATCGCTAGCGGCAAATACCAACGATTCATCGGCGACGGGATCATTCCCCGCTACGGCCGCGCGGCAGACATCGCGCGAGCCGTTCGTTTCCTGCTCGAGCCGGACAGCTACATCACCGGCCAGGTACTCACAGTGGATGGCGGCCTCACCCTGTAGGCCTTTTGCGCCCGCGCCCCTCTGCGTGCGACCCTCTAAGTAGATGCGCCGCTTTGCCGCCGTCTGGACCTTGCTGGTCGTAATCTTTGCCGCGCCCGCCTGCAAGCGAAAACACGAACCGCAAATCCCTCCGCCCCCGCCCGTGGTCACCGAGCCCAAGCCGGAGGCCGAGCCGCCGGCTGAAGAATGCGTGGAGATTACTCCTGGCGAACCGTCGGTGGAGGCGCCCGCGCAGCCGGAACCCGCTCCTCCCGCTCCTGAACCGCTGCCGCCGGCTCCCGAGCACGAGGCGGAACCGCAACTCGCTCCCGTCCCGCCGTCGCCTCCGGAACCTCCCGCCTCACCTCCGCCCTCTCTCGCCCCTATGCTCTTGCCGGAAGAGGAGTCGCGTTACCGGAACGAAATCAATGCCAGCCTCGCCCGGTCCCGCCGGAATCTGGCTGTCCTGGCGCGGCGAAACCTCTCCCAGGATCAGCAAATCCGCCTCAACCGGGTGCGAACCTTCATCGCCCAGGCCGAAGCCGTGCGCGCCACCGACCTGGCCGCGGCCGCCGGCCTCGCCCGCCGCGCGGACATACTTTCCGCGGAACTGGTGAACGCCACGGAATGAACGGCCGTGCGCGGCCGGTGGCGGTAGCCCTTCCGTGCGTGATTACAGACCTGATACTCTACTTTCTCTGTTAGAATCCTCTTAGAGAGGAATTCCCATGCCGTTTTCTCGGCGGATGTTTCTTGCCGGCCTCGCCGCCGCCCCCGCAACCGCACGCCTCGCGACACCTACGCGCCCTTACCTTGGCGAACTCCGCGAGGACATCGTCACCTCGCCGGTCGCCGTCGCGCACCACCGCGCCCGTGTCTATACTGATGTCTTCCGCGCCAATGAAAAGAAGCCGTGGATCGTGCGCAAGGGGAAGGCTCTTCGCGAATACTTCAACTCCGTGTCCCTCTACATTCGGCCGCACGACCGCATCGCAGGCTCGATCTCGGAAACCCCCGGGGCGATGCCGCTCTTTGTCGAACTCGGTATCGGCGAGAACGGAATCTATACCGGGGAGAATCCCGGCCGCCGCGGTTATCTCACGGGTCAGGTGCCGCCAGAGATCTGGGACTACTGGTATGAGCGGAATCTCTGGGGCCAGTTCCGCGCTCTCCATCCGGACTCACCCAATGCCAAGCCGCCAGCCGGACCCGAGTCTCTCGCCAGCTACAAGTTCATCTCGAACCAGGGCCACCTCTCTCCCGCCTATTCCGAACTGCTCGAAATCGGCATCGACGGCTATCTCGAGAAGATTCGCGGCCGGCGTAGAGGCGAGCGCGACCCGGATTCCCTCGCGTTTCTCGAATCCGCCGAAGACTCCATGGCCGGCCTCTCCGAATGGATCGGCCGCTACGCCGCGTTTCTCCTCGCCGAAGCCGGCCGGGCCGCGGACGCCCACCGTGCCAACGACCTGAAGGAGATGGCGCGCATCGGCCGGAAAGTCGCCACCGAACCGCCCGAGACCTTCCGCGAGGCGCTCCAGCTCATCTGGTTTGCCCACCAGACCATACACATCGAGGGCCACGGCTACTCCTGCACGCCGGACCACCTCGACCAGATCCTCTTGCCGTTCTACGAAAGTGACAAGAAGGCCGGCCGCATCGATGACGAAGAGGTCGTCGCCCTCACCGAAAACTTCGTGCTCAAGCAGTACGACAATACCTTCTGGGGACCCGAGCACCATCTCACGCAGGGCTTCGTCGTCGGCGGCTCCACTCCGGACGGCAAGGATCTCTCCAACCGTCTTTCCTGGCTGATGCTCACCGGCGCAACCAACATGGTTCTGCCCGAGCCGCTCGTCTGGGTCCGCTGGAATCGGAACATCGACCAGAAGTTTTTCGACTACTGCCTCACCCGCGTCGGTAAAACCACCTCGATGCCGATGTTCTGGAGCGACGAAGTTGTCCCCGCGGGTCTGGTCAAGCTGGGTGTATCCGAAAAGGACGCCTACAACTACCTTCCCGTCGGCTGCAACGAACTCGCGATTCCGGGGCAGTTCTACTTCAACCCTGGCGCGAACTGCGGCTACCTCGGTGCGCTTGAAGCCACCCTTACCGCGGGCAAGGGCTACAAAGGCAATCGGAAGCCCTCTTCCTTCGCCCGGCCTCTCTCCGAACTCGCCACCTTCGACGACTTCGTCTCCGTCTTCGGCGGACATCTTCGCGAGAGCGTCGCCTCCAGCTACCGCAACACCATGACCCTCATGGACGCTCAGATGCGCTGGGGTCAGACGCCGCTTACCTCGTGTCTCTTCGATGGCTGCATCGAGCGCGGCCGTGACATGGTGGATGGCACGAAGTACAACATCCTCTCCTGCGGAGGCGTCTTCTTCCCGAACGCCGTCGACGCCCTCGGAGCAATCCGCAAGGTCGTCTACCAGGACGGCGCCGCGACACTCGACGATGTAGCCGCGGCCTGCCGGAACAACTACAAAGGTTACGAGACCTTGCGCGCCAAGCTGCTCGCCGCCCCGAAGCACGGCAACGACGATCCGTATCTCGACGACATCATCGCTCTGGTGGAGCGCCTGCGGGACAAGCCCATGAAAGAGATCTGCAAGGATCCACGCGACGGCACGCCGATGGGCAACGGTCACGTCGTGCGATCCTCTAGCGTCCGCACGGGCCTCGTCACGCCGGCCACTCCGGATGGCCGCCTCGCCGGAACCCCGCTCGCGAGTTCCGTCGCTGCCGGCGCCGGTTGCGAGAAGAGCGGTCCCACCGCGTTGCTCAACAGCGTCTGCAAACTCAACGGCCCGGAAAGCTGGCAGACCGGCTACCAGGTGAATATCCGCTTCACTGGCGGCATGCTGAAGAACAACGTCAATCGGATGAAAGTGCGGGCCATGCTGAACGTCTACTTCCGGGAGGGCGGGCAGGAATTGCAGATCAATTGCGTGGACACCGAAGTTCTGCTCGCCGCGCAGAAGGATCCCGAGGCATTCCGCGATCTGGTGGTGAGGGTCGCCGGTTTCAGCGAGTTCTTCGTGAACCTGCGCCCCGAAATCCAAGCCGACATCATCGCCCGGGAGGCGCACACGTGAGCGCTTCCGGCCGCATCTTCGACATCCAGCGGTTCTGTGTACACGACGGACCGGGCATCCGCACCACTGTCTTCCTCAAGGGCTGCTACCTCCGCTGCCTCTGGTGCCACAATCCCGAAAGCCAGAATCCGGAGCCGGAGCTCAGTTACCTGCCGCGGAAGTGCATCTCCTGCGGAGCCTGCGACAATGTCTGCCCGGAAGATGCCATCGCCTTCCCGGCACCGCCGTCAGTCGACCACGCTGCCTGTTCGGATTGCGGCGAATGCGCCGCGAAGTGCGATGCCCGGGCGCTCGAAATCGTCGGCCGCGACGTCAGCGTGGATTTCGTCATGGAAGTGGTGCTGCGCGACAGGGCCTACTACGAAGAGTCGAAGGGCGGCCTCACCATCTCCGGCGGCGACCCGCTATTCCAGCCGGAGTTCGCCCTGGCGCTGGTGAAGGCCGCCAAGCGCGAAGGCCTCCATGTGACGCTCGAAACTTCCGGCTACTGTAAGTGGGACCAACTGGAACCCTTCGCCAACCTTGTGGATCTATTCTTCTACGACTACAAGGAGACCAGCCCAGAACTCCACAATTCCTTTACGGGCGTTGACCGCGAGACGATCATCACAAACCTCACAAAGCTTCACGGCCGCGGCGCGAACATCGTGATGCGCTGCCCGATGATTCCCGAGTTCAATGCCCGCCGCGAGCATCTCGACGGCATCGCCGCCACCGCGAAACACCTTCCGGGAATCCGTGCCGTGGAACTGCTGCCCTACCACCGCCTCGGCCGCGCCAAACTCGAGCGCTTCGGCTTCGAAACGCGCATGCCCGGATCTGTGGAGCCGCCGGACTTTGATACCGTCGAAGGCTGGGTCCGCCACGTCGGCAGCCAAGGGATCCGCATGGTCCGCCAGACCACTCCATCGGAAGCCGCCTGCCGGGAATTCCCCAGCCTCTGCACGAGCATCTGAGCCGTTCACGGCGGCGCGGCTCCGGATCTGATCTCCGCGGTGTCTGGTAAAATCCATCTCAGTATGCCATTTACGCGCCGAACCTTTCTTGGCGGCTTCGTGGCGGCGCCGGCTGCCGCCCGTCTTGCGAGGCCCACCGATCCCCATACCGGAGACCTCCGGGACAGCATCATAAACTCCCCGATCGCCGTGGCGTATCATCGCGCCCGCGTCTACACTGACATCTTCCGCGCGAACGAGGAAAAGCCGTGGATTATCCGGAAAAGCAAGGCCCTGCGCGAGTATTGCAACACTGTCCCTCTCTATCTGCGCGAACATGACCGCATCGCCGGCTCCATCTCCGAGATCCCCGGCGCCATGCCGCTCTACGTCGAGCTCGGCCTCGGAACCAACAGCATCTACGCCGGCGAAAATCCGAAAAGCCGCGGCTATCTGAGCGGTCAGGTCCCGGAAGAGATCTGGGACTACTGGTATGAACGGAATCTCTGGGGCCGGTTCCGCGCCGCCCACCCGGAACACCCTTACGCGAAGCCGCCGGACGGTCCCGAAACCATCACCGACTACAAGCTTCTCTCGAATCAGGGCCATCTCACACCCGCCTACTCCGAACTGCTCCAAATCGGCATCGCCGGCTATCTGCGTAAGATACGCAACCGCCGCCGGGGCGAATCGGATCCCGCCTCTCTCGCTTTTCTCGAGTCCGCGGAAGAATCCATGGCCGGTCTCTCCGAGTGGATCGCCCGCTATGCTGATTTCCTGCGTTTCGAAGCCCAAAAGACCACGGACTCCGGCCGCGCGAAGGAACTCGAGGAAATGGCGGCCATATCGCGGAAAATCTCCGGCGAACCACCGGACACCTTTCGCGAGGCGGTGCAGCTCATCTGGTACACCCACCAGGCGCTGGCCGTTGAAGGCCAGGGCTACTCGCTGACGCCGGATCACCTCGACCAGATTCTGCTGCCGTACTATGAGGGAGACAAAAAGACCGGCCGCATTTCCGATGAGCAAGTAGTCTCGCTGTTCGAGAACTTCATCCTCAAGCAGTACGACAACACTTTCTGGGGGCCGGAACACCGCCTTTCACAAGGTTTCGTCGTTGGCGGTTCCACCCCGGATGGCGAGGACCTCACCAATCGGCTCTCATGGCTCATGCTGACCGGCACGACCAATATGGTGCTCCCCGACCCGATGGTTTGGGTACGCTGGCACCGGAACATCGACCAGAAGTTCTTCGACAACTGCCTGGAAGTGGTCGGCAAAACCGGCTCCATGCCCCTTTTCTGGAACGACGAGGTCATTCCCGCCGGCCTCATGAAACTGGGCCTGTCCGAAGAGGACGCCTACAATTACGCGCCCGTCGGCTGCAACGAGCTTTCCGTCCCCGGCCAGTTCTACTTCAATCCCGGCGCCAGTTGCAACTACCTCGGCGCGCTCGAAGCTACGCTCACCGCCGGACGGGGGTACAAAAATAATCGAACGCCCACTGCCGCGGCAAGGCCTCTCAGCCGCCTCGTTACCTTCGAGGAGTTCACCCGCGCCTTCGGCGATCATCTCCGCGAGGGGATCGCCGCCAGCTACGAGCGGACGAACATGCTCCTCGACGCGCAAATGCGCTGGGGGCAGACTCCCCTCACCTCCTGCCTGTTCGATGGCTGCATCGACCGCGCCCGTGATTTGGTGGAAGGAACAAAGTACAACATCCTCTCCTGCGGCGGCGTCTATTTCGCGAATGCGGTCGACGCTCTCGGAGCGATTCGCAAAGTCGTCTACGAAGACCGGGCCGCCACCATCGAGGATATCGCGCAGGCGTGCCGGAACAACTTCGAGGGCTACGAAACCCTCCGCGCCAAGCTCCTCGCCGCTCCGAAGCACGGCAACGACGATCCACATCTCGACGGCATCATCGCTCTCGTGGAACGCCTCCGCGACCAACCCGTGAAGGAGATCTGCAAGGACCCCCGCGACGGAACTCCCATGGGTAACACCCACATTGTCCGCACCTCCCACGTGCGGACCGGCTTGCGTACCCCCGCCACCCCCGACGGCCGTCTCGCCGGCGCTCCGCTCGCCAGTTCCATCGCCGCCGGCGCCGGCTGCGAAATGAGCGGGCCCACGGCGCTTCTCAACAGTGTCGCGAAACTGAACGGGCCGGAAAGCTGGCAAACCGGCTACCAGGTGAACCTTCGCTTCACCGCCAGCATGCTGAAGAATACGGTGAACCGCCGCAAGGTCCGGGCCATGCTTAACGTCTATTTCAAAAAGGGCGGCCAGGAACTACAGCTCAATTGTGTGGACAGCGAGGTGCTGAGAGCGGCCCGGGAGAACCCGGACGCGTACCGTGACCTTGTGGTCCGCGTCGCCGGGTTGAGTGAGTTCTTCATCAACTTGCTGCCGGAGATCCAGGAAGAGATTATTTCCCGCGAAGCTCACATGTGACTGTGCATCGAACCCATCGCTAGCGTGAACCTGCGTTCTTTCTGGCCTCTCCGAAACTCACCCCGCCGGAACAACCACCAGATCCTCCGCGAGGGTGAATACAAGCTGGGAGTTTCTTGGAACGGCCGCGCCGCCCGTATCACTCTCTTCACCGCCGCGTTCCGCACTTGTTTCGCCGGTTTCAGCGAGGTACCGGATCTTGTCCTTGAGGCCGGTGGTGGCGTCCGCGATCACCTCCGTGGTGACCGTGGACGAGGCCGTGCGGCTCATCGGCTTGGTGCTGATGGGAAGCCTCGACGTCTCGGTGATCTGCAGGCTGGTGAGGCGCAATTCCACCGCGGTGGAGTCCTTGCCCGCATCCGGGATTTCCACTAGACCCTCCACCAAGGCCCCGGACGTGACAACGATCGTGTCGCCGAGCGACAGCGGGCTCGATAATTCCGCCTTAAAGGTTGACCCGCTCGAGTGGGTGCTAGGCGCGATGGATTCACTCACGATTACCGAAATAGTAGAACCGCGGGGAACCACCAGGCTGCCTTCGGGAGGCCTTCCCGGGCACGCGGCAAACAGGAAGAATAACAATGTGGCCGCAAATCTGACACCGGGATTCGTCATAGCTGGATTCTCTGATCGACCCCCCAATTATATGGGCCTCGCTCGTCTATCAGCGCTTGATCGAGGGCCACTCCGGCTCACGTTTCTCGAAGAACGCCCCGACCCCTTCCGCGAAATCGGCGCTCTTGAACGTCCAGCGTCGCATCGTATCGGCGAGATCTACTGCTTCCGATGGGGACAAAGCGCGCGAGCGGTGGACATAGTCAAGCCCGCGCCGCACGGCCATCTGGCTAAACCGGGCGACCGTGGAGGCCACCGCCAGCGCCCGCTCCAGCAGCTCGCCGTTGGGCGCCAGATGGTGAATCAGGCCCCACTGCAACGCTTCCTCGGCCGAAATGACGCGCCCGGTGAGGCTTAGCTCGAGCGCCCGGCGCTCGCCAATGGCGCAGGCTACGGAGCGGAATACCACGAACGGCCACAGCCCGATGCGGATCTCCGTCAGGCCGAAGCCTGCCCCTTCGCCGGCCACGACGATGTGCGCGTTCGTCACCAGCCCCAAGCCGCCCGCCAACGCCTGTCCCTGTACGGCCGCGATGATCGGTTTGGTGATGCGGGCGCCGATGGTGAACAATTCATTGTGAATGGCGGCCTGCTCGGGAGCGTCCTCGCGCAGGGATTCGGCCAGGTCCATTCCGGAACAGAACGCCGGTCCCTCCGCATCCAGAAGAATCGCACCGACACTGTCATCGAGCTCCGCTTCGTTGAAGGCGGCCACGAGTTGACTGCAGTCCAGAATGCGCAAAGCATTCCGCTTTTCGGGACGATTCAGCGTGAACCGCAAAACCCGCCCTTCGCGAGTCGTTTTCGGATTCGTCACCATCGATTCCTTCCCCAGAGTTGGGTTCCGCGCGGCCTCCGCCCGAAACCGTCCCCTTAGTATATGACGGACGCTGGAGCCAGGCTAGCCTACGCCCTTTCCGCGCGCCATTACCATTGCCCCCCCCAATTCCAGCGTACCGCCCGAACTCCCTCACACTTGCGAACAGCTACACTAAACGAGAATGCGCGTCTTCATCGTCATCGCAGCGCTTTTTGCCACGCTCGTCCCGCCGCTTGCCGCTCAGCGAATCACGATCTCTCTAGACGGCGATTGGCAAGTGACCGGCAGTGTCGTCCCCGGCCCGGTCCCGGAGTCTTATGGCCACACGGCGCCGGTTCCCGGCCTCGCCAACCTGGCCCGGCCGGAGTTCCCTGACGTGGACCGCTTCGAGAGCCGCGGCTATCTCGAGAACCTGATGCGGCGCGGCGCCATTCCCAAAACCAGCCTGCCGGCCGGTGCGGGAATCGCCCGCCAGGAGCGCAACTACTTCTGGTACCGGAAAACGTTCCGCCTTCCCGACAAACGGGAAATCGTCACGCTAAAAGTGAACAAAGCCCAGTTCGGAACCGCCGTGTGGCTGAACAAAACCCCGGTCGGCGAGCACCTCGGCTGCTTCACCGCCGGTTACTTCGACCTCACCGGCGCTATCGACTGGCAGGGCGAAAATGAGCTCGTCATTCGCATCGGCGCGCACCCCGGCGTCCTCCCCTCATCGGTCCCGTCCGGGACGGACTTCGAAAAGACCAAGTGGACGCCGGGTATCTACGACTCCGTCTCGCTCCTACTCCGCAACGGGCCCTTGATCGAAAGTGTCCAGGTGGCGCCGAAAATCGACCCGCCGGCGATCGTCGTGCAGACGCGCGTCCGAAACCCCGGCCAGCCGCGCGAACTCACCATTACCCAGGACATCGGCGAGTGGAGGGGAGAAAACACCGTCGCCGAGGCCGCCCCCTTGCGCCTTCGCCTGGCCGCCGGTGAAGAGCGCGTGATCACTCAGACCATTCCCATTCCCAATGCGAAACTCTGGACCCCCGAGACGCCACACCTCTACGTTCTGCGCAGCGGAACCCCTGGCGACAACACCCGCACCCGCTTCGGCGTCCGCGAGTTTCGCTTCGACACCGCCACCCGCCGCGCCTACCTGAACGGAGAGGTCTACTTCCTGCGCGGCTCGAACATCACACTCCACCGCTTCTTTGAAGACCCGGAGTGCGGCCGCCTCCCCTGGGACGAAAAGTGGGTGCGAAAGCTGCTCGTCGAAATCCCAAAGAAGCTTCACTGGAACAGCTTCCGTTTCTGTATCGGACCGGTGCCGGACCGCTGGCTTGCGATCGCCGACGAAACCGGCCTCCTCATCCAGCACGAGTTTTTCGTCTGGACCGGCCGCGGAAATTTCCCCCAGGAGTGGGATGTCAACGAAATGATCCGCCAATACGGAGAATGGGTGCGCGATAGCTGGAACCATCCGAGCGTCGTCATCTGGGATGCGAATAACGAGACCGAAGCCGATGTCTTCGCCGAGCGGATCATCCCGGCCGTGCGCGGGCTCGACCTCAGCAATCGCCCCTGGGAGAACGGCTACGGACTGCCCGCCGGCCCCGACGATCCCGTCGAGGACCACCCCTACCTCTTCTCGCGCGTGCAGTCCGGCCGCGAGCCCGGTTTCGAAATGACAGACCTGGAACGGGGAACCGGAGAGAAAAGCGTCAACTCCGCGCACCCTACCGCACACGCCGCCATCGTGAACGAGTACGGCTGGCTTTGGCTCAACCGCAACGGCTCCCCGACACTGCTTACTGACAACATCTACCGGAAACTGGTGGGAGAAAACGCCACCGCGGAAGAACGCTTCGAGGCGGGCGCCTATCACCTTGCCGGACTCACCGAGTACTGGCGCGCGCACCGGCAGTTCGCTGGCATCCTCCACTTCGTCTACCTCACCGCCAGCTTCCCGGGCGTCTTCACCTCGGACCACTTCACTGATGTGAAGACGCTCGAACTCGAACCGCGCTTCCTCGACTACGTAGGGCAGGCCTTTCGCCCGCTCGGCGTCTACCTCAACTTCTGGCAGCCGGCGCTGGCCGCTGGCGAGGAGCGGCGCTTCGCCGTGATGCTGGTGAACGACGGCAACCGCCCCCGGCGGGGACTCCTTTCCCTGACTCTTGAGGATAGCGCCGGCGGCCGCGCCGCACGGCAGGAGACGCGATTTGAGATTCCGGCTCTGGGGCAGGTGACCTACGCGCTCCCGATGACGATCCCGGACGGGGAAGGGAACCATCTTCTTACCGCCTCGGCCGTCCCCGAAGACGGCGATCCAACCATCAGCCGCAGGAAGGTCGTGCTCAAGTGAAGCGCCTGGCGGTGCGCACCGTGTTGGCGCTTCTGGCCGCTTTCGCTCCGGCTGCTGCCCACATGGTCAGCATCAGCACCGGCGAACTCCATGTCACCGGTTCCGAGGCCAGGTTCGAACTGAAGATGCCCCTCTACGAGACGGAGGTGCTGGACGACCCGCAGAAACTCCTCTTCGACCACTTCAGCTTGCGCTCGGGCGGGGAAACCGGGCGCCTTGCCGATCTCTCCTGCCGTCCCGATCAGGCCGAGGGGATGTTCGTCTGTCAGGCGCGGTACGAGTTTTCGGCTCCCGTTGAAGTCCTCGACGTCGAGTGCCGCTTCTACGCCGTTACCGTCCCGAACCACGTACACATCCTCCGGGCCTATCGCGGGGAGGTGGCGGACCAGGCCATCTTCGACTTCACCCTCCCCACCGTGACCATCAATTTCATCCCGCCCACCTTTTGGGAAACTGCCGGCCAGCAACTCGGCGCCGGCGCCCGCCGCGCCCTTGGGGGGCTTGCCGCCATACTTTTTCTGGTGGCCCTCACCGTGGCCGCGCGAAACCGGAAAGAGCTGCTGGCTTTGGCCGGGATGTTCGCCCTCGGCCAAGCCCTGGCCACTTTTGCCCTGCCGCTGCTGAACTGGTATCCCGCGCCGCGGTTCGTCGAAGCGGCGGCCGCGCTGACCATCGCCTACCTCGCCGTCGAGATTCTTCTTCTACCCGATGCCGGCCAGCGTTGGCTCGTGGTGGGCGTTCTCGGAATGTTCCACGGCCTGTACCTGGCTCTGTTTCTGCGTGAGACTCGCTTCTCGCCGTTCTATCTGCTGTCTGGCGCGATTGTGACGGATTTCCTTGCCATCGGACTGGTCGCCCTTCTCTGGAGCCGGCTGCGGCCGCGCCTGCCCGGCATTTGGGGCGAGCGGATCATCGCTGGAACGCTCTTGGTATTCGGCCTCGGCTGGTTTCTCTACCGTCTGCAAAGGTAGTCTTAAGTTAATGCGCCGCCTCCTGGGAATTTTCCTCTGTGCCGCCTGGGCCGTTCTGCCCGCGGAGATACCGTCCGAATGGCAAACCGCCCTCGACCGGGTCGCCTCCGATTCCTTGCGCGGGCATCTCTCGTTCATCGCCTCTGACCTGCTCGAAGGCCGCGACACGCCATCCCACGGCCTTGACATTGCCGCCGAGTACATCGCGGCGCAGTTTCGCGGCGCCGGCCTCGAACCCGTCAGCGGCGATGGCTACTTTCATACCGCCAACTGGAAGCTCCGGCGGACTGGCGGGCTCTCTCTGACGTTTCTCAGCGGCGAGAAGATCATCCGCGTCGCCGGCTCTCAGATGGCTGGCGTCCTGGACCGTCCATTCGAGTTCCGCGATGCCAGCGTCTCCGTAGTCGAGTTCGCGCGAGCCTCTCCCCCCAAAGAGGAACAGATACGGGGGCGAGTCATCGCCGTGGTGATGCCGGATGCGATTCCGGAAGACCGGGACGCGAGGAACTCCGCCTACCGCAGCTACATGCGCATGAGTCGCAAGCTGGAGGAGTGGCAGCCGACCCTGGTCCTGCTGGTGGATCCCGCAGGCTTCGCCCCCGGGCGCCGCCATCTCCTGATAGATCCTGCGAATCCCCCCGCGGAGACTGCTCCTCGGGTGACGGTGACCGACCCGGTAGTGGCGGAGATGCTCCGGCAGCCCGCTGCAGAAGTCCGTATTTCGCTTCTCTGCGGGGAGCCGGTCGAAGAGGACGTGCGACTGCGCAACGTCGTCGGAATCCTTCGCGGGAGCGACGCCACGCTCCGCGAGACGGCCGTAATGGTCTCCGCCCACTACGACCATGTTGGGGTGAAGCCCCCGGGCGAAGGTGACCGCATCTTCAACGGAGCCAATGACAACGGCAGCGGAACCGTCGTCGTCATCGAACTGGCGCGCGCCCTGGCCAGCCTGAAAACGCGGCCCAAGCGCAGTCTCCTCTTTGTCGCATTCTTTGGCGAAGAGAGAGGCTTCTTGGGTTCGCGTTACTACGCCGCCAACCCGCCGTTTCCACTCGAAAGCACCGTCGCGGGCCTCAACCTCGAGCAGGTTGGCCGCACCGACAGTTCCGAAGGTCCCCAGATCAAACGCCTCTCGGTCACGGGCTTCGATTTTTCCGATGTCGGCGAACTCCTGCGCCAGGCCGGCCAGACAACCGGCGTCGAAGTCTACAAACACAAACGCTACAGCGAAGACTACTTCCGTGCCAGTGACAACCTGCCACTGGCCGAGAAAGGCGTCCCAGCTCACTCGCTAACCGTCGCCTTCCAATACCCCGATTACCACGGTGTCGCCGACCACTGGAACAAGATCGACTTCACCAACATGGCCACCGTCACCCGCACCATCGGCCTCGGCATGCTCCTCATCGCCAACCGCGAACAGCCCCCACAATGGAATCCCGCCAATCCCC
>CAYXVG010000041.1:0-68043 GCA_964468205.1 uncultured Solibacteraceae bacterium | reverse complement strand
GGGGGGAACTCGGTGCCCCTTGATTTCGATTTATCATGGATGTCACCGAATTTGGTCGAATTTACGCGAGATCTCCGTACTGCGCCCGCAGCGCCGACAACTCCTGCTTCAAACCCTCCGTCACGTCCGCGAACTCCGCCTGCCCGTAGACATTCTTCAGCTCGTTCGGATCCTGTTCCAGATCGAATAGCTCCCAGTAATCACCCTCCGAGAAATAATGGATCAGCTTGTACCGCTCCGTCCGCACGCCCCGGTGCGGCCCCACTCGGTGGGGAGTGAAGTACGCGAAGCTCGGATCCGACATCTCCTCCCGCGGCACGTTCCGCAGCGCCCACGAATTCTCCCAATACGTGTAGTAGATCGACTCCCGCCAATCCCCCGGCTCCTCACCCTCGAGCATCGGCCGCAACGACCGCCCCTGCATCGATTCTGGAACCGGCACGCCCGCGAAGTCCAGCATCGTCGGCGCGTAGTCAATCTGCTGTACAAAACTTCCGGCTACCTGTCCAGCGAGATCCGCCTTCGGATACCGCGCCAGCAGGGGAATCCGCAGCGACGGCTCGTACATGAAGCGCTTGTCGTACCAGCCGTGCTCACCCAGGTAATAGCCGTTGTCCGACGTGTAGAGAATAAGCGTATCCTCCGCAAGGCCAGATTCATCCAGATACTCGAGTACCCGCCCCAGATTCTCGTCCACCGCATAAAGCGAAGCATAGTGGTCGCCCACGAAACGCTCGAAAATCCAATCCTTCTTCTCCGGCTCGGAGAGATCCCCGGGCAAGTCTTCGTAATCCCCCGCCAGGCTCAACTCGAACTTCATGTCCCGCGCTTCCTTAGCGACCCGGCGTGTCGAGTAGTCGTCGTCATAAGTCGCCGGCTTCGGAACCCGCAGCCCCGCCCGCATCTCGCTTAACCGTGGCGGCGGAGTAAACGGCCGGTGCGGAGCCTTGTGCTGGTAAACCAGGCAGAACGGGTCCGCCGTGGCCTGCTGCTTCAGCCAATCCAGCGCCAGATCGGTGGTTATATCCGTGCAGTAGCCTTCATACTTCTTCCGCTCTCCCATCTCGATGAAATCCGGATCGAAATAGAGTCCCTGCCCCGGCAGGATGTTCCAATAATCGAAGCCCCGCGGGTGATGCGGCAGGTGCCACTTTCCGATCATCGCCGTCCGGTAGCCGGCCTCCTGGAGCGCCCGCGGATAAGTGGCCAGATTCGGGTCCATAACCTCTGCGGCGCCCCTGGCCTCGGAGTTGCCCCGAATCCCGTTCACGTGCGAAAAGGCGCCGGTGAGCACCGTTGCCCTCCCCGGAGCGCAAAGTGAGTTGTTGCAGAAACAGTTCTCGAACCGGACCCCTTCCCGCGCCAGGCGGTCCATATTCGGCGTCTCGATCACCGAGCCGCCTTCACAGGACATCTGCCCCACCGCCTGATCGTCCGTCATCACGAAAAGCACGTTCGGACGCCGGCTCCGCGACGGCGTGGAGCAATAGTTGAAACCGAGCGCTCCGGCGCTCGCCGCAACGAAATTCCGTCGAGTCATCATAGCGTTACGACTATATCTCACCGCGCCCTCCCGATTCCAAAGTTGACTAATTAGACAAGAAGGCCCCGATCGGTGATATGATGGCGCCGTGCAGGTTATTCCACGAGCCTAGCGCCAACCCGCGACTTCGCCCTGCACCCCACGGGCGTGCCATTCCGGGCATGAGCCTCACAACCAAACCACCGAACCGAAGGAGAAGTACATGAGTGTCAGACTGTCCAACGGGAGCGAGATCCCGATTGAAATGCACAAAATCCGCATCGTTCAGCAGACCAATCTGCCCCCCGCCGCCGATCGCTTGAAAGCGATGGAAGAGGCCGGCTACAACACTTTCCTGCTCCGCACGAAGGACATCTTCCTCGACATGCTGACCGACAGCGGCACTAACGCCATGACCGACCGCCAACTCGGCGCCATGATGTGCTCCGACGATGCCTACGCCGGCTCGGAAAGTTTCTATAAACTCGCTGACTCGGTCAAGGACGTCTTCGGCTACGAGTATCTGTTGCCCACCCACCAGGGCCGCGCAGCCGAGCACCTCCTCGCCAAGGTTTTTGTCAAACAAGGCGACATTGTCCCGATGAACTACCACTTCACCACCACCAAGGCCCACTTCGAACTCGCCGGCGGAACGGTCCACGAAATCTACTTCGACGAAGCCCTGAACACCGACAGCGCCGAGCCCTTCAAGGGCAACATTGACCCCCGCAAACTCAACAAGCTCATTGACGAATACGGACCGGACAAAGTCTCGTTTGTGCGCATGGAAGCCACCACGAATCTGCTCGGCGGCCAGCCGTTCTCGATGGCGAACCTGCGCGAGATCCGCGAAATCACCGCGAAACACGGCATCCTGCTAATCATCGACGGCAGCCTCATCTCCGAGAACGCCTACTTCATCCGCCAGCGTGAGGAGGGCTATCAGGATACCGGAATCAAAGAGATCATTCGCGAGATCATGCAACTCTGCGACATCTGCTATCTGTCGGGCCGGAAAAGCTGCAGCGTCCGCGGCGGTTTCATCGCCACCAATATCAAGGAGCACTACGATGCCATCGCGCCGTGGCTGCCTCTGTACGAGGGCTTCTATACCTACGGCGGCATGTCCTCGAAGGAAGTGGAAGCGATGGCCGTCGGCGTCCGGGAAATGTGCGCCGTCGATGTGGCCGGCAGCTCAGCCGACTGCGTCAAGTACTTCGTCCACCGCCTGAGGGACAACGGCGTGCCGGTGGTGACCCCGGCCGGCGGCCTCGCCTGTCATGTGGACGCGAGCCGGTTCCTCCCCGAAATGCCCCAGCAGCATTACCCAGCCGGCGCCCTCGCGGCCGCCGTTTACATCGCCTCCGGCATCCGCACCATGGAACGCGGCACTCTCTCGACTGATCGAGACAAGGAAGGCAACGAGGTGATGGGCGACCTCGAACTCGTCCGCTTCGCCGTCCCGCGCCGCACCTACACAATGTCCCACGTCGAGTACGCCGTCGATCGAGTCACCTGGCTCCACCAGAACAAACACCTCGTCGAAGGCCTGACCTTCAATTTCGAACCGCCCGTGCTGCGCTTCTTCGCTGGCCGTCTCGATCCGATGAACGGTTGGAGCGCCAGGCTCGTCGAAGCTTTCGAAAGCGAATTTGGCAAGGACTGTTGACAACAAGCCGATTTGAAACCAGCGTTTCCGGGCTGGGCGAGGCTCTTCGATACCTCGCCCATTTCTTTTCCCGCTTGCGTTTCGGCTGGGATTGAGGCAAGCTAGAGAGTTTTACTTCATTGGGTCAATGCGGGTTCGAGTCTTATACCACGATCACTGCTTCGATGGCGCCGCCGCGGCAGCCTTCTTCTCGCGCTTCATGGCCGATCAGTTCCACCCCGGCGCGGAGTTCGTCTACACCGGAATGGCGCACAAAGCGTCCCAATTGTTCGACGATTCTCTCTTCGACGGTGATGTGAACGCGATCGTGGACTTCAAGTACTCGTCCAATCCAAAGCTCACTTGGTGGTTCGATCACCATCAAAGCGCATTCCTCAACGACGAGGATGAGGAACACTACCGGCGCGACCAATCCGGCCGGAAGTTTCTAGACCCTAACTTCAAGTCCTGCACGAAGTACATCGCCGTGATTGCCCGCGAGAAATACCGCTACGAAGCGCCCGGCCTCGAGAACCTCGTCGAGTGGGCCGACATTGTCGATGGAGCGCAATACGAAAGTGCTGAAGATGTGGTGGAGTTGCGCAGCGCGGCCACCAAGCTCGTTTTGGTCATCGAAGGATGCCATGGTTCGGAGACCGTCCAGCAAATCATCCGCTGGATGTGCCACAAGACGCTCGATGAGATCATCGTCGAACCCTCCATCCAGAAGATCTATGGCCCCCTCTACGACCAGCACCGCAGATCCATCGACATCATTCGAAACGAAGCCCGCGACGACGGAACTGTTGTCTACTTCGACCTCACCAAGTACCCCCTCCAGGGCTACAGCAAGTTTATCCCGTACTACCTCTATCCGGACTCGCTTTACACCGTCTCGGTCCTTATCTCCAGCTTCCGCACGAAAGTATCCGTCGGTTCCAACCCTTGGGCCAAGCGCGAACTGAAACACAACCTGGCCGCGATCTGTGAACGTTACGGCGGCGGCGGCCATCCCCGCGTCGGCGCCATCAGCTTCCCCAAGGACGCGATAGAAGAGGCAAAGAAGGCCGCCACCGAAATCGTCGAAGAACTGCGCACCTAGCAAAATTCGGTGACAGGCTACTCTTTACCGAATATCGCAAGACCGATTTAAAGGGGACACTCCCACAAGCGGGACATTCACGAGTGTCTCAAGCCGGGTTTTTCGCCGCGTGGACGCTCGTGGGTGTCCCCCCCTTGTCCGGCGTCTCCACTGACGCCCCTCCCTCTCGCCCGTCCCCCTTGCGGCTCTCTGCTAACATAAAACTACACAAATGCTTCGCTTCGAGACCGCTGGCGAGTCTCACGGGGAGTGCCTTGTCGCTACGCTGACCGGACTGCCCGCGGGCGTCCCCATCTCCGTCGATTCCATCAATCGCGAACTCTGGCGCCGCCAACAGGGCTACGGCCGCGGCGGCCGGATGAAGATTGAAACCGATCGAGTGCGCATCGTCGCCGGCGTCCGGCATTCCCAGACCATCGGCTCCCCGGTGGCCATGATCCTGGAGAACAAGGATTGGAAGAACTGGACCGAAGTGCTCCCCGTCGAAGCCGCGCCGGACAGCGCTGAAAAGAGGAAGCCCGTCACCCGGCCGCGCCCCGGGCACGCCGACCTCGCCGGCGGCATCAAGTACGACTTTCACGACGCCCGCTACATTCTCGAACGGGCGAGCGCGCGGGAAACCACGGCGCGGGTCGCCGTGGGAGCGGTCGCCAAGCAGTTCCTCGGCGCCTTCGGCATCGAAGTGCTCAGTCACGTCATCTCCGTCGGCCGCGAGCGCTTGAACAGGGCTGTCGAATGGGACGAAATCGCCGCCCTTTCCCGCCAGGACGAGGTGCTCCTCGGCTGCGCCGACCGGGAAGTTGAGCAGCGCATGAAGGCCGTGGTCGACGAAGCCTACCGCAACGGCGACACCGTCGGCGGTATCTTTGAAGTAGTGGCGCGAAATGTGCCGCCCGGCCTCGGGTCGCATATTGCCTGGGATACCCGGCTGGACGGAAAGCTGGCCCAGGCAATCGTCTCGATCCAGGCGGTGAAGGGCGTCGAAGTCGGCTTTGCCGCTGAAGGCGCGGCTTCGTTCGGCTCCGAGGTCCAGGATACGATCCACTACGGCCGGGAAAGCGGCTTCACACGCGGAGCCAACCGCGCCGGCGGCCTAGAAGGCGGCATTACCAACGGCCAGGAGGTCTTGGTTCGAGGAATGCTAAAACCAATCTCGACCTTGCGGCGGCCGCTTGAGTCGGTGGACGTGGTCACACACGAGCCATCCCTCGCGGCCTATGAACGCAGCGACGTCTGCGTCGTTCCCGCAGCCGGCGTCATCGGCGAGGCCATGGTGGCCATCGTCCTCGCGCAGGCCTTCCTGGAGAAGTTCGGGGGCGATTCGCTCGGGGAAACCCGGCGGAATTATGAAGGATATCTGGAGCAAGTAAGGCGGTACTGATGATTTACGACGTAATTCGATACCCGGATCCGCGGCTGGAGACCCCGTGCGATCCAGTCGAGGAATTCGATACTCCCGAGTTGCACAAACTTGTGGAGGACATGTTCGAGACAATGCACTACCACAAGGGCGTCGGCTTGGCCGCGCCACAGATTGGCGTGATGCGGCAGGTGGCTGTCATCGATTTATCGGCCGCCGACGAGTCACACCCCAACAAGATCGTGATCATTAACCCGAGGGTCGCGAAGACCGAAGGGAAGCTCCGAGAGGAAGAGGGATGCCTCTGCTTTCCCGGCTTCCGCGAGAAGGTGACGCGCGCCAACACCGCCGTCATCGAAGCCCGGGACGCAACTGGCGCGCGGATCACGATCGAGAGCGAAGGGCTGCTGACCCGGGCGCTGCAGCACGAAATCGATCACCTCAACGGCATCCTTTTCATCCGCCACATCAGCGCCCTGAAACGCGATCTGATCCGGCGCAAGATTCGCAAGATGGCGAAGGCCGGTGAATGGCCGGCCATCGTGCGGGGCCCGTCGAAGGACACCTCGGTGGTGGGCGCCTGACCGGAAAGGGCTGATTCTTGCGCATCGCTTTCCTGGGGACGCCCGAGTTCGCCGTTCCGTCGCTCGAACGGCTGGCCGACGCCGGCTTCGACGTTGTATCGGTCGTGTGCCAGCCCGACAAGCCAAAAGGCAGAGGCGCGAAACTGGCTGCTCCCCCGGTAAAGGAGGCGGCGCTCCGGCTCGGCCTGCCCGTATACCAGCCGGCCCGGATCAAGAACAACGACGAGGCGGTCGAACACTTCCGGTCTCTCGACCTCCGGGCAATGGCCGTGGTGGCCTACGGCAAGATCATTCCGCAGTCGATCATCGACATCCCTCCGCTCGGCCTCGTCAACGTCCACTCCTCGCTGCTGCCGAAGTACCGTGGCGCGGCGCCCATGCAGTGGGCCGTGGCCGAGGGCGAGACGCGAACGGGAGTTACCACGATGTTGATCGAGGCCGGGCTCGACTCCGGTGACATGCTCCTCAAACAGGAAGTCGAAATCGGACCCGACGAGACCGCCGTCGATTTAAGCGAACGGTTGTCGCTCATCGGCGCCGACTTGCTCGTGCAGACCCTCCGCGGCCTCGACCGTGGCGTGATCACGCCGCAGCCCCAGGACCACGAGCGCGCCACCTACGCCCCGATGCTCAAGAAGGAGACCGGGTTGATCGATTGGCGACGGCCGGCGCAAGAGATCCACAACCGGGTCCGCGGGTTCCAGCCCTGGCCCGGCGCATTCACTTACTTGAACGGCGCGATGCTCCACATCTGGAGGTCGCGCGTGTCCGATCACCCGGTAAGCGGCGAACCGGGCACAATGGCAGTCGAGAAGCGCCGCGTGCTGGCAGCCTGCGGAGAAGGCACGGCGCTCGAACTCGTGGAAGTGCAGCTCGAAGGACGGAAGAGAATGCCCGCCACGGCCTTCGCCCACGGGCAGCGCCTCGCGAGCGGCCAGCGATGGGGGGAGAAATGACAACGAAGATTCCAGCCGGTTACCGGTTCGCGTCCGCTTACGCGGGCATCCGCCAGGAACGGAAAGACGACTTGGCGCTCATCGTCTCGGACCTCGAAGCGTCGGCGGCGGCCATGTTCACGACCAACGTCGTTCAGGCCGCTCCGGTGAGGCTCGCGAGAAAGCGGCTCGAGAAGTCTGGGGGCAAACTACGGGCGGTGCTGGTAAACGCCGGCAACGCGAATTGCGCCACCCGTACCGGTGAAGCCGTGGCCCTGGAATGCAGCCGTGCGCTGGCCGAAGCTCTCGCGGTTCCAGCCGGGCAGGTGATTCCGTCGTCAACCGGAATGATCGGCGTCGAACTCGATCCGAATCTGATAACCAGCAAGATCCCCGAGATGCTCGCGGGGCTGGCCCCGGAGCGGTTCCCGGACATCGCCGACGCCATCATGACCACCGACACCGTTCCCAAAAAAGCGTCCGCGGAAGTCGTTCTTCGCCAGGGCGCCGTCAGGATCGCGGGAGTCACCAAGGGCGCTGGGATGATCCATCCGAACATGGCCACGACGCTGGCCTTCATCATGACCGACGCGGCCGTCAGTCCATCTGACCTTGGAGAGATGCTGTCTCGGGCGGTTGAGAGCACCTACCACCGCCTCTCGGTGGATGGCGACACATCGACCAACGACACCGTGCTTCTGATGGCGAATGGCGCCGCGGGCGTCGCCGTGACGGGGCGGGACCGGAAGGCCTTCGGCGCGGCCTTGACCGGGGTCCTCGAAGAGCTGGCGCAAAAGATCGCCCGCGACGGCGAAGGCGCCAGGAAGCTGATTACGGTGGAGGTGAGCGGCGCTGGCTCGGACGTCGACGCCGGCCGCATTGCGCGATCGATCGCAAACTCGCTTCTGGTGAAGACGGCCATCGCCGGCGGCGATCCGAACTGGGGACGAATCCTCGTGGCCGCCGGCTACGCCGGAGTTCCGTTTAAGCCCGAGAAGGTGGACGTTGTTCTGCAGGGCGTCAAGGTCTGCGAGTCCGGCCTCGCGGCGAAGTTCTCCGAAAAGGACATGGAAGAGAGACTCGCCAAAAGCGACTGCGAGATTCGCTTCTCTATCCTGGGCCGCGGCAAGGGACAGGCCAGATTCTGGACATGTGACCTTACCGAGGGGTATGTTCACATTAATGCGGACTACCGAACCTAACAGAAGCGGCTGGACCCGCCGCGCATTTCTCGGCGGCGCGGCCCTCTCGGCGGCCCTCCCCGCGGCGTTGCGGGCGCAGTTGCCGGAACTTAAGATCACCAGAATCGAGACATTTATCCTCCGCGATCCCCCGGAGCGCGGCCGGCCCGAGAGCGGCTTCGTCGATATGACCCCGATGGGGGTCGAAACCGGCGGCGTCGGACTCTGGAACCGGCTGGAGCGGATGGAGACCGTCCGCCAAGGCGGCTACCGGCAGACGCTCCTCGTGAAGGTGCACACCTCAGAGGGCATCCACGGCTGGGGCGAGGCGCACGCAGTGATGACGCCGCGCGTCGTTCAGACCGCCATCACGGACCTCTTCTCTCCGGTGCTCCTCGGCAAGGACGCCCGGCAGATCGAGGCCCTGTGGGAGAAGATGTATTCCACCCAGCGGCTGCGTGGCTACGGCACCGGCTTCTATACCCGGGCGATGGCCGGCATCGACATCGCCCTCTGGGACATCGTCGGCAAGGCCGCCGGAGTGCCTGTCTACCAGTTGCTCGGGGGCAAGTTCCGTGACCGGATCCCGACTTACGTGGCTGTAGGTGGCAACGATCTGGCGCAGCTTCGCGACAACGCCCAGGCGTTTCTCGACCGGGGCTTCGACACGATGAAGATGAGCCTCGCCAAGGGCCGCGGCCCGTCGCGGGACATCAACCGCGTCCGGGCCGTCAGCGAGACGCTCGGCGAAAAGGGGCAGGTGCTGGTCGATTCCCTCGGCGCCTACACCCTGGCCGAGGCGACCATCCGCGGGCGGGAACTCGACGCCATGGGCAACGTCGGCTGGTGGGAAGACGTGCTGGCGCCCGAAGACATTGAAGGCCATGGCCGGCTCGCCGAGACCCTCGACGTGCCGATCTGCGCCGGTGAGCAATACTCGAACCGGTTCCAGTTCCGCGACCTGTTCCATCACCGGGCGGCCGACATCATCAACCCGGACCTGAGCCGCATCGGCCTCACTGAATCGAAGCGCATCGCCGTGATGGCCGACGCCCACCAGGTGCTGCTCTCGCCCCATTCGAGCATGGGTTCCGCCCCATACCGGGCTGCCGCGATTCACCTCTGCGTGGCCTCGGCGAACGCCGTGATCCTCGAAGGCGGCGATAGCCACGAGCGGGCATTCGGCAACCGCCTGCTCACGAAACCGCTCGACTACCGCCCGGGCGCGGTCTACGTCTCAGACGACCCGGGCCTCGGCATCGAGTTCGACCAAAAAGAACTCGAGCGCGTGGTAGTGGGATAGCGCCGTCTCAGTTCAAGCCGCGCTTCTCGAGCAACGGGGCCACTACCGGCTCCCGGCCGCGGAACTGCTTGTACATCTCCATTGCATCCGCGGTCCCGCCGCGTTCGAGGATCTTCTCGCGGAAGGCTGCTGCCGTATCCTGGTCGAAGAGGCCTTTCTCCTTGAAGGCCTCGAAGGCATCGCTGTCGAGCACTTCGCTCCAGATGTAGCTGTAGTAGCCGGCTGCGTAGCCGCTAGAGAAGATGTGCTGGAAGTAGGGGCTCCGATAGCGCACGATGATCTCCGGCGGTAGCTTGATCTCGGCGAGCGCGAGCCTCTCGAACTCCATCACGGGAACCGGCGGCTCCTTCGTGATGGTATGCCAGTCCATGTCGAGGTAGCTGGCCGCGAGGTACTCGACGGTGGCGAAGCCCTGGTTAAACTTGCTCGCCCTCTTGATCTTGGCGACCAGTTCTTCGGGGATCACCTCTCCGGTCTCGTAGTGGTTGGCGTAGAGCTTCAGCACATCGGGCTCGAGCGCCCAGTTCTCCATGATCTGCGACGGCAACTCGACAAAGTCGCGCGGCACGCTGCCGAGGGAGGTGTAGTGGATGCGCCGGAGCAGGGAATGGAGCCCATGTCCGAATTCGTGGAAAAGCGTCTCCACTTCTTCGGGGCTCAACAACGCCGGCTTCCCCTCGGAGGGCCGGGTGAAGTTGCAGACGTTCACAACCACGGGGCGCACGTCTTTTCCGTCGCGGTACTTCTGGTCGCGGTAGGTGCTCGACCAGGCGCCGCCGCGCTTGCCCGGCCGCGGATGATAATCGACCAGGAAGACGCCGAGATGCGAGCCGTCCCGGTCTTTCACCTCGAAGGTCTGCACCTCTTCGTGGTACTTGGGGATGTCGTGGCGCTCGTGGAAGGTCAGCCCGTATAGGCGCGTCGCAACCGCGAAGGCTCCGTCGCGGACATTTTCGAGCACGAAGTACTGCCGCAGTTCCTTGTCGTCTATGTCGTATCTGGCCTTCTTGACTTTTTCGGCGTAGTATTTCCAGTCCCACGGCTCGAGCTCGAAGTCCCCGCCTTCGGCGTCGATCATGGACTGGAGCGCCTCGGCCTCTTCGTGGGCGACCCGAAGCGCCGGTTCCCAAAGCTGGTCCAGCAGTTCATAGACCTTGTCCGGCGTCTTGGCCATCCGCTCTTCCAGGGTGTAGCCGGCGTAGTTGTCATAGCCCAGCAATTGGGAGCGCTCCGCCCGCAGCGTCGCGATCCGATATAGGATTGCCTTATTGTCCTGATCGTTGCCGTTATTGCAGCGGTTCGCGTAGGCGATGACGATCTGCTTTCGCAGTTCGCGGTTGTCGGCGTAGGTGATGAAGGGCTGGTAGCTGGGGTAGTGCAGGGTGAAGAGCCACCGGCCGTCGAGTCCATCCTTGCTGGCAGCTTCGGCCGCCGCGGCTACCACGGCGCTGGGGAGCCCCGCAAGATCCTTCTCATTATCGAGGATCAGCTTGTAGGCATTGGTTTCCTTGAGCAGGTTGTCGGCGAACCGGACTCGAAGGACAGAGATTTCCTGGTTGATCTCGCGAAGGCGTTCCCGCTGTTTGGCGGACAGGTGCGCGCCGGCGCGCCGGAAGTCCTTGTGGGTCTCTTCCACCAGTCGAAGCTGCTCGGGATTGAGGCCGAGGCTCTCGCGCTTTTTCCAGACCGAGGCGACGCGGGCGAAGAGCGCCTGGTTCATATAGATGTCGTCGTCCAGGGCCGAGAGCAGGGGCGCGGACTCTTTCGCCACCTCTTGCAGCGTGTCATTGGTTTCGGCGGCGGTGAGGTTGTAGAAGACGGATGTCACCTTGTCGAGCACCTCGCCGGCGGCATCGAGCGCTTCCACGGTATTGGCGAAAGTCGGTTCGTCCTCTCGCGCGGCGATTGCCTCCACTTCCGCGCGCTTCCGTTCAATTGCATCCTCAATCGCCGGCAGGAAGTGCTCGTTCCTGATTTCCGGGAATGGAGGAACGCCGAAGGGAGTCTTCCAGTCCTTGAAGAACGGGTTGCCGTCGGGAGCCGCAAACAATTGCCCAGTTGACATGATCAATACAAAGAGACAAAGAAACCTCATACTGATTCCAGACTAGCAATTTCCGGCCATCGCCCGGCGGCTCGGTGCGCTCGTTAGCGCTTGGCCCGCGGTGGGGGCAGTGTGGGCGGCCGGCCGCCGGCCGCTGCTCGGCGGAAGGAGGCGGTGGCGCTGGCGGCGAATCAGCGGTTGATTCGAAGGGCCACTAGGGAGCGCGCGGCAAGTTCGGAAAGATGCACCGAGTTGCCACGGATTTCGATCGCGACGTTCGCCTCTTTCGGCAGCGCCAGCGCCTTCGCGGCGGTCACAGGGCCGTCAAACTCGAGGACCGCCGAACGGACTGGAGCGGTGTTGAAGTTTTCGATCACCACCAGGTCGCCGCCATAAAGATACAGGGCGACGCTGCCGGGCGCGTTGAATCTCATGCCGAAAGGCGCGAGCAGGTGATCGCGAATTGCGTTCATCTCAGCCGGGCCGAGATAGAGCAGGTTCGTGCAGCGGTCGCCCACTGGTAGCACCATAAGTGACGGATGGTTAAGAAGCGCGGGCGCCAACTGGCTGGCGAGCCCGTCCGTGACGGCAACCGGCTTCTTCCCGTCGAGCATCCGGCGAAGCTTGACCGGAAACTCGGAGTCCGCGAGGGCGTGCATCGAGAACAAGGCCGACGGAGCGTTCGTGTCAACTTCGGCGCGCGGCACAAGCGGGAGACCGATCATGCCGGCCAAGCTGAAGACATATCCGTCAGCGTCGAGCCCGGATGAATCGGGTTTGACATAGCCATTGCTGTGCGGCGGCTTCACGGCGGTCACGCCGCGGATAGGCTTGCCGCGCACGAGTTCCGCGAGTTCAAAAATGCCGGGCAACTCCTTGCGGAAGCGCCGGACGTTGGCGGCTCCGCCACCCTCCAGCAGGCGGTGGTAGGTGAAAAGGAAGATCTCCGGGGCGTCGGCGAGCACGGTTTGCCAGGCTTGCTCGACGTAGGTGTCCTCGGTGGTATCGATGTAGTCGAACCAGCCACCCTTGGTCTTCTCGCCGCCGATGCCTCCGAGCCAGCGCATGAGGAAGTAGGCCTGGTACTGCGGCTTCCGGTCGCCTCGAGGTCCACCCCAATCGCGGGTCTCGGTACCCACGAAAATCTCGTCATAGAGCTCGGTCTGCCGGATCACGTCATAGCCGCGCTCATGGTAGTTCTCGTACCAAAGCGGATACTTCAGGTTGACAACGACATTCGGATTCACCTTGCGGGCCGGCTCCAGCACGTGTTCCTTCGAGGCTTCGAGCATGAGATCCCGGCGAAACTCGGACCAACTTCGGGCGCCCTTAAGGCGGCGGCACCGGTCACATTCACAGGCGGTGAAGAAGAAGTCGTCGATGATGACGTGATCGAACAACCCCGCGGTGAACTCGAAGATCTCGCGCAGCCGGCTGAGGTTGGCGGGATCGGAGTAGCACCAGGGGCTCTTCGTGGTGACGCAGCCGGAAACATCGAACCCCTCGCGTGAGAAGCGGTCTCTCGCCCGAACGAGCGCATCGCGCTCGGCCTGGTAGTCCATGCGGACGGTTTCGAGGTAGACATGAGTGATGCCGGTGTCTTTGCACCAGCGGACGGCGCTGTCGAGTCCGGCCGGGGCGCTCAGGTGGTCCCGCACGGCGTGGGCCGTGAAGAGGGTGGCGACGCGAAGAAGGTCCTTGTTGTTCTTGGAAAGCTCGAAGAGCGGCTGGGCGCTCAGCGCGAGAACGCCGGCGAGAAGTAGCGACAGAATGCGTGGCATCAAAATGCCCTCCTCCTCTATATCCTATATGCAGACCGGGGACTCCAATTCGAAGGAACCGCGGCCGGCGTGGCCGGTCGTTTGACCGGTACAGCGTGGACAGGTGGGACAGCGAGTCCAATTCGGATGAATTGCGGCGGGTCGTTTGACCGGGGTGGCGTGATTGCGAGGGGCGGCGTGGGCGAGATGGATGGGGTCTCCGATTCGGGCGAACCGCGGTGGCGGCGGCGGGGTGGATAATAAGAGATTCGCGTGCCGCTCAACGATTCCACCTCCCAGCCGTTGCGATTCCGGTTGATGCTGCTTTCCCGCCTGATCGTCGGCGTTGCGCTGCGGCTTCGCGGGCTGAACCTGAGTCTTTGGCAGGATGAGGCATGGGTGGCGAATTCGGTGATCGAGCCCGGGTTGCGCGGAATGCTCTACTACGAGGCTTGGCTGCAGACCACTCCGCCACTGTTCCTGATGCTCGTGCGCGCCATCGTTGAAGCGCTGGGGATGGCGAACTGGGTCTTTAAGCTGATCCCGTTTCTTGCCGGATGCACCGCGCTGGCCGGCATGCTTTATCTTCTGCGGCGCATGTTCCCCGACCGCCGGCTGGTGGCGGGGTATGTGGGCCTGATGGCGGCGGTATCGCCGACCGCCGTCTACTACTCTCACGTTCTCAAGCAGTATAGCTGTGAGCTTTTCGCGTCCACTGTTTTGCTGCTCGCCTTGCTGGCTTACGCCGCCGAGCCGTCGGTAAAGAGATTCGCTCTCCTGGCGCTGGCGGTGACCGCCGGGCTGACCTTGGCATACGGTCTGGCGGTTTTCCTACCAGCAGCGCTGGTTGTCTCATCGCCATGGTTCCTCCGGCGGTGGCGGGGCGGCGAAGGGGGAAGCGTGGGGCGGTGGCTTATGCTGGCGCTGGGTGCGGCGGTGACGGTCGCCGCCGAATATTGGCTATTGGTGGTTCCCAACTCGAATCCCCTGCTCGACGGTTTCTGGCGAACTCCGATCGAGGGAGGTCCGGTGGTGTGGGCCACCCACGCTTACAGCAGCGTGTTCGTGTTGCTGTGGCACCTTCCGCTGCCGGCGCCGGCGATTCAATTCACGGGCGCGCGGATTTTCGCCGTGGTTTCGGTCCTCGTGATTCTGCCGGCGATCGTCTGGCGAACCCGGCGGAGTGGCTGGCGGCGCGGCCCGGCGGAGTTCCTATTGCTGGTGAGCTTGGCGACGGTGCTTGCCGCGATCGCACTTGGGCTGCTGCGAATCTATCCGTTGGTAATTCGCACCAGCCTGCTCTATCTGCCCTGCGTACTGGCGCTGGCCGGCTGCGGGTTGGCGCTGATTGAAGAAGAGTACTTCAGCCGCTTGCGGAAGGGCCTGAAGAAGCCGCTGCGGATCGGCTTTTGGGTATTGCTGTTCGGCGTTCTGGTTGCGGGCGTTCACAGCCGTAGGAGCCCGCTGGTGGCCGAGGATGTGCAGGGAGCGGTGGCCCACTTGCGGGACAATGCGGCGCCTGCTGACCGGATCTATGTCCATGCCAGCGCGGTGGAGGGTTTCAAACTCTACACGCGGATGTTCGGCTGGACTCCCGAGGGTGCAGTGTTGGGCGAAGTCGGCTTCCCCTGTTGCCCGAGGATTGAAGGTCCCATTCCGGCAGCGAGTGAAGAGCGGTTGCAGGAGGACATGGGCCGAGCCCTGCCGAGTCGCCGTCTCTGGGTGCTTCATTCGGACCACCAGGGTATCGAGTGGACAAGCCCGGGCGCGAATTACCCGCAACTGACGGGCGAGATCCTTCGCGAAGCGGGCTGCAGGGAAGAAGAGCCGGCGAGCTATCACAACATGGCGGTGCGGCTGTTCGTGTGCGAGCCGGCCGCGGCAGCGAAGTAGCGTGCGGAGCGCGAACAGAAAAGGCGCCCGAGGGATGACCGCGGGCGCCCTTTCCACGTACGGTGAAAAGCCGGATTAGATCTTGGACTCTTTGTAAAGGACGTGCTTGCGAATCGTCGGGTCGTACTTCTTCAACTCGAGTTTGTCGGAGCGATTACGCGCATTCTTGGTGGTGGTGTAGAAATGGCCGGTGCCGGCCGAGGAGACCAGCCGAACCTTCATGTTGTTCTTCTTCGTCTTCGCCATATCAGACCTTTACTCCGTTCTTGCGCATGTCCGCAACCACCGCGTCGATACCGCGCTTGGTAATAATTTTGATTCCCTTCGCGCTGACTTTCAGTTTGATCCAGCGGTTTTCCGAGGGCAACCAGAAGCGCTTCGTATGAATGTTAGGCTTAAAAAACCGCTTGGTTTTGTTGTGTGCATGGGAAACCTTGTGGCCGGAAACTGGCCGTTTTCCCGTTACTTGGCAGACCTGAGACATACTAACTCCAATAGCTCAACACAAAGGTGGCGTCGGTGGGAGGCTTCCCTCACGAAAGTATAGCATACCGAACCGAAGATGTTTGCGGCGCGTTGGGGCGGCCAAAGTTTACCGGTTCGACTTCGGCGGGGCAAGTTATACTTACTGCATAGGGCAACGAGCCGCAGACAGCCCGCGACTGGGAGTTGCGGGCGGCGAGTTCGGGCTCAGAGGAGGCAACATGAAAGTCGCAACGATAGTTTTGTTTCTGGGCGTGTTGGTGTTTGCATTGACGGCGGCGGCCGGAGAGTGGACCGGACATATTTCGGATTCCAAGTGTGGCGCCGCGCACAACGATCATTCCGAGAAGTCCATCGCCTGCGTGAAGGCTTGCGTGAAGGGCGGCCTGGAGCCGGTTTTCGTGACCGAAGGTGACAAGGTCGTCAAGATCGCCAACCCAGACACGGTAATGGACCATCTTGGGCACCAGGTGAAAGTGACCGGGGAACTCGAGGGAGACACACTGACGATCGCTTCGGTGCAGCACGTCGCTCCGTAAAGGGGAGCCGGCACGAACAGACGAGGGCGCGCCGAAGAGGTGCGCCATCGTCCGAGAGAAGATGCGGCGCGTAAGGTGTGTGCAAGTCGTGTTTGGCCCACTGGTGGAACCGGGGCAACGTGGCGCGATCAGCGGACGCAAGAGGGGGTGCTGCTACCATAGTCTTCTGGAGTTTGGGCAGACAGGGGGCAGATGAGTTACCAACCAATTGAAAATTATGGCGTCATTGGCGACTTACGGACGGTCGCCCTCGTCAGCTTGCAGGGCAGCATCGACTGGCTCTGCGCGCCGCGCTTCGATTCTCCCAGCGTTTTCGCCGCTCTCCTGGATAACAAGAGGGGCGGGCATTTTTTGGTGCGGCCATCGGCGCCGGATGGTATCACCTACAAGCAGTTCTATTGGCCCGAGACCAACGTGCTGGTAACGCGCTTCCTGTCATCCGACGGCGTGGCGGAGGTGCTTGACTTCATGCCGCTGGGCCGGGACGGGAAGACCCACCGCGGCGGAACCATCATCCGGCTGGTGAACATGGTGCGCGGGTCGATGGCGCTGCGGATGGAATGCCGGCCGGCATTCAACTATGGCCGCGACGATCACGAGATCGAGATCGACGACGGAAGGGCGACCTTTCGCCACACGGGATGCACGATGGGCTTGGCGACCGGCGTGGCGTTTGAGCGCGACGGCCAGGGCCTGGTATCCGAGTTTCATCTCGAAGAGGGCGAGACGGCGAGTTTCGTACTTTATCACCTGGAACCGGGAGAGCCGTGCGAGCCACCGCTGACATCCGGTCAGGCGCAGGAGTCCTTCGAGAGTACAGTGAACTACTGGCGGGGGTGGCTTTCGCAGTGCACTTACGCCGGCCGGTGGCGCGAGATGGTCTATCGCTCCGCGCTTGTCCTGAAGCTGCTGACGTACGAGCCAAGCGGCGCAATCGTGGCCGCGCCCACGTGCAGCCTGCCCGAGGAGATCGGCGGGCAGCGCAACTGGGATTACCGGTATACATGGATTCGCGACGCGGCCTTTACCCTGTACGGCTTGCTGCGAATCGGATTCACCGAAGAGGCCGCCGGCTTCATGGGGTGGTTGGAGGCGCGCTGCGGCGAGTTGGCGCCGGACGGGTCGCTACAGATCATGTACGGCATCGACGGCCGTCATGAGCTGACGGAAGAGAATCTCGCTCATCTGGAAGGCTACCGCGGATCCGCGCCGGTGCGCGTGGGCAATGCGGCTTATGATCAGCTCCAACTCGATATCTACGGCGAATTGATGGACTCGGTGTATCTGTACAACAAGTACGGCGAGCCGATTTCCTATCAGTTGTGGATTTCACTGCGCAGGCTCATCAACTGGGTCTGTGACAACTGGCAACGGGAAGACGAAGGGATCTGGGAAGTGCGCAGCGGCAAACAGCACTTCGTCTACTCAAAGCTGATGTGCTGGGTGGCGTTGGACCGAGCGCTCCGGCTGGCGGAGAAGCGATCCTTCCCGGCCGACCGGGTCCGGTGGCTGCAGGTGCGGGACGAGATCTATGAAGAGATTCATGAGAAGGGCTGGAGTTCCGAGCGCGAGGCGTTCGTGCAGCACTATGGGAGCGAAAGCCTCGACGCAGCGAACCTGATCATGCCGCTCGTGTTCTTTCTTTCTCCAACGGATCCGCGCATGTTGCAAACGCTCAAGGCGGTCAACTGTTCGCCGGAACATGGCGGGCTGGTGGCGAACAGTCTGGTGTACCGATACAACCTCACTCACAACAGTGACGGACTCTCGGGGCACGAGGGCACATTCAATATTTGTACGTTCTGGCTGGTGGAGGCCTTGACGCGGGCAGGCCGGAGCGACCGGGCGAAGCTCGATCATGCCCGGCTGATCTTCGAGCGAATGCTCGGATACGCCAACCATCTCGGCCTTTACGCCGAGGAGACCGGTCATAGCGGCGAGGCTTTGGGCAACTTCCCGCAAGCGTTCACGCATCTCGCGCTGATCAGCGCGGCGTTCAACCTGGACCGGGAGTTGGGGTAAATCATGAAGGGTTCCCCGTATTCACCGGGCGGACGAGACGAGAGAGTCTTGCCGAGTGAGGTCATTTGGCGGCTCCGGCATTGCCATTGGCCAACCAATGTGGCAATCTTGAAATGAAGAAAACTGGGTATTCTCAATAGAGAACTAGACTAAAAAGGGAGGAAATGACGATGTCTGACGACGCAAGGGGAAGCATGCCGCGAATCGGCGATCCCGCACCGGATTTCACTGCGGTAACCACGCATTCGCCGGCGATGAAGTTTAGTGAGTGGCAGGGTGGTAGCTGGGTGGTGCTGTTCTCGCATCCGGCTGATTTCACGCCGGTTTGCTCGACTGAGCTATGCGAGTTCGCCCGGCGGGCCGACGAGTTTGCGGGGCTGAACACCAAGCTGATCGGCCTCAGCATTGACAGCATTCACTCGCACCTGGCTTGGCGGCAGAACCTGGTGACGACGATGGGTGTCGAGCTGCCGTATCCGATTATCGCGGACCTTGACACAAGGGTGGCGCAACTCTACGGCATGATTCATCCGGGAGAAAGCGCGACCGTGACGGTGCGGGCGGTGTTCGTGATCGACCCGAAGCGCGTGATCCGCGCGATTATTTACTATCCACTGAACGCGGGGCGCAATGTTGATGAAGTGGTTCGCATTCTGAAGGCGCTGCAGACGGTGGACGCACACGCCTGTGCCACTCCGGTGAACTGGGTACCGGGCGAGAAGGTGGTGGTGCCGCCGCCCAAGGTTGTCGACGATGTCGCTGAGCGCCTCTCGCACAAAGGCAAGGACTACGACGTGAAGGACTTCTACCTCTGCTTGCGAGAGCAGTAAGCAAAGGGGGGCCCGGCCGGAAGGGGAGCGCTGGCGGAACGCGATACTACAGTTCCACCAGCGCTAGAAAGCCTGACCGATGCTGAAGTGGAAGCCGCCGACGGGTTCGCCGGGTTTGCGGTCAAGGATGAAACCGTAGTCGAAGCGGATGAGGACGAAGGGTGTGCGGATGCGTACGCCGGCGCCCGATGAGTAGCGCAGGTCGGTGGGGTTGAAGTCGGAGACCGAGCGATAGACGTTGCCCATGTCGAGGAAGCCGACGCCCTCTAGCCAGCGGTAGATGGGGAAACGGATTTCGTTGTTGGTGATGAAGGTGGCGTCCCCGCCGGTGGGGCCGAAGAAATCCTGGGGCCCCACTGCGTCTTTTTCGAAGCCTCGGAGCGTGGTGCTGCCGCCGGCGAAGAACCGCTCGGTGTTAATCAGGTCCTGGCCGCCGAGGCCCTTGCCGAGGCCGGCGCGAACGCCGACGGCATAGACCCAGCGGGAGCGGGGCGGACCGCCAAAAGGCACCTCGACTGGATCACTGAGGGGGAAGTACTTGAAGTACTGTCCGAGGTACTTGACGAACTGAACGTCGGAGCCAAGGTACGACGGCGCCCATTCGAAGCCGCCGGACATGAAGGAGCCGCGAGTGGCGTTCAGGTACTCGTCGCGGGTTTCGCGGTTCCAACTGAACTGCAGAGGGGCGACATTGAAGGGCAGAACCTGGAAGATCGAGTCCGGGTCTTTGTCAAATGTGTCGGTGCGCTCGAACCGGTAGCCGTAAGAGAAGACGTTTGACCTCCACCGCCGGATCTGCTGAACGACCGAGAAGCCGGTCCGGTCGGTAATAAAGGTTTCGCGGATCTCGCGGCTGCCGTATCCTGAGACGGTGGTATCCAGTTGCCGTCCAAACAGGACGGGCTGCGTGAAGAAGCCGCGGGCCTCGCGGAACTCGGAGTCGTAGCGAATGCGGCCGCCGAGGACGCGGGCGGCGCCGAGTTTGTTGCGCAAGGCGAGGTCGGTGATAAACCCGGGGCCGCGCTCGGAATCGTAGGAGAGGCCGTAGCGGACCGAGAACGGTTTTCTTTCTCGTAAACTCACTCGGAGCCGGATGGGTAGTTTGCCGGTCATTTCGTCCGGCGTCAGGCGCTGGGGTTCCAGATCGACAAGCGAGTAGGCCCCGAGCTGGTAGAGGTCCCGGCGGGAATCGATCGTCTCCCGGTAGTTGAGCACGTCTCCGCTCGAGAGCTTCACCTGGCCGCGCGCGAGCTTTTCCGACGTATTGTAGGCGCCGTCGACGTCGACCGTCTCGACCACTCCTTGCCGCCCTTCCTGGAAGCGGAAGTTAAGATCCACGGTGGCATCATCCCGTTCCGTGAGCGCGTATTCGATCTGCAGGTCGTTATAGCCGTTGGTCCAGTACAACTCCTCCAGGCGGGAAAGCCATGTGTCCATCCACTCTTTGCTGTACTCCGCGCCAGACTTCAGGAAGGCGGTTTCGAGCAACCGTTCGCGGTTAAACCCTTCGTTGCCCTCGAAAGCAATCTCGCCGACATTGAAGGCGGCCCCTTCCTTCACGGCGACAACAATGCGGGCGGAACGGTTCGCGTCGTCGTACTCGAACTCCGGCTCGGCCACCTCGGCGGCCAGGAAGCCTTGCTGCCGGTAGTATTCCTCAAGCATTTTGGTGATCTCGCCAGGCTCATCGCGGAGCTTATCGCGACGATCGACTTCGTTAACGAGGGCGAGCAACTCGTCCTCGTCGATCGCCTCCGCACCTGGAAATACAATCTCGACATCGCCATATTTGATCCCCGCATCTACATCGAAGAGCACACGTTTGCGGTCCGGTGACGGCTCGCTAACGTCTATCTCGATGGAAGGTTTGAGGTAGTTCTCCCGAAAGAGGCGGACCTCCACGGCTTCCCGCGACTCGCGCAGCCGCTGGGACTCAATGAAGCCATCTTGCCAGAGGCGGCGGACTCTTTTTCGGAGTTCCCCGGGCGCATCGAAACCCTCAAAGACAAACTCGACCCTGGGTCCGGCTGCGATCTCGACTTCGATGTCGACGGTCTCGGCTTGAATCTCCCGGCGCGCGCGGACGGTGGCTTCGAGGTAGTCCTGCTTCCGATAGTAGTCGCGGAGCTTCTCGATTCTGTTTTGTGATTCGAAGAAACTATACTCGTCGCCGCTTTCGAGTTTGAGTTTGCCGCGGATCTCGCTCTCGGGCAGGGCGGGATCTCCCATTAGGCGGATCTCGCCGATCCGAAGATCCTTTTGAGCCGCGGCGGTGTCCTCTTCTTCCAGGGGGGGGCCACCCCATTGCAGTCCGTGTTCAACGTCGAAGCGGACGGTGTTATCGTCCTGCCGGGTTCCCCGGCCGAGGAATCCCTTGAAGAAGTCGTACTCGAGGATCTGGATCTGGTCGGCTGGATCGACGAGGTTCATCGAGTAGACGAAGCGAAGGTCATTCGTGATGTCCTGGCCGACGGTGAGGCGCGCGCCGGGGTCCGAATCGCGGGCCACGAGTTCCGGCTGGATGCGTACGCTGGTAAAGCCGAGCCCCTTTTCCGCCGCCCGGGAAATACGCGAAGCGGCGCGGCCGGAAACATAGGAGAGCGCCTGTTCGGTGGCGATATTGAGTTCGGCGCCGCGCGACTGGTCGAGCGTGCGGCCGGTGAGGAGGACGGAGATAATGTCGGGCTCCGGCAGAGGGGGATCCGAGGTGAACGTGGCGGAGTAGTCGTCAGCGCCACCGGAGAGGCGGAGCGTGATTTCGTAATTGGCGGCGTCGGTGCGGGCGAGGATGTCAAGGTCCGGCTCGATACTTCTTTCATTGACGAAGGTGACCACGCCGCGCTCGATGAAGTAGCGCCGTTCGTTCAAGTGGAGTTTGCCCCCCTCTTGCAGAGTGAGGCGGCCGGTCATGCCAGGTTGGTAGTAGTTGCCTGTGATGCGAAGATCGGATTCGAGGGAGAGCTCCATCAGGTTGTTATCCACAACTACCGGATTGTGAGTCTCCACCTCGATGTTGAAGTTGAGTTTCTCGAGCAACTCACTCCGTTCGGGGGGCATCTCGAAGCTGGGGCGGCTGAGAAAGTCGATGAACTGTCCCTGAATTTCCAATGGTTCACGGTAGCTGCCGTCGAGGATTTTAATCTTGCCGCCGAGCTCGAACTCGTCGTCGGCGGGCTGTAGCATGAGCGTCGCCCAGACCTGTGTCTGCAGACCATCGGGAATGTTGAAGAATCCGTTTCGGAGCGCGAGGCCGAGACGCAGGTCTTCCCTCCGCTCCTCCTTAAGCGGGATCTGCCCGGAAGCGCTCATGGGACCGCCGTTCAGCATCCCGGAGAAGCGGCTGATGGTCAGCATCTCCGGCGTGAAATCGAGGCGGACGTCAAGGTTTTCGGCGGTGACGTCCTGGCCGGCGGCAGCGATCTGGCCTTCTTTGAGCTCAAGGAAGCCCGCGACGTCCGGACTTCTGGTCTTACCCGTTGCGGATAACTCCAGACGGACCGGGCCGGCGGCCTGAATATCCTCGGCGAAAAGCGAGACTATGGCGGCATCGAGCGCACCATCGAGCGAAACATTGATCTCGCCATCCTCGAGCAGGCTTGCTTGTCCCGTGACTGAGAAGTCTGTCTCGGGACCGGCGAGAGCCAGATTTTCAATGGTGGCGATACCGCTCCGGACCTGAATGCGGGAGGGTTCCGGCTGTTCGAGATTGAGCCCGGATGCGGCGACCTGAAGCTTCTCGAAGACTGCCTCGGCGCGCAGACTCTCGAGGTGCGCAAGGTCAGGCGTTTCGGCGCTGACGCGGAGACTGACCGTTCCGGTTAATTGCTCCGGGACGTCTGCAAGACTGCCGAGCGAGAACTCGTTAAGCCTGGCTTCGATGCGGGCGGGCTCGCCGCGCTGGTCTTCGGAGAGCGGCGCCACGCCGGACGCTTCGAGTGACGCGGAGCCCAGAGTGGCCCGGAAGTCTTCAACGCGAAGGAGGCCGGCGTCATAGGCGAGAGCGGCCTCAATGTCCGAAAGAGGCTCGTTCAGAGAGGCGTGGTTCAAATTGCCACCGGTGAGACTAACCTCCAGCTTCGGCAGAGGTTCATTCAGACTCCCGGCGATGGAGCCGCCGAGTTGGATTTCGCCGGAGAGGTCGAGATCTTCGGGTGTATCAGCGAAGGCGAGGATATCGGCGATTTTGAGATCACCCGTGACACGCACTTCCCGGTCCCCGCTAGGGTCCTTAATGGGGAGGGAGCCGGAGGCGGAAACGGTAGACTCGCCAGTGGCCAGGGATACGGAGTCGAGATGCAGGACACGGTTTTCCAGGCGCGCCCGCAACGGGGACGCGGTGTGTAACTCGCTTCCCGCTGTTTCCAGGCTGAGTTTTTCTACTGTGGCGTTGATGCGCCCGGCGAGGAAGTCCGACAGCGGAGCCGCGCCTTCGACGGCAGCGGTAATGCGGCCGGCGATGGGTTTGCCGCGGGGCCCCTCGATGGCTAGCGCCGAGATGTCCGTATTGCGGGCTTCGAAGGTGAACTCGGTGTCGTATGGGTCGTTCAGGCGGGTAGTGGCGGCCGCGCGTACGGCGAGTCCGGGGGCGCGGAACTGCGCCGTGTTGGTATCTCCATCGAGTGACGATTCCAGGCTGAGGGCGCCCACCGCGCGTCCGGCCAGGGACAGCTCTTCGGCGTCCAGCTTAACTTCGAGACGCGGCTCATCGACGGAGCCGGATCCGCTAGCGGAGAGCGACAGCGTACCGCTGAACGGCGTCTCGCCAGGAAGGGTCAAAGTGTCCAGCTTCACGTTGTCGCCGCGCAGGTCCGCTTGGTAGGTCTTCGCGTCCGTGTCGTATCTGCCGGAGACATCGAGTCTGCCTCCGTCCGGGGTATCGAGGCGGGCGGATTCGAGTTCGGCGATTCCGCCTTGGTAGCGGGCGGCGGCAGTGAACCGGCCGAATTCCTCGCCGTACGCGGCGAGATTCTCAGCGTTGAGGGATAGCGCGGCGGCGGGCGCTGCCCGGGTGCCACTGATGGAAGCTTCGGCGCTGAAGGCTCCGCTGGCGGGGATATCGATTTCGAGGCCGGCGAGCACCGATTCGATGTTCCAGCTATCGAGGCTCGCCTCGAGCGCGAGATTCGGGTTGCTTTCCGAGAGTCCGGCGGAACCGCTAGCGGTGAGTTCCTGGCCGCGCCAGGCGACCGACAGATCGTCAAGGGTAAAAGCATCCGGGGTATAAAGGCCGTTCAGGGCGACATTGACGCCATCCAACTCACCGACCTCGAGATTGGGGGCGGAGAGTCGCGTGGTGACGGCAGGCTGCTCCAGAGTGCCATCCAGAGCAACGCTGAGTTGCACCGTGCCCGCCGTTTCGGGCCAGTCGCGTTCGCCACCGAGGAACGCCGCGAGTTGCGGGTTCAAGACCGCTGTGTCGATGCCGGCCTCGAGCGCACCGCCGAGGCGTTCGAATTCGGCGAGGCTGACGGATCCGCTCCAACGGGAGCCGAGAGTGGACAGCTCAGAGATGTTCAGCGCCAGGTCTCCGGCGGAGCCAGAAGCGGAAAAGCGTCCCGTGACCGGCAGCCGGTCCGCGGCGGGCTCCTCGATCGTCGCTACGAGGCTGCCATTTGCTTTGCCGGATGCGGATTTCCATTCCACGCCTGGCCAGTTCGCATCGACCGAGCTGTTGAGGCGGCTGGCGATGAGGACCGGCCAGTCCAGTTCGCGGCCGAGAGCGGCGAGGTCGATGCTGCGGAGGCGTGCGTTCAAGCGGCTTTCGCCCCCCTGTTCGGCGAGGGCGAGGCGGGCGTCCGCGGTGATGGAGCCGGCGTTCGACTGAATATCGAGGCCGTTGACGGTGAGTTGTTCCGAACCGGAGTCCCAGCCGAGCTCGGCGGCAAGCTGCACATTGCGGATGCTCCGCCACTGGAGGCCGTCACCGCTGAGCGAGGTCTCGACTTGGGGGCTATCGGCCCGGCCCGATACTTTCACGCTTGCATTGAGGCTGCCAGATGGTAGAGGGTCGAGGTCCGCCAGGCGCCCCGCCTCTTCCAGATCGACGCTGATTTGCGCGGATAATCCGAGCGCGAGGTCATCCCAGTTTGTGACGTTTCCGGAAACTTCGACCCGGGATCCACCGGTCTCTACCAGAGCCTCGTCGATGGCCGCGCCCTGCGGGTCGAGATTCACAGCCAGACGCACGTGGTTCAAGGGGGCGCCGGCGCCAGCGATATCGAGCGAGCCGGCCCGGGTGGTCTCGAAGCGCAGCCGGTGTACCAGCGAATCCGCATCGCCGTCGATACTCAGGTCCCAGGCGGGGAGTTCGAGAACGGCCTCCTGCCCGCGATTTTCGTAGCGGACCGAGGCCCCCGGGATGCGCAATTGCTCGACGATGAACTGGAGGCCGGGACCCTCCGTTTCCTCTTCTTCTGGTTGTTCTTCCTTTTCGCCGGAAGGCAGATTGGTTTCCTCACCGGGGCCTTGCACGATGTGGAGTTCGAGGCCCCGAGCGGCCGCCTCTTTAATGGTGATGGCGCCGAAGGGCAACCGGGTGATGTCGAAGTTCACGGCAATCGAATCGGCCTGAAGGAAAGGCGGCGGATTGCCTGCGGCTTTCACGCGGAGCGAAACGTTTGTGAGTTGCGCGGAGAGGGCCAGCAGATTGTAGTCGATAGTGTCTGCTCCGAGTTCAATGTTTTGCCGGGCTTCCAGCTCCTGCTGGGCGAGACGAAGCACTCGTTCGCGCGCCGGCCTGGTGTGCAGCATCGCCAGCAACAGCACGATGAGCAAACCGGCAATGCTGGCAAGAATGAGCTTCACGGAGTTTTCGACTTCTCGCCCGCGGTCAGGATTGGATAGTATTCAGGCATGGCGGGCCCTCGACTGGAGTTTAGCGCCTCAGGCTCTTAAGCAGCGATTGGATCTTCGGCGCCTCGGGTGCATCGGGGGCAAGCTTCAGGAAGTTCATGAAATAGTCGGCCATTTTGTCGGGCCGGCCGAGGTTGCTATAGGCGATCCCAGCGTAGTAGTAGGCGTAGGCCTTGTCAGGTTCGAGAGCGATCACCCTTTCGGCGTCTTCGACAACAGTCTTGTAATTCTTCTGGTGGAGTTCGGTCTCCGCCCGGAGCATGCGCGCCTGAACGTGATCCGGATTGTGCTCGATTGCCTCGTTCAGTGGAGGGACGGCCGCGGCGTAATTCTTACGCGCCAGCGAGATGCGGGCTCGGGCGACATTCATATCGGCTTTTCCGGGAGCACTCTCCTCTGCGTCCGCGATAGCATCAAGTTGGACTTGCGCCTCATCGAAGCGGTTGAGTTCAATCAGGCTCAGAGCAAGGTAGTACCGAGCTTCCCGGAGGGCCGGAGTTTCCTCTACCAGGGGCTTCAGTTCCTGAGCGGCCTGTTGGTACTTTTTCTGCTCGTAGAGGCTTTTGGCGTGCTGGAGGTCTGCTCCGACCAGCGGGGCAACCAAAAGCACGGCGCACATGAGTTTCCAACAGCTTAGCTTATCCATTCGTCGAATCCTCCAAATCTCGGTAACCTTATAGTTAGATTTGCGACGAGCCAAAGCTGTTTCAGGAATTGTCAAGCAGACCGTCCAGGAGGCGCTAGACGACAGGGTAACCCAACTGGCGGCGGCCCACGCATTCTATACCGTATTTTCGCTGGCTCCCATGCTGGTGCTGGCGGTTGGGGTCGCGGGGTTTGTCTTTGGCCGGGAGGCGGCGAGTGAAGAGTTGGCCGGCCAGGTGTCGCAACTCTTCAACCAGGAAATGGCTGACCTGGTGCGAAACGTCGTGACCGAGACGCGCGACAGTTTCCCCTTGGCGACAGCGCTCGGCATCGGCTCCGTGCTGTTAGCCGGGAGCATGGCTTTTGTACACCTGCAGACAGCGCTGAACCAGATCTGGGGCATCAAGCCGAACGAGGGCCAGCCGGTACTGGGATTTCTCAAACAGCGATTGATGTCTATTCTAGGCCTGTTTGCCATCGGTATCTTGTTGCTTGTCTCGATCATTGCCAGCACGGTGGTGTCGGTCGCGTCAGAATGGCTGGGCGAGCGCTTTTCCACCCCGGTCTGGCTGATTCAAACGGGAGAGTTGGTCATATTCCTGATTGTGGCGACCGTTCTTTTTGCCTTGGTGTTCCGGATAGCGCCGGATGTTAAGATCGACTGGCGCGATCTCTGGGTGGGGGCCGGCGTCACCGCATTCATGTTCAACGCGGGGCTCTATTTGATTGGAGTCTATTTGAGCTACGGAACGTCGGCGTCGGCTTACGGTGCGGCGGGGTCGTTATTCGCGCTCCTGCTCTGGGTCTATTACTCGGCGATGGTGTTTTTCGTGGGGGCCGAGTTCACCAAGGTGTACGCCCGGCGGCGGGAGCGAGAGTCGTATGGCCGATGATCAATTGCCGTCTTGCCAGACGGCGTTGACAGCGAGAAAGCCAGTTCTGCTTCAGGTCTTAGTCGCCGTATCCGTATTTCTCGCTGACGCCAGGGATCAGTTCGGAGGAAACGAACGGAGTTTCGTTCAACTCCCGGGAACGGGTGCCGCGGATGAGACCTGCCCAGACGCGGAAGGAATCGATCAAAATAGCGGAAACCAGTACGATGAACAAGCCGCAGACGAAGGCGTTCAGGTTGGCGTTGAAGATCAGGCGTTCGGCCTGTGCGAGTTGCTCCCCAGTGAGAGCAGCGAGCGTTGCATTCAGTTCCGCGGCCTGGGAAAGGAAGCCGAGCCGGGGATCTGGCGAGAAGACCTTCTGGTAAGCGGCGGTGTAGGTGACTGACACGATCCAGGCCATGGGCATCAGGGTGATCCAGATGAACTTTGGCCCGTGCTTCTTGAGGATTATGGTTGTTCCCACGGCGAGGGCAACGACGCCGAGGAGTTGGTTGGCGATGCCGAACATCGGCCACAGCGAGTTGACTCCGCCGTACGGGTCGAGGACTCCCTGATAGAGGAAGTAACCCCAGGCGATGACAATGAAGGCGCTGGACCCGATGACGCCGGGCATCCAGCCGGTTCGGCCGAGTGGCTTGTAGAAGTTGCCGAGCAGATCCTGGAGCATGAAGCGGCCGACGCGGGTTCCAGCGTCAATGATGGTGAGGATGAAGAGCGCCTCGAACATGATGGCGAAGTGGTACCAGAATCCGAGCAGGCCGCGCCCGAGTCCGGAGCTGGCGAAGACTTGAGCCATGCCGAGGGCGAGCGAGGGGGCGCCGCCGGTGCGGTGGAAGAGGGTGGATTCTCCGACTTGATCCGCGAGGGTCTGCATGTCGGCGGGGGTGACCGCGTAGCCCCATGACGTGATGGCGGCGGCGGCGGCGGCGGGCGTATCGCCGGTGAGCGCGGCCGGGGAGTTCACGGCAAAGTAGACGCCGGGTTGCAGGACGGCGGCGGAGATGAGTGCGAGCGTGGCGACCACTCCTTCGGCGAGCATTCCGCCAGAGCCGACCACCAGCGCGTGTTTTTCCTTGGCCAGCATCTTCGGCGTGGTTCCGGATGAGATGAGGGAGTGGAAACCGGAGAAAGCGCCGCAGCCGATGGTGATGAAACAGAAGGGGAAGAGAGCGCCGGCGAAGACGGGGCCGGTGCCGTCGATGAACTGCGTGACGGCGGGTAGCTGCATCTCGGGACGGACGGCGAGGATGCCGAGGGCGAGCAAGAACGCGACGCCAAGCTTCACGAAGGTGCTCAGGTAGTCGCGCGGCGCGAGCAGTAGCCACACCGGAAGGGCGCTCGCGAAGAAGCCGTAGATGATGATGGCGAAAGCGAGGGTGACGCCGGAGAGGGTGAACCAGGAGGCGAGCGTCGGGTCCTTGGAAACCCATTCGCCGCCGAAGATGGCGAGCAGAACCAGCAGGAAGCCCAGGATGGAAACTTCCAGCACCTTTCCTTTGCGCCAGAAGCGGAGGTAGAGGCCCATCAGGATGGCGATGGGCATGGTGGCGGCGATGGTGAAGGTTCCCCAGGGGCTGTCGCGCAGGGCGTTTACCACCACCAAAGCGATGACGGCCAGGAGAATGATCATGATCAGCAGGACGGTGACCATGGCGATGTAGCCGCCCACCTTGCCAATTTCCTCGCGGGCCATTTCGCCGATAGAGCGGCCGTCGCGGCGGATGGAGGCGCCGAGAATGATAAGGTCGTGGACGGCGCCGCCGAGGGCCGCGCCGACGATGATCCAAAGAACTCCGGGGAGATAGCCGAACTGGGCCGCGAGCACGGGGCCGACGAGGGGGCCGGGGCCGGCGATGGCGGCGAAGTGGTGGCCGAAGACGATCCACTTGTGGGTGGGTTCGTAGTCGTGACCGTCGTCGAGGCGTTCGGCCGGGGTGGCGCGCTGGTCGTCCAGCGCGAGAACCCTGGCGGCGATCCAGGAATGGTAGAAGCGGTAGGCCACCAGAAAGGTGCAGGTGGCGGCGATCACCAGCCAAACGCTGTTGATGTTCTCGCCCTGGCTAAGCGCGATGCCTCCAAGCGAGGCGGCTCCCAGAATCGCGATTGCAATCCAGATTCCAATCTTCAGCAGGCGCTTCATTCTGTTTTCTATCCCCTGTGAAAAGGAGTTGGCGTGTTGAGAGACATGATACCGCGGCTTGGCCGCGCGTGGTGGCGGGGCGTTCAGCGGTCTGGAGCGAAGGCGTCCCATTGGAGATGGTGGACTCCCTCAACGCCTTCGCCGACTGGAGCGGCCGGAGAGACAAAAACCGCCTCGAGCGGAGCCGGGAGGTGCTGTTCGACGCACTCCTTGAAGCCGTGTTGGTAGAGATAGACGCCATTCCAGATGCGCGGGAAGTCATGCGCCACGATGACGAGTGTTTCGGGCGGGATCCTGCTCGCGACGGATTCACAGACGTGGGCGGAAAGCTCGGAGGCCCGCTTCCAGATGGCGAGATTGTGTTGGAGGATGGCAAAGTGCGAGAGGACGAGGGCGGCTGCCGCCGCGCGGCGGGCGCGAACAGAGGGTATCGCCGAAATGGCGAAGCCGATCAGCAAGCAGAATCCGATGGAAGGCAGGTAGAGCGAACGGGACTTCTCCATGTTCGCGCCGACGAGGAGCTGGACGGCGGCCGGCTGCGCCGAGGCGACGGTGAAAGCGAGAGCGAAGAGGGCTTTCCGGCGGGGCGGGGAGGATCGGGCCAGCGCGAGGTACGCGGCCGCGGCGGCCAGGAGAGAGACCGACAGAACGAGGCCGGGTTCGACACTCCAGTTCAACGGGAAGAAGAGAGCTGCCCAGAGCCGGAGGGCGAAGACTTTGAGGTAGCCGAGCGGGCGGAAGACGTCTTCGTAGCCTCCGATACCGCCAAGGCGCACCCACCGGTCGACGAAGAGAATTGCCGTGAGTAGATAGGCGGCCGCGAGGCGTGGAAGGGTGTTAAGCCGGATATGGCCTTTCCAGGCCGCTAGCACTGTGAACAGAAGTGGCAGCGAGAATCCGGTTTCCTTGGTCCACATGGCGAGCGCGCCGCAGAGCAGCCACGCGGCCGTGGTCCAGGCAGATGGCGACTCGATGTCCCGCAAGAAGGCGTGGCAGGCGAGGAGCAGGAAGATCGCCGCGAGCGCGCCGATCCAACCCGCGACCCAGATGACGGTTTCGGGGCGAGATCCGTGAAGCGCGAATAGCGCCGCGGCAACGAAAGCGGCGGACTCGTTCGCACCGAGGCGGCGGGCCAGCCAGAAGACCAGCGTCGTTACAGCCAGGTGCAGCGTCACGCCGAGGAGGTGCAGACCCGCGTTGCCGGTCGCGTCCCGCAGAGGAGCCGCGGCGGCGAAGAGCAAAACGCCGACGGGACGGAAGAAATCGTCTCCCTGCTGCCAGGGGAAGTCCCGCAGGTAGCGGCTGGTGTCATGAAGCAGCCAGTAGTCGTCGGCGAGCAGGCCGACGGAAAGAGCGGGGAGATAGGCGGCCGCCGTAAGGATCAGGACGGAAGGCAGAATAAACCGTGGAAGGATCTCGTCAGAGGGGTAGCCGCCGCGGTGAGCGGTTGTGACCAACAGAATGCAGGCCAAGCCGAAGACGCTTTGCGCGTTCAGGGGCGAGTTGACCGGAACGGGGCCAAGCAGGAACGGTCCGAATAACGCCCGGCAGACGAGTACGCCGCCGGTTGCGCCGGCGGTGATGAAGAGGATATTCCGGAACAACTGCAACTACCAATTCTATGGCGGCGATGGAAACCGGGCGGGGTAATGCTGGTTTGGAACCTGCTTTGAACCATGGAGGGTAGAATAGGCCGTATGGCGGGCGGTGAACCGATCCGGCCGTTTTCGCGGCAATACTGGTTAGAACGGCGCCGCCTTCATGCGATGGCGGATGAGCGCCGCCGGCGAGTGTGGTTCGTCATTGTCTTCGCGGTGTTGCTGGTATTCGGAGCGGTGCTGTTCACCGTGAGTATCACGGGCGGGCCCGATTCGGACGAGGAATCCGTTATCATTACCGGGCAGTGATGCACTTTCCAAGTTACCGCTTGTATTGTATTCCCGCGCTCGCTCTCCTTATCGCCGCCGGCATGCAGGCTCAGGAAGGGGTGCGGCCGAACTTCGTCTTCTTGTTCGCCGACGACCTGGGATGGGGAGACGTGCCGGCCTACGGCCACCGGAACGTGAATGCGCACGGCGGCTGGATTGTTCGCGGCGAACTCAAGATGCCCCATCTCGACCGTATGGCGGCCGAGGGGATCCGGTTCACGCAGTTTTATGTGGCGAGCGGGGTCTGCTCGCCGAGCCGGGCCGGCGTTATGACGGGGCGGTTTCCCGGGGAACTCGGGATCCACGATTACCTGGGCGGCGAGGAACTGAACCGGAAGCGCGGCTGCGTCGATTTCATGGATCCGGAAGTGCCGACAGTGACGCGGCTCTTGCGGGACGCGGGCTACGCCACGGGGCATTTCGGGAAGTGGCACTTGGGTTCCGCCAAAACAGGGCCTCCCCCGGAAGCTTACGGGATTGACCGCTACGACCGCAGTATCCGCGGGCCGGACGGGCGCGTTCGCTCGTCCGAGCGGATTGCCGACGATACGATCCGGTTCATCAAGGAAAACCGCGAACGCCCCTTCTACATCAACGCTTGGTTTTACGATCCTCATTCGCCGCTGCATCCCACCGAGGAGATGATGGCGCCGTACGCCGGGCTCTCGCCGCGCTGGGGCGATCACAAGGGAGCGATGCAGGTCTACTATGGCGTCTTGACAGATTTGGACAAGCACATCGGCCGCATCCTGGACGCGCTGGATGAACTCGGGGTGGGCGAGAACACGGTGGTGATCTTCTCGAGCGACAACGGGCCGGAGAGCGGGCTGATTCCCTTCGTCTCCCATTACGGCGGGGCGGCGTCTAACGGACCGTTCCGCGGCATCAAGCGGTCGCTCTACGAGGGCGGCATTCGCACTCCGTTCATCGTCCGCTGGCCGGCGCGCGCGCCGGCAGGGGCGGTCAACGATGCGACGGTCGTCGGCGGCGTCGATCTGCTGCCGACGTTCCTTAGCCTGGCGGGAGTGGCGCCGCCCGGTGGCGCGGGAATTCGCGGCGAGGATCTCTCCGCGGCATTCCGTGGCGAGCAGGTGAGGCGGAGCAGGGAACTGCTCTGGGAGAACCGCTTCCCGGTTTACGATCATGTGCTGCACAAGAGTCCGATGGTGGCGATCCGGGATGGAGACTGGAAGCTGCTTTTCAATCCGGACGGTTCGCGGACCGAACTCTATAACGTTCCCGCCGACCCGTCAGAGCTGAATAACCTCGCGGGTGCGCATCCCGAGGAGGTGAAGCGTCTTCGGGAGAGGGCGGAGGCGTGGCGGAAGACCTTGCCCCAGGGCCCGGTTGATCCGGCGGCGGGCGACAATTCGTATCCCTGGCCGAAGTAGCGGGGAACAGGAACGGCCGGTCCCGGCGATGCTGGGGCGTCCGTTACGATGTAGATATGCTTCGAGGGGTGCTGCCATCCTGTGCCGGTCTCTTCATGTGCGCGGCGCTGGCTGCTCAGTCCGGCGTAGTGGTGAACGAACCGGAGGCTTGGCCGGGTTTCACGCTGATCGCGCCGATGACATCCACCACCACCTTTCTTGTGAACAACGAAGGCGAGGTGATCCACACGTGGCAGAGCGACTTCGCGCCCGGCATGTCGGTGTACCTGCTCGAAGACGGCTCGCTATTGCGGCCGGCAGTGCTGGATTTGCGAGAGAACACAGTGTTCCGCGGCGGTGGAGCGTCCGGGCGGGTGGAGCGGTACTCCTGGGAGGGCGAGCTGATTTGGGAATTCGAGTACGCGAGCGAACGGTTTCACCTCCACCACGACGTCGAATGGTTGCCGAACGGCAATGTGCTCATGATTGCGTGGGAGTTTAAAAGCGCGGAGGAAGCGATCGCCGCCGGCCGTGATCCGGCACTGCTCGGCGGGGGGGCGCTGTGGCCGGACCACATCATCGAGGTGCAGCCCGCCGGGCGCTCGGGCGGACGGATCGTTTGGGAGTGGCACGCATGGGATCACCTGATTCAGAACCACGATCCCTCGAAGCCCAACTTCGGCGATCCCGCGGAGCACCCGGAGAGGATCGACCTGAACTACTTCCGCCTTCGTCCGAACGCCGACTGGAATCACATCAACTCGATCGACTACAATGCCGAGCGGGACGAGATTCTGCTGAGCGTACTCGGCTTCGACGAGCTTTGGGTGATCGACCACTCGACGACGACCGAGGAGGCGGCGGGCAGTACGGGCGGCCGTTCGGGCAAGGGAGGCGGCCTGCTCTATCGCTGGGGCAATCCGCGAACCTACGGAGCCGGCACTCAGGCGGACCAGCAGTTCTTCGCGCTCCATGACACGGAGTGGATTGAGCCGCCACTGCCGGGCGCACGGAACATCCTGGTGTTCGTGAACGGAGGTAACCGTCCCGAGGGGCAGTGGTCATCGGTGGTGGAAATCGTCCCGCCGGTGGAGGCGGCGGGCGGATACGCGCTGGAAGAAGGTTCAGCGTACGGCCCCGCGGCGCCGGTGTGGAGCTATCAGGCGCCGGTGCCGGAAGAGTTTTTCTCGCGAAACATTTCAGGAGCGCAGCGGCTGCCGAATGGCAACACCTTAATCTCCTCGGGGGCTTCCGGCCACCTGTTCGAGGTAACGGCGGCAGGGGAGATCGTGTGGTCGTACTTTGTACCGCTTTCCGACACCGGCCGGTCGATCTTCTTCCGGGCTGACCGCTATGGGGCGGATTACGCCGGTTTCGCGGGCCGCAATTTGGAAGGCGGCGCGGCGGCCATTGTCAACGCCGCCAGCTACCGGCTGAACTCCGCTGCGCCGGGCTCCATCGCGGCCGCCTTCGGGACGGGACTGGCGGCGGAGACCGCTGCCGCCGGGCAGCAGCCGTTGCCTACGGAGTTGGGCGGGCTTCGCGTCGAAATCACAGATGCCGGGGGAACGGTTCACCCAGCGCCATTGTTCTTCGTTTCTCCGACCCAAGTAAACTTCCTCGTGCCCGAGGCGATCGCGCCGGGGAAGGCGGAGTGGAAGATTGTCTCCGGGCAGCAGTCGGTTGCGAGCGGAGGGCTGCGGATTGCGGCAATCGCGCCGGGACTGTTCACGGCAGATTCTTCCGGCAGTGGCGCCGGCTTGATTGTGGCGGTTCGCGCGGAGGAGGACGGAAGCCAAACAGTTCTTCCGGCGTTCGAGCATGATGCCGCGAAGCAGGCATGGGTCACGATGCCGATTCCGCTGGAGGGAGACGTCTACCTGCTGGTGTTCGGGACGGGCATTAGAGGCGCGGTTCCAGGGGAGTTGTTAACCGCCACGATCGACGGGGTGGACGTGCCGGTAATCGGAGCGGCGCCCCAAAGCGAGTTCGCGGGACTGGATCAGGTGAACATCGGCCCGCTCCCGGCGGGGCTCGCGGGGCGGGGAGAAGTGACGCTGGTGATTGCGGTCGGAACGCTAACCGCTAATCCAGTGAGCGTATCTTTCTGAACTGGCCGGTGGGGCGTCCGGGCCGGCTTGACCAGCCTGGCGAGTTGCCCGCGGCGGGTTCATCTGGCTGTAACGACGCGTGGAGACAATGAGGTTTTGTTTATGCGGACTCTTGTTGTTGCAATCACGGTTCTGTTGGCGGCCTGCGGCGCGGGGGCGGAGGACCGGCTGATTCTGGTCTCCTTCGACGGCCTCGGGCAACAGATCGTGAATGATGACCCGGTGGCGGCGGAGTTGACCGCGCTGCAGGGGATTGCCGCGCGGGGAGTGTCGGCTGCCGGGGTCCTCCCGGCGGCGCCAAGTACCACGGCGAATTCCCATGCGGCCATATGGACCGGAACCTATCACAACGGCGTTCTCTACAATTCGAATCCGTACCCGGCGAAGAGCGGCCGCACGGTGAGGGAGCGGCGCAACGGATTCCGGGCGGAGTCATTGCTGGCGGAGCCGCTGTGGGTAACCGCGGGACGGCAAGGTGTGCCGGCCGTCGCGCACCAGGCCACCCAGGCGTACCCGTTCCTGCCGGGCAACACGGCGCCGGAGGCAAGCGCGCCGCCGGTGGTCGTCAACGGCTATCAGACGAAGCGGCTGGCGCCGCACCAAGCGTTGCGAAAGGCTGATGTGGAGTGGACAGAGTGCGACGGGTGGACGCCGGCGTTACCCGCCCCGGCGCGCTGTTTTGGTTGGACGGCGGGTGAGGTGTCATTCCACGCGGCAATCGTTGAGCAGGCGATTTGGGTTGCGTTGGACAAGTCTGGCCCGCGGGTTTCGGTGGCGGCGGCGCCGCTCGAGGAGGGGTACGCAAATGACCGGCCGCTGGCGCGCCATTTCAGCGATCCTCTGCCGGTGAATGGAGTGTCGGCGGTCTATTTCAGGCTCTTCGAATTCGCGCCGGGCGGTTCAGACTTTCTGCTGTTCCAGAGCGTGATCCAGGAGTCCGGTCTTCACGACGGGAAGCGGACTGCGAACGAAGCGCTCGAGGAGATGGTGTCCGCAACCGGACCGTTCCTGCCAAACGGGCCGGTCCAGTTGTACCGCTCCGGGCGTCTCGGCCCGGCGCTATTATCCGGAGGGACCGGCGTGGCCGAGCGCCGCTACCTGGAGGTCGTGGAATTGATCACCCGGCAGTTCAACCGGCACAGCCGCTGGCTCTGGGAACACTACCAGCCCCGGCTGTTGCTCGATTACTTTCCCTACCCGGACGAGGTGGACCACACGTGGCTCGGCTTGGTGCGCACGCCTCCGGAAAGCCTCTCCGCCGATTCGCGCGAGAAGCTGCACGATGCGCGGCGCTGGGCATACCGCCTGATCAACCGGAGGCTGGAGACGCTGGCCGGGCTGGCCGGTGCGGAAGACCACATCCTCGTGACGGGCGATCACGGCATGGCTGCCGTCTCGAAAGTGGTGAAGATCGACCAGGCGCTGGCGCGGCACGGTCTCGATGGTGATGCCGTTCACCTGCGGTATTCGATCCTGCTCAATGGCGGCGACTGGGTGGGTGGCGCCGTGGAGGCCTTGCGGCGGGAAGAGACGCTTGCGCGCGTGACGGAGGCGCTCGCGTCGATTCGCGATCCGGAAACCGGCGAGCGGGTGGTGACGAGGATAGAGCGCGTTGCCCAACGGGCGGGGCATTTGACCGCGGACCTCACTTTCGATCTGCGGCCCGGCTACGCCGCGGTGGATTCGGCGGCCGGCCCAATGGTCGAAGCTGCCGGACACCCGTTTGGCACGCACGGCTTGTCTCCGGTCCGGCCCGATATGCGCACCATACTCGCCGGCGCCGGGCCGCGGCTCGAGCGGGGAGCGCAGTGGCCGCTGCTTCGCTCGATTGACATCGCCCCGCTGGTGGCGGACCTGCTCGGAATAGACCCGCCAAAAAACTCGGAAGGCCGCTCGCCTCTCGCCGCTGGGGGAGTGGCTAATGGTCCGGAACGCCGCCCGAAGTAAGGTAGCTGATCACCATGTAGAAGCCGTAGGTGGCGAGCAACACGATGCCGAAGGGGCGGCGCAGATAGTCCCCGGAGAAGAATATCCCGACGCGGAACACCGCGAGGATAAAAATCATCACCGGGAAGAGTACAAGGAAAAAATTTGGGCTGGCGTCGAGGCCTCCCGATGTGACGGCGGCGGCGGCGCCCGCGACGAAGAGGACATTAAGGATGTCCGCGCCGACGATATTGCCCACGGCGAGGTCTCCGTGACCTCGGCGGGCGGCGGTCACGGCGGTGATCAACTCGGGCAGAGACGTGCCAAAGGCGACCAGCGTGGCGGCAATGATGCTGTCGGGAACATTGAGGCGCGTGGCGGCCTCGGCGACCGCCGGGATCAAGATCTTCGCCGAGAGAACCACCAGCGCGACGGCGGCGGCAAGTTTGAGCAGGATGACGAGCAGCGGAGCGCCGGCATCGCCCTCGTGTCCCTCGACGCCGGGGAGCGAGGAATCCCGCCGCGCCCATAGGACCGACTTCCACATATACACCGCGAGACCGGCGAGGAAGGCGAAACCCACCCATTGCGGCAGGTTACCGCCGGTTTCAAAGGCAGCCGCGGGTCTCAGCCAGGGGACGCACGCCAACACCAGAAGCCAGCCGGAGCCAAACTGGATCCAGCCCTGGCGGTTGACGATGGTGCGATTCAATCGCAGCGGGGCAATCAGACAGGCGGCGCCCAGGATGAGGCCGGTGTCGCAAATGATGGAGCCGACGGCGTTACCGAGCGCCAGTCCGGGGTTGCCTTGAATGGCCGCAAGGACGGAGACCGCTGCTTCCGGAGTGGTGGTACCGAGGCTGACGATGGTGGCTCCGATGACGACTTTCGGCAGGCCGGAGCGCTCGGATAGCGCGACGGCCTCGTCCACCAACCAGTCAGCCGAGCGGCCAAGTAACAGCAGAGCGGCGGCGATGACGAGGCCGAGGAAGCCCCAATGAAGCTCTGAGAAGAATTGTTCGAGCGCCTGTTCCATTGCCTTATGAGGTTTTCCTTTCCTCGCCGAGTCTGGCGATGAGCGCGGTGATGGCGAATCCGGCCAGAATGAGCCCGAGCGAGCTCGCCACTTGGCCAGCACTAGGGGTGAAGCGCTCGAGCGGATAGTCCTCGGCTTCCAGTTTCGCGATGGTTTCCGTAGTCGTAACGCGCCCCTTGATCACGTCCCCGGGGAGCGGACGGACACCCTCCTGGAACGGCCAAAGCCCGAGAATAGCTCCGAAAAGTAGGCCGAGCAGCACGCCGAGCGTCGGCTGGCGGTATCGGGCCAAGAGCATCTTCATCAGGTTGCTTACGCCCACCACGCCGATGACGATTCCGATGCCGACCGGGATGAATACATGCATCGCCTCGGCGGCGCGTGCCCAATCGCGGGTCTGGACGCCGGTTTTTGCCTCGTCCACGGCTCCGAGAATGGGAATGTACTGACCCAGAACCAGCAGCAGATAGCCGCCCGAGACGCCGGGCAGGATCATGGCCGAAGCGCCGGCGATTCCGGCCAGCAGCAGCATTCCATAAGCGTGGCCTTCATCGCCCCCCGCCGCGCCTGGTTGGACCATCGCCATGGCCGCCATGACGGCGATCCCGGCCACGCACCCGACCATCGCCGGCCGCCCAGGCGGCTTGAGAAGTTTCCACACAACAGGCACGCCGCCGAGCGTGAGACCGATGAACAAGCTGTACATCACCCAGCGGTGATCCACGACGAGCCCTTTTATCACTCCCGCGAGCAGGAGAATCGCCAACGCCGCCGAGCCCCCGATTGCCCCCAGGGTGAGAATATTACGGAAGCGAAAGCGGAAAGTGGTCATTTCCGCGACGCCCTCGACGAAGTACGGATAGACGCCGGCCGCGAGCAGCATGGTACCACCGGAGATTCCGGGTACCAGGTTGGCCAGACCCATCAGAACGCCCCCGATGACGCAGCGGACGAGGAATAGGGCCAGTTCGCCCTTGTGAGTAACCGCGGATGATCGCTCCATGCGAGGAAACCAAATTTCCTATTCTAGCAACCGGATCAGCCGGCGCCCTCCCGCTTGTTTTACAAGGATGTTGCGCCATGCCGGATTGCGATTGCGCCATGCTAGCTTTGAGGTAGATGAGACGAACAATCGCGCTCTGCCTGGCTTTGTTTGCGCTCGCCTGGGTCGCGTGCAGTTCGGACGCCGGGCCAGTGCGTTCGCTGACGATTCTGCACGTGAACGATCTCCACGCGAGATTCCTCCCGGACGACCGCGGACACGGCGGGTTCGCGCACTTGGCCACGGCGATTCAGCGTGAGAAAGCTGCGTCCGAGGGAGCGCTGGTGCTGAATGCAGGCGATCTGGTGCAGGGCACGCCGGTATCGTCCATCTACGAGGGGGTCCCGTGCTACGAAGTGGCGAGCGCCCTCGGCCTCGACGCGAATGTGCTGGGCAATCATGAGTTCGACTATTCCTGGCGCAAAATACCAGAGTTCTTCGCCGCATCCAGCTTCCCAACGGTCACCGCAAACGTCGTAAATGACGCCGGCGAACTGCTGGCTCCACGGCCCTATCTGATGCTCGAACGCAACGGCGTGCGCATCGCGGTGATCGGCGTCCTCATGGAGGGGCTGGACTTGGTGACGAAGGGAAACCAGCGCGGTCCGTACCGTCTGCTGCCGCCGGTGGAAACGGTGAGGAAGTACGCGCGCGAGGTGCGTGAGGAGGCGGACCTGGTGGTCGTGCTCGGCCATCTGTTCGACGATGAGGAGATCGAGATTCTGGAGCAGGTCCCGGAGATGGACGTTCTCATCGACGGCCACAATCATCGGGGGCAAACCGAGCCGAACTTGATCGGCGGTAGGATCGGTGTGAAAGTGCAGGCGTACGGCCGGGAACTCGGCCGCCTGGACCTCAAGGTGGACACCACGAAGAACCGTGTCGTCTCTCATACTTGGAGGCGCATCCCGGTTCGCGTGGCGGACTACCCGGCCGACCCGGATGTGCAGCGGCTGGTCGACAAATGGGAGAGCAAGGTTGCCGCGGTGGTCGATATTTCGATCGGCCATGCCGAACGGGACCTCGACAAACAGCAAACGATCGACTTGATCGAAGAGGCGATGATGGACGCCGTGGGCGCCGACTTCGCTTTCATGAATGCCGGGGGGACGCGCGATGTGCTCCGGCGCGGCGAGATTCGCGTCCGGCACATCTGGCAGATTCTCCCGTTCGGCAACCAGTTGGTTTACGCGCGGCTGATGGGCAAGGATGTCCCAGCGGCCTTTCTCAAAGGCAGTCTGGTTGATCCGGCGAGGACCTACATCGTGGCGACGAACGACTATATCGCCGCGCAGATCCGCGACCAGGGCGGGCCGGATATAGCGGAGCCCGGGCCGCTCGTGAGGGAAGCGGTGATCGCCTACGTCAAGGATAAGAATGTGGTGCGATAGCGCAAGCCTCCAGACTCAGGGCGGCGGCCTTTAGTCTCCAACCGCGGCTTTGTGCGCGGATAACAGAGCCGGTTCCCCGTAGAGGCGCTCCACTTCCCCAGCCGTCAGCACGCGGTTGAAGATAGCGAACTCGTCCAGCAATCCGATGTAGTTCACGGCGATGTAAATGCCCGTTTGTGCCAGGTCCCAGTCCATTGTCACCTCTTGGGGAGGAACTGATCCGACCGCTCTGCCGTCGAGGTAAAGGGTGGCCGTTGCGTCGGGCTGGCCGCTGTCGACATTACTCCAGGTGAAGGCGACGTGATGCCAGTCCGAGGCTTCGAACCCGATGTCCTGGACGACCACCAGCGGGGCCTCGGGACCTTCCGTTGGCGCGCGCTCCCGCCCTTCGCCCGCGGAGCGGAAGAGTCCGAGCCGGAAGTCCCGCGGCGTCGTATCGGGGAAGTCCACCCAGATCCCGCCGTTCATCGCGCCTTTCTCGGTGATCTGCACTGGGTCGCAGAAACGCGTCTTGAGCATCGTGTTGGGATTGGTGTTCAGCCAGACGGAGGCGCTGCCGCTCCAGCCGCCCGGCTGGTAGGGCAGGTTGCCCGCGGCGGGGAAGTAGATCCGCCCGTTGCGCGGAAGGACGTCAACCGCCTCGAGCGCCCCACCGTAAACACCCTGGCCCGAGGCGATTCGGTAGACATCTTCATCGACGCCGTCCTGATGTACGTATTGGCCGCGCTCGGTCTCGTGGTTGAAGCGGGTGCGTGGCGTCATCGCGCCGCCGCCGGTGTCGCCGCGGATCCCCTCGTCGAAGGATGCATAGAAGACGACGGCGTCCAGAACGGTGCCGATCTCCGGCGCCGGCGGTGGCTGGGGGACACAGGTGGCGAGGAAAACGAGTGCCGCGGTGCAGACAGACGCTCGCAAAATGCGCATCGGAATTGACCTCCGCAGGGAATCATAGCAGTCTTTCGCGCTTGCCTCACCGCACCAGATTCAATAGGCTGCAAATATGTTCCGATTTCTGTTCTTGTTACCTTTGCTTGCGCTCGCCTGCACCGCCGGAGCGGCGCCGCCGAACATTGTGCTCATGATGGCGGACGACCTCGGCTACTCGGATCTTGGCATTTACGGCAGCCGCGAGAATCAAACGCCCGTGCTAGACAAGATGGCCGCTGAAGGCCTGCGGTTCACCGATTTCTATGCCGCCAGCGGCGTCTGCTCACCGTCACGGGCGGCTTTCCTGACCGGCCGCTTCTCGGTTCGCGCCGGTGTCTATAGCTGGATTCACACTTCGCACAACATGCACCTGCGCCGCGAGGAGGTGACAATCGCCGAACTGCTCCGGGACGGCGGCTATGACACGGCGCATGTTGGCAAGTGGCACCTCGGGTATGACCTCGAGAAGGGCTCCGGCGACGGTCCCAATCCCGGTGACCACGGATTCAACTACTGGCTAGCTACTGGTAACAATGCGAATCCGTCGCACCACAACCCGGACAACTTCGTGCGAAACGGGGTGGCCTTGGGCGAGGTGGAGGGTTACTCTTCTCAGATTGTTGTCGACGAGGCCATCGGCTGGCTCGACAATCACCGGGACCGGGAGAAACCGTTCTACCTCAACGTTTGGTTCCACGAGCCTCATATGCGGGTGGCATCTCCCGAGAAATACCGCCGGCGGCATCTCGGCACGGAACGCCCGGATTACTACGGCTGCATCGAGAACATGGACAACGCGATCGGCCGGCTCCTCGACAAGCTCGGCGACATGGGTGTCGCGGGCGACACGTTCGTCGTCTTCACATCCGACAACGGCAGCTATATGAAGGGCAGCAACGATCCGTTTTCCGGCCGGAAGACGACTCTGTGGGAAGGCGGCATCCGTGCGCCCGGCATCATGCGCTGGCCGGGGCGGATCCAGCCGGGATCGGTGGCCGGGACTCCGGCTGGGCTGGTAGATTTGCTGCCCACGGTCTGCGATATCGCCCGCGTGAAGCTGCCGCATGACCGGACTCTGGACGGCGTGAGCCTGACGCCGTTGTTCGCGGGCGAAGGCATTGCGAGGGAGAAGCCGCTGTATTGGTTTTATAGCCCGTCCCGGCCGGTCTGTGTGATTCGCGATGGCGATTATTCGATGATTGCCGACCCGGATATTGAGCTTTCCCGGAACAACATGTTCCTCGAAGAGTACATCGGTCCGATCAAGCGGGCGAAATTGGTGAATTTCCGCTTGTACAACTTGCGGCGGGATCCAGCACAACAGACAGACCTGGCCGCGGCTGAGCCGGCTGTTTTCGCTCGCCTGAAGAAAGCGATTCTCGAGTTGCACGCGGACGTAATAGCCGAAGCCCACGACTGGCGCCAAATTCGGTGACAGTCACCGCTTTTTCGAATTTCGCAGCGGGCTCGCGAGAAGCTGGAACGCGGGGATAGGTGCCAAGGGCAATGCGATGACAGCCACAAATTCGGTGACAGTCACCGCTTTTTCGAATTTCGCAGAGAGGTTGCGAGAAGCTGGAGTGCGGGGATAGGTGCCAGGTGCCATGCGGTGACCATGGGCCACGCGGTGACAGACGCCGGTGTCCACGCTGCGGGTGGGAGGACGGCCGGGGTTTGCTTTGGAGCCTTGGGACAGCGGTGCCAGCCAACGTATTGCGAGTCGCTGCAATGAGGGGTTAGAGAGTGATCACCTTCGCGGAGGACCATTGGGCGTCGATGATGTCGGTCATGCCGCCGACCGTTCCCACGGCCACTTTCTCCGCCAAGCCAAAAGAGTCCAGGCAGGTCTGGCATAGGATCAGCTTGACGCCCTTTCCCTCGAGGGTCTTGAGCTGGGGGATGACCGGCGACCCATCGACGGCAAGCTTCACGCCGTCCGTGTAGAAGCAGATGGCGGCGGGCAGCGGATCCTGGTCCGCCAGCAGCGAAAGATATTTGACGATGAGGCGCGAGGGAAGGTCTCCCTCGGCGCGCCCCATCCCGTCGCGGGTGATGAGTATCGTCGTCATGGGCAGTAACTCAAAACCCAAAGCGTAACAGAAATCGAAAGGTTCGGCCTTCGTTCAGCGTATTCGTGATCACGCCGAAGTTCGAGTCGGTAAGGCTCACTCCCGGCTCGGCAAACTGGGGCGTGTTCAGGAAATTGATGGACTCCGCCCGCAGCGAAATCTCCTTTTCCGCCTGCAGCCGCCAGGACTTCGAAAGCGCAAGGTTGACATTGGATATCGGGCCCCGCCGGAAGACGTTCCTCCCAAGACTGCCGAGCGCCTCACCCACGGCCAGGAAGGCAAAAGCCTCCCGAGGCAGCAGCAGCCGGGATTTGTCCGGGTGGCCGATCGTACGGCCGAGAATCGACGGGTCCAGGATGTGCGGCCGGTCGCCGCGAATCCCATCGACATTGCCGTAGCCTGGCGCGTCCGAACCCGTGGAGAGATCGAAAGGAGTCCCCGTCTTCAGAAGTACCACCCCAGAGATGGACCAGTTATCGAGAACCGCGCCGGCCCAGCCGCCGCGGGCCAGCGGCGGAAGCTCATACCCGCCGCGAGCGAGAAATGAGTGGGGCTGGTCAAACCGGCTCAAACCCTTCATGTCGCGATGCACCTCGAACTCGTACTGCCCGCCGTTGGCGAAGCTGTCGGTGTCGTGCGCGGTATTCGTGTAGCTGGTTCCGAGGTCAATCGCCTTGCTGAACCAGTAGGAGACTTCGCCGCTGAAGCCCTTGGCGCGCGGCAGGATCACGGTGGCCTTGGCAGCGTCGAAGTAGCCGCGCGATCCGTTCATAACCCGGCGGATGTCCGTGTACCGCGAGTCCGCGCGCCGCTCGTCTACAGTCGCCGTCGTCAGCGGCACTCCGGGAACCGGATGGGCGCGGTTCAAGTACCACTGGTGCAGGAGCTTCATCGACCGGCTGCCAACATAGCCGAGCTGAACTTGCAGTTCCGGGACCGGCGAGAATTCCCAACTGAGGTTGTACTGATGCGAGTAAGGGTTCACCAGGTCCGGCGTGAAATCGTAGAGAACGCTTCGAGTGTCTCCGGGCACGCCCTCTTCGAAGCCGGCGAGCGGGTCCAGTAGGTCGGGATTCTGGACCACCAGCTTATAGTTGAGCGGAGCGTTAAAGCGGATCTGCTGGGCGGTGACCGCGAAGACCTCGCCAAAGTGGAGTCCGTAAGCCCCGCGGAGTATCCCCCAACGGCCGTCCAGCGAATGGGCAAAGGCAAACGTTGGGCTAAAGTTGTTATGGTCTCCGCCATACGGAAAGTGGTTGAGCTGGTTCACCTCGGAGGGTGCCGACTGGCCTTCCCACCGCAGCCCAAACGTGAGCGACAGCCTGCCATTCACTGCCCATTGATCGCCCGCGAAGGCATGCAGGTGAGTCAACCGGAATCCGCGGTGGATATGCCCGATGCCGGCGAAGTACCCGCTGGGCCGGCCCAGGCGCAGGTTGGTGATCGCGTCAACTCCAAAATTATTGGCAAAGCGGAAGTGGGCGAGATGAGCGTCGGACTCGATGCCGTTCAGTTGCCGGCGCACTCCTCCGGCCCCGAAGTAGAAGCGGTGGCCGCCCCGCATCATCGAGACTTTGCCCGCCCACTGGTAATCGTTCTGGGCGCGATCGATAGGAATCGCATTTCCCGGGCCGAGACTCTCGTAGACGCTGCTAATGCTCACGCGCATGCCGATGAAGTCGTCTTCGGGCGTAAGCAGTGACCCGACGCGCTGGAACCCGGCCGAGAGGTCGGTGACCAGTTCCGGAGACCAGGCGCGGGTCCAGGTCGCTTGCGCCAGGTGGGACTTGGTTTGCATGTCCGGGTTCTGCCCCTTGACAAACTGGAAGGCCAACACCTTTTGGGTGAGAAAGTCGTAGCGCAGCAGCACCTTGTCACGATCCCCAACGCGCTGGTCTAACCGGCCGCCCAGCGAGTCATTGTCGATGCTCTGTTCGGAGTTGATGTTGAGCATCCTTTCGGCGATGTCGGGCCGGTTGGGCAAAACGGCGGGGTACGCGGAGATGATATTCGAGACGATGGCGGCGGCCCTCGGGTCGGTGGTAAGCGGAATTCTCTCCTGCGGTAGCGGAATCAGCACGTTGCCGTTAACCTGGCCGCGGATCTTCGTTTGACCGCCGCTGGCGGAGAGCGAAGCGCCTATCCACAAAGCGCCGGTTGCGCGGAAGCCGTACTCGTTCTCGCGCGCCGGCTGAACGTCGCCCACCTGAAAAAAGGACCTCGCGGTGGTCACGCTGTTCAGGTGCCCGTAGTGGAACTCGCCATGGAAGCCTCCCGCCGCCAGCCGGGAAGCGCCCAGGTGAATCGCGTCGCGCGGAGGGTTACCGAACTCCGTGCCGAAGTAATTCCTGCCAGCTTCAAACTCCCGCACTATGGTTGCGGTTGCTCCGAGCCGAAGATTAAGCTCCTTGAGCGCATTGTTGTCGATGAGGTTGAACTGGATGTTCTCGTTGCGCCGGCTTTCTCCGGCTTCCGAATCTGTCTGCCCCAGTAGATTCAACTCCGTGCGGCGGGCGGCGTCGACATCCAGTCCGGGCGTGGCGCTTACTGCGAGCGGCGTTTCATCGGGCTTCTCCTCTCCGGAGGCGCCGGACGGGGAATCTTTCTGCCCGGCGGGAGCGACCGCGCATAGAAACGCCGTGAGGATCAGCGGCAGGGCGAGGCGCAGACACGAAAATCGCATTCCTTTCTACTTAATCATGAACGGGGCCGCGCCGGGAAATCGCTAGCCGGGATACTGTCCCGTTATGTAGGCGTGGAGGTGTTGGATTTCCCGGGCTTGCTCCGACAAAATAGAGCGCACCAGATCCCCAATGGAGACGAGACCGGCTACCTGTTCTCCCTCCATCACTGGCAGGTGGCGGATGCGATGCTCTGTCATGATGCTCATTGCTTCATCCACGGTACAGTCGGGCGTGATGAACCGCACCGGCGTCGACATCACCTCGGCCAGTGCCGTCGCCTTGGAATATCGGCCCTGAAGGATGATCTTCCGGGAGTAGTCCCGGTCGGTGAAGATCCCCACGAGACGGTCCCCGGTTTTGACCAGCATTGACCCGATGCCATTTTCCGCCATTTTCTTGATCGCGTCGTAGACGAGCGCGTCGGGAGGCAGCGAGTACGTGTCTCTGCCTTTGTGATTGAGTACGTCGGTGACTGTGAGATGGGCTGTCATTGGAGGCCTCAATAATTTATAGCATCACGAGCCGCTTGACCTGCTGATCTTTGCTGTTGCACTGTGGCAAATATGAAGCAGATTGCCCGCCGCTACCTGATCCGCGGACGTGTACAGGGAGTGGGATTCCGCTACTTCACCGAAATTGCCGCGTACGAGCTCGGTATCACCGGTTGGGTCCGTAACCTCGACGATGGCCGCGTGGAAGTGCTCGCGGTGGGGAATAAGGAGCAATTGAGCGAGTTCGAGGGCCGTCTCCGGAGAGGACCGCGCTGGGCCGATGTGAGAGGGGTCGAGGTATCGGAGGCGGCCGTGGAAAAGCGCTCGGGATTCCGGATTGTCGGGTAGCGGCATGCTCCAGCGGCATGCCGGATGGACACGCGCCGCGGCGGGGGCCCGCCGGTACGGATGCTACAATACGGACGATTTACCAACCCATTGATATGCAAGAGCTAAAGAAACTCATCCGTGAAGTGCCGGACTTCCCCAAACCAGGCATTCTGTTCTATGACATCACCACCCTACTCAAGGACCCGCGGGGATTGCGCGATGTCATGGAGGCCCTCAAGAAGGCGGTCTCCGGTCTTGATTTCGACATTGTCGCGGGAATTGAATCCCGCGGCTTTATCTTCGCGCCGGTGCTCGCGCTGGAACTCGGCACCGGGTTCGTTCCCGTCCGTAAACCGGGTAAGCTGCCGTCGGAAACCGTGGGGATGGAGTACCAAAAGGAATACGGCGCCGACTCGCTCGAAGTACATAAGGATGCCATCCCGGCGGGAGCAAAGGTGCTCGTGATCGACGACCTGCTCGCCACCGGCGGCACGGCGGCGGCGGTTGGAAAGTTGATCGAGAAGATCGGAGGAAGCGTGGCGGGGATGGCGTTCCTCGTGGAACTCGACTTCTTGCGCGGCCGCGATCTGCTGGCCGGTTATGATGTGCGCTCCCTTCTTCACTACGATTCATGAGTTCCGGAGTGCGCCGCGCCCGGTTGCGGGCGCTGGCGAAAATCAACGCGAGCTTGAAAGTCCTCCACAAGCGGGCGGATGGGTTTCACGAACTGCGCACCATATTCCAAACGATCTCCCTGGCCGACACTTTGGCTATCGAGTTTGCTCCGGCTCGCCGGACCAGCGTGGAACTCATCTCCGGTCTTGACATTCCGCCCGAGGAGAACCTCGTGGTCCGGGCCGCGCGCGCGGTGATGGACGCGATGCGAACCACCGGCCGCGTCCGGTTCGTATTGGAGAAGCGGATTCCGGCCGGCGGAGGACTTGGTGGCGGCTCGAGTGACGCCGCGGCCGTGCTGCTCGGATTGCCGCCGTTGGCGGGCGTGGATCTGCCACTGGCGACCCTCATCGAGATCGCCGGGGAGCTTGGCAGCGATGTGCCGTTCTTCCTGTTGGGCGGCACGGCGCTCGGGACCGGCAGGGGCGCCGAACTCTATCCGTTGCCTGACGCCCCAATGCGCCGCGGCCTGCTGGTGAGTCCTGGAATCGCGATTTCGACGGCTGACGCCTACCGCGCTCTCGGCCGTGGTTTGACCATGGCGTCAGAGTCCTGTAACATGGATAGTTTCCGGGCTCTTTCATGGTCGTTGGGGTCTGGAGATTTTGCGGAAGCGTGGCCGGCATGCGGCGAGAATGATTTCGAGCCGTTTGCGTTTGAGCGTTATCCGCTGCTCAAAGAGATTCGCCGGAAGCTGGAACGATACGGTGCGAGGCCGGCGATGATGAGTGGCAGCGGCTCTTCACTGTTCGGCATCTTCGATCATCAGGATGATGTGGAACGTGCGCGCATGGCGCTGCGCGGCCAGCAAACCGAGTCTTTTTACCTGGTGAGCCGAGGCCGCTACCGCCGCATGTGGTGGCGAAGCCTTATGGGGCGCTTGAAACAGGAAGAATGGCCGCCCCAAAGCCGGTAGGCAAGATGAATTTCGATCATTTTAAGGTCTTCACGGGAAGCGCCAACCCGAAATTGGCGGGCGAGATCTGCAAGGAGTTGGGCTGCGAACTGGGCGATTGCCTGATCAAGCGCTTCTCCGACGGAGAGGTGTACCTGCAGATTCTCGAAAACGTCCGGGGATCCGACGTATTCGCCGTGCAGCCGACCTGTTCGCCGGTGGACACCCACCTGATGGAACTTCTCCTGATGATCGACGCATTCAAACGCGCTTCGGCGGACCGGATTACTGCCGTAGTTCCCTATTACGGCTATGCCCGCCAGGACCGGAAAGACCGGCCGAGAGTTCCGATCTCGGCGAAGCTGATCGCTTCGCTTCTGGAGCGCGCCGGGGCGGATCGCATTCTCACAATGGATCTTCACGCGGCGCAGATCCAAGGGTTTTTCGATGTTCCGGTGGATCACCTCTACGCGACCCCGGTGGTGATGGACTACTTTGCGAACCGGTCCGGGGAGTTGATGGTGGTTTCTCCGGATGCCGGAGGCGTGGAACGCGCGCGGGCGCTGGCCAAACGCTTGAAAGCGCCCCTCGCAATTATCGACAAGCGGCGTTCGGAGCCGAACGTTGCCGAGGTGCTGAATATCATCGGAGAAGTGAAAGGAAGAGACTGTTTGATCGTCGATGACCTCATCGACACCGCCGGCACGATGATGGAGGGTGTGGAGGCTCTGCTCGGAGCGGGGGCCGCCAGTGTTTCGGCGTTTGCCACCCATCCCGTGCTCTCCGGTCCGGCCGTCGAGCGGATCGCCGCTTCCAAAGTGGCCGAGATCGTAATCACGAATTCCATTCCGCTCAGCGAACGCGCCGCGAAGTCCGGCAAGTTCCGGGTCTTGAGTGTCGCCCCGCTGCTGGCGAAGGCAATTCAGTCCATCCACGAAGAGACTTCCGTAAGCACGCTATTTGTTTAGTCAACGGCCGGACAGGGCTTCCTCGGACGCTCTGGTGCGTTCCGGCTGAAGGAGCAGGCATGAGAAAAGACATTAGAGTTGTGGGCGAACCGCGCCCCGCACGCGGCAAGAACGAGTCCCGGAGACTGCGTGTCTCCGGGCGGATCCCGGCAGTGATCTACGGGGCAGACAAGAACGCCACGGCGGTTTCCCTGGATCCCAAGGAGATTAACCAGATTCTGTTCAGCGGCATGGGGCACAACACGATTATCAGTTTCGAGCTGGCCGGCGAGGAAACCGTTCCGGCGATGATCGTCGACTTGCAGCATGATCCGGTGAAGGAAGATCTTCTCCATGTTGACCTGAAGCGCATCGACCGCACCAAGAAGATCAGCGTCAAGGTGCCGGTGCATACCGAAGGCGAGCCCGTGGGTGTCAAGACCCAGGACGGCCTTCTCGAAATCGTCCATCGCGAGGTGGAGATCGAGTGTTTCCCGGACGACATTCCGGATCGCATCGTCGCCGATGTCAGAGAGTTGAAGATCGGCGATACCATCCGCGCGCAAGATCTTCCGCTTGGCGACAGGATCACCTTGCAGGGCAAGAAAACAATGGTGATCTGCCATGTAGTCGAAACTCGCGTCTCCACCGACGCCGAAGAGGCTGAAGAAGAAGTCGGCATCGTCGGCGCGGAAACTGAAGCCGCCGAGGAGAAACCGGAATAACCGCGGATGGAACAGTGGCCGGACGTTGGCGCGATGCCGGATACCGGGTTGCGGGAAGACTCGCGGCCGCCACGGCATTGGCTGGTGGCTGGCCTCGGAAACCCGGGCAGCCAGTATGCCGATACGCCGCACAACCTCGGGTTCCTGGTCGTGGAGCGCCTTGCGGCGCGACACGCAATTCGTCTCGGCCGGAAGGAATGTCAGGCCGTGACCGGCTCCGGGTCGATCGGAGAGCACCGGGTCACGTTGGCGAAACCGCAGACGTTCATGAACCGCAGCGGCCAGTCGGTAAAATCGCTGCTGGCCAAATTTTCGATCGCGGCGGAAGATCTGATCGTCGTTTACGACGAACTGGCTCTGCCATGGACGGGACTGCGGATTCGCCGCCACGGGTCGTCGGGCGGGCACAAGGGTGTCGAGTCCGTGATTCAATGCTTGGGCACAATGGATTTCCATCGGGTGCGGCTCGGCATTCATCCCGGATATCCCGTGTCGGACGGAGCGAAGTTTGTGCTTGCCCCTTTCCGGCGGGCGCAGAAGAAGGAATTGGAAGAACTGCTGGACTATGCGTCGCAGGCAGTGGAAGCTATCATCGCCGAGAGCGTCGAAAAGGCCATGACGAAGTTCAATCGTCGCGCTCCCGGTCCGGACAAATGAGGAAGTATGAGAATCTACGAAGAGTTATTCATTCTCGATCCCAACGTGCAGGATGAGCAGGTAGACGCCGTCGTCGGCCAGATCGAAGATGTGGTGAAGGGCGCGGGCGGAACTGTCGACAAAGTGGATCGCTGGGGTGTGCGGAAGCTCGCTTACCGCGTTCAGAAGCGTGATGAGGGCTTTTACGTCCTCGTGCAATTCTCCTCGGGCGCGAAAGCGGTGCATGAGATCGAACGGCGCTTGCGGGTGGATGAGAATGTGCTGAAGTACATCACCGTCCGCATCGACGAAAAGTTGAAGTGGCTCGAGAAGCGAAAGCAGATCCGCGAGAAGCGGGCGGCGCGAAAACCGCAGGCCGCGCCTCCCTCGCCGAAGACGCCGTCCGAACCGGCGGCTGCCAGGCCAGGGGCGCCTGCGCCAGGCCCGGCGCCAGAACGAACGTCAAGCCCGGCGCCGGAACCAGCGTCAAGCTCGGCGCCGGAACCAGCGTCAAGCTCGGCGCCGGAACCAGCGTCAAACCCGGCGCCGGAACCAGCCCCAGGCCCTGACCCGGATGAAAAAGGAGGTAGCAACTAATCATGGCGGAATCGAGAAGTGGCCGTCCGGTAAGCGCGTCACAGCGGCCCACCGGCGGGGACAAGGCGATGGTGGGTCGCAAGCAGTTCTTCCGGCGGAAGAAGGTTTGCCGGTTTTGCGTGGACCGTATCGACGACATCGACTACAAGAACACGAAGTTGCTCGGATCGTTCGTTTCCGAACGGGGCAAGATCATCCCGCGGCGTATTTCCGGTGTCTGCACCGTCCATCAACGGAGGCTCACGCTCGCCATCAAGCGGGCCCGGAACATCGCCCTGATTCCGTTCGCGGCGCAGTCCTAGTGGCTAACTAAGCGGCTCAGAAGCGGCCGGTTGCGGTCGCCGTGGGACGCAGGATTGGCCGGGCGGATGGACGCAGTTCCCGGCGAGCCGGGCCGCCCGGCGGTTTGCGCCGCCCGCGGCTGATGCCCGGTGCGAGATTTATGGAGACAGGCAATCATGGAAGTCATTCTCAGAGAGAGCATTGAGAAGCTTGGCGTGCCAGGCGACGTGGTGCGTGTCGCCGACGGCTACGCACGCAATTTCTTGCTGCCCCGGCGGCTCGCTGTCCCAGCGACGGAAGCCAATAAGAAGATCGTCGAGCAGCAACGGCAAAAGTATCTCCGGCGCGAGGCGACTTTGAAGACCGAGGCCGAGGAGTTGTCCAAGCTGATGGAGAGCGTGAGCGTTACCATCGAGCACAAGGCCGGCGAGCAGGATCAGTTGTTCGGCTCGGTGACGGCGCGGAATATCGCCGAAGCCCTGGCTAAGGCCAACTACAAGGTCGACCATCGCAAGATTATTCTCGACGAGCCGATCAAGCAGCTCGGCGAATATAAGGTCGCTGTCAAGCTGCATCGCGAAGTGGCGGTAGAGGTCGGCGTCAAGGTGGTTCCGGAAGGTGGCGAGCAGGCCGCCAAGGCGGAGCCCGTAGCGGAAGAGGCGGCGCCGGAGCCCGCAGCCGAAGCAGTCCCGGCCGCTGCGGAAACTCCGGAGGAAGCTTCCCCCGAAGACGCTGGCCCGGAAAAAGAGTAAAATCGTCTCTGAACCGATGGGTTATTTCGACCTGACAGGCCAAACGGCGGTCGTGACTGGCGCCGCCACGGGGATTGGAGAAGCGGTGGCTCACCGGCTAGCCGGGGCAGGAGCCCGCGTCGCTGTCGCCGACATCGACGAGGACGGCGCGGCGTCGGTTGCGGAGTCAGTCGCTGCGGCGAATGAAGGGCGCGCGTTTTCGGTCCGTCTGGACGTTACCGACCTTGATTCCGTGCAGCGGACCGTCGCGGAAGTGTCCGGCGCGACCGGACGCCTCGATATTTGGGTCAATAACGCCGGCATCGCCGGCAAGGCCGCCCCCATCTGGGAGCAGACCGACGCCGACTGGGATGCGGTAATCCGGGTGAACCTCACCGGGGTCTTCTACTGCTGTCGCGCCGTGGTGCCGCTGATGAGGCAGCAGAAGTACGGCCGCATTGTGAACATCGCCTCCGTGGCCGGCAAGGAAGGCAATCCGAACATGACGGCCTACTCCGCCAGCAAGGCCGGGGTGATCGCGTTCACCAAGTCCTTGGCCAAAGAGGTCGCCCTAGAGGGGATCTGCGTCAACAGCATCGCGCCCGCGGTGGTCCGGACGCGGATTCTGGACCAGCTCACCCCGGAGCAGATCGGCTACATGACTTCGAAGATCCCCATGCGCCGCACCGGCGCCCCGGAAGAGATCGCCGCCGTCGTTCACTACCTATCGAGTCCCGATTGCTCCTTCGTAACCGGCCAATGCCATGACGCGAGCGGCGGGCGCGCCACCTACTGACGTGATTATCGCTCCGGATCAGTACCGGGATATTCCTCCGGAAGACCTCATCAGGGCGGCGGCGAGCGGTTTCGTGGGAGTAGATCATCGGTTCCTGCATGCGCTCGTTGACGACCCCGAACGCGCCACAGCCGGCATCCTGGCCTATTGGGAAGGGGACCGGCAGGAAGATCGCCTCGACATCGGTGAGGACATCGTGAACCTCGCGCGGTACTTGCGAGACGAACGGCTGGTTCCCGTTCTGGTGGACTTGGTGGCTGAGTACGGCGGCGATGCGCCAGAGGACCTCGTGGAGGCGGTATGTGGATTCCGGGGCGCCGCTTTGGAGCCATTGCTCGAGCTGCATCGGAATTCGGAACCGGATGTTACCTCGGAAGTTCCGTTCCTGTTGGCTTCGCTCGGCGTCAAGGACGAACGGATCGAGCGCGTTATCAGCGAACTCGCCCAATACGATCCCGGGGAAGCCGATTTCTGCTCGGAGATCTACCGGAATGTAGCGGAAGCAACGGAAGAGATCGAGCCATATGACATCTGGGCCGGCTATCCGGAGGAGTACCCTCCAGTTTTTGACGTGTTGTCGCCCGAAGAGCGGCTCGAGTTTCTCGAATCACCGGCGCCGCTGCTGCGAACTCTCGCGATATCCAGCTTCTACAACGAACCCGGCATCCCCAAGGCGGTTTTGACGAAACTGCGCCAGATGGCCCGGAACGATCCCTCTTCGGAGGTGCGCGCCTCCGCTTGGCGCTCGCTCGCACTCGAAGTGGAGGACGAGGCTCTATTTGCCGAGATGGAGGAGCGGTTGCTGGACTCCGCGACTCCGCTGCTGGAACGTGCCGGGCTCGTCATCGCGCTGGCGCCGGAATCCGGGCGGCGGAAGCTGCGCGAGCGCGTGCTCGAGGTGTTTGAGGCCCCCGAGACGCGCGCCGCGGCTGTGGAAGCTATGTGGCGCTCCGCTGACAGGACCTACACTCCGTATGTCAAGCAGGCGCTCGAAGACGCCGCCGACGACGTCCGCGAACAGGCGCTGCTGGCGGTGGGCTACCTCGGGCTGACGGGCGAGCTCAGCCGGCTGAAGAACTTCTTCTCAGACCCCAATCTGCGCCCGGCGGCGCTTATGGGATACAGCCTCGCCGTCCCGGCCCGCGACACGCCGGCGCACATGCGGAGCCTGCTCAAGAAGATCGAGAAACTCGCCGGAGGACTGGAGCCGGAAGAAGCGGATATCGTCAGGCTGGCGCTGGACCAGAGGCTCGCGGCGGCCGGAGAACAGCCGATGTTTGGAATGGAAGGGTAAACCCGCATCCGCAGCGCGTCAGCGGATCACCATTACTTCGTCGAGGGTTTTCTTGTCGATCTCGGGAACCACCGCGCCTGGCGCTGGATAGCCCACCGGAATCAACAGGAATGGGCGCTCATTCTTCGGGCGGCCAAGAATCTTGCCGAGAAAACCCATTGGGCTCGGCGTATGAGTCAATGTGGCCAATCCACTGAAATGCAGCGCCGCCAGCAGGAATCCGCACGCGAGCCCCACTGACTCCCGGACGTAGTAGTGCTTGTGCCGGTCTCCCCCGTCGAGACCGTAATCCTGGGCGAACGCAACAATCAGATAAGGCGCCGTTTCGAGGAACTCCTTCCGCCAGTCCGTGCCGAAGGGTTCCAGATCACGGAGCCATTCCTCGGGGAAACGCCGCTCGTAGTTCTCCCTCTCCTCGGCCTCGGCTGCCTCGCGGATTTCGCGCTTCACGGCCGGATCGCGCACCACCACGAACGTCCAGGGCTGCTTGTTGGCGCCGGAGGGCGCCGACGCGGCGCAGCGAATGGCGTTTTCGATGAGTTCCATTGGCGCCGGTTCGGGTGAGAATTCCCGCACGGAGCGGCGGGTGCGGATCGACTCCAGAAACCGGTACGACGCGCGTAGTTGCTCAGTCGGGTCGAGCCGGTGGAATTCGAGCAGCCTGGCTTTCATCAAATGCCATCCCAGACGTAGGCGGCGAACGTCCGGCGAATTGTAAATCCGCAGCTCAGGTAGAGCTTCACCGCTCCCTCGTTCGACGCGGTTACGGTGAGACTGACTTTCCGGCAGCCGTGTGCGCGCAGCCCTTCGAGCGAATGCCGGAGCAGTTCATATCCGAGTCCGCGCCCGCGGACCGCCGGAACCACACAGATCTGGGTGATGTGTCCGACGTCCGCCGATACCAGGCTGGCGAGCGAGAGCCCGATCAGCTCGCCGGTGTCGCCATGCATCGCGACAAACGAGCCGGCGGAGAAGAAACTGCCGCAGCCCGGGTACTGGATAATATTCAAAAGGAAACGCCGTGCGCCGCCAAGCGATCGGTACTGGTCATTGATGGAGCTGTCGATGTGACCGCGATAGGCGGCTGCGATGACGTCCGCCGCCTTTTCTTGCCGCCGGGTGGTCCAGGGTTCGATCTCGACCTTTAAGGAACTGGGAGCCGCGGTGAGCGTGGCGATGCGGCCCGCCTCGATCTCCATGAAGTTTCGCTTGTGGATGGCCAGCCGCTCTGGGAAGGGGAGCGCCCGTTCCAGGGCTGACGGCAGGAGCATCAATTGGGACTCGACGCGCCGCAGTTGGGAAGACCGGCTCATCGCCGTGACGCACTGTTCGAGCAGGCAGTTTTCTACTTCGATGGTGCGGAAGCGCTGACGGACGAACAGGTCGCCCAACAATCCCTTGTTCTCCTCGCAGACATAATACGCGTAACCGGCCAGGGTATCTCCCTGCGCTAGCGCGAACCCGCTTAGGGATCGCATCCCGACGAAGCGCCGGACGAGTTCGGCGGAGGGGCGAAAGTCCCAGTCGAGACTGGACTGCCACAGATCTGCTTCCTCGTCGAGCAGTTCCCCAAGCTGTTCCGGTCGGACTTGCCGAAGATCCACCAGCGCCAACACACTGGCATCCGACAACGCGGCCATAGCTAGATTATTACAAACGTGTCGCGGCTGTGAGGCAGAATCTTCGTGTTGAGGCCAACTGTCCGCTAGGCCGAGAACGCCGAATCCCCCGCCGCCGGCTGCACCGACACCCGCAGCCGCTCGCGTGGCTCCCCAACATGCTTGAGCTCGAATGACCCTTCTCCGAACAGATCGGTGCAGAAACACTCGATCGCCGGGCGCAGCGCAGCGAAGCTCTCGGGTGTGTTTGGCACCGCTGCGCGGTCATTGATGATCACTTCCATCTCGGTGGGACTGAAGCTCAGCTTGCCGGCGAATTCCGGCTCGTCCTGCAGCCGTCGGCACGCGGCCAGGGCGGCGTCGTAGGCCTGCCGGAGTTTCTCCACATTTGATCCTTCGATCGGCGTCCGGCGGTTGTATAGGAGTCCGGGACGGCCGTGCGTCCAGTCCAGGGCGTAGTGCGCTTCGTGCGCCACCAGCACTACACCGGGGCCGTCGGGAACGTGCCGGTAGTCCGCCACATCAATCAGCAGATCGGCCGTGGCCTGCTTCTGAATCCAGCGGTGAAATATCGGAATCGCATTGCCGGTATCGATGCCGGCGCTGTTGGCGGCGAAGATCTTGATGTTAATGTGCTGCAGTTCCATGATTCTCTTCCTGAAGCTAGACGACCGGCGTTTGCTCTTCCAGTATGCGGCCATAGCAGGAGTGAGCCGCTTCGATGAAGAGCTGAGCCTCCTCGATCTGCTGCCGGGCGGTCTCTTCGTCGTAAGGGCCGCCGTTGCGTTCATGAGCGACGAAGTAGTATTGCGCGAACTTGCCCTGCGCGAATGGATCGAAGAACAGCTTCGTGTCGTAGAAGTGTGACCGGAAGGCCGCTAGGACGTCGTCTGGCTGATGCGGCGCGGATCCGGTGCGGTGGGTGAGCAGCGCTTGGGCGCCGTTCATCATCGAGTCGTAGGCTACCCGGGCCGCCGTATCCGCATCGCCTTTTTCCAGGTGCAACTGTGCTTCAAAGGCCTTGCGTTCGCAGGCAGCAAGCTGAAACTCCACCGGCGAGACTACCTCTCCCGCGCACTCGCCGATGCCGAGGTCGCCAACCGTGAACTCCCGGGCGTCGGCCCAGTCCGTGTAGAAGCTTGGATCGGCTTCGTGGGACGGGACCTCCATCAGGTCCTGGATCATCTTCATGCACTCGGCCTTGCCGATGCGTTTGATGAACTGCTGAAAGCCTTCGCCGTTCTCGCGATTCGTCAGGTAGCGCCCCGTGATCCGGTCCAACGTTTGGGGGATGCGTTTCGATGGCACGGCGCCGATCGCGAGGCCATAAGCTCCGCCGTTTTCCGACCACTGGCCGCCCAACAGCACCTGGAAGTGTGGAACCTCGTAGCCGGCCTTGTTCCTCTTGACCCCGTAGAAGCCGATATCGGCCACATGGTGCTGGCCGCAGGAATTGAAGCAACCGCTGATCTTCACCCGTAGGCCACGGATCACATCGTCCATCTCCATGCCGCGCTCGAGCAGCCGCGATCGCAGTTCCGCGGCGAGCCCCCGCGATGAGGCGATACCGAGTTTGCAGGTATCAGTGCCGGGGCACGCTGTCACGTCAACGAGCGTTCCAGCCGTCGGATCGGCCAGTTTCGCCGGCTTGAGTTCCTCGTAGACGGCCGGCAGGTCGGCTTCGCTCACCCACCGCAGCACGAGATTCTGTTCCACCGTCGTGCGAATCGACTCGTTGGTGTATTTCCTGGCAATATCGGCCAGCCGGCGGAGTTGCGTCGCAGTGATATCTCCGAGCGGGAGCGCGATGGTCACGGTCGCGTAGCCGTCCTGGCGCTGGCGGTAGACGTTGGCATCACGCCACTGCGTAAATCCCTCGGGAGCCGCTGGTCCAATCTGCAGCAATTCGCCGGGCTTGCTCGGGCGCTCCTCGTAGTCGGGAATTGGCGCGAGCGCCTCGGTCCAACGCGGGTCCTCCGGTAGGGCGGCGCGTTCCTCTTCCACGCGGCGCCGGAACTCGTCGAAACCGAGCTTCTTCACCAGGAACTTTATCCGTGCCGTGTTCCGGTTCCGCTTCTCGCCATATTTCGTATAGACCCGCGCGATGGCGATCGCCAGCGGCAACAGATCCTCCACCGGCAGGAACTCCGCATAGAGCTTCGCCTGAAACGGCACCGTGCCCAGTCCCCCGCCGACATAGACCTCAAAGCCGCGCACGGTCTTTCCATCCACTTCGCGCTTCGCCGCGATCACGCCCAGATCATGCATGCGGACCAGGGCGCAAGGGTTGGTCTTGCAGCCGGAAAACGCGATTTTGAACTTGCGGCCAAAGTCCTGGCATTCCGGGTGACCTAGCAGGTAGTAGGCGACGGCTTTGGCGTACGGCGTGACGTCGAAGACCTGGTCCCGGCAGACCCCGGCCAGCGGGCACGCCGTGACATTCCGAATTGTGTTTCCGCACGCTTCCCGCGTTGTGATACCCACTGCCGCCAGACGCCGCATCAAAGCCGGCGTATCGTCGATGTGAATAAAGTGAAGTTGGAAGTCCTGCCGCGTGGTGATGTGAGCGATACCGTCGGAGTATTCCTCGGCCAGGTCCGCCATCACCTCGAGTTGCTCGGCATTGATCCCGCCAAACGGAATCTTGATCCGCTGCATGCCGGGAGCATCCCATACTGTCGTCGGACCTTTGGTCGGATTGTCACCCGGGTAGTTGAGCCGGCGCGTCTGCACCCCGTCGTGCCGCTGGCCGTTGTCGTACCGCTGGCCGTAGACGCCCCGGCGAAGGCGCGTCTCGGCAAAAACGCGCTCGTCGATTTTCCCCTGCCGTCGCGTTGCGATCTCGTTTTCAAAGACGTCGATTTCCTTGCCGAGATCGGCCGGTATGCGCCCGGCGAGCATCCCCTTCCAAACTGCGTTGGTGGCTTTCATGGTCCGTCCCTCTGCCCAGCTTCTCTACTTTAGGCTATAACACCCTAAAGTATATCGACAATAGCCACATTATGCAAGCGTGGGAAAAGCTCCAGACCTTGATTCAATCAGCGGCTCTTTCCGCGGGTGGCTACTTCCTGGCGGCGCTCCGCCGGAGCCGAGGCGGCCGCGGCCAGCGCCTGGAGCGAGCGGGTGTCCAGCAAGTGCGCCATCTCGGAAATCTCGAGACGCTCGCGGGCGCGCGAGAACGTCAGAGTATCGGCCTCCTGGTCGTGGCCGACGCTGACGAGATCGCCGCCCCGTATCTGGCGGCTGGCCAGGAGGTTCGACATCGGCTGTACCAAGAGGCGTTCGATAGCCCGCTTAAGATGCCGGGCGCCGTATTTGACGTCGGTTCCCATTGCCAGCAGATGGTCTTGCGCCGGTGGAGTGACCTCGAGCACGAAGTACCTCTCCGGGTCGGGCCCGCTGAGAATTCGTTCCTGCACGAAGCCGAGCTCGATTTTGAGTATCTGGCGCAGTTCTTCCTCCCCCAGAGGCTTGAAGACCACCGTCTTGTCGATCCGGTTCACGAACTCTGGCGTGAACTTCCTGCGGGCGGCCGCAACACCCGCGCGGGAGATTTTTCCGTTCAGTTTCTCGTCGAGCCGTGGTTGGCCGGTTGCAGAATGAACCCCGAATCCCACATTGGGATTCATTATGGAACTCATATCGGAGGCTCCCAGGTTGCTGGTCATGAAAACCATTGCCCGCGAGAAGTCGACACGGCGATTGTCGCCGAGCGTCAGGGTCGCCTTGTCGAGAATTCCGAGTAGCAGGTTCCACAGGGCATCGCTGGCCTTCTCGATTTCGTCGAACAGCACGAAGCTGACCCGCACGGACTCGGTGTGATGCTGGTCAAGCATCTCCTGGCTGAGCAGCGGGTGTGTCTCCCGGTGGCCGAGATAGCCTGGCGGCGAACCGACAAGCTTTGCAATTTCATGGCTATGCTGGAACTCGCCGCAGTCGATCTTGATCACCGCCCGGGCATCGCCGACAAGACTCTCGGCCGTGGTCTCAACAATCCGGGTCTTGCCGGTTCCCGTGGGGCCGAGAAACAGGAAGTTCCCAATCGGCCTGCCGGGCGGGTGCAACCCTGTGAGGTACATCTGGTAAATACTGACGATCTCCTGGACGGCTTCATTCTGGCCGACGATTAGCTTCGTCAGGCTACTCTCGAGCGCGGCGGCTTCCGAGCCGGTCTGTGTTGGATCGAGGGGCTTTGGCAACCGGAGCATCATGGCGACTCCGCTCACCAACCTGCATCTGGACTGCCAACCTACTTCTTCGGCTGCGAGGGCCGGACCTCGACGCGGCCAACGAGCGTCCGCGGCGGCATCCGCAGCACGAACAGCACGATGTCGGCTACGTCGGAGGCGGCGATCTTCCAGTCGATCTGCTGGCCCGGCGCCTTGGGGCGAAATTCGGTGTCCACGCTCCCGGGCATGATGTAGCTCACCCGCACCTTGTCGTAGCGGTGGTCCATCATCATAGCCTCGGAGAAGCCGTTGAGGCCAAACTTCGAGGCGTTATAGGCCGAGCCGCTTGCAAACGGATTCTTCCCGGCCAGGCTGCTGATATTGACCACGAACCCTCCGCCCCGCTGCGCGAAGCGCGGCAAGGCCTGTTTGCAGCACTGGAATACGCCGGTCAGATTTGTATCCACCACCCGCCGGAACTCCTCCACGCTCAGCTCTCCCACCGGCTTGAAGATGCCGATGCCGGCGTTGTTAACGAGGATGTCGAGCCCGCCGATCTGCTCGTCGGCGAAGGCGAACAGAGCGGAGACATCCTGCTCGCTGCGGACATCGGCGATTGTGCCGGAGAGCTTCCCGACGCCGCTGGGGCCGAGATCCTTCAACGCCTCGTCGAGGTGCTTGCGGGATTGACCGCAAATCACCACATTCCCTCCGGCGTCCAGGATCGCTGCGGCGATCGCTTTCCCGATGCCCCGCGACCCGCCCGTGACAATTGCATTTTTCCCTGCCAAGAATTTGTCCATACACCGATGGTAACGCCAGGAAATGTGCGACGGCGCTGAATCGCATGGGGAGCAGGTGATGGCTGAGTGATGCGGGAGGGGTGGCCAGCGGTGGTTCGCGCGCGGGGGGCGGGCGATTGCCCGAGTGCGCCGAGGGAGCACGGGAGGTGTGGCGGCGGGTTACGCGCGGGGGGCGGGCGGTTGCCCGAGTGCGCCGAGGTGGGGCACGAGAGGTGTGGCGGCGGGTTACGCGCGGGGGTGGCCAGCGGTGGTTCGCGCGCGGGGGAGCGGGCGGTTGCCCGAGTGCGCCGGAGTGGGCGCGGTGCGCTCAAGGGTGTGGGGGCGGGGTGTTGCGGGAACGTGGTCGCTGGGTGGTGCGGTAGATGAGGAGTCCGATCGCCACTAGGGGAGGGGCGAGGAGCATACCGATGAAACCGAATAGAACGCCGCCGGCGATCATCGAGAGGAAGACCAGCAGCGGGCTGAGACTGAGCTCCTTACCGAGGATCAACGGGCTCAGCAGAAAGCTCTCGATAGCCTGGACGAGGACGAAGACGCCCAGAACGAGCAGCACCTGCTTCAGCCCGCCGCCTCCGGCGAGCATGAATCCGACGGGGACGATGGCGCCGAGGACCCAGCCGACCATGGGGGCGAGATTCAGCGCGCCGCAGATCACCGCGGCGAGCGGCCACCACGGAAGCTCGATCAACCAGAAGCCGAGCGCGTAGAGGAGGGTCATCACCAGCACGATGATTCCCTGTCCGCGGAGGTAGGCGATCAGCTTGGCGCCGATTTCGACGAGCAGGGGCCGGTCCGCTGGCGGCCTGTTTCGGGGATCGTCCACTGTTCTGATGGTAACCTGAGCGGCGGCCCGTCAACCCCACGTTATACTGGAGGGGGAATAGGCCGAAACAATTGCTGCAGGAAATGAGCATATTCTGGTTGCGGGTGGCGGTGGCCCTCTACTCGCTGGGGTTGGTCCATGCCATTCTCACGGTCCTGCACAAGCAATCGCGCATTTTCCAATTGGCCATGGGCGCTTTCTGCGTGGGGGTGGTGTTGCACCTCGTGGCGCTGGTGGAATTGGCGGTGGTATTGGGGCACCTGCCGCTGGACAACTTTTTCGAGTCGATGTCGGTGTGCGGTTTCCTGATCGCCGTGCTGTTTCTCGCGGTTTACAAGAAGTTCCAGTTCACCGGTATTACGGTTGTCCTGTTTCCGCTAGTCTTCGTGATGGCGCTGATCGGGGCGATGGAGATTCCGGTTTCGTCGTGGTCGGACCCGCGAGTGCGGGACGCCTGGCTGATCGTTCACGTGCTGCTGGTGATGCTGGGTTACGCGGCGTTGGTGCTGGCCGCGGTGGCGTCGCTGTTTTACCTAATCAGCGAGCGGCAGCTTAAACGTAAGGACCTGCCGGGTGTGCTCTTCGGTAAGTTACCGCCGCTGCGGACGCTTGACCGCATTATCACCCAGGCGATGGGCTTCGCCTTCGTGCTGATCACTCTGTCGCTGATTGCGGGCAGCACCTGGGCATTCATTGAATCAGGAAAGAGCTGGATCGGAGAGCCGAAGATTGCTCTCTCGTTTATTACTTGGGGGTTCTACCTGGTGATGGTTTTCCTGCGGACATCGGCGGGCTGGCGCGGCCGGAAGGCCGCGGTGCTGGTGCTTACGGTGGTCTGCTGCTCGGCCCTGACCTGGGCGGCCCACGTTGGCCTCAAGCCCCTGCTGGTGCAATGAAGCTGCTGGTAACAGGCGTCAACCACCGGACGGCACCCGTCGAGGTGCGGGAGCGGCTTTCTTTCGACAATGCCAGCCTGCCGCCGGCGCTGGCCGAGTTGCGGCGCCGCGAGGGCGTGCTCGAGGGCATGATACTCTGCACTTGCAATCGGGTGGAGGTGATGGTGACGGCCGACGACGGGGCCGACGCGGAGCGGCTGATCGAGGACTACCTGACCAGTGTCCGGGGCGTGGACCGGAGCTGGATCGAACCCCATCTCTACCGCTACGTTGACGAGGAGGCGATCCGGCACCTGTTCCGGGTGGCCGCGAGCCTGGACTCGATGGTGGTGGGCGAGCCGCAGATTCTCGGACAGCTCAAGTCGGCGTATGCGGTGGCACGCGCTCAAGGGGCGGTCTGCGGCGCCCTCGATACGATTCTGACCCGCGCCTTCGGCGTGGCGAAGCGCGTCCGAACGGAGACGGCGATCGGTAAAAGCGCGGTCTCGGTGAGCTACGTGGCGGTGGAGTTGGCGCGCCAGATCTTCGGCCAGCTCGACGACAGCACGGTGATGATCATCGGGGCGGGGAAGATGTCCGAGCTGGCGGCGCGTCATCTGCGCCGGGCCGGGGCCACCGAGATCTTCGTGACGAACCGGACGCACGACCGGGCGGTGCAGCTCGCCGAACTCTTCCAGGGGAGCGTGGTCGCCTATGACCAGTTCAAGGAGGCGATGCCGCGTGCGGACATCGTCATCACGTCGAGCGCGGCTCCGCACTACCTGCTGACGAAACCTGATGTCCGGGCGGTGGTGGAGGCGCGGCGGAACAAGCCTGTCTTTCTGATCGACATTGCCGTGCCGCGGAATATCGACCCGGCGGTCAATGAGCTCGACAACGTTTTCCTCTACGACATCGACGATCTGCAGCAGGTGGTAGACGAGAACGTCCGGTCGCGTATGCAGGAGGCGCGGGACGCCGAGCTGATCATCAGCGAGGAGGTGGAGCGGACGGTCTCGCAGTTGAAGGCGCGGGAGGTGAAGCCGACGATCGTGGGCCTGCAGCAGCAGCTCGAGTGTCTGCGTTTGGCCGAGATCGAGCGTATGCAGAAGAAGCTCGCTTCGCTGACACCCGAGCAGCGCGAGATTGTGGAAGCGGTGACCAGGGGGCTAGTGAACAAGATCGCCCACGGGCCGATTACCGAACTCCGGACCCAGGCCACGAAGCCGAACGGGCTGCATTCCATTGAAGTGATTCGCCGGGTCTTCCGGCTGGACGAGTAACCAACCCATGCTGACGATTGGCTCCCGCGGCTCGAAGCTGGCTCTCTGGCAGGCGAACCACATCGCCGCCCGGCTGAAGGAACTCGGCGAGGGATCCCGCATCGAGGTCATCAAGACCACGGGTGACCGGGTTACCGATGTCGCTCTATCGAAGGTCGGCTCCAAGGGCCTCTTCACGAAAGAGCTCGAGGAGGCGCTGCTCGAGGGCCGGATCGATCTGGCCGTGCACAGCATGAAGGACATGCCGACGGAGCTGCCGGCGGGGTTGACGCTGGGAGCGATTCCCGAACGTGAGGACCCGCGGGACGCAGTGGCAGGGGCGCGGCTTTCCGAGTTGGCGGCGGGAGCGAGGGTTGGCACCAGCTCCCTGCGGCGTGCGGCGCAGATCCGGCTGCTGCGACCCGATCTCGAGATCGATTCGATCCGGGGCAACGTCGACACCCGGCTGCGCAAGCTCGACGACGGGCAGTTCGAAGCCATCGTGCTCGCAGCGGCCGGTCTGCGCCGGTTAGGCCTGGAGGAACGGATTACGGAATTGCTTCCCGCCGGCCAGATGGTGCCGGCGGTAGGCCAGGGGGCGCTGGCGGTCGAGATTCGGGATGAAGACGGAGCGGTGGCCGATGCCTGCCGCCGGCTGGACGACGCGGCGACCCGGATCGCGGTGACCGCGGAGCGGGCGCTGCTGCGCGCTCTGGGCGGAGGCTGCCAGGTACCGATCGGAGCCCACGCGACGGTCCAGGGCGGACAAATCCGGCTGGACGCCGTGGTGATCACTCCGGATGGCGGCCGCGCAGTCCGGCGAGCGGCCGAAGGGGCGGGAAGCGATGCCGAACGGCTCGGCTCCGAACTCGGAGAAACGCTTCTCGAAGCCGGGGCCCAGGAGATCCTGGAGGCGGTGTACGGAGCATGAGCAAGGTTTATCTGGTCGGCGCCGGGCCGGGAGATCCGGAACTGATCACATGGAAAGGCCGCCGTCTGCTCGAGCGGGCGGACTGTGTGCTCTACGATAACCTGGCCCCGCGGGCGCTGTTGAACCTGGCGCCAGCCGGGGCGGAGCTGCTCTACGTCGGCAAGAAGAGGTCCAAGCACACCTACCGGCAGGAGGAGATCTCCGCAATGCTGGTGGAGCGGGCGCGGGCCGGTAAGACGGTGGTTCGCCTGAAGGGCGGGGACCCATTGATCTTCGGCCGGGGCGGGGAAGAGGTGGAGGCGCTGGTGGAGGCCGGCATCGACTTCGAGGTGGTGCCGGGCGTGACCACTCCGGTCGGCATCGCGGCCTACTGCGGGGTGCCGCTCACGCACCGGGAGCACACCTCGGTACTCACCTTCGTCACCGGTCACGAGGCGGAGAAGATCGACTGGGAGAAGGTGGCCGGCGCCGAGACGCTGGTGCTGTTCATGGCGCTGACAAAGTTCGACGATATCGCGCGCCGGTTGATCGCCGCCGGAAAGCCGGAGTCCACTCAGGCGCTGGTGGCGCGCTGGGCGAGCCGGGCGGACCAGCAGACCATCACCGGCACGTTGAAGGATCTGGCGGGCAAGATCGCGGAGGCGGGGTTGAAGCCTCCGGCCACATTCGTGGTCGGCGCGGTGGTGGGCCTGCACGAGAAGTTCAACTGGTTCGAACGGCTGCCGCTGTTTGGCCGGCGAATCGTGGTCACCCGGGCCCGGACGCAGGCCAGCGTGCTGGCGGAGCGCCTGCGCGAGTTGGGCGCGGAGGTGATCGAATTCCCAACGATCGAGATCCGCGAGGCGGACGATTACGAGGCGCTGGATGAGTCGATCGCCCGGATCGGCGAGTACGACTGGCTGGCCTTCACCAGCGTCAACGGAGTCGAGCACTTCGTGAAGCGGCTGGACGTGTCCGCGGTTGATCTGCGGTCGATCCGGGCGAAGATCTGCGCGATCGGTCCCATCACGGCGAAGGCCGTGAAGGCGCTGCACCTCAAGGTGGATGTGATGCCGGAGGAGTTTGTCGCCGAGAGCCTGATCGAAGCGTTCGCGCCCTTTGACCTGAAGGGGAAACGGGTGTTGCTGCCGCGGGCGAAGGTGGCGCGGGAGGCACTGCCCGAGGCGCTGCGGCGGCGCGGGGCGATTGTCGACGTGCTGCCGGCCTACCAGACGGTGATGCCGGCCGGGGCGCGGGAGCAGGCCGCGGAGGTTTTCGCGGAGAAGCCGGACTATGTGCTGTTCACGAGCTCGTCCACGGTGAGCAATTGCATCGAAGCCGCGGGATTGGACGCGCTTGCGGGTGTGCGAATCGCGTCGATCGGGCCGGTGACTTCGGAGACGGCGCGGGCGGCGGGACTCGAGGTTGCGGTTGAGGCGAGGCCGTATACGATCGAGGGACTGGTGACGGCGATGCTCGAGGCCGAAGCGGGGAACGGGACCGGGGCCGGGCCGACAGGTTGAAGCTTGCGCCGCGTTGCTTGATATAGTGGCTTGCGGACGAGTCGAGGCGTCTTCGACATGCGCTTGCTACCACTTATCCTTCTGCTTGCACTCCTTTCCTGCCAGCCGGCCGCGGAGAGGCCGGACTATCCCTACCAGCCGGTGGCGTTCACGGACGTCAAGCTCTCGGATTCCTTTTGGGCTCCACGTATTGACACGAACCGGCAGGTCACGATTCCGGTCTGCTTCCGCCGCTGCGAGGAGACGGGCCGGATCAAGAATTTCGAGCGGGCCGCCGGCGATTTGGACAGCGATTTCGAAGGTCTTCGCTACAACGACAGCGACGTTTTCAAGGTGATGGAAGGGGCCGCGTACTCGCTCGCCCTGCAGCCGGATCCGGAACTGGAGGGGTACCTCGACGAGCTGATCGCGAAGGTCGCCGCCGCGCAGGAAGACGACGGCTACATCTTCACCGCCCGCACAGTGGGACGGGGCGACGACATGGAGCGGATCGGCGCGGAACGCTGGAGCTACCTGATCTCGAGCCATGAGCTGTACAACTCGGGCCACCTGTTCGAAGCCGCGGTGGCGCACTACCGGGCGACCGGCAAGACGAGCTTGCTGGATGTGGCGGTCAAAAGCGCCGACCTGATCAGCCGCACCTTCGGACCGGACGGGATTCGGGACGTGCCCGGGCACGAAGAGCTCGAACTGGGGCTTGTGAAGCTTTACCGGGTGACGGGGAACGAGGAGTATCTGCGGACGGCGCAGTTTCTCGTGGACGAGCGCGGGAACCCGCAGCGGGACACGATGGGATCGGATACCCGCCGGCGTTCTTACTCGCAGGACCACCTGCCGGTGCGCGAGCAGTCGAAGGCCGTCGGCCACGCTGTGCGGGCGGGCTACTTCTATTCGGGCGTCACAGACCTGGCCGCGCTGACCCGGGAACCCGGCTATGAAGAAGCGATGGACCGGATCTGGCACAGCGTGGTGGACCGGCGCATGTATATCACCGGAGGCATCGGCTCCACGCGTCACGGCGAGGCGTTCGGAGAGGACTACAGCTTGCCGAACGCGACGGCGTACGCCGAGACCTGCGCCGCCATCGCCAACATTCTCTGGAACCACCGTCTCTTCCTGCTCCATGGCGACGGGAAGTACATCGACGTCCTGGAGCGGGTGCTCTACAACGGGTTTCTCAGCGGCGTTTCCCTGAGCGGCGACCTCTTCTTCTATGTCAACCCTCTCGCCTCCGACGGATCGGAAGCCTTCAACCAGGGGAAGGCGACGCGGTCGGAGTGGTTCCGCACCTCTTGCTGTCCGGTGAACGTGGCGCGGGTGATGCCTTCGATTCCGGGCTATGTGTACGCGGTGCGGGAGGGAGAGGTGTACGTGAATCTCTATGCCGCGGGCGAGGCGAAGGTGAATGCGGGCGTTGGACTGGTCTGAAAGGCGACCTCA
>CAYXVG010000040.1:0-70133 GCA_964468205.1 uncultured Solibacteraceae bacterium | reverse complement strand
CGAGCGTCTGACCGGCCGGTTGCAGTTAGATGCATTCAATGCCTTCAACCGCGTCAACCTCAACAATCCGAATGGGAATCTGGACAGCGGCACTTTCGGAAGGTCGACGTCGGCCGAAACGCCACGAGTGTTCCAGTTGGGCGCTAAATTGAATTTTTAGAGGATATTTGGATCATGACAAGAAGACAGTTTGTTGCGGGGATTGCAGCGAGTCCGATCCTCCGGGCCGCGAAGCCAGGAGCGGTCCGCATCGAGTCGATCGCGCTGGCTCCCCTCCTGGGGCGCTTTCACAAGTACGTCACGATGAACTCTTACGACAAGGAGCCGAAGGGACACACCTATACCGGCACACTCATCAGGATTCGAACCAACGAAGGCGTTGAGGGCATCGGGACGATGGGGTACGCCCGGCCCGACGATCAGTACCTGGCGACCGTCAAGAGACTGATTGGAGCGAATCCGCTCGAACTGTACGAGATGACCGATGGCCGTATCACCGGACGGGCTTCGGCATACGAAGGGGTTCTCGGCCAATACCAGCATCTGGACAGCTCGTTGTTTGATCTCATCGGTAAAATCACTAAGCGGCCGTGCTGGCAACTCATCGGGAACACCGTACGCGACCGGGTTGAAGTGTATGACGGCACGCTCTACTTCAGCGACATCTGGTTCCGCGACCGCGGCGTACGAGCCGTGGTGGAAGAGGCTGAAGAAGCGGTACGTAGCGGATACCTGGGTCTGAAGTTCAAGGTCGGCCGCGGTTGGAAGTGGATGGAGAAGGAACCGGGGCTCCAACGGGACATCGACGTGCTTATGGCCGTGCGCGATGCTGTGGGCCCGGATGTGAAGATACTTGCCGACGCCAACAACGGCTATCGTGACGACCATCCCCGCGGCTGGCGGCTGATGGAGGAGACACAAGCGGCAAACCTCTACTGGATGGAGGAACTCTTCCCAGAGAATCCCGACGACTACCGAGCGCTGCGGCACAAGATGAAGACTGCGGGTATCGAAACGTTGGTGGCCGACGGCGAGAGCGTGCGCGATGTTGGCGAGTTCAAGCCATATATCGAGCCCACCCGATTGGTGGATGTTCTGCAGATGGACATTCGGCGGGGCGGATTCCTCGACTGCGGGAAGATGGCGCGGATGGCGGCTGCAGCGGGTGGAACGGCAGTTCCGCACAATTGGGGGTCACAGGTCGGGTTACTGATGGGTCTGCACCTGGCCAAGGCCACACCGGGCGTGCCAGCCGCCGAGGATGACCGCTCCACTTGCGACGTCATCAACGTAGAAGGATACGAATTTCGCAACGGACTCTACACAGTCAGCGATAAACCGGGACTTGGAATCAGTATTGACGAATCCGTCTACGCTCAGAAGTGCCGCCCGGAAGAGATTGTTCTGAACTGAAGCGGTTCCAGGAGACTAGGCGAACGACAAAGCGATCAGAGATTTCCAAAGGAGGCTGCGGATGGCAGTTCAGAGCACCAGTCACTCGCCGGTAATGACCAGTGTCACAACCGCATTGGTCAACTCGCCGGTCAACGGAACGAGTATGGAAGAGTTGAGGAGGCACTTTCTCATCGATTCCCTTTTCGAGGGCGAGGGAGTGAACCTGGTGTACACCGACCTCGACCGCTTGGTGGTGGGAGGCGTGACGCCCACGACGGATACCACTCTTCCCGGCCATCCCGAGATGCGCACCGACTACTTCACGGAGCGCCGTGAACTCGGGATTATCAACATTGGCGCGACCGGCGTGGTGCATGTTGGCAATGACTCCTATGAACTCGAGAATCTGGAATGCCTGTATGTTGGCATGGGCCGGCAGGAGGTGGTCTTTGCCGCCGCGGCATCCGGCTGTCCGGAATACTACCTTGTAAGCGCGCCCGCCCATCGCACATTTCCAACACGGAAGATCTCTCGTCGAGCCGCTCAATTCGAAGAACTCGGAAGCGACAGCCAGTGCTCAAGGCGGCGTCTGGTGAAACTGATTCACCCCGGAGGGGTATGCAGCGCCCAACTGGTAATGGGTTACACCGAACTGCAAGAAGGAAGCGTATGGAATACTATGCCGCCTCATACGCACGCGCGCCGATCCGAAATCTACTTCTACTTCGACCTGGATGACCAGATGGTGGTCCATCTGTTCGGCACCCCGGAAGATTCTCGACATTTGATCGTGAAGAATCGAGAGACCGTGCTATCACCACCCTGGTCCATGCATGCCGGGGTGGGCACCAAACCCTATCGATTCATCTGGGCGATGGCGGGTGAGAATCAGGATTTTGCGGATATGGATCCAATCTCACTCACGCGGCTCAGTTGAGGATGGAGCGCGCTTGACTCCCGACTTCAACGGAAATTCCGTGCAAGTGAGTGATAGCCAAAGACAGCGGATTTCCGCCAGGCACTACATTCGGCCGAATCGGCCGAAGAGCCGATTACTTCTGGGTGATCTCGTATGGTGTCGAATCAGGCTTCAGCGCCATCGTCGTATAGAGTTTGCGGGCATCCTCGGAAGCCTTTGACGGCAGCACGTAGCGGCGGTCGTTGGAGGTTTCCCTCAGGATGCTCGCCTGCACTGAGTTCAGCGCCCGCACGATGCGTTCCGGCGACATCGCCTCAAACCGCAGCCGGGCCCGGTAGCCCAAGCAACGAATGCAGACCAACGACCGGAAACAGATCAGCAGGTGGGCTCGCACACGCACCGGCGTCCAATTATAGATCGGACGAATGCGCAGATCGTGCTCGGCCACCGGGAAACAGGCCTCGATCTGCCAAAGCTTCCGGTATTGTTCGATCACCTCGCTCGCCGCTAATTCCTTTGAACTCGCGACGACGCCGTGCAAGCCGTCCCACCGGGCGGCTTCAGCCAGTTTCGTCTTCTCCAGAACGATCTTCGAATCGCCTTCGATGCGGAGCAACCGCTTGTAGCCGTAGTTGCTGATGAGCGATTCCGGCGTCTCGCTCTGGGCGATCTTGGCGCGCAACTTCTCCACCGCCTTCTCTCGATCTTGACGGTCCTTCGCCGCCCGCTTCTGGCTGTGGGTGACGATCAGACGGCGGCCACCACCGTAGTCGCATTCGCGAATCCGCTCATAGGGAGCACCGCTTTCGCTGCTGTCGTACTTCTCCATATCCAGCAGTTTCTTCTTCCATGCCGCGGTCAGTTTCTTTAGGCGAGCGGCGATGAAGTACTGGGTCTTGAGCCTGTCGAGCAGAGCGCTGTCGGCGGTGAAGACGATCGATTTCAGATCATGGCTCTGGCGGATGTTGCTTACAGCGGTTTCCAGCGTCTTACCCTCGAACTGGGCGCCCGGAGAGACCTCGTAGTCCAACGGTAGACCTTCCTCGGTGGCCACCAGTCCCAATACCACCTGGGGCTGGTTGAACTTCATGTCCTTGCTGTAGCCGTTTTTCCTCAAGTCGTCTTCGGTGAAAGCCTCGAAATAGAGGGTGGTGCAATCGTAGAACAGCAGTTGCACCGGGCCGCCAAGCAGACCTTTGGCCTTCTCGACGACCTTTTCGTCGATGGCGACCATCATCCGGTAGACGCTTTGCAGATTGGCGCGCACGGACGCGCCCTTCTTGTACACGGTACGCAGCCGGTGGGCCTCGCAGACACCACCAGATCCCAGTCGATCCGCGCAACCTCATCGGCATTTTTTGCGGCAAATTCGTAGGACGTGATAACGACTTCGCCATCGCGGTCGAACGGGAGAAGCGCGCCGGCCTTGCGCGCATCCTTGTAGCTCTTGCTCTCGATGATCGTGGACGGCAGGGAGAACTTCTCCGCGAGTTCCTGCCCCCACTGCTTGCGGAGGCTTGCCGGAACGATGAGCAGAATGCGGCGCCGGCGCTCTGCCCACCTTCGGGCGATCACCAGACTTGCTTCGATTGTCTCGCCAAGCCCGACTTCGTCGGCGAGCACAACCCCTTTTGACAGCGGGAAGGCCAACGCAAACAGGGCAGCATCCACCTGGTGGGGTTCATGTCAACCCGCCCCGTCGAAAGCGATTGAGCCAGCGCGTTTTCCTCGAGGCCTTCAACGGTGATCCGGTGAGCAAAGAACGAACTCTAATGTTGTGCCACAGCGCCTGCCTGCCTCGTCTTGCCAGTTTCAACCTGAACGTCTATTTGTCGTAATTGCTTGCTCGTTATGCTCGAATCCAGCAGCACCCTACACGAACCGAGCCCGAATTGAAACCGCCTCGTTCGCAGATCTTGGCCTCAAGCCTCTTTGGAAACATCACACCATGATTTTGATTTACGTGCGCGCATCGTCCTCGGCGATGCCCGAGAGCACAACCGGAGGACGGTCGGGGAATTCGGCCACCAAGGACAGCTTGCCGCCCATCGCCTCGACCGTCTTGCGCAGCGTGGAGAGCAGCAGGTCGCTGCGCTTCTCCAGCCGCGAGACGCTATCCTGCGTGATGCCGAGCTGCTTGGCCATGCGGACCTGCGTGAGCTTGCGCGCATTGCGCAGCTCGCGCAGCGTCATTTCCTCGGCGATCAGCTCCGCCGCGCGGGACTCTACCTTTTTGCGCCGAGCGGGGCTCAGCTTCTTAATTTTGTCCTCTACGTTCACAGCCATGGTTACCTCCCTTCCTTCCTCAAACGGGCCAGATGCGCGTCGAAACGTTCATCGGCCTTGCGGATCAGCCCCCGGTAGAACCGCTTTTCGCCGCCCCCGGATTTGTCTCCGGCCACGAGCAGCACGGCCTTCCGTTTCGTGTCGAAGGCGAAGGCCACCCGCCATTCGCCGTCCGCCACGCTGAACCGCAGTTCCTTCATGTTCGCGTGGCGCGAGCCGTTGAGCGTGTCCACCCGAGGCCGCCCGAGCCGCGGCCCGAACTGTTGCAAGAGCCGCGACAACGCCAGAATCTCCGTCTGCGCGTCCACGGGCAATTCGTCGAACTCCGGCTCGAACGCGTCGCCAATCTCGGCGACCCGGCTCACCCCTCTAATATGTCATGGAATACATATGCTGTCCAGGTCCTCTTGGAGAAAGAACTTGAGGAGGCCATCTTCATCGCCCTCCGCCAGCAGGCGATATACCTGCTGTTTGCGGAGGGCTCCCTTGACGTTGGCCAAGACGTGCTTCGCCCACGCTTCGGGGCCCCAATAGTCGGTGGGTCGAAGGTCCATATCGATATCAGTCGTGCCGGTTATCGGCAAAGAATCGCCGGCGCCGTAGTTCTGAAAGCAAGACATGGTTTCCTCCTTCGTGGTTGTGAATTCGCATCAGGAGGAATCGAAAGGCGGGACCATGGAGACCTTGGTTTCGGGAGTAACTCTCTCCCGCGCATCGAGAACTTTCGCTCTCAAGGCACCGTGCTGTCTCCACGCCGGTTGCCGGACCCGTTCGGATCTCTCTTGATGCTGACGATGAGACGCACGAAGGCGCCGGCGGGTTTCGGACTGGGCGCCAACAACCGGAAGACTGCCGGCGCAAGCGCGGGCGCACATCCGAACGTCTCCACCAGCGCTCGGCCGGCTGCCGTTGAACGGACGCCGTCAGATAATGGGAAGGACAACATGGCGGAACGGAACTCAGCCGAGTGGCAGCCCATGATTTGGCCCGGCGAATGGACCGCGCCTGGCGCGATCCGCCTGCTGGAAGGTTCGCCGGTGAATTGTGTCGTCTTTCTCCCGGCGGACGGCAATGCCGCGCGGTGGGAAGCGATTGCCTCCGAGGCGCGGCGCGCCGGGATCCTGGCACTCACGGCTTCGGACTCCGGATTCGAACCGCCGGCCGGAGTACATATTATTCCGGATGGTGTCTGGCCAAAGGTCGCGACGAAGGCTGACACTGACGCGATCGATGCCGGGCCCACCGGCCTGCCATGGATCGACTCGAACGGCTGGCGCATTCGGCTTTCCCAAGCCCTTCGGCCCGACAGTTTCCACTGGGTGCGATTCAACCCGCCGCAAGCGGCCGAGGTCGTCCGCCCGAGCGGATATAGTATCGCCGCCGCTGATTGCGAGGCCTACGGAGCCAAGTGGCTGATCTCGCTCGACTCCGGGTTAGCGGCAGGAATCCTCGCCGGCAACGGCGCCGCCCGCCAAACCTGGAAGGGCCTCAGCAGGACATGGTCGTTTTTCCGGAATCTGCCGTTAGAGGGTGAAATGGGTTCGCCCGGACGGCTTGGAATCCTCTCGGACTTCGCGGGTGACAATGAGTTCCTCAGCCACGAATTTCTGAACTTGATTGCCCGGGAATATGCGCCTGTCCGGATTCTTCCCAAGCCGGCCGCTGTACCGCCGCTCGACGGAGTGCGGATGATTGTCCACCTGGACAGCCAACCGCCGCCTCCGCGCTGGCAGAGCGCGATCGAGTCATTTGTGAAGGCCGGCGGAACGCTTCTAACCTCCGGCGCAGCCGACCCGGGACACGGTGACCCCGCATCGCCGGTAGCCGGGGTGGAGTACGATATCCGGATTTTCGGCCGCGGGAGAATCGCCGTGGCCAGGGAAGGCTTTGAGGATCCATGGAGGCTGGCCGCCGATGCGCATGTGTTGCTCGGGCGGGCCAATGATTTGCTGCGGCAGGCGAACGCTGGTTCGATGAACATATCCTTTATGGCCAAGCCCGGCGGGGAACGCGCACGGCTCCACATTGTCAATTACTCCGGGCGGCGCGGCCTGAACCCCGTAACGCTCACGTTCCTGGCGCACTATCGCTCGGCGCGCTTCCGATCGATAGAGGAGCCGAAGGCCGCCGGGATCCCGATCCACCGCGAGTATGATAGAAGTGCAGTTTACCTGCCACAATTTTCCGTGTGCGCGACTCTGGAGTTGGAGGCATAGAAGAATGTCCGGCAATGAACTCCCATCCCGGCGTCAATTCGTATCCAGCGGCGCATCGGCCGCCATGCTCGCCCTGCCTCGCCGGGCGGCTGCCTCCGCGCCCACTGCCCCCGTCGCCATTGCAAGGTGTTCGGAGTATGGCCGCGCCGTCTTGCCAAATCTCGAACGCCTGTTCGACGCTTTGGGGGGCGCCGGGCGGCTGGTGAAAGGCAAGACCGTCGGCGTGAAGCTGAATCTTACCGGCCGCACCGATAACCGGATCGGGCACATCCCGCCCGGCCGGGCGCAGTGGGTCCATCCCGATGTCATCGCCGCTACCCTGCAACTGTTCGACCGCGCCGGCGCGCACCGCATCCGGCTGCTCGAAAGTCCTTGGTCCACCGCCGAACCTCTCGAAGAGTTCATGCTCGGAGCCGATTGGGATCCGCGCCTGTTCCTCAGCGCCGCCAAGCGTGTCGAGTTCGAGAACACCAACTTCCTCGGCGCGGCGAAAAGATACTCGCGCTTCCCGGTGCCGGACGGCGGCTATATGTTCGACGGTTATGACATGAACCATTCGTACGAGGACTGCGACGTCTTCGTTTCCCTGGCGAAGCTCAAGGAAAGCCCCGCCGCCGGCGTGACGCTTTCGATCAAGAATCTGTTCGGCTGCCTACCCGTGACGATCTACGGCGAAGGTTCCTCCGAGAAGGAACCAAGCAAGTGGCCACGCGGCGGAAGGGGCATCATGCACTCCGGCTCCCGCCAACCTTCGGGCTGGATGGAAAAGGATCCCTCGTCCCCCCGGGAGGCCGGCTACCGCATCCCGCGCATCATTGTCGATATCGCGCGCGCCCGGCCAGTCGATCTCGCCATTATCGACGGCATCGAATCGATCACCCGCGCACCTGTTCCCCGGCGCGAAGTCAAGCACGTGAAGCCCGGACTGCTGGCCGCCGGAACCAACTGCGTCACTACGGACACGGTGGCGACAGCTCTGATGGGGTTTGATCCGATGGGCGGCCGGGGCGCGCCGCCGTTCGAGAACCGCGATAACACTTTGCGTCTGGCCGAGGACGCGGGACTCGGGACGCGGGACCTCGCGAGGATCGAAGTCCGCGGGGACCGAATTCGCAACCTGCTCTTCGATTTTCGGCGGCACGACCCGCGGTGAGGGACCGCCTGAGGGCGACACTGGCAATTCTCCACGATTCCCGCACTCCCGTTCGCGGTTCACTTAGAATTGGAAGTGTTGCCGCCAGAGACTGAGATCTTACGGATAGTGGAACGCGCCGCGAAGCCGATGTCCCTGGGCCAGATTTGGCGCCAGTTGAGCGTCCCGAAGGCCTTCCGGGAACCGGACCTGAACGAGGCGCTGCGGAGCGCCGCCGACGGAGGGCGCATCGCCCGATGGCCCCCGTACGGCCGGATCAAAGACCGGTTCTGGCACAAGGACCCCGCCGCGGTCATCGAGGAGCTGACCGGGGATCGAGCGATGGTCCGTGACGAGATCGGCCGGGAGATGGGCCGCCGGGGACTGCTGGCCAAAAGCGCAACCCAGCCTATTATTCGCGGCATGTTGGCGGCCGGCCGGCTGGCAGAGTATCCGCCGCTGGGCGTAAGGCGCGCAAAGGTGCTTGCTCCGCCGAACCGGCCGAAAGCGTATCTGGCCGCCGCGTCGGATCCGCTGGAGGCAATCTTCGAGAAACTGCGCCGCGCCGCGAACTCCGACGCGGAGATCCTCGCATTTCTCAGCGCTCAACTGGGCCGGCGCGCGGGGCCCGCTAATCTTGCTGATCGGATCTATGAGGCGATGCTGGCTCTCGAGTCCCAAAAAGGGCTACCAGTTTACGTGGGGAAGATTCGCGCCCGTTCCGAGTTCCAAGAGGCTTCCAAAGAGGAGTTTGACCGCGCCGCGCTATCGCTCTGGCACGGCCGGAGGGTCCATCTCAGCCGGCATGACGATCCCTACAACTTGACCGAGGAAGAGCGCCACGAACTCGTCTCCGGCGGGGAGGAAAACTACTATGTCGCCATCGCCTGGCGCGAGGATTGAGCCGCCGTTGCGCGGCGTCTCCAACCCGTTCGCCAGCTCGACGGTGGGCAGCCCTTGGGATGAAGCCACTGCGGATGTTCCGGACATCAACCGGCGCGCATTCGAGGCGTGCCTTCGCCTGATCGCGCAGGTGGCCTCCACCGGTTCCAGCACGTCGTTGATGCTCTACGGTGAACCAGGGAGCGGCAAGACACACTTGCTGAGCCGCTTGCGCCGGGCGGTGGAACAGGCGTCCGAGCCCGCACCGGTGTTCATCGGCGTGCGGATGCAAACGGCCGCATCGATGATCTGGCGCTACCTGCGCCGCCATATGTCCCTGGACTTGATGCGGCGGCCTCCGGCGGGTCCGTCACGGCTGGACCTGTTGCTGGACCGGCGGCGCTCCGAACTGTCCCATGTCCCGATTCGCGACCTGAGCATTGCATTGGAGAACCTGCTCCACGGCGTGAACGTACGCGACTCGGCTGCGTGGTTGCGGGGCGAAGAGTTGCCGGAGGAAGCCTTGCGGAGCCTGGGCATATCCACTTCACCCATCGACGAGGACGCTCAGGAAGATCGCGCCAAGGACGTGATCAAAGCTCTGTGCGAGTTGGCCCGGCCGGCCACGGTAATCTTCGCGCTGGACCAGGTAGAGGCCTTGCAAAGCCATCCCGGAGACCAGACCGGCATGTTCGCGCTCGGCAAGCTCGTCACGGCGCTCCACGACGAACTGAAGAACGCGCTAGTCATATCGTGCGTGCAGACGTCGTTCATTCAGCCGCTCGAAAAGGTCATCCGCGGCGCCCACGCGGACCGGATGATGCGGCAGAACGCCGAAGCGCTTCATCCGCTCACCTGGGAGCAGGCAGCGGCCCTCGTAACCGCTCGTCTCAACTCACAACCCAAACTGGCGCGGCTTCGAGAAGACCGGAATGACCTCTGGCCGATCGACGAAGAGAAACTAAGGGAAGAGTTCGCCGGCGGAGGGACCTGCATCGCCCGCCGCGTCATCTTCCGCTGCAAAACGCTCTTCGACGAAGCCATTGGAGCGGAGATCGCCCCGCCCGCGCTGGACCTCGAAGGCTTCCTGGGGGGAGAGTATGAGCGGAGGCAAGCGGGCCGGCGTGACCTGCCCGCGATGGATGGTGACTTCGTCGTGCGCGACGGCCTGCCACTGTTGCTGCATGCCGCGCTGCAGGGAATGCGGATTCGAAACGAAGATTTACCGCCAGGAGTGGACCTGGAATTGGCGCAACCAGATGGCCGGCGGGTGGGATTCAGCTACTGCAACCAAGCCCATCCGAATAGTCTCGCAGCGCGGCTTCGCAAGATTCTTACGTCGTGGGATCCGGCCGGCATTCCGGAACTGGTTTTGGTGCGGGACGCTCGGCTCGGCATCAAAAGCACGGCGCGCCGCACGCGGGAGAGGCTAAAGGAGCTTGAATCCAGAGGCGCCCGGATCGTCCGTCCTTCCGCTGAAGCCCTGGCCGCGCTGGATGCGATCCGTAGCCTCCTTGCCGACGCCGAGAGTGGCGATCTCTCCCACCAGGGCCGCCGCGTCCCGCCCGGAAGCGTGGAGGAATGGCTCCGGTCAAACATGCCGGAGCCGCTGCGCGAGCTGGTCGACGAAATCCACGCGAAGCCAATTGGAGAGGATGCCACCCTGCCGGAGGCGCTCACCGCTTGCCTGCGGGAGCGGAAGGTCCTCTCTGCTCAGGAGGCCGCAAGGGAAACGGATTATTCATTGGAGGAGGTCATTCGATGTGCGCGTCAGAATCCGATGCAGTTCGGGTTACTTGAAGGCCCTCCGCCGGTCCTGTATGAGATGGTCCAGCAGAGGATGGAGGACTGACGATCCGATGGCCGGAGCCATCCAACTATCGGTTTCCGATGTCCGCCGGGAGATTCTGCGCGCTGCCGGCGGTCCGGAGAAAAGAGCAAGCGGGTTCAATGCGCTGCTTGGACGCTTGTTTCACGAAGTCTTCGCGGACCTGATGTCCGGCTGGCCTGCCGGAGAAGAGGAGTGGCCGCGGCTGCGCGAGCATATTTACGCGAACTTGTTGGGACCCCGAATCAACCAGCACCGGGCCGCGCTGCAGGAGTCGGGATGTCAGCTCGTGGAATTGTGGCGAGCCACCGAGGAGCTGGGACGCTGGGCGCTGGAGATCCGGCGGGCGGCCGGTCCCGGCGCGCTATTCTCCCTGGTGGAGCAGCCGCTGAGTTGGGAGCTGCGGGAGAAGGGATGGACCCGACCCGTTCGCGTCAGCGGGATCGCCGATTTCATCGTGCGGAGACCCGAGACAAACTCGTGGTGCGCGGTGGAGCTGAAGTTGGGCCAAACCGCCCCGGAGGCGGATCTCGCGCAGGCGTGCCTCTATCACTACTTGCTCAAGCAAAACGGCGGAACAGGGGCGCTAGCGCTGGTTTCGTTCTCGCCCGAACGCCAGGAGCGCCTCTTCCACGACGCTGATCTCACCCCCGCGACCGCAAGTCTCAAAGACCTGATCGCCCGCATGGCCGGGGTGTTGCCTGGCGAAGGCCCGCTCCCACCGGCCGCGCCGCCAAGTGAGTTGCACCGGAACCTCGGCCGGCGGATCGTGCAGGTGCTGGCCGACTATGGCTCCGCGGTGAGGCTCCGCGGCGATCCGGTGGCCGGCCCCACATTCATCCGCTACACGCTCATGCCGGAAAAGGGCGTCCGCGTCGCCGCCGTTACGAACAAGGCTGACGACCTTCAGATCCAGCTCGGCTTCGACGCCGCGCCGATGATCGGGAAAGACGCCGGCCGGTTGGTGGTGGATGTCCAGCGGCCCGACCGCAAGACAGTTCACTTTGACGAGATTCAGGATCAGCTCCCACCCGGCGATCCTCTGCACGGCTGCTCCCAAGTCCTGCTCGGCGTCGATCTCAACGGGCGCGTTCAGTTCGCCGATCTCGCGCAACCGGGCTGCGTTCATCTGCTGGTGGCCGGGACGTCCGGCAGCGGCAAGAGCGAGTGGCTGCGCGCGGCCATCGCCGGCCTGATCTCCACAAATACGCCTGAGACATTGCGCTTGGTGCTGATTGATCCGAAACGCAGCGCCTTCCTCGAACTTCGGGATTCGCCGTTTCTATGGGAGGGCGCCGGGTTGCTACATCCGCCTGAAGACTCGGCTTCGTCGGCGCTCGAAAGGTTGATCGACGAGATGGAGGCGCGCTACAGGCTCAAGGAGGGAACCGGCGCCGACACAATCGCCGAGTACGTGGCGCAAACCGGCCGGCCTGTTCCCCGCATCATATGCGTCTGCGACGAGTACGCCGACTTGATCCACGCCGGCCGCCCGGAGCGGAAGGAGATTGAATCCCGTATTTTCAGGCTTGGCGCCAAGGCTCGCGCTGCCGCCATCCACCTCGTCATCGCTACGCAGTACCCGAACGCGGACACCGTGGGAGGCGCCCTCAAAGCAAACCTGGCCGGCCGCGTCTGCCTTAAAACAACCAATCGTATTCACTCCCAAATGATGCTGGAGGTTTCCGGCGCGGAACGTCTCTTGGGCAAGGGCGATCTGCTCTACAAGGACACCGCCGATCCGATCCGGCTCCAATCCCCCTATCTCACAGCCGAGCAGAGGAAAGCGTTGTTTCCCGGCAGTGCACGCGAAGACTGACTTTGTGATGGAAGATGAGCATCAGCAAGGAGACCGGGAGGCGAGGGCCTAACCGAGAAGGTGCTTCAACGCCTGCCCAAGATCCGGGAAAAGGTACTTATAGCCTGACTCTTGGGCCACCCGCGGCAACACGCGCTGGCTCGCCAGCATGATCTCGGCCATGTCGCCGAACAGCGCCTTCAAGCCTTGCTCCGGTACCGTGAAGAGAGCCGGCCGGCGGATGGTTCGCGCCAGTATGCGCGTGAATTGCTTGTTGCGCACGGGATTCGGCGCGATCGCATTCATCGGACCGGAGACTTCCGGCGTCTCCAAAGCGTGGCGCAGCAAGCTTACCAAGTCTTCGAGATGCACCCAAGACATCCACTGCTTTCCGTTGCCGAGCTGGCCGCCCATGAACATCTTAAATGGGGGCAGCATCTGTTCGAGCGCTCCGCCACCGATGCCGAGCACCATCCCGATACGAGGTCTCACCACCCGCACGCCAAATTCGGCTGCACGCGCTGCCTCGGCCTCCCATTCCTGGCAGACCTCGGCCAGAAATCCCTCCCCCGGTTTCGATGACTCGTCGAGTTCTTCCTCGCCCCGGTCGCCGTAGTAGCCGACCGCGGAGACGGAAACCAATGTCGCCGGCGGCTGCTCCAATTTGCCCAGCGTCTCGACCAGGTTCCGGGTTCCGAGCACGCGGCTCTCCCGAATGCGTTTGCGAACCTGCGGAGTCCACCGCTGCGAAACCGACTCTCCAGCCAGATGCACGACCGCGTCGGCTCCCTTGAGGCTTTCCGACGGAGGCCCTCCCTCAGTGGCATTCCAGAGATAGAAACGCACCTCGGGAGGGAACCCAGTCTTGGGAGTCCGGCCGAGAATACGGACTTCGTGACCCATTTCGAGCAGCAGCGGGATTAGCCGTTTGCCAATGAACCCTGTTGCGCCGGTAATCGTGATGTGCATGCCCGTGCCCTATTCTATGCGATGCGGATCCACCCCGGTTTCTTCCAGGTAGCGAATCTCCCGGATGTATTCGTCAACAGCGGTTTTTCGTTTCATACCGTCATAGGACATGTATCGAAGGGAGCCGAACACAGGCCTCTTCCGCCAGGGCCGGTCGTGCAGCCCGAAGCACCAGAGGATCCCCGTGTAGGTGTTCGGGTCCCGCCCGTCCAGCGCGTACCGGTCGTGGATGTAGATCATCGTCTCTAGCGCCGCTTGGTGGGATTCAGCCCACTCGATGATCTTCTTGCCCCAATACATACGGTAGTAGCCGTGGATTTTGCCGCGCAGCATCATCTCTTTTTGAGTAGAGTTCCACAACTCGTCGTGGGTTTCCGCTTTCTCGAAGCGCTCGCGGGAATAACATGGATCGCGCTTGTCGCCGTCATGCTCCCGCAGCGTCTTCCGGGCCCAATCCGGCAAGGTTTCGAGAACGGTAGGATCCGGGCTGAAGCGGGCGAAATTGAACGCCAGCTCCCGGCGCACGATGAGTTCTTCGAGGAACTCTCCCGTGTCAACGCCGTGCGCCTCACCGTAGCTGCGCGCCGCCAGCGCCACCTCGAGGGCCGAGATCATTCCGTGGCGGAGGTAAGGGCTCAGGTTGGACGTCGCGTGCGCCGTGGGTTCGTTTCGCTCTTTGCCGTAGCGCTCCAGGTTGTTTTCTAGAAAATGCTCAAGATGACGGAGCGCAGCGCTGCGGCCGCCTTGGAATGAGAGCGACACTTCCACTGAATGGTCCACCTCACAGGAACTAACCAGCTCCGCAATCTCTTCGGCCACCACTTCCCGGTGGTACCCCGGGGCGCTACCGCGAAACCTTTTTCCAGGAGGCTCCGTCTCCACCGGTTCCAAACAATCGGGCAGCGCCTTCTTGATCTTCGGACGGATCGTATAGGCGGCGTATTCGCGCTTCTCCATCCGGCTCATCGGAACCACGCAGGCCGAGTCCACGGCGTAGCAAGCGACATCCAGCTTCGCCGGAACTCTCTCGTTGTGCGCCCGGTTAAGGAAGGTTGGGTAGTCGTCCGTGATGACCGTCGCCGCGTCCGCGGCCAGGCGGTAAAAAGTATCGTTCGCATCTGACTTGCCGCGCCGCAGGTAGAATACGTAACCGATCCCCAGTTCCTTGAGCCTCTTCTCCGTCTCCGGGACGTTCGCCAGGATGAACGCATGGTTGCGCGCCGTTGAGAGCGGATAGAGGCTGGTGAGGCCTTCGTAGACGAGCACCGGGAGGCCGAATTTGCCGGCGGTTTTCACCGCGGCGGCGAGGGCATGGTTGGAATCGGCCCGGCGGTTGGTCTGCATCCAGTAGAGGACGTATTTCCGGTCAGGCCTTTGCGGTTTGTCGTTCAGCCGTCGAATCCGCTCTTTCATCCTTGCCTTTCCGATGTCTGTCTCGCGCTAACCGCTACAATAATAGCTGGTTCGCCATGCGCGCCTGGAACCGGGCAAAACTTCTCTGGGGATACCTGACACGACGGGACAAGCTGGACGGTCTTCCGGTGGAATACATCGTCGAAACCACCGCCAAGTGCAACCTGTATTGCCCGATGTGTCCCCGCGAGACCCATCCACAACCGAAAGAGGACATGACCGACGAGGTCTTCGAGCGGCTGGTTCAGGAATCCGGCCCCGCCGCCGAGCACATGATGCTGATCGGGCTCGGCGAGCCCTTGCTCGATCCGAAGATCTTCGACCGGATTGAATACTGCGACCGCCACGGCGTCTACACCCTACTATCCACCAACGGCACTCTCCTCGACGAAGAAGCCGCGGCCCGATTGCTGGACACCCCGCTCGAACACATCACCTTCAGTTTCGACGGGGCCACCAAGGAAACGTTTGAGCACTACCGCAAAGGGGCGCGCTTCGAGAAAGTCCGCGACAATTTCGTGCGCTTCGCACGGATGAAAAACGAGCGGCGGGCCGGCCTTCAGATTGTCGTGCAGATGGTGCAGATGGACGGCAATACAGCCGAAACTCGTGCCTTCATGGATTTTTGGCGCTCGGTTCCGGGTGTCGACCAAGTGCGCCTGAAGCAGGACGAGACCAACGTTCTGCAGCCCGACGCGGGGCACGGCTCCGGAGACTGGAAGTATCCTTGCCACTATCTTTGGCGAGGACCCATGTACGTCAAGCATAACGGGGACATCTATCCTTGCTGCCAAAGCTACATGCTCGATGGGAAGCCAGTCGGCCACGTCGGCGAGCAGTCGATCGAGGAAATCTGGAACTCGGACGAAGTCCGCCGCATGCGGCGCCTGCACGCTCAAGGCCGTGGCGGCGAGGTGGAGATCTGCTCTCGTTGCGTCACCACCATCCCCCACCCGGCCCTCGTTGTTGGCTCGTTGGTATTCCATGGCCGCTGGGTCCGGAAACTGCTCCCCTTGGTCGAGCGGATGACGTATCTATCGAAGCTCCCTGTGCGTCTGCTGAATCCTCCCCAGCGGACCGCCGCTCGCAAGCCGGAGCTGGTGCAGATCGGCGTACCCGATACTGAGAAGCGTAGCGACTGAAGACGCGTTCGGCCCGCCGAACCTATTTTCGGACAGGCCTCAATTTGGGAAGCCGGATTTCAGAGCCGAGCGAATGTGCTCGACGCCTTCTTCGTCCTTCGCCTTCGCTTGGCGTATGTCGTCGGCGATCCCGCTGAGCAGCCGGGAATCCTCGTCGATCCGCGCCGGCGTTTGCCGCCACACCGCTTTCAGGCTCGCGGCGGCCCCGGCGAAGGCGTCCGCCGCCAGACATAGCTCACGGTTGCCGCCGGCGGCCTGCCGAAGGAAGTTGCGGGCATGGCGCCGGGCAGGAAGGTACGTCCGGGCATAGTATTCCGCGCGTCGAGGCAAATCGGCATTCAGGTTCCCGGTGTCCCCGGCCCGGACTTTCGCCGCCCAGCGGTCGAAGGCAGTCGCCCAGACATCATACGCGCGCGGGCCGTCGTGGTAGCGGGACCTGTCGACCCACTCCTTTTGATCCGCGTGCGCCAACGCCGCCGTCAACGAATTGCGAAGCGTCTCCGTGCGGCGCCGCCCGCTCTCCCCCCAAGGGATGCAGACGCCCAGGATGTTGACGCCGTTCGCTCCGAGCCGGCCGTACGCGAGCGTCCCGCGCCGGCCGCCAACACCAATGACCCGGTAGCGCCGCGCGTCGTCGTCGTAGCCCGTGATCAGCCCCCATTCGGCGTCGAGAACATTCCACGCGATCGCGGGCCGGCCGGCGCCGATCGCCTCCACAACCGCTTCGTGGGCCTGACACCGGCGCGCCTCCGCCCATTGCGCCTCGTCCCAGAGCCGGATTACGCAAAGGCAGTCGCATTCCATTTGGCGCACCGCCTCGGGCAGAATGCGAGACCAGTCGAAGGCGTTCATCGCGGAAGGACATAGGGATTCGTGCGCCCAGGTGCGGAAGGCGAAGCCGGTCACCCCCATCAACCAGCTCAGATCCACCTCCTCACCGAGCGCGGACAAAGCCGTAGCCAAGCTGGCGGCGTAGGAATGCACGGTGTCCGGCTCCCCTACCGCCGCCGCACGCGGGCCGGTGTACCAGGCAACGTCCCCCAAGTTCTTGCCAGGCATGGAGCGCCTACTGGAACCAGTGTAGGACGATTGTCAAGGCCGCTGGCCGATGAAGTTCACACTGCTGTACCAGGCAGTGCTTTATCGCCGGGTCCGTCAGTCCGCCACCGAGACGCCGGATACAGGCGCGGACGCCCGCTCCAGCGGATTCTCCAGTCCCCGTTCCGTGTGGTAACCCGGCTGCACACGTTCGACGATCTGCGCCACCGGCCGCTCCAGCACGTCGAAGAAAGGCTTCGGGTAAATGCCGATCCAGAACGCCCAAACGACTAACGGCGTGAAGTAGGCGATCTCGCGGAAATTGAGATCCTTGAGACCCTCGTTCTTCTCTCCGATCTGCCCCAGCATCGTCCGCTGGAACAGCCACAGCAGATAGGCCGCGCCCAGCAGGATGCCGATCGCGCACCAGAAGGCCCAACTGAAGGCCACCTCATAGACGCCCTTCAGAATGGTGATCTCCCCGATGAAACCGTTCAACGGCGGCATACCCATCGAACTGAGAGCAGCGATGAGAAAAACGATTGTGAACACGGGCATTGTCCGCAGCAACCCGCCGTAGTCGGAGATCATGCGGGTGTGCCGCCGTTCGTAGACGACACCCACAATCAGGAAGAGCATGCCGGTGGAGATGCCATGGTTGATTTGCTGGAGAATGGACCCGGCGATTCCGGCTGGGTTGAGCGCGAAGATTCCCAGCGTGACGAAGCCCATGTGGCTCACCGAGGAGTATGCCACCAGCTTCTTCCAGTCCTTCTGCATCAGGCAGACCAGCGCCCCGTATATGATCGCCACAATCGAAAGCAGCGAGACGATCGTGATCACGAGCGGGTCTTTCGCCGCGTCCGGCAACAGCGGCAGTGAAAAGCGCAGGAAGCCATAGGTTCCCATTTTCAGCAGCACCGCCGCCAGAATCACCGATCCCGCCGTCGGGGCCTCGGTGTGCGCATCCGGCAGCCAGGTATGGAACGGGAACATGGGCACCTTCACCGCAAAGCCGATGAACAGCGCCCAGAAAACCCACCACTGCATCTCGGGCGTGAGTTGCAGTTGCATCAGGGCATTGATGTCGAAGGTGTACTGTCCGAACTGCCGCCCGTGCTCGAAGTAGAGCGTCAGAATGCCGAGCAGCATCAGAATTGAACCCACCAGCGTGTAGATAACGAACTTGATGGCCGAATAGACCCGGCGCGGACCACCCCAGATCGCGATGATGAAGTACATCGGCACCAGCACCAGTTCCCAGAAGACGAAGAACAGGAAAAAATCCAGCGCCATAAAGACGCCCAACATTCCCACCTGCAGCAACAAGAAGTGGGCGTAATACTCTTTCAGCCGGTTCTCGATCGCGCTCCAGCTACAGAGAATCGAAAGGAAGCCAAGCAGTCCGGTCAGCACTACCAGCAAGAGGCTGAACCCGTCAATCGCGAGATAGTACGAGGCGCCGATAGAGGGTATCCAATCCGCCCGCTCGACAAACTGGAAATCCTTTCCAGCGTCGTATGCAAATATCAGCGGCAGGCAAACAAGCAAGCCCAGCAAAGACGCCACGTTTGCCCAAATCTTGATCGCACGGGGATTGGATGACGGTATAAAGAGGAGGACCAGCAGCCCGGCGAGGGGGGTCCACAACACTACGGAAAGAATGTGGTCCATGACTTCGGCCGTAAGAAACCCTTATTGTATGTGACCGCGGGGCGTCAGAGCAATGTAGACTATCAGGTCTGGTTAACGCAGATACGTGGTGGCAAAGAGAAGCCATCGCCTCGCCGGCCTTCGCGGGGCCTCGCGCCAGACGCCTGTGGGGCCGGCGGTTTAGCCCGCGGACTCTGTTCGGCCGATTCCTATTCCTTGTGATGAATCTCCAGCGATTTCATCTTCCGGTACAAGTTGGATCGCTCGAGCCCCAGCAACTCCGCCGCCCGGGAAACATTCCCGCCCGTCTCTTCCAGCTTCTTAAGAATGTGCTCCCTTTCGGCGGCCTCGCGCACCTCCTGCAAACTGGCCGTGGCGTCCAGAACCGGGAGTTGGACCCCGCCTCGCACTCCAGGTAGTTGAATGTGACGGGCGTCAATGCGCACCTGCAGATTCATGATGACGATACGCTCCATCAAATTGCGCAGCTCGCGCACATTGCCCGGCCAGCGGTATGCGAGCAGTATCTCGTAGGCGGCAGGCGTCAACTGCTTCGGCTGCCGGCCGTAAGCGGAGGAGAATTCGTGCAGGAAGTAGTCGGCCAGCACCGGCACGTCCTCCAGCCGGTCCCGCAGGGGCGGCACGTAGAAAGGAATCACGTTGAGACGATAGTAGAGATCCTCGCGGAAGTTCCCATTCTCGATCTCGCGCTCAAGATTCTTGTTCGTCGCCGCCACCACCCGGACGTCCACCTGCACCGACTCAGCCGCGCCCACCGGCTCGAATTTCTGCTCGTCGAGGGCCCGCAGAACCTTGGCCTGGGTCTTCAGGCTCATATCGCCGACCTCGTCGAGGAAGACCGTCCCGCCGTCGGCCTTCTGGAGCTTGCCCACTTTGTCATCCGAGGCGCCGGTAAAGCTCCCCTTGCGGTGGCCGAACAGCTCGCTTTCGATCAGTTCCTCCGGAATCGCCGCGCAATTTACATCGATAAACGGCTCCGTCGCCCGGTCGCTCATGGCGTGGATCGCGTGGGCCACGAGTTCCTTGCCGGTGCCGCTTTCGCCGAAGATCAATACCCGCCCATTGGTACCGGCCATCAGGTCCAACTGCTGCCGCAGGGCCTTCATGGGAATGCTCTCGCCGATGATGCGCGGGCGCGCGCCATCCTCCTCCCTGAGGCGATCCACCTCTCGTTCCAGCCGCCGCTGTCTGATGGCGTTCTTCACCACAAGAGCAACCTTGTCGATCGTGAGCGGCTTCTCGAGAAAATCGAATGCGCCAAGCTTGGTCGCCTTTACCGCCGTCTCGACGTTACCGTGGCCCGAGATCATCACTACCGCAGGGCGGTCAGCCGCCCGCCGCTCATAAATCCGGCTCAATGCCTCCAGCCCATCGATGCCCGGAAGCCAGATATCGAGCAGCACCAAGTCGTACGCATTCCGCCCCAACTCGTCGAGACATTCTTCGCCGCTCGCGACGCCGTGGGTCGAGTAGCCCTCGTCTTCGAGCACGCCGCCCAGCGTCTGGCGGATCAGCGGCTCATCGTCGACAACCAGGATGCGGTGTCTCTTCATGCTTTGTTTTCAACCGGTTGCTGTTCTATCACCGCGACAGGGATATCCACGATGAACCGGCTACCCGAAGGGCGATTGTTTTCCACGCGGATATTCGCACCGTGGTCGGTCACAATCTGATTCACGATCGCCAAGCCGAGCCCAGTCCCCCGTCCTTTGGTGGAAAAATACGGCAGGAAGAGCTTCTCCCGATCCTCCAGTGATACGCCGCAGCCGGTGTCGGCCACGACCAGCTCAACGGCGTCCGGTCCCGCGGTCCGCGTCGCCACCAGCAATTGCTTCAACGCCGAGCCGGACATTGCCTCGCAGGAGTTGTCCACCAAGTTCACGATTACGCGTTTAAACTGCTCGCGGTCAATCTTCACCAAGGGCAACCCTGGCTCGAGCGAACGGGTTACGGTGACACCGTCCAGCCGCCCCTGGAATACCGCCAAGCCGGTTTCTACCACTTCGTTGAGGTCGGCCGGCTCGGGTTCCGCCGCTGGGAACCGGGCGAAGTGGGAGAACTCGTCCACCAGCGTTCGCACCGACTCCACTTCTTGTGAGATCGTCGCCGAACACTCGCGCAGAATCCGCTCCAGCTCTTCCGGCGAACGCCTTCCGTCTCCCGGCGCCTTGTCCAACTGCCGCCCGATCCGCTGGGCCGCCAGAGAGATCGGCGTGAGCGGATTCTTCATCTCATGCGCGATGCGCCGCGCCACCTCGCGCCAGGCCATAGTCTTCTGTGCCCGGAGCAGCTCGGTGGTGTCCTCGATCACTACCACGAATCCACCCGCTTCCGCGCTCTCAAGCGAGGAAATGGTAACCGCCAAGTGCAGCGAGCGGGCGCCGCGACTGAATTCGAATTGCCGCGCGGCAACCCTCGTGCGCCGGGCGCGGTTCATCATGTAGCGTAATTCCGGGCCTTCGGATCGCGGAAACAGATCCTCGATTTGGGCCGCGGCCTCCGCCGTCTCGGCGCCGAAGATCTGTGCGAGCGCGCGGTTGGCCGTGCGTATGGTCCCATCGGCCGATATTGATACGACACCCGACGGAATATTGTCGACAATTGCTTCGATGAACCGCCGCCGCAATTCCAGCTCCCGCGCGCTCGACTCCAGACCCTCGGTCATCTCATTGAACGCACGCACCAAGCTGCCCAGCTCATCCATGGCCGTCACGTTGATCCGGTACGAGAGCCTGCCCCGGCGCACCTGCGCCGCCGCGGCGAGGAGCGCCGCAATGGGAACGTTGATCTGCTTCGCCAGGAAGAGGGCGATCCAGGTGGCCACGAATAGAATAAACAGTGTAATGAGCGAGAGCAGCAGCAGGTAGGCGCTCCGGGTCGCTTTCCGGCTTTGCCGGAGCTGCTCGTATTCGGAGATGTGCCGGCTAATCTCCTCCTGGCGCGTTGCCATGTCCTCGGCCACCCGTGTCGTCAGCACCAGCGCAGCCTCGTCGCCACTGTGGGCGTAAACCGGGATTCTTACCACCACCGGCCCGCCGCCGGCTTCCTCCTCGGGCACGGGACAGACCGGCAGCTTCTGTTCTCCCTCGAGCGCCAAATACACCGGCCCAATGTCCCGTTTCTTGCACAGAGCGTCGAAAAACGCATCGTCACGCACACCCGTCGCCAGATAGTCGCGCACTGCGGGCAACCCGGCCAGCCAGTCAGCCTGCGCCTCGGCCTTCTCCCGCGCCGCCCGGTCGAGCGCCACGCCGATTTCAGACAGATTGAGCTGGACGTTTTCCGCCGGCCGGCTGAACCACTTCTCGAGGTTGCGGTTCAGCACATAGACGCTGAAAAGCACCATGAAGAACACCGGGATGAAAGTGAGCGCGAGCGCTCCCACCACCATCTTGGTCTTGATGCCCGCCCCCGTCCGGCTCGTCCGGCCCTCCACGTAAAGGCGCACAGCCGTCCGAAAAAGCATGAAGCCGAGCGTCACCATCAACAGGAACATGAGGGTGGAGACGGACCAGAACAGCCACGTTTGCTCGATGCTGGTGGGCGCGTATTCGCCGAATGTAAAGGACCCCTGCCAGATCACGAGAACGAGCGATACCGCGAGGGCAACTGCCACTACCGCCGTTAAAACCCGCTCTTTCATGAGGTTTCGCGCCCTTTCGTTCCGATTATACGTTAGTCGCCGCCTACTCGCCGCCGCAGGCTCGCCCCTACGCCGGGCTCGGGCGTTTTCGGGTGCGGCCCATCAGATCCGCCGCCAGGGCTCTGATGTGCGACCCATCGGACCCGCAGCACCCGCCCAGTATTCTCAGTCCGTATTCGCGGTGCAGCTCCGCCAGCGCCCGGCCGAACGCCTCAGGGGGCTCCGTATCCAACTCGGCGAGGCCGTCGAGTTCTTCCGGGCTCTTCGCCGAGGTGTTCGCCTGGAGCCCCGCCAGCCGTTCGCGGGCGCCGGCAGGTAAACCCGCGAGCGCGCTCCGCAATGCAGAATGATGCACGCAATTGATCATGTATCCTGTAGGCGCTGGCGCCACCTCCCGGTCAATTGCGCCCAACGCCACTTCGAGCAGAGTGCCATCCAGCAGGCGGCCCGCTCCGTCGATGAGGAAACTTGGCAGATACGGATGGCCGGTGGCAGCCATCGCTCGTGCAATTCCTTTCGCCTCGCCGACGGCCGGCAGCGTTGCGGCAAGCAGGAAATCGGCTCCCGCGGCCGCCAGACTCTCCAGTTGGGGACGGTGGAAATTTGCCGCCTCCGCCTCGGGAAGAGCGTCTCCTGGACGGTAGGCGTCTCCCCGCACCCCTATCAAGCCGCCAATCCAAACCTGCCGCGCATATTCGCCGCAGCCCGCCCGCAATTCCTTTAGAAACCGGACCGCCTCTCCATTCACGTCCTGCCCCGCCAATCCGGCCCGTGCCAGCCGCTCCGGGTTCGCCCGCCAGGTTGGCGTCAGCAGGATCATGGGCAGCCCGAAGCAGCGTCCTATCTCGAGATATTCGTTGTAGATGGCGGCCAAACTCCGCCTTCCGGAGCCGGTCAGAACAAAACCGGCGTGGAGCACGTTCTCGTCAAGCTCCACCGAGGGATCGCGGCGCAATCTCTCGATCACCGCCCCTTCGGCGAGAATCACGGGGCGCCGGGCCAGGGCTTCCGCGAAGTCCATCTCCTGATTATCGCAGCGCGTTTCTAACAAGATAGAGAGACCTTCGGTCCCGGTATTATTTCTCTGCCGGGGGAACGAGAATGAACCCGAACATAGGCGGCAACCTCACACCAGTTGTCGCGGGAACCGATAGCGGCTACTGCTCCAGATAAATGCGCGTCCGGTTGCTTGGCTGGCCGGCGGCTTCGATGTACAGTTCGTTCGGGCCTTCGTTGACAATATCAGGCACAACGAATTCGACGATATAGAATCCGATATAGCCGGGCGCAAGAGTGGCCCGGATGGGTTCCACCGGAGTTCTATCCAGCATGACGGTGACATCAGCGACAACCCGAGGCGGATCCTCCAGCGGAGCCGGCATTCCCGTGGGCCAGTTCGGGTCAACTTTGCCTAAGCCGGTGGCAAGGATTTGCAACCGGGAACCAGCGCGGCCGGGAGTCATCGCATCCAACATTACGCCGCTGCCGGCATCGAGGACCATCGGCGCGCCTGCGCGGTCCTCGAAAATCGCCGGGGCCGCTGCGCGAAGAGGCAGCCCAAGAGTCAACCGTCTCTCGCCCTCGCCAGAACCGGTAGTGGTCAAAGCGAGGGAGAGCGCCGTGCCAGCGGCCTCAAATGGAATCTGAATCTGTGATTCGCGCGCCGTCGCAGCTAGAATCGGCACGTCCAGCGGCCCAGCTCCGGCGGCTACCACGTTGCCGCCCATCACACTGAGCAACACCCCGGGAGATGCTGGCCGCGCACGGAGATCCGCGGCATTTACGACTGCCGGCGCGAAAAAGCGGTGCGGCGCCAGCCCGGCGAAGACGCCGGCGCCATCGAGAACAACATAGAGTTGGTTTCCGGCCGCGTCCAGACGGAGGTCCAAGACCGGGGCATTGGGCAATCCTCCGGAAACTTCAATCCATGACACTGGAGGCGCGGCGCCCAACAGATCGGCAACGGTGAAAAATACGCCGGCCGCCGTGGCGGCATACACAGCTCCCGTGGACGGATCGGCGGCAACGGCGTTGGCCTTGCCCGCCGGCAGACCATTCGTAAGATCATCCCAGAATAGCCCGCCGTTCGTGGTTCGGAGAATTCGCGCGCCGTCGTCCGCGGCAAGCGCCGCCAGCGCCACCCTCGGATTGCCGGGAATGGCATGGATGCTCGACACCGGCCCGCCGCCACCAATCTCAAAGGGACGCCAAGACGCCCCGCGGTCCGGGGATACCCACAACCGGGCGGCCTGGGCGCTACCCGCATAGATGAAGTCTCCGGCCCTGGTGACAGTCAGAAGCGGTTCCCCCAGCACTTCCATCAGGCGCTCGCGGAACTCCTCCTCACGGACTAATTCCGCCGCAGTGACGGCACGCCAGGCAAATCTTTCGCCGGGCGTCCACTCGAGTATCCCGATTCCATCGGCCAGAATTCGGGCGCCGCGGCCATCGCCGGGCAATCCGGCCAGTTCGAGCGCGGGCAGATTCGGCAGCGAATCATTGATACCAGCCCAGGTGAGCCCGCCATCAGTGGAGCGCCATACGCCGAACTGACCCGCGACGGCGATCTCATCCGCGTCCAGCGGAGAAATGGTCATGCCGGTCAGACCGCGGCCGATAATCGACCGGCCCCGATACTCGCTCAGGTTGGCCCAGGTGAGCCCCCCGTCGTCCGAACGATAGACCGCTCGGCCCAGCGCATAGACCGTGGCGCCGCGAGCCTTCAGAGTAACGCCCGGTTCCGGCGTGAAAACCACGCCGGGGACCGGCTCCTCATCCGGGCGCACCGGTGCGGCAGTCTCGTTCCATGTTTCGAAGTCCGCGGTCTCGAGAAACCTGCCGGACGCCGTGCGAATTGTTAAGCGAGCGCCGCCTGAACTGTACCAAAGGTCTTCCACCGGTCCGGTAGCGAGGCCGGCGAGGTTCGCCTCGAAGACCGTCCCCCCCACCTGACGCCAATCCACTGGAGGCAAACGGAACTCAGCCGTTGGCTGGGCCGCCGCAAAGAAATGCGCGGCCATCAGAAGCAGGGGCGCCATCACCCACCGGCCGGGCCTGATTGTGGAAGTTTGACACATCTACGGAGTCTATTTTAACCTGCTTCTCTCTCAGTCTATCGGCTGCCGGGATATATAAGTGTTGATATCGCGTTACTTTATTCTGAGATTTCATTGCGGCCCCCCGCTTGCAACCAAGTTTTTGGTGGTAGACTAAGGTTCTGCGGGGCTGGAGGATCAGACCCGCAAGGCCGATTATAGTATTGAGGTTCTGTTCGCACATGTCCGGCGGGCTGAAAAGCGGGCTGCGTGGGTGGCTGCTGGCCGCCCTTACAGCCGGAGTGTGTGTGGCCCAGTCCTTCCCTTCTCTCCCACAAGCTCCAGATCCCGCCGAACCGCTCATGCCCGGCTCCGCGCATGTTGTACAACTCCATGGCGATGTTTCGGTCTTGAAAGGCTCGGAGCCGTGGGTGCTCAACCCCGGCGATTCGGTTCGCCCGAAACAGGTGATTCTCACCGGTCCGGACAGCTTTGCGGTGTTTGAGATCGAGGATGGCAGCACCTTCCACGTGTTCCCGAATTCAAGAGTAACCTTCCGCGCAAACCAGGGCGACTGGAGGGATCTACTGGACCTATGGCTCGGACAGGTCAAGGTGTTCATCCGCAAACTCGGCGATCAGCCGAACCACAACCGGATATTCACGCCCACGGCGGTGATCTCGGTTCGCGGTACTGTTTTTGACGTACTCATCGAGGATGAAGACGACACTACGCTCGTCTCCGTGGATGAAGGCCTCGTGGATGTCCGCCACCGGTTAATAGGGGAAACGAAGTCCAAGCCGGTTGCCGCCGGAGAGTACCTTCGGATCTATAAGAACATTCCGCTGGCAAAGCGGGCCGTGGATCGCAACGCCGTGGTGGAACGGGTGCTGCGGGCTGGCGCTGACGCTCTCTATACCATCATGATCCAATATCCGCGCGGCGGCAGCAGCCCAGGTTCGACCCCGACCGGTGGCGGCCCGCAGCTTCCAGGCGACACAGGACCAGAACCTGCTCCTCCGGGAGATCCGGGTGGCGCTTCCGGCCCGCCGGTTCCCCCGCCCCCATCGTCGCCTCCGGTTCCTCCGCCACCGGCGCCATAGCGCCGCAGGTATTATTCGCACTCCGCCTTGCAGCTAAGAAACGTCCACGAGATCGGGCTGCAGATCCGGGATCTCGATCTTAATCCGGGTTCCCTCGCCCGGCTTGCTGTCAATCCACATCCGGTAGTCGTCGCCGAAGATGACTCGTAAACGTTCATTGACATTACTGATCCCAATTCCCTGGCTGAACAGATCCGCCATGGCCGAGTCCGGGATCCCGGCTCCATCGTCCTCCACGAGCAGAAAAAGCTTGCCGTTCTCCAGGTAGCTCCGGATGAGGATCGTTCCGCCATCTACCTTGTTCGCCAAGCCATGGCGGAGGCTGTTCTCAACCAAAGGCTGCAGCAACATGTTCGGCACCAGCCTGTCCAAGGTATCCGCACCGGCCTCCTTGACAAAATGAAGGCTATCTCCGAAGCGCACCATCTCAATGGACATATAGTCGTCAATGAAGGCGAGTTCCTCGCTCAGCGGCGTGAAGCTTTCATGCTTGCGCAGGAGGCGGCGGAGGATGTTGGAGAGCCGATGCACGACGGCGCGGGCCTCTTCCGGGTTGATACGGATAAGAGAGGACACGGTATTCAGGGTGTTGAACAGGAAGTGCGGGTTGATCTGATTGCGCAAAGCTTGCAGACGAGCCTCGCTGAGCAACCGCTGCTGGGATTCCAGCTTCTGTTCCGTCCGGGCGTTATTCCAAACCTTGAGCGGGATCGTAATGCAGAAAACCGTGGTGACGTAGACTCCGATCACGCTCACCGGGTGCGCGTTCGCAAACGGCGGGTGGAGGCTGAACAGGCCATCCTCCCAAATGCTATGAAGGCTAAAGCGGAGAAATTCGGCAAAGATTATCGAACCGAGAAAGAACGTGTGGAAGGCGGTCCGCTTGCGGTCGCTCCAGCGGCGGACGAGCCGCACCAAGCTGAGGTCGAGCAGTGGCGAGAATCGCCATACCTCTTCTTTTTCCGGAGCGATGTCCCGTAACAAGCCGCCGAGCACGCCGGCGCCGGCGAAGAGCATCATCGAGAGGTACTCCCCGGCGAACATCCCGGGCAACGAGATCAGGACGCCGGAGACCAGCCCCGTAACGTAGCCGCCCACGACCCCGGCAAGCAGGCTGCCTTCCAGGCCGAGATCGACAGCGGAATAGGACCTGGTCAGGACACGAATGCCGACCCCGGCGCCGAACACCCCCGAGAAGCCCAGGGCGAGCTTCATCCGCTGATTCAGGGTCCGCTGCTCCCGCATTAGCATGCCACGGAAGGCTTCAAAGCGGACCATGATGCTGGCAAGCGAAGCCGCGACCGCGATCCGGACCAGCAGCGTTACAGTAATTTGCTCCACCCATTCTCTCCAACAAGCGTCCGCGAAAACCTGGATTCCCGGAGCCCCACCGGCGCTTCTTGCTGCCAGCCGGAACGTTTCCGGACACCTTCGCCGGGGCAAGCGCCTACCAGCGCCGGCTGAAGACATTATAATGAAAAGGACGGTTAGCCCTTTCCGAGGACCTTCCGGAACGTGACTACAATGGCAGCTAATCCCGCAACCATGTTGCACAAAGTGGCCGAGGCGGATTTCCCCAGCCGTTACGGCCGCTTTCGCATCTATGGCTTCGAGCGGCCAAATGGCGCCGGCCTGGACGAAGCTGTCACTCTCCGCTTGGGCAAGCTTACCGGCCCCGCCCCGCTGGTACGGATTCATTCCCAATGTCTGACGGGTGACGTATTCCACAGTCTGCGGTGTGATTGCCGGGCACAACTCGAACTGTCGCTGGCGATGATTGCCGAGGAAGGCCGAGGGCTGCTTATCTACGAGCGCAAGGAGGGTCGCGGCATCGGACTGCTTAATAAGCTAAGGGCATATGAGTTGCAGGACGGAGGGGCCGATACCATCGAGGCCAACGAGCAACTCGGATTTGAAGCTGATCTGCGCGACTACGAACTGCCGGCTCAGATTCTCCGTTACTTCGGCGTCGCCAGTGTCCGCTTGCTCTCGAACAATCCGGACAAGATCCGGGCGCTCGAGAATCACGGAATTGTGGTTGTCGCGCGGGTCCCGTGCCAGCCCGAACATGCCGAAACCGCCGAGCACTACCTGCGCACCAAAAAGGAGCGCATGGGACACTTCCTCGAGGGCTTTTAGGAACCCCAATTGACCAGCCGGTTTCGAACCGATACTTCTAAAACGAGTCAGCGCCGTCCGTGAGCCAGCCCAGGTCGAATCGGGCTAACGTGAGCTGTTTGATAAAGTAGCCGTCGTTGTCGCCCGCGCTGCCGTCTTCGTAGAAGGCATAAATCGTCCCGTCAGGACCCACGGTAACGTCCGAATACCCGCTGATTCCTGGTTCCAGTACCTTGTTCACGGGCCACGTCTGCCCCTCGTCGTAGCTCAGCTTCACCGAAACGTTCTGCCGTACGTAAGGGCCTTCCGGCCTCTCTGGGTTGCGCGCTTCCGTTGAATCCGGGTGGATGTATAGGATTCGATTTCTATCACTCCCAGGCGTTTTCGTCAGCCCGATGAGGCTCGCCATGCAAATGGGTTCGACAAGCTCTTCGTCGAACACCGGCTCGGTCCAGCCCGTGGCGCCATCTTCGGAATAGGAGACGGCCCGGCGATGGTTCGGACTCTCATTGCGCATGTTGAGCATTACCCTGCCGTCGGCGAGCTGAACGGCGAGAGTCTCGCTTGGGTTCTTGGGATGCTCTTCGCCGCCCACGATCTCTCCGGCGTGCCATGTGGCGCCGTGGTCGTCCGAGTAAACGACACTGTTCACCGAAGGACGGTGAGCGTGGCCGCCAGTGCCGGTGGACATCCAGACGGGGACTACCAGGCGTCCGTTTTCGAGTTGGATGCCATGTCCCGGACCCGTGGCAATGACCTTCCACGCGTAGTCTTCGTGAAACTCCTCGAACGCGGACGTAATATCGGCGGGTTTCGAGAAGGTATAACCGTCGTCCTCCGAGCGCATATAGTAGGCCCGAGCATACTCGACGCAAAACAGTAGATGAACGCTGCCGGTCTCCCGGTCCACGATTGGCGCCGGATTGTTATACGTCACCTCACCCGGCCGGGCCAGGTCCTGAGCCAGCGCCAGTTCGTTCTGGGTGATCTCACCTTGCACCTTGGCGGCGACACGCGGCTCGTCCCAGTTGCGGCCGCCGTCGGTGGAGCGGCGCATCATGATGTCGATCGTTCCCCAGTCGCCTCCAGCGTTCTTGCGAGCCTCACAAAAGGCCAACAGAGTTCCCTTCACCGTGGAGACAATGGCGGGAATGCGGAAGTGCCGGTAGCCGAGTGTGCCGGCCTCCCAAATGCTGGTCTTCTCAAGCAGGCCGGAGGCTTTCGCATCACCGTTTTCGGGATTGTCGCCCGCGCAGCCGGCAAGCGCCAAAAAGAGCGCGGAGCAGATCCAGGCTTTCGATTTCACTTCGACGGATTATATATCGACCCGCCGGCCTGAAGGTAGCTCTCGAGGACGACCCGCGCGTCCACGCGAAGGATCCCGGAGCCGGCCTCGATCCCGTGAGCGGCGAGAACCGCCGCCCAATCTCCCGGCTTGGCGCCTTCGTCAAATCCAATGGCCCGGGCGTCTTCATCAAACGCTCCGCAAAGAACCCGCCGCAAGCCGGACCAAGGAATCGCAGCGAGGCACATGGCGCAGGGCTCGACGGATGTGGCCAGGACACAGTTATGTGGGCTCAGATCGTGCGTCAGTAACGCTTGCTGGGCAAGCGTGATGGCCACGATCTCCGCATGCGCCACCGATGCCCGCGCTGGAACGACCATGTTCACCCCGGGCGAGACGAGCCGGCCCGTCTCGTCTTCGAAGACGGCCGCGCCGAACGGCCCTCCCGTTCCTTCGGCGACATTGCGCCGCGCGAGCTCGATCGCCACCCGGACTTTATCCTCGTCCGAAGGGTAGGCGGGCGCGATTGGAAAACCAGACACCCAGTCCGGCAGAACAAGACAGAAGGACTTCCAAGCCATCGCGTCTTCAGTATGCGGGATCTGGCTGGAAGTCGCGACAGCTATTGCGCGGAGGAGAGACCGGCAGTCCCGGGATCACTTTCAAGACCCGCGGATATCTTGTCCGCGGCGCAGCTTTCGTGGCTGAATATTGCCAGCTTCAGGCGTTTGCGTGGCATGCGCGGCTTCGAACGAAGCCTGCCCGTCACCTTAAAGCTCACGCTAACCGTAGTGCTTCGCCACCATTTTCCGCATGAAGGCGAGGTCCGCGGCGATCGCTTTCATTTCGTCGGCGGTGTGGTATTCGACGTGGAGCGAGATGGGGCCGGTGAAATTCGCTTTCGAGATGGTGGCGAAGAAACGGTCCCACTCGACCATCCCCTCGCCGAGCGGGCACATGGTCATCTGCCATCTTCCTTTGTCATCTTTGCGCCAGTAGAAGTCCTTAAGGGCGACCATCTTCAGGCGCGGCAAGGCAATATCAAGCGCGATATGCCAACCGGCGCGGCCGCCTTCGGCGGTAGCGTGGCAGGGGTCGTAGTAATAGCCGATCCACTCGGGGTCCATGTCGCGAATCATCTCGCGGGTGTCCCATACGGCCACGCCCACGTAGTCGCCGGAATGATTGTGGAAGCCGGCGACAATGTTGTGCTTCATGCCGAGTTCCACGAGGCCGGCCGTTCCCCGCTTCACTTCGGCTAGTTTGTCCAGCACCGGTGCGTCGCGATAGCGCGAGTATCCGATTTTGAAGAACGGAACCTGCAAGCCGCCGGCAACACGCAGGGTAGGCTCGGCGGCCGGATCCTCATGGCTTACGAGCCCTGTGGTAACCATGGGTACTGACAGGCCAACGTCGCGGATTGCCTTCACGGCGATGGGCAGGTCGCGTTCCACGTTTTCCGGTTCCACGTGCCCCTTTGGGCGGACGGTCAGGTCTACACCGTCAAAGCCGAACTCCTTGCTCACCTTCCCGAGGTCATCGTAGCCGAACTGCTGCAGATGCTTCGAAAAAATACAGAGCGGCGGCTTGGAGGCCGCGGAGCGGGCACGAGCCACGAATGGGCCGGCGGTGGCAAAGAGCAGCTTTCGTCTGGTCATGGCGCTATCCAAGAGTGTAGCCCTCGCGGTATTCGTATTGGAGATACTTGTTCGCCTCGTCGCTATTCGTGAAGCGCTCGCTGGCGCCATCCCAATGAAGACGCGCTTTCAGATTGAGAGCGATCTTCGCGATGAGCGTGCAGGCGGTGGAGATGTGCCCGTCCTCGATGTCGCAATTGGGCCGCTGGCGGCTCTTCAGGCAGTCGAGAAAGTTGCGGGCGTGGAAGGCCGTGTCCTGGCTTCCCTCCATTGTCTTGGGTTCGATCATGGGCGCCCGTTCGCCGCGGTTGGCGCGTTCGCCGGCGCGGTCGAGTGGAGACCGGGGATAGCGCGGGCGGTCATTAATCGGCTCCGGCGCCACTTCCCAGCGCGCGCCGTGAATATACATGGTACCTTTAGTTCCCCGCATCATCAGCTCCGAGCCCTGGGCGTTGCTCGGGGCCTGGTTGACGTCGCACTGGGAGAAGTTGATCATATGCCCGCCCTCGAACTCCCAGAAGGCCTCCATCACATCGGGAATCTCGCGGTTGTCCTCCACGGCGTACTTGCCTCCCATTGCCATTACGGATTCCGGATAGCGAAGCCCCATTGACCAGCGCAGCATATCTACGTAATGCACGCCGAAGTTCGAAAGCTGGCCGCCCGAAAAATCGTTGAACCAGCGGAAATTGTAGTAGGTCTTGTTGCGGTTATACGGCTGCGAGGGAGCCGGCCCAAGCCACTGTTCCCACTCCCATTCGTTTGGTGGGTTGGTGTTCGGCGGGTCTCCGATTCCATGCGGCCATTCGTTGCGGTAGTGGTAGCCGCGGGACATGACAACGTGCCCCAGATAGTCCGACTGCACGAGTTTGGCCGCTTCGATCAAAAACGGAGACGAACGCCGGTGAATGCCTACCTGCGCCACGCGATTTGTCTCGCGGGCGACCTCCACCATCCGGCGGCCCTCCTCCACCGTAAGCGACAGCGGCTTCTCGACATAGACGTCGAAGCCAGCACGGCAGGCCTCGATGAACTGGATGGCATGCCAGTGGTCCGGCGTGCAGATTACGACCGCGTCGAGGTCTTTCTGCTCCAGGAGCTTGCGATAATCTTTGTAGCGCTTGGGCTTGTTGCCGCGCTTCACCTCCTTAGCTTCGGCGAAGTCCATATAGTCGGCGCGGAGGTCGCACAGAGCGGCGCCCTCCTGGTCCCCATGTTCGAGGAAAGCGTCCTGCACTTGATCGCCGCGGTTGCCAAGGCCGATGTAGCCCAGCCGTACGCGGTCATTGGCGCCGGAAATGCGGGAGTAGCTGGCGGCGGTAAGGGCGAGGCCGGCGGCGCGAGTGAATTGTCTCCGGGAAAGGTGGGACATGCTTCTGCTCCTTTGTTCAATCGAAACATTCATACTATATCGTTTGGGAAGCCGGTGAAATAGCGATAGGAGAGGTATGCGGCGACTGGTCTGTTTTCTGATTCTGGCGGCGGTAACGATGACGGCGGAAAGACAAGTGCTGGTACATGGACATCGGGGCGCTCGGGCGGCGCTTCCCGAAAACACGATAGCGGGGTTCGAGTACGCGATTTCGGCGGGTGCGGACGTTTTGGAACTCGACCTCCAATTGACGAAAGACGGTGTGCCCGTGGTTTCCCATGACCCGGTGCTGCGCCCAGACCTCTGCCGGGGCCCCGATGGAGCGGAGCGGGCCATTCCCAAGATGACGCTCGACGAACTGCGGCGCTGGGATTGCGGTTCCCTGCAGGCACCGGGGTTCCGGCGGCAGAAACCGGTCCCCGGCGCCCGTGTGCCAACCTTGGACGAGGTGCTGGCACTGGCGAGCCGTGGTAGTTTCGCATTCAATATCGAGACGAAAATGCCCGAAGAAGCGGATCTGGCGCCAGACCCGGAACACTTTGCCCGGTTGGTAGTGGAAGCAGTGCGGGCACGCGGCCTGAAGGAGCGGGTGATCTTGCAGAGCTTCGACTTCCGCACGCTCGACGCCGCGGCGAAGATCGCCCCGGAGATCCGCCGGTCCGCCCTCTATGGAGCGGGTGGACGTGATTTCGTCGAAATTGCCCGCGAAGCCGGCGCGTCGATCATTTCGCCCAACCTCAAGCTGGTTACGGCCGAAAAAGTGAAGCGCGCCCATGAAGCCGGGCTCGAGGTGGTCCCTTGGACCGCGAACGAGCCTCGGGAATGGCAGCGGCTCATCGATGCCGGCGTCGACGCAATTATCACCGACGACCCGGCTGGGTTGATCGAATTTTTGAGCCACCGCAAATGAGCGGTAACGGGATGGGCGTGCCGGTCGGTTTTCCGGCGGGCCGGCACTGAAACGATCCAACCCGCGCCCCCGCCGCAGCGCGCCGCCGGGAGTGTTTATTCCGTCCCGTACTGCGCCCAGAAAGCGGCCGGCGGCATGCGATTCTCGAAGGTTGTTCCAATCTCCTGCAAGCTCGCCATCTTGCGCACGGCATCCAATCCGTTCTTGATGTTCTCCGGCGTGAAGATCAGCCGGGTGAGATTGAGGTTTGCGAGCGGCGTGAGGTCGGTGACCGGAGTCTCCGCGATGTGCAGCCGCTGCAGGGTGCGGCTGATCCGCAGCGGGCTGAGGTCGGCCACCTGCGTCCGGTGCAAGGTCAGGCTCACGAGCGGGCAGTTCTTGATCGGTTCGATGTCGGAAACCGGCGTCTCATTGAGCCACAGCATTTGAAGCGGCTGCGAAGCGAGCGGACTCAAGTCTTTCACTGGAGCCCCGAGGATGTTCAACTCGACGAGGGCGGCGTCGCGGAGCGGGCTCAAATCGGACACTTGTGTGTTGCTCAAGTAGAGCTTGGTCAGCTTGATGCCACGCAGCGGAGATATGTCCTCTACCGGAGTGTCCTCGATGTAGAGTTCCTGCAGCGGCTGGCCGGCGAGCGGCGAAAGGTCGGTTACCTTGAGGCCCTGCATATCGAGGCCCCGGAGACTCATCCGGCTGAGCGGCGAGATGTCCGTGATGTTGGCGCCGGAAAGTTGGGCGGCCACCACCTGGCCACGTTCGATCTGGAACACGGCGCCATCGTCGTAGTCCGGGTTCACCTTCTTAATGGCGGCGTGAACGTCCGACGGCTGCCAGTCGTCCTTTGGCCCGGTTTCTTCGCTACAGCCGAGGACCAGGAGACAGAAAAGCATTGCTACAAAAAAACGCATGCGTTTACCTAAGTTGACCACTCTACACCAAGCAGCGCCGGCGAGGCTGTCTGAGGACAGTGCCGCCCGCCGGATCACTTCACCGCCAGCCAAGCCAGAAAGAGCCCGTCGGGAGGAACATCCTCCCAATAAGACACCGGTTTGCTGGCGACTTTCCGGCAGTGCCGGCCGAGCAGAGCCTCCATCTGGCGGCGGTCAAACCAGCGCTCCCACTCTGGCGTCCGCAGCCGGCCCCATTCGGCGGCGTTCTTGTCAATAACCGCAATGCGTCCCCCCGGTTTCACCACGCGGCAAAGCTCGCTCACCGCACGTTCAACTTCCACGGCGTGCTCGAGGGATTCGGTAGCATACGCAACATCGAAAACTCCAGTCGGGAACGGCAACTCCGTCATGGAACCGGCGCAAACACGAATCGTGCTGGGTACATAGCCGAGCATCACGGGTGAGATGTCCACACCGTAAATCTTCGCCTCAGGCCAGCGCTCTTGGATTACCTTCGCAAAGCGCCCCTTGCCGCAGCCGATATCAAGCGCGCGCCCGCGGCCGAGGTCGCCGGCGTGATCGAGGATCAGCTTCACGTGATAGATGCGGGGATCGATGGAGGCGGGAAAGTTCTCGTCGTCCGCGGCAGCCCTGTCAAAACAAACGCGGATCCGTTTACGCAGATCCGCGTCCAGAGTCAGTTTCCGGAGCCTTAAGCCGAAGAACCTCCGGAGCCATTTCACGATTCGACTACGCCCGGGTCAAGAAGATCGGGAGTCCCGTCTTGCCGCTGTACTTCGGCCGGTAGCGCTCGGTGTCGTACATGGTCTCGATTTCGACCGCGCGCGGTCCCAGGGCCGGGTCTGGCACTTCCGACAGGGTGTAGCAGCCATTGACGATCGCCGTCATCAGGCCGGTCTTGCCGTCCGTGATAGCGTCCATCGCCATGTTGCCAAAGGTGGCGGCAACCATCGAATCCACGAAGTCCGGCGCGCCCGAGCGCAATTCGTAGGTGAGGTCGCTGACCACGGTTTCCTCACCGACCTTCTGCTGCACCTCGATGCTGAGGTCCTCGGCGACGCTCATCTTCTTGCGGTGACCGTACGCATCCGGCTCGCCGTACTCGCGAATATCGTGACCTTCCCAGGAAGCGCCCTCCGAAAGAACGACGATGGAGTAGTTGCTGGGATTCTCCGTCTTATCCTGGACAAGCAATTCAATCAGCCGGTCCACATTGACCTTGTACTCGGGGATGCAGCAGCGAATATTCTGCACATAGGCAGTGTAGAGCGACGTGTAGCCGGCGTCGCGGCCGAATACGCGGAAGATGCCGATGCGTTCGTGGGAGCCAACGGTGCTGCGCTGGCGGCCAATGGCGGAGGTCGCACGGGTGATGGCGGTGGAAAAGCCGATACAATACTCCGTGTTCTGGACGTCGTTGTCCATCGTCTTTGGAATGCAGACCACCGGGAAGCCTTCCTGGTCCAGACGGGCCGCATAGCTCAGCGTATCGTCGCCCCCAATAGCAATGAGGTAGTCGAGCTTCAGGGCGTTGAGGTTCTTCTTCACGTACTCGGTGATGTCCCAGACCGTGGAAGTAACACCGCGCTTGGTGTGCTCGCCCTTGGGATAGTCGTCCGGGTTAAGGAAGTCCGGGACTTTCTTCATCTTCTGGGGGTTGGTGCGGCTCGAGTGCAAAAACGTTCCACCGGTGCGGTCAACCGTGCGAGTGTTGTTCCGGTTGAGCGGCTTAATATAACGAGCCTTGGACTCTTCGTCGTCCATATTGAGGTGAGTCAGACCCTCCCATCCGCGGCGCAATCCGATCACTTCATGGCCGAGTTCCGCGGCGTGGTAAACCACGCCCTTGATGGCTTGATTGAGGCCGGGGACATCGCCGCCGCCGGTAAGGATGCCGATACGTTTTGAAGACATAATACTCCTGCTTTGATGTTTTGTTCCTTACGATTATATCGACACGCGGCCAACCTCGTATTGCGTGCTGATTACACGCGCCTCGGTGTCAGCCGTCAATTCCTTCCACCGTGACATCGATGTCGAACCCCTCGCGCACGGCAGCCGTCACCGTGCAGAAGTCTTCGAAGAGCCCAAGGCAGCGGCCAGCCTTCTGCTTGCCTTCGGCGGTGAGATTAGGGGTAATGATGACTTCGGCTTTGCCGACCCTCAGGCGCTTCTTCTCGTTCCGCACAACCTGGACCCTCACCCGGGTCTTGATGTCATTGACCTCCACACGGCTCTTGGTGAGGCAGAATAGCAGGCTCATGGATAGGCAGCCGCCGATCGCCGCCGCAAGCGTCCGCGCCGGACTCGGCCCATCGCTCTTGCCGAGCGGCGGCGGTTCGTCCAGCATGATGGACGGGATCTCGGTCCCATCGAAGTTGACCTGGAATTGGTAATCCTTCACTTGGTCAACGGAAATTGTGAATTCACTCACGGGTTCACTCATAGAGAATATCTTTCCTTGTCGGGCGAAACCGGGGCACAATCCGGCCCCGGCATATCGGGTGATTGGCGCTACTGTCCACCGCCTAACGGATTCGCCAGTGAACGGCCGCTGGAGATGATAGCACCGACGTTTGGCGCGATCTTCTGCATGTACTCATACTGGATCACCTTCAGGTTTTCGGCGATGGCTTTGCCTTTCAGCTCGATCGCTTGGGCCTCGCCCTCGGCCTCGATGATCCGTTGCTCGCGCTCCTTCTCCGTCCGCTCCAGCACATATTCCATTCGCTGGGCGTTCTGCTCGGCGATCTGTTTGTTCTCAATCGCCTGCGCAAATGCTTCGGAGAACTGAATATCGCGAAGCAGCACCTCGTCGATGATGAGATAGGTCCGCTGCACCGAAGCCCGCAGGCGGCTCTCGATACGGTCTTCGACTTCCTGCCGCGCTTCGGAATACACTTCGGTAACCGGGAAATCCGAGATCGCGACTCGCGCCTGGCTGCGAATCTCCGGCCGCAGGATCTTGCTGATGTAGTCGGTACCGACCTCCTTATGGAGCCGCCAGACATTGTCCGGATTCGGACGGAAGCGCACGGAGATATCCACGGAGACCGTCTGCCCATCGGCTGTCAGCACCGAAAGACTGTCGTCGCCCCGCACTTCGCCGTCCCAGTGAACACGGCTCATCGAGTAAGTTTGCGTCCGGACGTCATACAGCACCGCCTTCTGCACCACCGGAATCAACAGGTGAAAACCTTCGCCATACTGCCCCTCCTGAACGCCGCCCGTCAGGCTGAAGATCACCGCGCGCGCTCCGGCCGGCACGATCACGAATGGTTTGAAGATCAGGAAGGCGAAGAAGCCAACCACTGCCGCGATTATCAGAATTCTCGTTTTTCTAGCCATGATATGATCCTCCCCTTACTGATTCACCGCCGGCTTGTCGAACAGACTGCCGAAGTTGATTATCGTGTTCGCATCGGCCACCACCGTCCTCACACCGGCCGGCAGACTCCGCACATATTCGTATTGAACAAGCTGCGGATTCTGCGCCAGCGCCCGTGCCCGCAGGCTGATGGCGCCCGCCTCGCCGCGCGCCTCCACGATTCTCCGCTCCCGCTCGAGCTTCGCCTGCTCCAGCACAAAGACCATCCGTTTGGCCTCTTGCTGCGCCACTTGCTTCTGCTCGATGGTTGTCTGGAACTGCTCGGAAAATTTCACATCGCGCAGCAGCACCTCGTCCAGGATCAGGTGAGAAGCCCGAAACTTCGGAGTCATGAGCTCCCTCACTTCCTCGATGATCTGCTCGCGAGCCCCGGAATATACCTGGGTGACGGTGAAGCGGGCAAGTACCATGCGGATCGTGCTTCGCGTCACCGGCCGCACAATCTTGTCGATGTACAATGGGCCGACTTGCTGATGCAGCCTCCAGACATCGTCCGGCGAGACATGAAACCGGATGGACACATCAAGACGCACCGGCAGGCCGTCCGAGGTAAGCGCGAGCAGCGCATCGTCGCTTCGCACCCGGCCCTCGCTGCGCTCCGAGCTCATCGTGTAAGTCATTGCCTTCACGTCATAGACTGTGGGCTCCCACAGAATGGGAACATTCAGATGCAGCCCTTCTCCCAACTGGCCCTCTTTCACGCCGGACAGCTTGCTGTAGATCACGACCCGTTCTCCAGCCCCCACGATCACGAAAGCCTTGAAGGCGAAAACGAGCAAAGGCAACCCGATCATCACTGCGAGCACAAGCGGCCCCCATTTCCGTAGCGCCGGGTTGAATTGAATCGAATCAAAAGATTCGCCGAAATTGTTGTCACCTCGCATGCATCACTCCTCTCTTTGAGGATACGGGTAGTGCGGATTCGATTTCCTACAATCGGCAGACGGAACTGCAGTTTTCCGCTGGACTACATCCAGTATTCCCACCGGCCCGCGAAGATGACATAGCCGGAGAGGACAAGGTTGGTCACGGCGTGGGCGAGAATACAGTCTGCCAATGACTTCGTCCGGATCACCCACCAGTTGTAGGCGACGCCGGCAACAAATCCGACCTCCCAGTAGGGACCATGTTCAGAGGCGAAAAGCAGAGCCGTGATCCAGAAGGAGCGGGCGGCGTAAGCGCCCAAGGGGACTTTCGTGAAATTGCTGTCAATAAGCCAGCGCATCAGCCAGCCACGCCAGAAAAGCTCCTCAATGATCGGCGCCAATATCACCGCGCGAATGGTGCGGGATGCCAGCACCACGAGATTGCTTCTCCAGGCATCTGGGATAGTAGTGTCCAGTTCTCCAGTGATCGCGTTCTGAAACAGCCAGTGGCTCCGGTAATCCGGCCAGAGCACATCCGGGGCCACCCAGATCACGAAAACGACGACCCCAAGGGCGACGCTCGCCAAGAACGTCACCGGCTTGAAGCCGATCACCTTTCGGGACAGTAGCCACAGCACGGCGGTTAGTAAAACCACGCGCAGGGGCTGCTCCCATGCGCCGATCGGCAGCCTTGGCCCCAGCACCAGAAGAACTACAAAAACGAAGAATGGTCCGGCATAGGCCGCCGCCGGGTGCTTCCACCAGAAACTCCCGCTCATTCGGGCCTCATTCTTCAAGATCCCAGGCGGGAGAGCAACTCATTGATTTTGAATCGCTCTTCTTCGCTGGGCTGGTGGGAGAGAGCTGTCTTCAGGTGTTGCCTGGCCTTCGCGACATCACCGTGCTCATAGTGAGCCAGGGCCAGGTGATAGCGCCAGATCACGACTCCCGGTCGCTTGTTAACGAGATCGTTCAGCACGGGCAGGGCGCTGCCCGGCAGCTCTTTCTTGATGTAGACGTAACCCAGCGTGTCAGCGATATCCGGGTCCGCCGGCGCCAAACCGCGCGCCTTCTGGATCAGCGTGAGCGCACGATCCATATCCGATGTGGTTTCGGCCAGGATATAGGCCAGGTTGTTGAGAGCGACGACATTGTCTGGAGCGAGTTCGAGCACCTCTTCGTATCGTTCCACAGCCTGCTGAATCGCGCCTTGACGTTCTGCCAGCATGCCCATATAGAGCATCGGAGAGGGGTCGTTCGGCAATAACTCCGCGGCGCGGGAAAGGTAGCGCTGAGCCTGGGCCACATCGCCCATCGTGTAGTACACGCCGCCCAGCATGCGAATCAACTGGCCGTCGTCCGGATGGCCGGCTTCGGCCTCCTTCAGAACGCGAAGTGCGTCGTCGAAGCGCTTCAGCTTCAAGTACGTTGAGCCGAGCGCCAAACGGAGAGCAACGCGATCCGGCCCTTGTTCGAGTTGGCCTTCGAGCAGCGAAACCGCCCGCCCCGGAGCGCCTTGGAGTATGTGGAGATCTGCTAATCCGAGCAGCCCTCGCTCGTCCGGGGGCGTCATCTCATGGAGTTCGCGAAACAGCGCTTCGGCTTTCGCGAACTCTTTGTCCCGCAGATAAAGCCGGGCCAACTCCAGCTTTGGATCGCGCGCCTGGGGCGCCTCGACCACCATCTCCTCGAGCGACTCTTTGGCCTGCTGGTACTGGCCCAAACGAATCCATGCGCTTGCCCGCAACATCCTCCCACGGAGGTCGTTTGGGAAGTACTCGAGGGCTTCCTCGACCGTGGCCACCGCTCCGGCAAAGTCGCCTTTCTGAATCTGCAGGCTGGCAAGACGGTAGCGGGGCGGCATGTAATTCTTTCGCAGATCAATGGAAGTCTTATATTCAAGAGTCGCCCGGTCGAGGTTCCCTTGCGCGCGATAGGCCTCGGCGAGGTTGTAGCGCAGCACGGCGTTCTTCGGTTTACCGGCTAGCGCCGCCTCGAAGTCGTTCGTGGCTGACTCCACTTCGGCACGATCCCCACCCCGGAGGCGGATCGCTCCCCGCAAGGCAAGGGCTGTTGGATCTTCCGGATTTCCCTGCAGCGTTTCGTTCACTTCGCGGAACGCTTCGTCGAACCGGCCTTGGATGGCTAGGACTTCGACAATTCGGTTGCGGTAGTCGAGCGCCCGGCTCGGGTCGCTCTCTGCTCCCTGCCGAAACGTGCTCAGGGCTCGATCAAAGTCACGGATACGAAGAAAGAATTCGCCCACGCTGGTCCAGGGGTTGGAGAACCGTCCGTCGGCCGCCATGATGCCGTCGAGAACCTCATTCATCTTTTCCTGGTTTCGAACGAACAGGTAGTGACGGGCGAGTTGGAGTTGATAAAGGAGGGAATCGGGATTGTTCGCAATCTTCTGTTGCAGTGTGGAGAGGGCGGCGTCGAGATCTCTGCGTGCGGCCTGCTGGATGTAGATGAAGTCATACATCTCGCCAAATCCGCTGTCCTTTTCCACATACGCTCGCGCCCGTTCGAGAGCGCCGTCCACATCTCCCGTTCCGGCCTGCGCCTGCACCAGCCCGAGGGCAACCCGGCGATCGTCCGGCCTCTGCTCGTTAGCCCGCCGAAAGCCTTCGAAAGCCTCTTCGTAGCTCTTCGCCGAAAGGGCCACGAATGCCTTCACGCGATTGATATCAAAGGCGTCGGGGAAGTGTTGCTCCGCCGATTCGGTGATGCGCTGGAGATCCTCCAGGAAATGCTCGTATCTCTCCGGGTTGCTCAGATAGATAGCCAAATACAGGTCCGCGAGCCTCCCGTAAGCATCCTGATTGACGGGATCGAGCTCGACCGCGCGCGTAAGGGCGCCGAGCGACTGACGGTAGCGTCCAAGATGCTGTTCCGCCACTCCGAGCTTGTAGTAAGCCTCTGCGAACCGGCGGTCCTTCTGGATCGCCCGGCGAAGGATGATCGACGCCTCTTTGTACTTGCCAGACTCGAGATACCGGTTCCCTGTCTCGAGCAGCCGCTGTCCCGCTACCTTCGGATCCTGATTGCAACCGGAAAGCAATAACAGAAAACTCAGGGTAGGCAGGAATTTCCGAATCATCGTGTCCTCGTCAACAAGCTCTTCAACTCTTGTACATAATCCACCTGCGCAAACGCAATCGGACACAGCCTTCAGGACTTGAGCCGGCGGACCGTGTTGCGCATTTGCAGCCCGTGCATCAGCGTGGATCCACCACGCATGGCCGCCGCCACATGGACCGCCTCAGTGATCTGGGCCGTGTTCCAACCTTTCTCAAGGCAATCCTCGGTAAATGCGTCGATGGAGTACGGGCATTGGAGGGCGTGCGCCACTCCCAGCGCAATCAGACTCTTTTCTCTCCGCGAAAGCGCCCCGCCTTCGAGCACGTGACTATACCACTCCTGAAACCGCTTCCAAAGCGCCGGCGCGTCCTCGCCAACCTCCGCAAACCGCCCAAGATCCTCTTCACTATAGTATCCAGACATCTTAATTCGGCTACTCGTTCCCTTCTAATTCGGTGACTCTTTCCCCCTTTTTCTCTCGCCTTAAAACTCCAGGGTCAGTATGCCACCGGAAGCCGCGAGTAGTGCACGGGGGCGATCGCTGGGCCGCGGGAATCAACGTACCAGGGCCGTTTGAAGCGGAATAGGTTGGCGAAGGAACGGTGCATAACGAGAAAAGAGCGGGTTAGCCGGACGATCCAGGCATTGTCAGTCCGACGTTCAATGGGCGCCACCACTTTCAGGTCAATGAAATCCTGGAGCAGGATTAGCCCCAAGCCGAGTGTCGGCGTGATCACCAGGTCCACCGCGCCTTTGGCGCCAGGATTCCGATACTTGTGCCCGACATTCCCGATCCCGGCATCGCCAACCGGGCTGAGCTCGTAGATAGTGCTGAAGCCCGCCGACCAGGCGAAAGCCTTCATTCGGCTCATCCAATATGATCTGCTCTTGCCAAATTCCTGGATGCGGCCCCGGGGATCGTTCTGGATCTGAAAGTAGCCGGTTATAGCGCCCTGGAAAGGGTGCGCGACGTAGTTCGCGAGTTTACTGTCGCCATCGTCCCAGCCGCTCAGACCCTGCACCGACTGTACCCAGTCTTTGAAGAACGGTCCTTTCAGATTGGCGCGCGTGTCCGGTTGATCCGCCACCCGATAGCTATGTTCGATGGCGAGCAGCACCGCCGACTGAGCAATGGCGGAGCCCCACTGAAACCTTCCCTCCTCCGCGTCTCTAATCTTCTGCTCCCAGATCTGGCGGTCTCGGATATAGGGATCAGGGCGGGGAGCGATGAACGGGTTCGGAAGTAGAGATACGCCTGAAGGATCCACTGAATCCGAACTCGCGCCAGCCCCCGCCCGGCCGTTAGCCGAATTGGCCGCAAGTTCCTGGCTTGATTGTGCGGGGGCAGCAGCCACACCTAGTAGCGCGACAAGGAGCAAGCACATGAAACAAAAACGCAACCAGATCCTCACCCTGCATTAATTATACGCGACGCCCCCGGGCCGATCGGCCGCCTCAGGGTTAAGTTGGCGTCTGTAAATCTGTTCCAGGTCACCCGCCCAGGTCGCGGAACGCGTCTTCGATTTCCCGCTTTGCCTCCGGCGACAGTGGAACCAGCGGAGCGCGGCACGGACCGCCGTAGTAGCCGTTCAAATCCATCGCGTGTTTGAGCCCTGGGATACCGTACTTCGCCGTAACGAGCCACGAGGGACGTCCGATCCGATTCTGCCAGTCCTTGCCCGCTTCGTGATCCCGGGTGCGAAAAGCCTCCCAGATGGCGATGGTGGAGTACGGCGCAGCATTCGCATAAGCAAGCACGGCGCCCACGGCTCCCACCAGGAAGGAGGGCCAAAGAGTCGGCGCGGAACCCACCAGCACCTGGAAGCCTTCCTTCACCTCTCGAATCATCTGCATCACCTTCTCAAGATTCCCGGAACTCTCCTTGATGGCGATGACGTTCGGATGCTCGGAGAGCCGCGCTACGGCCTCTGGCGTGATGTCGAGTCCGGTAGCCTGCGGCCAGTTGTAGATCATAAGCGGTATCTTCGCCTGATCTGCCACCGAGCGGAAATAGTGCACTTGGGCGGCCGTGTTATTGAGCAGATTCTTGTAATAGTGGGGCGTGCGCACCATCGCCGCCTTGTACCCGGCGGCCGCGGCCTGGTTGGTCAGGTCCACCGTCTCCCGGACGCTTTCCATTCCGGTGCCGGCCATGAGCAGCTTTTCCGGCGCGGCGCACTCGGCCACGGTCTCCCAAAGCTGGATCTTCTCGTCAGTAGTGAGATAGACACTTTCGCCGGTGGAGCCACAGACAACATAACCCGAAAGACCGGTCCGGTTCAGTTTCTCGATATTGTGGCGGACCTTGGCCTTGTATATATTGCCGTCCGCATCGAACGGCGTGGCGATGGGCGGATAGATTCCTTGTAGCTTCAGCATTTGCAATTAGAAAAGGGGTCCACGGGCCAACGCTCCGCGAACCCCGAAGTCGATTTAACAACCGTCTAGATCTTCACGAAGACGATGACGAGCGTGTAAAGTGCAAGCGACTCAATCAGCGCCAGACCGAGAATTAGTGCGAAACGGATCGCTCCCGCCGCGCCGGGATTCCGGGCCATGCCCTCGGCGCAGGCAGCCACTGCTTTAGCCTGAGCCAGACCGCAAGCAGCCGAGGCAATCGCCATTGAAAAACCCGCCGCAACGACGCTCCACATCAGAACGTCGGATTCGTTCGAGGCCGCGTTCTGAGCGAAAATCGGGCTGGCGAATGCGAACAGCGCCAGCAGGATCAATAATACTCTTGCCTTCATTGTGGGTTTCATTCTCCTTGTGTATAAACTCGCCCCCAGGAGGTGGTTCCCGTCATCCTCTTGCAGCCGGGCTCACACTGGAAGCTCATGATGCCGCTATGAAAACTAGTGTTCGTGCGCCACTGCACCTTGGACGTACACCATGGTCAGCAGCATGAAAATATAGGCCTGTAGCAGGGACTTGAAGATGTGCTCCCCGAGAAAGATGACCGGCACGAAAATCGGCGTCATCCCGACGAATACCAGGAACACATTCTCGCTGGCGAACATATTCGCAAACAGACGGACGGTGAGCGACAGCACCCGCCCGCAGTGGCTGACGATCTCGATCAGTACCATCAGCGGCGCCAGCGCCAGCATCGGGCCGGCAAAATGCGCCAGATACTTCGGCAAGCCTTGCGACTGCACACCTACGACATGGTAGTAGAGAAACGCCACCAGCGCAAAGCCCAGCGGCACCTGCGGGAATATCGTCGGCGACTCAAGCGTCGGCAGCACGCCGATCAGGTTTGCCGCCAGGATAAAGATGAAGATGGATGCGAACATGTGCAGATACTTCGGACCATCGTGACCGACGATTTCCTCGGCCTGGCTCCGAACAAACTGATAAATGACTTCGAGGAAGTGCTGCATCCCGCCCGGCTTGTGCATCGACAGGCGCGTCTTCAGCCACGCAAAGAAGATAACCAGTGCCACGAATACGAGGACTTGCAGCGTGACGAAGTTGGCCCACGGCCGATCGGCGCTCTCCCGGCCTACCAGTGACAGCACGAAGTTGCCCAGGCCGGCCAGGTGGTCGTTGAACAACGCGGTGATCCATAATTCATGTTCTGGCATAGATCAACTCGTAAAGGATTTCGATCAGGACGGCGGCGACGGCAACGAAAAGGCCAACCAAGGCAGCCATGATATTGACCTTGAAGTACCTCACTATAACATAGCCGATCACGCCCAATATCACATATCGGAAAGAAAGCACAAAGGTAAGTCCAGCCCCGGGTTTCTTCTTGGTTTCGGCGCCCAGCGAATCCACCATCCGGTGAAGCCAGCGGAAATTCATTGCCGAGATGATCGCGCCGAGCAGAAACCCCATCCCCCAGGACAAACCCTCGAAATACGCCGCCAAAACGCTTCCGGCCACGCCGAGAACAACGATGTGGCGGTAGATCCGGTACACGGCCCCCTGATAGTGCCGTTCTTCTTTTTCGGCGATATCAGTCAATCTGGTCTTTCTGGACCTCGCGGATCAGTTCGATGAACCCCGCGGCGATCCCGAGCAGTAAGAAAACAATATACAGGAAAGATGTGTTGAAGAGCTTGTCCAGGTAGTAGCCGATGGCGTAGCCGGCCACGACGCAAGCGGGCATCACCGCCGCAAGCTGCGTGTATCGGCCGACTTGTCTCCACGGGCTTCCGCCTTTCTTTGATTCGTTCATTCCGCGGTCCGCTTCCGGCGCAGCGCCTCGCCCGCGCGTTCTGCAGTCTCCCGCACCAAAAATCCCATCTTCGGCCGCGATGGCTCGATGTCAACGGCGATCCCCTTCGAAGCGAGCATTTCGGTGGTCGAGGGACCAACCGATGCAATCACCGACGCCGAGAGCCCCTCGGGAAGCGAGGCGGCGGCTCCTTCCTCTGCGGCGATCTGCAACAGATTGATCACCTGATTGGGCGTCGTGAACATCACGACATCAAACTGGCCGGCCGCAAGCTCCCGCACCGCCGTTCGCAGCGGGCCGGTGTCTTCTGGAAGCCGCCACTTGTAGATTGTAATGGCCGTCACACTCGCACCGCGCCGTTCGAGCGCGGTGAGCAGTTCTGGATTGGTGCGCCCGTATTCCTGGACCGCGACGCGTAGCGGCAGAGGATCGTCGAGTACGCCCATTACCTCCCGCCAGGTGTTAGGTTCCGGAGCGATCCTTTCAATGGGGACCTGCATCTCGCGGAGCGCAGCCGAGGGCTTCGGTCCCCGCGCGACGATACGGATCTTGCGCAGGGTCTCGCGGAAAAGCTCCGATGGATACCGGGTCGCTAGCAGCGTGTCCAATGCGCGAATGCCCACGCCCGTGAGGCAGATCATCAGATCGATGTCGCCGTGGAACAGCGGCCGGCAGGCGGTGAAAACCGATTCGGCTTCCTCGATCGGCGCTTCCCGCATCGACGGGGCGACGAAAGGATCACCGCCCTGCTTCCGGATGAGCGTCTCCATCTCCGCCGCGCGGCGGCTTTCGAGGGAAAGAACGCGCATTCCGTTGAAGGGCATACTACTCCAATTATCCACTTTCGCAACGCCGGCCCTCCCGCGCGGCTCAACCGCGCGGAAAGCGGAAACGAAAGGTGGTTCCCTGGCCCGGGGTGGAGTCCACGTCAAGGGCGGCGTCGTGTAGTTGAGTGATGCGGTAGGTCATGGCGAGGCCAATACCAGAACCGCGTTTGCCTTTCGTGGTGAAGTACAGGTTGAAAATCTTCCCGCGAATCTCCTCCGGTATGCCCGGGCCTTCGTCGCTGATGGATAGGACCCCCTCCCCGGAGCTGTCCTCGACAGCCAGGGTAACGGCGCCGGGCCGCTCCATGCACTCCACCGCATTTGTGACCACATTGAGCAGCGCCTGCCGGAGGAGTGCGCGGTCAGCGTCGATCTCTACCGGGCCGGGAGGGGCTTCTATTAAGACGGTGATCCCCTTCGCTTCTGCCTGCGGGCGGACCAGACCGGCTAGTTCACGGGCCAGTTCAGCGAGATCTGTCGGTTGCCGTCTCAGCTCAAGCGGTCTCGTGAAATCCAACAGCGTCACCACCATGCGGTCCAGCGTTTTTATCTCACGCTTGAGGGTATCGAGTTCCGCGCGGGTCTCTGCCGTTGGATCCGCGAGTTCCAACTCGAGCATTTGGAGGTGCGTGGAGATGGAATTGAGCGGATTCTTGATCTCGTGAGCCACGCCTTGTAACAGGCGGCCAAATGCTTCGCGCCGGTAGGAGGCGCCGATCTCCGATTCGATTTGGCGGTGCGACGCGGCGTCCCGTATCGTGATGACCGAGCCCAGCCGGCGGCGTTCGGGAAAAGTCGTCAAGATTTCGAGGGAAACCGCGATCGGCAGGAATGTCCCGTCCGGTAGCGGCCAGTCCAACTTGTGGTCCCGCAGAGAGCGGCTGAGAGCCACGCTCGTCTGCAGCAGCGCTCCCAGCGGAGCCGAATCCGGGAAAACCCGTGCCAGCGGCTGGCCGATCAGATCCCAGCGCGGCAAGGCTAGGAAGCGGTCCGAGGCTTGGGAAGCCATCACCAGGTTGCCGGAGGCGTCGAACAGCAGAGTGGCGTCTTGCAGCCGCTCGAGCATCTGGTCTACCTTCGCCGCGCCGCGAGCCTGCCCCCCAAGAAGCGTCAGTTTCGATTGGATAGCGGCGAGTTCGCTGTCGGGCGGCGGCGGCAGATCCCTTTCCTCGGCGCCCTGCGAGATCCGGTCGATCAACTCCGAAACCCGCGCCAGAGGTCGGCCGGCAATGCTCGCGAGAATGCCGGCCAAAGCGGCCGCCGCGACGAGAGAAAGAGCTCCGAGCGCGGCCAGGTTGCCCAACTGAGGGAGAACCGCATCCCGGACGAGTGCGGTCGATACGAGAACCCGCACATTAAAGACCGGTTGGGCAGACCCGCCGGCCGCCAGCGGCACCGTGTACTGAAGGTCGCGGGCAGGCCCGAGCATCTGCCGGAATGACTCCCAGGGCGGGAGTTCGGTCCACGATTCCAGCTCACTGGCGGGCGGCACGACCACGCCCAAACGGTCCGGGTTGGAGGCGGCCAGAACCTTATCTCCGGCGGTGGCGATGAGCACTTCCACCAGCGCAGGCGACGCTGCCACGGTAGAGATGAGAAACCGCTCGAGCTGGAGATCCTCCTGGGCTGACTTCTGCCAAATCCGCCTTGCCTCCTCCACCCCCGTGCCGGGTGGAAGGACCGCCCGCTCCGGTATCCGCTGCAACAGGTAGGTCTTCACGGACTCGGCGGAAACCCGCGCGACCTCGTAGACCTCACGGATCCGAGCCTCGGTCAGCCAGAAAAGTGACGCAACGGAAAGCACCAGTGCGACCGCCCCGGCGAGGGCCGTGATCGAAAGCGTGAGGCGGGCCTTGGGAGTCATGCCGTCCCTCGGGTCCCACAGCGCGCTCTCGGCCCGCTCATTCTTCCTCCTTGTAAAGCTTGAGTTTATTGTGGAGGGTCTTCAGGCCGATGCCGAGGATGGCCGCGGCGCGGGTCTTGTTGTTGTCCGTGTAGTCGAGCGTGTGTTCGATCAGGGCACGTTCGGCGTCCCGAACGGTGGTTCCGGTTTCGAGGAATACGCCGTCTCCGGCCGTCACCTGCTGTGGAGCCGGGACGCTCGGAGCCAGAAATTGTGACGGGAGGTGCCTGAGTTCGAGCGTTCCCTCGCCGGCCATGATCACCCCGCGGCTGAGAACATTGCGTAGTTCGCGCACGTTCCCCGGCCAGGAATGGCGCTCGAACGCGGCGAGCACATCCGGCGCAACGTCGGCCACGCGGCAGTTGTATTTCTCGTTGAGCGGGCCAAGCAGCGTCTCGATCAGCAGAGGGATATCCCCCTTCCGGTCGCGCAGCGGCGGCAGATGGATCTGAATGACGTTGAGACGGTAGAAGAGGTCCATGCGGAGTTGCTTGTTGTCGACCGCCTCCTGGGGATCGCGGTTGGTAGCGGCGACGATCTGAACATCGACCTCTCGCTCCTCACGAGCGCCCAGGCGCCGCACCCGGCTGTCCTCGAGCACGCGCAGCAGCTTGGCCTGCGTCGCGAGGGGCATCTCCCCGATTTCGTCGAGCAGCAAGACTCCCTTGTCCGCCAGCTCGAAACAGCCCGGCCGCGCCGAAACCGCCCCGGTGAACGCTCCCCTTTCGTGGCCGAAGAGTTCGCTTTCGATCAGCGACTCCGGCATCGCGGCGCAGTTGATGGCGATGAAGGGCTTCGCGGCCCGGGGGCCGAAACGGTGTACGGAACGGGCAACCAGTTCCTTCCCCGTGCCGCTCTCGCCAGTAACGAGAACACTGGCTCCATGCCCGGCCACCTGCCGGACGAGCGCGAAGACCTGCTGCATTGCCGCCGACCGGCCCACCATCTCGCCGAGCACGCCATGGTAGCGCAACTGCCGCTGGAGCAATTCCGCCTCCCGCCGGAGCCGGCTCTGCGCGGCAGCGCGCTCCAGCAGGAGTGCCATCTCCGAAAGATCGACGGGCTTCTCCATGAACCAGAAAGCGCCGAGGTCCTTCACCACCGTAACGGCCTTCTCGAGCGAACCGTAAGCAGTAAGTACGATGGCCGGCGGAGCTTCGCCTAGCTCCCGCAGCCGGAGCAGTAGCCCGGGACCGTCGAGCCGCGGCATCATCATGTCCGTCACCAGGACGTCGGCCGGAAACTCGCTCAGCTTTGCCAGGGCGTCCTCTCCGTCAGCCGCCGTCCCGGTCTGGTAACCGAGCTTTCCGATCAGGCGCGCAAGAGTGTTTCGCTGGTCCTCATCGTCGTCGACGATCAATACACGGGCAAGCGCATCGGACATTACCTTTCAGCATTGCACGCGGAATGCCGGAGTGAGGACTCGCGCCGGACCTGTGCGCTTCCCGGTCCTGGCGCCGGACTTGGATCAAGCGGTCACGGTAATACCACTAGCGGCGTTCGGCGGAACGCGAACTTCTGCCCGATCTCATCAATCACATTCAGTTGGCACAGATAGCGCCCGCTGTCGAGTTGCCGGAGGGGAATTCGAAACTCGACCGGCAGCAGTTTTCCCTTCGTGCCCACCGGCTCATCGAGACGCACCGCTTCCGATTCAAACGCTTTCACGCCGTTCCGGAAGAAGCTCACGCTGGCGGCCAGGCTCGGAGCCCGGGCGGACCGTCCCGTGCCCGCCCCATACACTTCGAAAAAGACGAACAAATCCTGGTCCTTGCGAAAGACCTTCGTGATGCTCGGAATCAGCTTCTCGCCGTCCCGGACCAGCGGATGATCCTTGATCAGCTTCTTCTTCTTTTCCGCCGCTCCGACCGCCCCGTCCAGTGGTTCTCGCTGGTTCGCCCACACAATGGAGCTTAACGGCAAATACGGGTCGTTCTGGCCGATGCCCGGCACGGTGAAACCTGTTTCGAACGTACCTATCTTGCCCGTTTGGTTCTCCCGGACCAGGAACTTGATTGTGTAGGGCCCCGGAGGCAAAGTAAAAGCGGTGTCGTACTGAAGCTGACGCCGGGCCAGCTTTCCGGTCTCTTCGGAAACCGTCACCTCGATGTAGTCCCGGACACTGCCCATGATGACGCCGCGCCGGCCGCGCACCTCGCCGATGAAGTCCAGACGCGTTTTCTCCCGGTCCTTCTTCTGGGTTGTTTGGATTTCGGAACCCGGGATCTTCACCGCCACTGGAACGATATAGCGCCCCTGGGCCCGAAGAAAATAGTTGACCTCCAGGGCAAGGCTAAGATCCGTGATCGGATCCTCGAGCAGCAGGGCCTCTTCGAGTTGCCGCTCCTTGTCGGACTCCGTGAAGTTTTCAAACCGCTTGGCGGCAAAGTAACCGGAACGGTAGTCGAGCCTCGCCCTGTTGACCGATCCAACCTTGACCTCGATCCGCCGGTACTTGCCGTCTTCGGCGGGATTGGTGCTGTAGTACCCAAGGATGTAGTAGCTTGAAATCCCCTCCTGGGCCTGAGCGATTCCAAGCGCAAGATCGTTGTTGTCCAGCAGAGCCTTGCCGCCCGTGTCGGCCGCGAGTGTGTAGAGCGTCTCCTGCTGATCGTGGAAGCGGGCGGCGCGCTGGCGTTGTGACCGTCCGGAGTACATGCCGGATCCACTCGTCCCCGCCGAACGCGCATCGCCCAGCGGCGCCTCAGCCACCAGGCCACGGGCGTCGACAGGATAGAAGGCCACGTTGGCCTTCACCGCCGCATTCACGGTGGAGCGGAGTTGCGATTGGTTCTCGACGCCGGTCTTGCCAACGCCGCTCGAAAAGTAGACCAGCGCTTTCTTCTCGGGCAGCGAAGCAAGCATCCGCGCCGCATCCTCGAGCGCTGTCAGCTTCCGGTCGGTATTAAAAATGTTGAATTCCGTCTCGTCGGCGGTGAAGGCTGCGCCCGTGTCTTCGGCCTCTTCCTCGCCCGCATAGGCGATCTCGGCAAGGTCGCTCGTTTCTCCGATCCGGAACGCATTCATCACCGCGCTCAACCGGTCGCGGTCTGCCGTGAAGTCCTGCAAAACCCGCAGCTCGGTGGAAAAGCTCATGATGGCGACGAGATCCGCAGGCCCCATCCTCTCGGCGAGGAACTTCTCAGCGGCTGACCGCGCGCGGATCTGATCTTCCGGCGCCATCGAGGAGAAATCGAAAAAGAGCACGATGAGGCGGCGGTCCCGGTAACGGATCTGACCGGGCTGGGAGGGGGTAATCTCTCGCTGAACTGCCCCGCCCCCTGCGGGCGTGGACGCAGGCCGAGTTGCCGCCGGATCTCCACCATCCAGCCGCTGGTACTCGAATACCGTGATCTGTTGCCGCTGCTTATCCTCGAAAACTTCAAAGTCTTCTGCGGAAAGCCCCTCCACCGGTTTGCCGTCTCTGTCCTTGACCTCGACGTTGACGATGACCAGGTTCGTCGTGACCTCGAATTTGAAGGTGGACTCCAGTTCCTGCGCCCGAACCGGCGCCAGCACGCAGGCAAGCAGTGCGCAAACCGCTCCCGCTCCGCGCATTCCAGTAGTCCGTGTATTCATTTTAGAACCTCAGGCTTACCTGCCCCGTAATCGTTCGCATCGCCGCGGCGCCGGTGGCGAGTCCGTAGTTGTTCGCATTCACCGTAGTCCCGAACCGCGTGTAGCTAACATTGTTCAGCAAGTTGTTCGCGCTCACCCGGAACTCCAAACGCCGCCGCTCGCCAACTGAAAACGACCGGCCAAGCGACAGGTTCATCACGAATAGACTGGCCCCGGGAATAGTGTTCCGCCCCGCGTTCCCATAATTGCCAGGCTCCGGCGTCGTGAAGGCGAGCGGATTGAAGAATCCGGCGCCACGGTTCACCGGCAGGCCCGTCGCACTCGCGCGGCTGCTGCCAACCACTCCCGTTCCGCCGGCATCCGAGCGGTTGCCGAGAACTGTCGCCGTCAACGGATTCCCGGAGTTCGCCGTGATGCCGCCGGTCAGATTCCAGTCTTTAAGCAGCTTCTCCGCCATGCCGTCCATGACAATCGTTGATGGTCCGTCGCCGACCGGCGAGGCGAGCAGAAATGAGAGTTCGAACGAGTGCCGGACGTCAAAGCTTGACAGCCCCCGCTCCGCCGTCAGGTCAACCGGGTCCTGGGCCACGGTTGCCTGGCCTCCTCCGTAACTGGAGACGTTATCAATCGACTTGCCCCATGTGTAGAGAGATTGAAAAGCGAGACCCCGCCGGAACCTGCGCAGCAGCCGGACCTGGCCGGCATGGTAGATCGAGTTGCCGTCTGAACTGTCCCAAATGAAGCCGACGGCATAGGGTATCGGCCGCCGGTCTTCGGAATCGGCCGGTGATCCGGGAGGCGCCTGGTTCGGCAGGCGCTGCACGTCCAAACGCGTCCCCTTGGTACCGAGATAGCCAAGTTCAAGGACGAGCGCAGCCGGGAGATTCTGCTGGACCTTCAAATTCCAGGTCTGGGCGTAGCCGGCCATGTAGTCGCGCGCCACACCGAACGTATTCGTAATGCTGGCGCCGGGCGAACCCAGAAGACCTTCGGTGATCGTTAGGGGATGGTTCACGCTCGTCGAAAACGTATTCGTATTGGCGAACGGCGGTTGCTGTCCCAGCCGGCCGGCAATGCTGTTGTAGATGGAGCCGTTGTAGTAGATGCCATACCCAGACCGAATCAGTGTCCCTCGCTTCGCCCACGGGCGCCACGCAACCCCAATGCGGGGCGAGAAGTTGTCTCCGTCGGCGTCGACGAGGGCCTTGGGGTAGGCGCCGGAATAGGGGCTTGGAATCTCCGGAGTCACAACGGCCACCCCGGCGAATCCCGGAGCGATGCTGAGATTGGCCACCCGCCCATACTTCTCGTACAGCGGCTCGGAGAACTCATACCGGAGACCGAAGTTGATCGTCAGCCGGCCACTTACTCGCCAGTCGTCACCCGCATACGCGCTATAGTTCGAACCGCGAAAGTACACGTCCGGATTGCCCCAGCGGATGCTGCTCGACTGCGGAAAGCCCAACACGAAATCAGCCATATCAAAACCGGTGGCCGGAGCGGGGTTACCGCCACCGTCAAAACCGCTGGTAACCAGCCCGCTGAACGAGTAAACGCCTCGACCGTTCGCCTCGGTGATGGTATTCACTTGGTTACGGCGGTACTCGAAGCCCGCCTTTACAGTGTGGTTGCCGCGCACCCACGTAATGCCTTCCGCCAAACTCGCCGCCTGGTCCCTCCGGAGCAGCGGGCTGGCGCTGGTGAGCGATCCAAAGTTCGTGAACGTCAGGTCCGGCGGGCCGTTGTTGAGATCTCCTGGGGCCGTCCCCTCGATGCCGAGTTCGCCGGCCACGTCGGGACCGAATGCGAAGTACGGCAGGGTTTCTGTCCGGTTGTAGCTGTACTTCCCGGTCAGCGCATTGATCAGGTTCGGCGTAAGATTCCGGGTCCAGCTAATGCTGGCGCTGAGGCCCCCGCCATCGCTATCGTCGTGAAAGCCGTAGAGCTGAGCCGCCTCAGAATGACGCCGCTGGAGTTGAAGCGATCCCGCGAAACGGTCCCGGTCGGTGAGGCCGTGGTTCACTCGCAGCCCGAAGTTGTCAGTGTCCCGGGGAACCGACGTCACATATTGGTAGTTCTGCACCCCCTCGCCGGACAGATTCGCCACCGGTATGAACTCCATCAGCCCCGCCGCGGCGGGCGATATCCGGGCGGCCGGAATGATGTTGCCGGGAAAGGGCTGCCCGGCCGCGGGATCGAAGATGGTAGTGGGCCGCCGCGCGCCGGACATGGAAAAATCTCCGGCACGCTCCGCTTCGGTCGGCACGGTCGAAATCCGGTCAAACGGATTGGAGCTTCTCGTACCGGAGTAGTTGACAAAGAAGAAAGTGCCCGGACTCTCGAGAAGCTTGGGAATCCTGAGCTGCCCTCCCGCGCCGCCCCCGAAGCGGTATTTCGAGTACTGCGGTTTTGCTATCTGCTGGCCGCTGATGGAGTAGGGCCGGGCATCGAGACTGGAATCGTTGAACGAGAAGAACACGCGCCCGCGGATCACGGGCCGGCCGCCGCTCCGGCGGTTTCCGAACGCGGCCACCCCGCGGCGCATCATCCACTCCGGGCGCTCTCGTTCCCGCCCGGATGCATCGCCTTCCCTGCTTTCCGGGCGAGGCCTCCCGCCGGCTCCGGGTCCACCCCCAAGCCTTCCCGCGAAACGCCCGCCCATGCCGCCCGGCCCGCCGGAACCGCCGCCAGGTTCGCCAGCCCCGCGCATTCCACCCGGGCCACCCGGTTCGACGGCGGCCTGTGTCTCCTGGGCTCCGCCAAATATTGAGGGTGTTCCCGCCGGCGCGCCGTCTTCAAAACCGCCATCCGGACGCATCCCCCGGCCAAACATCGCACCGATCTGCTGATTCAACTGAAGACCGCTACTGACGCTCCCGCTCACTAGGTAGGACTCGCTGGCATCTTGCTGCAGCGATTCTATCGCCGCCGCGCCGCCGAACTCAGCCCCCTCCAATCTCGCCAGGATCTCCGCCTCCGTCATCCTGTTGACGGCAAGCCGGCCTTGTCCCTCGCTCTCCGCTCTGTTATCCGCCGGAACCGTCTCCAAACGCGGCTGCGCGACCTCCAGCTCCCAGGTCGCCGGCTCCGCGGACGGCACACCGACAATACGGGATTTCCCTTCGAAGCCGAACATCTCCACCTCCATCCGCCAATTACCTTCTTTAAGGTTGGACAGCGTATAGGCGCCCTGTTCGTCGGTGTAGGCCGTCACGAGTTCCTCGCCAAGCGTCGCCTTCACCGTCGCCCCCGGAATGGGTAGGCCCTTCGAGGAAACAACCCCTCGGTGCTCGGACGCCCCAAGTATCACGGCGGACAGCAAAACCAGAAATGGAAGAACTTTCAATGGCTTACCTTCTCAATGAGGAAGACGCTGTGGTTACAGACTAGGATTACCGCCCGGTGCCGAAAGGCAATGCGCGGAACGCGATCTGCTCCCCGATGTGGCCATGGTAAGAGGTGGAACGGCTTCGCCTTTCCCGCTCCTAATTCGTGACGCCGAACCGGATCGAACTTCCTCTGACAAGAGAAATCCTTCCCGGAACAGGTGCGGTTTTCGATTACCAGCGGGTAATTTCTGGGCGGGAGACGGCGCGGAATCCGGCGGCAGTGTTCGGACTTTGCCGGAGTTGGGCAAGAATGCGATATTGGGAGGAATCTCCATTGTCAGTCCGTCGGCAACGTTGAAGCGCTTGGGGATCTAGACCGGAGGGTTCGAGATAGTAGATGCCGCTTGTAACGCTCTGGAGGTCATTCTGCGAACCATGAGTGTTGACGACTTCATCGCCCGATCCCGCGAACTGAACGGTCAAGAACTCCGCGAGCGGGAAATCTGGAACAGCCGCGCCACCGCCGATGCCATCCGCCATTTCGCCTATGGCATCAGCGACGACAATCCGCTCTGGCTGGATCCCGCCTACGCTGCCGGCAGCCGTTATGGGCGGCTGGTCGCCCCGCCCGCGTTTCTTGCCTCCGTACTCTACCCGGTTCTGCATGGAGCGCCTGTCGCGGCGCCGCTCTCCAACCTGATTGGCGAGCTCGAGTTCGAATGGCTACAGCCCGTGCTCGAGGGCGATGAACTGCGCGCCGCCGCCCGGCAGACCGGCGTGCGCGACGTGACCGGACAAGATGGCCGCCGCTCTGTCCATATCCTCTCCGAGACCACCTACTGGAGGGGTCGCGACGAAGTGGTGGCCCGTGCGCGTTGCACGCTGGTCCGCCGCCTCCAGGAAGGAAACGAACTGCTGCTCGACCGGCCGGCTCACCGCTATACGGAACAAGAACGCGAGCGGATCCGCCAAGCCCTGGAACGCGAAGAGAGGCGTGGCGCCACCCCGTTGCGTGCCGCCGATGTCAGCGATGGTCTCAGAATCCCGCCGCTGATTCGAGGCCCGCTTACGATCGGCGATCTGATTTGCTGGCAAGCGGCAGCCGGCCCTTCCTACCGGGCGGGCGCGCTCGGCTATCGCGATGCCGCCGCAGCGCCGCACACTGCCGTCATTAATCCTGTGACCGGCTGGCCGGTGAAGAACTCCCAGCAACATGAGGATTTCCAGCTTGCTTCCCAGCGCGGAATGCCCGCTCCCTTCGACAACGGAGTCATGCGCTTTGCCTGGATGACCCCTCTGCTCACCAATTGGATGGGCGACAACGGTTTCCTGCGGCGCTTCGGCATCCAGTTACTGGCCCCGAATCTCTACGGAGACACCACCACTTATGAAGCCGTGGTCACCAGCAAACGGGAAGACGTGGCCTGCTTAAAAGTGACGGGCACGAACCAGCTCGGCCAGACGACGACGGCCGGAAAGGCCGAGATCATCATCGAGCCTCGCCGGGAGATAGTCCAGGGCGCCGCCACTCTACCGGCCGATCTCTTCGAACGCAAGGTCAGAGAGACGCCCCATAGAACCGCGCTCATCGACAACGGCCGCGAATGGACATACGCGGAACTGAACCGCCGCGCCAATCGCCTGGCGCGTTACCTGCGGTCGCGGGGAGCCCGGCCGGGTACGCTGGTCGGCATCCGGCTGCCCCGCTCGAGCGATTTCGTGATCGCAATTCTCGCGGCCCTCAAGACGGGAGCCGGTTACGTGCCGCTCGATCCCGGATATCCCCCCGAGCGTCTGAAGCTGATGGTCGCCAAATCCCGCCCTGCGCTGATGATTGACGGCGAAGTGAGCCTGCCCTCAGACGATAACGACATCGCCGTCCGCCGTGAGGCGGATGCTCCTGCATACGTCATGTTTACTTCCGGCTCCACGGCAGAGCCGAAAGGCGTTTTGGTCTCGCACGGCACACTTGCAAGCTACCTGCAGGCGATCCGGGAGCCCCTTGGCATACAATCCGGCGATATCTGCCTCCACACTGCCAGCTTCTCCTTCTCCGCTTCGGTCCGCCAAACACTGCTGCCGCTCTCGGTGGGAGCCGCTCTTGTCGTCGCCCGTGAAACGGAGCGGTTGGACCCCCTGGCGCTGCTGCGCCTCATGAAAGAGCGCGCCGTTACAGTCTGGGACACCGTACCAAGCGTGTGGCGAAATGCGGTCGCTGTGCTAGAACGGCTCCCGGAAGGCGTCAAGTCCGAGTTGCTCGACAGCCGGCTACGCCAAATCCAACTCACCGGCGAAGCGCTGCCATGGGAATTGCCCCGAATGTGGCGGTCCGGACTGGGCCACGCGGCGCGCATCCTGAATCTCTACTCCCAAACCGAAACGGCGGGTACCGCGGCAATCTATCCACTCCCCGATGGAGATCTGCCCCGGGAAGGCATCGTTCCCCTTGGCTACCCAACCCCGGACACAAAAATCCAACTGCGCGAAGATGGGGAGATTTGTGTCACGGGACGAATCGCCGACGGCTACATTGATGGCGAACGATTTGAAGAATATCGTACCGGCGACCTCGGCCGGCTCCGCGGCGGCGTTCTCGAATTCGCCGGCCGCGTTGATAGCCGGCTGAAGGTCCGCGGCTTTCGCGTCGAACCGCGCGAGGTTGAGACCGCACTCCGAGCCCACCCGGCCGTGGCCGACGCCGCGGTCACGGGCAGGAAGGATGCTTCGGAACAAACCCAATTGACGGCGTATGTCGTGCCTGCCGGATTCGGCTCGCGCAAGAGTCACCGGCTGCCCAACGGGTTGCGTGTCGCCCACCAGAACAGGCATGAAACCGAATTCACCTACCGGCACATCTTTGAAGACCAGACCTATCTCCGCTACGGCATCACCTTCCGCGACGGCGACACCATTTTTGACGTCGGAGCCAACATCGGCCTGTTCTCAATCTTCGCCGGACTCCTCTGCCACCAGCCGCGGCTCTATTGCTTTGAACCGAACCCCGGCGCGCACGAGGCGCTGCGCGAAAACGTCGAGCGCTTCCGCCTCGATGCGCGGCTATTCTCTTGCGCCCTTGCGAGTCGTGCCGGCGTCGAGGAGTTCACCGTGTTTCCCGGCTTCTCAATTCTCTCCGGCCGCTACGCCGACCCTGATAGCGAAAAGGACCTCATCAGGCGATACATGGATAACCAGCCCGGAATAGCGCCGCCTACTGAGCACACCGGACAAATTCTCGACGCACGGCTCCGTCCGGAGACCATCCAGGTGCGCCAGGACACTCTCTCCGGAGTGCTGCAAAGAACCGGTGTCGACCGGATCCACCTCCTCAAAATCAACGCCGAAAAGAGCGAAGTGGACATTCTCCACGGCATTGAGGACTCCGATTGGCAGCGCATCGATCAAATCGTCATCAAAGCCGACCACATGGCCAACCTGCCTGTCCTCGGCAAACTTCTGGAAGAGAACGGCTATGATTTCGTGGTGCACCAGGAAGCGGTCCTGAAAGGCACGGAGTTGCACTCCATCTATGCGGTTCGACGGTCATCGGACAGAACGCTGCGGCCCGGCCAGCGCGGCCAGGAACATGTCCGGACCATTCCAGGGCTTGGCCGCCTGCTGCAGCGCTTCCTCGGCGAATCTCTCCCGGACTACATGATCCCTGCCCGCTTTGAGTTCGTCTCGGAGTTGCCCCGCACCCTGAGCGGAAAACTCAGTGTCCGCGAGTTGCCGCCCCCGCCCGAACCGCGCGGCTCGGTCGAGGAAACCATCGCCGCGGTCTGGCGCGACGTGCTGGAAGTGAACGAGGTCCATGGCGACGACGACTTCTTCGAACTCGGTGGCAACTCGATGACCGCCGTGGAATCAATCTCAAGACTAAATCAGGCGTTAGGAACCGATCTGCCCTTAGCCGTACTGTTCGAAGCCCCGACGCCCCGGCGCCTCGCCGGCCGCGTGAGCGGCGCCAGCCGGCCCCGGAACACTGTCTCGCTCGTGCCGATTCAGCCATCCGGTTCGCAGCCGCCGTTGTTCTGCGTCCACGCCATCGAAGGCGACGTCCTCTTCTATCGCGATCTCGCCCAGCGCCTCGGACCAGACCAGCCCGTGTACGGCCTACAGGCTCCCGGCCTTGATGGCGCCCGGCGGCCGGCGCTCACTATTCCTGAATTAGCCTCCCGTTACATTGACGAAATTGGAACCGTACGTCCGCGGGGGCCGTGGCGGCTGGGTGGCTTCTGCTTCGGCGCTTATGTGGCGCTCGAAATGGCGGTCGAATTGGAGTCCCAAGGCGAGGATGTGGAGTTGCTCTTCAACTTCAACACCGATGGCGAATGGAGAACCGTTTCATCCTTCCGGGAAGCCGTCCGCTACCACTGGCGTTATTTCTCTGCCCATCGCGGCCGGGCATCGATGGCCTATCTGCTCGGCCGGCTCCGCTTCCGGTTCCTGCGCGCGCGCGACTGGATCGCCGCCACCGCCGCGGAACTCATCTCCCGCAACGGTCGCACGATCCCGGCCCCGCTGCGCAAACCCTACGTCCGTGAGTGTAACTTCCAGGCCAGTCGCTCATACCGGCCGCGGGAATTTTCCGGCCGGCTAGTCTTCTTCCAAGGCGAGAACGACCGCTTTCACGACCCCGAACCATTCTGGGGTCCGCTGGTCCGCGATGGCATCGATGTCCATTCAGTCCCGGGCAAGGAGATGGAGGTGCTGCGCGAGCCGAACGTGGCCGCTCTTGCCGAGCGTCTTCAGAGACTCCTACAGAAGACGCCCTCAATCTACAAAACGCAACCCGCGGCCAGTGACTGAATCGCCCCGGCGCCTGGACGCCTCCACCACTTCTCCCGTGATACCCTCACCGGTAGCCGCCATGTTTCGCCGTGGGGCTGGATGACCATGCTGTCGCGTCTCATCAGCATCTGCACGGCTCCGCGAAAGTCACCGGATGAGCTGCGAACTCTGCAATTCCGGAAACTCCAGCGCGTTCTTCACCATGCTCTTGACAACGTACCCTTCTACCGCCGCCGCTTCCAGGCGGCCGGCTTTCACCCGGATGACTTCCGCGCCATGGAAGATCTGGAGCGCATTCCGCTCACCACCAAACGCGACCTGCAGTCCGCCGGCCAAGCGGAAGTCCTCGCCACCGGCGTCGATCCCAGCGCCTGCATCGAGTTTCGAACTTCCGGAAGCACGGGCACTCCGCTGGCGATTTATGTCACACCGTGGGAACGCCACCTCCGCAGCCTGATCGAAATGCGCACCCTTCGCCGGATCGGGTTCGTTCCGCAAGATCTGCTCGTCTCTGTCGGGCCCCACCGCAAACGCCCGCTCCGTCTCAACGACCGTATCGGCATCTATCGCACATACATGCCCGGCCTGATGGACCCGAAGGATCTGCTGCCGCTCCTCGAACTCTGGCAACCAACAATTCTCTGGTTCTACCCTGGCACTCTCCGCGCGCTACGCCACCAGGCCGGCCGCTCGCTGCGCGAGTACATAAGGCCGCGGCTGCTCATCAGTTCATCCGAAGTGCTCGACGAGCTGTTGCGCGACCAGGTTCGCGATGACTTCGGCCTGGATGCGTTCAATTTCTACGGATGCCTCGAAACCGGCCGGATCGCCGCCGAATGTTCCGCCCGCGAGGGCCTCCACGTAAACGCCGATCATGTGCTCCTCGAAACTCGCAACGGAGATCGTCCCGCCCCCTGCGGCGAACCCGGCACGGTTTTGGTCAGCACCCTCAATATGCGGACAATGCCCTTCATCCGCTACGAGCTCGGCGACCGTGTCACGCGCCTCGCGGGGCAGTGCTCATGCGGCTCGCCGTTCCCCTTGATCGCTCCCCCTCACGGCCGGGCCGAGGACCTACTCCGCCTGCCAAGCGGCCGGCTGGTTCCTCCCGTTTTGTGCAGAGTGGTGCTCCGCCGCTACACGGATGTGCTGCAGTTCCGCATCATCCAGGAGCGGGTTGACCACTTGAGGATTCTCCTTGTCACCCGCACCCCCTGGCCGGATGAAACGCTCGGCGCGCTCCGTCGCCAGCTCCTCGACAGGCTCGCCGAACCTGTAACCATAGATCTCCAGCTCACTGACTCCATCCCAGAAGAAAAACGCAAGTTCCGTTCCTTCGTCACCCATCTGCCGGCAGACATGCTTCGGTGAACGGCTTCACGGCGCCTTGCGACGGCAGAGCAGTATCTCGCACTCCCCAGCCGCGCCGGGGATGAGGCCAACTTCATATCCCGCTTCTGACAGGACGCGAATCCACACGGACTTCGGAAACAGCCCCTCGACGTGCCGGTCATGAACCGCGCGCATCTGTCCACCCTCTCGTAGGAGGAACGCGTAATCCACCGAATAGGTTGTGTCACCGGGATCCGGATCCCACGTCCACTCTACGCAACGAAGTTCACGCCCCTCCGGCCCGCCCTCATGAAGTACGGCTTGCTCTTGGAACGTCTCGTGGAAACAGTCCGGAGCAAGAAGGGCCGCGCCGCCAAGGGCGGGTGTGAAAAAAGGCGGTCCGGGCGGCTGCCAGAAGATCCTGCTCCCCCGTCATGTGTACCACGGCGTCATGCACTCGAACCGCATCAAATGTGCGGTCAAGCCGGACCCTTCGCATATCTTCCAAATGGTGCTCGCATTCGGGGTTCAGGTTGCGGCTCAGCTCCAGCATCAGCTCGGAGATGTCGATCAACGTGCATTGAAAGTGCCTCTTTAAGTAATGGGCATTATTCCCTGACCCCGCACCGAGCTCCGGCAGCGATGTGACGCGTGGCGAAACGGCGTGCTCAAATGCCGTTCGATAGATTGCGGTCTCCTCCGCGTGGTCGCCGGTTGGATCTAACAGCCGGTACCATAACGCGAGTTCACCGTACAGAAGCGGAGTCATCTCACCGGATGTTAACCCGTTCGCGGTTCCCGCTATGCAGCTATAAAAGGCAGGAATTACATGGCATGTCGAATTGACATCGTCGCCCGACTCACCTTCTGGCAATAACCATCTATATTTCAACAACTTCTACTTTGGCAGCTCGTGTGCCCTTTCTGACGCAAGGAGACAGGAAAGTCATGGTGGACACATTGACGATGCACAAAGAGCCAGAGCGGAAACCGAAGAATTGGAAGATGGCGGCGGTGTGGGGTGTGATGCTCGCGCTGCTGGCCGGAAACGTCTTCGCGGTTTGGAAGACTGTTCAGATCCAGGGATCGATGGAGCAGATGGAGTCGGCCTACCAGCAGCAAGTCACGGGCCTTGAAGAACGCGCTCGTGATCTGACCGTGCGGGCGGACACCCACGAAGTGATGCTCCGCAGCGAATTGAAGAAGACACAGGAAGCTGCGCGGACGGCCGCGGGTAAGGCGTCGCAGCAGGCCGGACGCCAGACGGAATTGGCGCTCAGCAAACTGGCTACGGAGTACCGCCAGAAACAGGCGCTGACGATCGATGAATTGCAGCAGCTCAAAGGCGCGGCCCAACAGAACGGCGAGGCCGTGTTCAAGGTGCAAACGGACGTCGAGAATGTGCGCGGCGATGTCGCCAGTGCGAAGGCCGAGCTTGCCTCCGGCCTCGACGCCGCGCGCACGGAACTGACCAGCGTCAAAGGGGACCTCGGAGTGCAAAGCGGTCTCATCGCGACCAACGCTCAGGAACTTGCGACCCTCCGGAAACTCGGCGAGCGCGAATACCACGAATTCACCATCCCCAAGAACAAGCGGACTTACAAAATCGGCAACGTCGCAATGGAACTCAAGAAGACCAAGCCGAAGCAGGGCAGATTCACGATCGACGTCATCGCCGACGACCTGCGGGTCGAGAAGAAGAACCGCACCGTGAACGAGCCGGTACAATTCTACCTCTCCGGCAGCCGGTCGCCATACGAAATTGTGGTGAATGAGGTCAAGAAAGATCGCATCGTCGGCTACCTCGCCGTGCCGAAGATGCTGCGGGCGGCTCGCTGAAGCCGGGGGCGATCCGGCGAACCTCCGAGCCGCGAGCGGGGGTTCGCCGGCGCTCCGCCACGTCACTCAGCCTGCAAGCGGAAAAAGGACTAAGGAGGTTGTCATGATTGGAAGAGACTACAAGATGATGGCGATCGCGTTGCTGATAACGGCCGGGTTGGCCGCCAGCGGTTGCGCGAGCAAAGGTTATGTGAACAAGCGGGTCGACCCGCTCGGGCAAAGGGTGGATTCCCTGGAAACGGCCTCTAACAAGCAGGCCGAAGAACTCGAGGAGGTGCAAGATGTCGCCTCCCGCGCCGACGAACGGGCCCTGAGCGCCGGCCAGGACGCCAACGAGGCGAAGAATGCGGCCGAGCAGGCCGGACAGGACGCGGAACGAGCTGACCGCCGGGCCGGAGAGGCTCTATCAGTCGCCGAATCTGCCGTCAATAGCGCCGATGCGCTCGAAGAACGCATCGATGGCCTGAATCAGTATATGCTCGTCTCCGAATACTCCGTACTTTTCGACTTCGAAAGCAGCCGGCTGACGGCCGAGGCGCAAAAGAACCTCGACGAGATGGCGGGCGCGCTGCTGCTCGACTCGCCCTACGCCATCGAGGTTCGCGGCTTCACCGATGAAACCGGCGGCGCCGCCTACAACCTCGCTCTCAGCCAGCGGCGGGCTGACGCCGTCGTGCGCTACCTCGCCACCAAGCACGACGTTCCCCTCCACCGCATCCACAGAATCGGCTTCGGCAGCGACATCCCCGCGGCGGACAACAAAACCCGCGACGGGCGCAAGAAGAACCGCCGCGTCGAAGTTCGGATCTATGTTGCGGACCGCGAGGCGGTTTCCGCTCTGATTCATTAGCGGCTGCTCCAAGCACGTCCGGCGGGCGCGAAATCGTGTCCGCCTCACAAGTTTTCTTCCCTCAGCCAAACCCTAGGTCAAGGCTGCGGTCCGGGTCTGCGAACCGGCCGCAGCCTCTTTTTCGTTCTCCGGCGCTCCATACTTGACTGCAACGTTATGTTATATGATTGTGCCGGGAGCAAAACAGATGAAGAGACCAAGAAGTCTGGATCGGCGCGCGTTCCTCCAGACATCCACGGCAGCCGCTGCCGCAGGCGGCATCGCCGGCTGTTCCAGCCCCGGCAGCGCCTACCGTTTCTTGACCCCCTATGAGGCGGTCACCGTAAAAGCGATTGCCAATCAAATCATCCCGCCCGACGACTATCCCGGCGGCGGCGACGCCGGCGCCGCGCGCTTCATCGACACTCAGCTCGTCAATCACTACGAGCACTGGCAGACGGCGTATCGCGAAGGTCTGGCCGCAATCGACAGCGCCGCGCGGGAGGCCCACGGCGTCGATTTCGCCGCGCTCACCGTCGAACAGCAGTACGCACTCCTCGTGCAGCATGAGGATACCTCGTTCTTCCGGATGATCCGCGATCACACCATGCAGTCCTACTACGGCGATCCCCGGCACGGCGGAAACCCCGGCGCCATTAGCTGGAAGATGCTCGGTGTCGCGCATCCGCCGGTCCGCGGGCGCGAGCACTACGACCTGAGTGAAGAGGGCTGATCCATGGCTAACAAGCACGTCGACGCAATCGTCATCGGATCCGGCGCCGGAGGCGGCATTGTCGCCAAGGAACTCGCCACCGCCGGCATGAACGTTGTGCTCCTTGAGCGCGGCCGCTGGGTCGGACCCGACGAGTGCCGCAAGGACGATCTTCGCAACCAGCGAACTTCTGTACTGGGAGCCGCCTTCGGCCCCGACGACAAACGCAACCCTCGCGTCTTCGTAACCCCCCAGGGCAACGAGCAGATCGTCTACCCCACCCGCGGCGCCTACAACAACAACGCCATGTGCGTCGGAGGCGGCACGGCCAGCTACGGAGCCATGGCCTGGCGCTTCATGGAAGAGGATTTCCGGCTCGTCTCCAAGTACGGCATGGTCGAAAATTCCACCCTCGCCGACTGGCCCGTCACCTACGGCGACCTCGAGCCGTACTACGAGAAAGCGGAGTGGGAAATCGGAGTCTCGGGCGACCAAAGTAACGATCCGTTCAAAGCGCCTCGCAAGAAACCCCTCCCTATGCCGCCGCTGCCGCGGAACAAGGCCTGCCGCGTGCTCGCCGAGGCCGGAGAAAGCATCGGACTGCACCCCTTCGACATCCCCATGCTGCGCAACAGTGTCCCCTACGGTGGCCGGCCGGCCTGTATGCGCTGCCGCTGGTGCGTGGGTTTCGCCTGTGAAGTGAACGCGAAGTGCGGCACACAGAACACGGTGATCCCCATCGCGCTCGCCACGGGCAACTGCGAACTGCGGACCGAATGCATCGTCCAGGAGATCCAACTCGACGCGCAGGGCAAGGCCAGGGGCGTCGCCTACTTCGATCGAAATGACCGGCGGCAGGTGCAGACCGCCGATCTCGTCATCGTCTCCTGCGGCGCCAACGAATCCGCGCGCCTGCTGCTGAATTCAAAAAGCAAAATCTTCCCGAACGGAATTGGGAACAACTACGATTGGGTCGGCCGGAATCTGCAGGGCCACGCCTACACCGGGGCCAGCGGACTCTTCCCCGGCGGGGCCTATGACGATGTCGGCCCCGGCGCCGGCATCGCCGCCTGCGATTTCAACCACGATAATCCCGGCATCGTCGGAGGCGGCGCCCTCTGCAATTCCTTCATCCGCCTGCCCTACCAGTTCGTCGGCCAGGTCCCCGGATATGTAAAACGCTGGGGGAAAGAACACAAGGACTTCATGCGCCGCGGCTACAGCCAGATCATCTCGGCGCGCGGGCCCGTGCAGGAGATCCCGGACTGGAACGCGCGCGTCCAGGTGGACCCGAAGGTGAAGGACTACTGGGGAATCCCGGTCTGCCGCTTCTCCGGCGGCCGCCACAAACACACCGTCGAAATTTGCGAATTCGTCTCCCGTGAGGCCGCGAAGTGGATCGAAGCGGCCGGCGCCACCGATATCTGGCAATCCGTTCCCGGCATGGGCCTCAGTGGCGGCCAGCACCAGGCCGGCACCTGCCGCATGGGAGATGACCCCAAAACCTCGGTGGTGGACAAATACTGCCGTGTCCATGACGTCGACAACCTGTACGTCATCGACGCCAGCGTCCACGTGACAAACGGCGGCTTTAACCCCGTGCTAACCATCATGGCCATCGCCTATTACGCCAGTCATCAACTGCTCGAGTCGAGGATCTAGCCCGATGCCGAAACCAGGAAGTCTCAGGAAACTATTCGCCATCCCCGTTCTGGCCGGCGCCGGTCTCATCTTTACACCGGCTATGCTTTACCACGGCGGCGGTGGCGAGGGCTGTACCCGCTGCCACGAAATCCGTCCCACCTACGAAATGTGGACCAACGCCTCCCACCGGAACATTCCTTGCGCGGACTGCCATGGGAGCCTGCTCACCCCCGACGCATCGTTCCATCTTTCGAACTTTCGCCGGCTGCTGAAGCATTGGAAGGGTGAGGTGGGGCCACAGGTCCTGCTCGTCCGCCAACCCGAGGTGGACCGGGCCATGGCAAAGTGCCGGGAATGCCACCAACAACAATTCGCCGAGTGGCAGGCCGGACCGCACAGCGCCACCTACAGCGATATCTTCCTCAACGAAGAACACAACTCCACGCGCTTGTTGATGGACGATTGCCTCCGCTGCCACGGTATGCACTTCCAGGGCGGTATCGAGGATCTTGTGGAGCCCGTCTCAATCCTGGGGCCTTGGCAACTGAAACAGGCCGATTTGGCGGACCAACCCGCGATCCCGTGCCTCGTCTGTCACGAGATGCACCGTCATGGAGAACCGAGCAGGCCGTTCGAGCGGACCGCTTCGAAGACGGCCCTCGATGGCGAAGAAGCCACCGCCTCCCTCGCGCTGTTTGACCGCCGGACTCAAGTCCACATCGGCGTGAAAAACATGCCGGTGCCCGCCGTCATGGACGGACCGCGGCCCGTCCAATTGAGCGAGGACCCGCGGCAAGCCCTCTGCTACCAGTGCCACGCTACTCGGGTCATGGACTCCACCGACCAGGCCGGCACCGGCGACGATCGCACCTGCCTCGGCGTCCACGAAGGCATTAGCTGCATCTCCTGCCACTCCACCCACGACATGAGAGCCGTCGCCTCCTGTTCCACCTGCCACCCGCGCTTCTCGAACTGCGGCATGACCGTCGCCAAGATGATCTCTCTGTTCGACAACCCGAAAAGCCCCTTCGACATCCATACTGTGGATTGCATCGATTGCCACCCGAAAGGCGTGCCACCGCGGCGGAACATCCGGCCGATCGAAACCAGGACCTCGGACTAGGCGAATACCGCCCGCACCTGCTCGAGCGCCCAGGCCAAGTCGTCCCTGGCGATCACCAGCGGCGGAGCCAGGCGAATAACATTCTCATGCGTCTCCTTGCAGAGCAGCCCTCGCTCCTTTAGCGCCTCGCAATACGGACGCGCCGGACCGTGCAACTCAACCCCGATAAGCAGCCCCCGGCCACGAATCTCCTTCACCCTGTCGTGCGAGATTCCGCGCCGCAGTTCGCGGAGAAGCCACTCGCCAAGCTCCGCCGACCGCTCAACCAATCCCTCCTCGCGCAGCACGTCGAGAGCGGTTCGGGCGACAGCACACCCGAGCGGATTTCCGCCATAGGTGCTCCCGTGACTCCCCGGATCGAAAACGCCGAGAATCTCTCGCGAGGAAACAGCGGCGGAAACCGGATAAAAACCGCCCGAGAGCGCCTTGCCCAGAATGTACACGTCCGGCTGGACCTCCTCGTGGCGGCACGCGAACATCTTTCCCGTGCGGCCCAGCCCGGTCTGGATCTCGTCGGCCATCATCAGCACCCTCTGTTCGGAGCAAATGCGGCGCACGTCTCGAAGGTACCCCGCTGGCGGGATGAGTACCCCTGCCTCGCACTGTATAGGCTCAAAGAGAAAACCGCAGGTGTTCGGAGTGATCGCGGCGGCCAAAGCCCCGGCATCGCCGAAAGGCACGGTCTTGAAGCCCGGAGTGAAAGGCCCGAAGCCTTCGCGATAAGCCTCGTCGGAAGAAAAGCCGACAATCGTCGTCGTCCGGCCGTGGAAGTTGTTGGCGCACACAATGATCTCGGCCGCGTCCGCGGGGACCCCTTTCCGCTGATAGCCCCAACGCCGCGCCGCCTTGATCGCCGTCTCCACCGCCTCGGCGCCGGTGTTCATCGGCAGCACCATCTCCATGCCGCAAAGCTCCGCCAGCTCCTGGCAGAAGAGCGGCAACTGGTCGTTGCGGAAAGCCCGGGAGGTCAGCGTTACCCGCCCGGCCTGCTCGATCATCGTGCGCAGAATGCGTTCGTGAGCGTGACCCTGGTTGAGAGCCGAATATGCGCTGAGGCAATCCAGATAGCGCTTGCCCTCCACGTCCCATACCCAAACCCCTTCGGCGCGCTCGACCACCACGTCGAGAGGATGGTAGTTGTGCGCTCCCCAGCGCTCTTCAATCGCAATGAGATCGGTGCCGATGGCCTGCTGCATGCTTCTCCTGAACTGTTCCTGCTGCTCCGGACCCCGCTGATCCTATTCTCGCAAAACAGCCCTGCCATTGCGCCGTGTGCCTCCCTGGCGCTAGGCTGTCGATCAGGAGAGTGTTCCGTTGATCACGCTACGTTCGATTGTAATTTCCCTCTGCCTCATGCTTCTGATATTCTGCGGCGGCGCCGAACAGCCCGCTTCCGAGGAAAGCTCCAGGCCCGCCGAAGTCTACGACCTCCGCGGCGAGGTCGTGCGCCTGATTCCCGAAGACCAGATCGCCGTCGTCAAGCACGAGGATGTCGAAGGCTGGATGAAGGCTATGACCATGGAGTTCCCTGTCAAAGAGAAGGCGGACTTCGAAAAGCTCAAGGAAGGCGTCGTCTTCGACGCCAAGGTACACGTCCAGGATCTTGACTACTGGCTCGCCGGCATCAAAGTCGTGGAATAACCCCCGCTTTATCTCCGCGCCGCCCTGTATTTCGATCTCACGCCGTGGAGACCGCTCCCTCCCTGCCGCAAGAACTTGCGCTTCGCCGCCAGGGGCTTGTCCGGACGGAACGTCCACGTCCAATTGGCCACCCGCAACGGCGAAGGCTTCGGCCAGGTTCGGATCCATCATTCGGGGTTCACGGCCGGCGGAGAGCCCCGGCTTGTAATGGGCGCTGCGCCGAACATCAACTACGTTAGATCGCCGGGAGCAGCCCCTCTTGGTTAGTTATAATGACGGCCAATGAGGAGACCTTACCGGTTGTCGAGGAAATGGAGCAGCCCATCGCGATCCGGTGATTCTTGCGGACCCTTGCGGCTT
>CAYXVG010000039.1:69476-70808 GCA_964468205.1 uncultured Solibacteraceae bacterium | reverse complement strand
GCCCGGATGAATTCGCTCGACAGCCTTGCGCCGCTGACCTGGATGGGGGGCTGTGTCCTCGACGGCCTACGAGACCTCGGACTAAAGGACGGACTCGCGCGGCACCTCGACTACAATTTCGCGCGCCCGGGCGGCGAGGTTCCCGCTGCCCTGTTCGGTGGCGTCGAGAGCACCTTGCCGGTCGCTGTGCTGGTGGCGGAGCGGCCGGAACACCCGGTTGTCGATCGCGCCCTCGCTCACTGGAAGGAGCGCGAGGACTCCGAGGGCTGCGTCCGCGGGGGCGCAACCACGGCCGAAGGCTGCTACACGATCGGCTATCCCTTGGCCATGATCTGGCGCGCCCGCCGGCAGGCGGAATTGCGGGAGGCGGCGCTCCGGCAATTGCGCCTGCGGCAGCGGCGGCTGGTCGCCGGGGAGGATCTCTGGCTCCGGTGCTCTCCGGAGGGCCGGTTAACCTACCGGAACTGGTCGCGGGGCGTCGCGTGGTATTTTCTGGGGATCACGCGCACGCTGACCGCGCTGGGGCCGGCCGAGGACCTGCATGACCTCCGGGCGGAGTGCCGGCGCGTGGCCGAATGGGCCGCCCGCCGTCAGCGCCCTGACGGGCTGTGGAGCGGGTTCCTCGACGAGCCCGCGATCGCCCCCGACACGTCCGGTTCCTCGGGCATCGCCGCCGCGATGGCCATGGGGGCACGGCACGGCTGGTTGCCCGCCGCCTACCTCGACGTGGCGCGCAAGACGGCGCGGGGCGCGGCGAACTTCTTGACTCCTGACGGATTCCTGGGCGGCGTTTCGCAGTCCAACAAGCGCGAGGGCGGGGAAGGGCTCCAGCGCAGTGATTACCGGGTTGCGTTGCAATTCGGCATGGGCCTTTTCGGCCAGCTTCTGGCAGCCGTGGAGGGATCTCCGGCGACTAGGCCGCAATAGCCTCGGCCGCTCTCGCAGCCATGCGAATTGGGGCGGCCGTGGCGAACAAATCTATGCGGTCACGCCCGCTTCTGGTAGGTGCCCTCCCATTGTTTCCAGTTGCATAAGCCGGAACCCAACCCCCTTGCCTTGCTCCGCCGTGCTACAACCACAATCGGAACGCGCGGTATTCTCGGCCGGCGTCTTCGGATGGTACACCATCAAATCACACATTGCCGAACCGGCTCTTGACGTAGTTGTCCGACAGTCGAATACCATCCGCGGATTTCGAGCAATCTGCAAAATGCAAAAAATCTGTACCTGTAGACCATTGAAAATAAATATGTTACGCTTCGTGCAGAATAACATCCACCGGGTGGGAGTTCGGGGGAGTTCGGTGTCAGGGGAGTTCGGAGTTCGGTGTCA
>CAYXVG010000039.1:0-69376 GCA_964468205.1 uncultured Solibacteraceae bacterium | reverse complement strand
CAGACACCTCTTACCACCCGCCGCTTACCGCCGTGGCCCACTGTCCAACGGATCCTCCACCCCGAACCGCGCCTTCCTCTCCTTCGGATTGAAGTACAGAGTCACGTCCACCGTCCGCTTCTCGTGGTTCGGTTCGGCTTTCGACACCGTCTTCTGGAGGCCCGTGAAAAGATTGAGCTCCTCGATCCGCTGCAGGAAGAAGTCTGGGTAGGTGGGGTCGAAAGGATCGCCAGACTGCATGCCCCAGATCTTCCTGATTTCGTGCTCGCCGTGCAGATCGAGACCTTGGAGGTGCAACTCGCCGAAGTTGTATTTTGGACCGGGTTCCACACGGATTAAGACATCAACTACACGCTTGTCCCGGACGATCTCGTGTTCCTCCGACGCTCGTGCGTCCATGTAGCCCTGCATGCGCAGAGCGTCCTTCACGCGCTCGAGCGCCGTGGGAATCTCGGTCATGTTCGCCACCTCTCCAGGCTGCAGGCCTGTCGCCGAAAGCAGCTCACGATCCATCGATGCCGTGCCCTCCACGCGCACCACCCCGTAGCTGAAGCTCTCGCCCTCGTCCACGGTAACCTTCACCCGGACGCCGTTCACGCCACCGCCCGCGGGCTCCGTCTCGATCTTGGGAAAGGTGGTGTTGATCCGGCCGCGGGTCCCGTAGACGGGCAGTAGGTTCGAGGTCAGCAGCATCCGGAAGAGCGCCTCGCTAAATCGCGTGCCAACCGCGACGCCGTGGATCGCCTCCCGCAACCGCTCCTCCGGCACCACCTTGTTGCCTTCAAACGCCACTTCCGCGATGACGGGCATCGCCCCCTTAGGATGGAACATGACGAACAGCTCGTCCGGCAGGGAGGAGGTCAATTCACCGCGGATCTCCTCCGGAGAGCCTCTCTCCTTGAGGTATTCCTCGATCAGCCGCGCGTAGCGTTGAATTTGCGTATCCGTACCGGGAATGGTGGCCGCGTAGAGCGGATCTCTCTCCTTGAGCCACGCCCGGAGCTCCTCGTCCGGCGCGTCGATGTTCTCGAATTCAATCGGGTAAGCTTGCTCGATCTCGGCAACCTCGAAGGTCACGGCATAACCCTTCCCGTCGGACGTCCCGCCGAAGCGGAACGCCACGGATTCCAAAACGCCCGAAGCCAGCAGCTTCCCTTGCGCCGCTTCAAGGCGCTCCTGCAGGCTGTCGCGGGTGTACTGGCCGCCGGTCGTGAGCCCCGAGGCCGCGATCAACTGCTCGTCCGTGTACGTCCTGTTGCCTTCCACCGAGATCTGTTTGAGAGGCCAGGTTCCCTGTGACCAGGCCGCCGCGACGCACATCGACACCGCAATTAGAATCCGTTGCATCTGCTTCATTCTAAGCTCTATCCATTCTGACGCACCGGCCGTCTCAAAGGCTTCAAATCAGGCAGTTTGATCCTCCGGGAGCACGGAAAAGCGAACAACCGAATGGTAGAATGGGGCCAATGGCTTACGATGTCGTGGTAATCGGGAGCGGGCCGGGCGGCTACTCCGCCGCGGTGCGCGCGGGACAATACGGATTAAAGACGGCGCTCATCGAGAAGGATCCGAAATTGGGCGGAACGTGCCTCCACGTGGGGTGTATTCCCACCAAGGCGCTCCTTCATACAGCCGAGGTTTGGAACTTCTTCAAGCACTCTGACCAAGAGGGCATCCACTGCGAGAACCCGAAGCTCGATCTGCCCATCGTTCTTAAGCGGAAGCAGGGAATTGTGGACAAGCACGCTAAAGGCGTCGGGTTCCTCATGAAGAAGAACAAGGTCGACGTCCTCAGAGGTTATGGTAAGTTGCTGGGCGGCGGCAAGATAGAGGTGTCAAGCGACGGCAAATCCGAGACCGTGGAAGCGAAGAACGTCGTCATCGCCACCGGCTCCACCGCGCGGATGCTGCCGGGGCTGGAGCCCGATCCGAAGCGCATCCTCACCAACATCGAGATCCTCGACCTCGAGCAGGTGCCGAAGAGGCTGCTCATCGTCGGAGCCGGCGCCGTGGGCGTCGAATTCGCGTCTATTTTCAATCGTTTCGGCAGTGAGGTCACCATCATCGAGATGCTCCCCCGGCTGGTGCCGGTGGAGGATGAGGAAGTCTCCAAGGAACTCCAGCGGTACTTCAAGAAGACCGGTATTCGCTGCGAGCCGGGAGCCACGGCCAGCGACATCAAGAAGACATCGAAGGGTGTGGAAATGACAGTCACACTCGCCAACGGCAAAACCGAAAAAATGAAGGGTGATTGCCTGCTGGTGGCCGTCGGGCGCGCGCCGAACACCGAAAACATCGGTCTCGAAAACACCGCCGTGGAGACGGACCGTGGCTTCATCAATGTCGACGAGCGCCAGCGGACCTCTGAGCCGAATGTCTACGCCATCGGCGACATTGTGGCGGGCACGCCGCAACTCGCGCACGTTGCCACCATGGAAGGCATGGTCGCCATCGGAACCATCGCCGGAAAAGAAGTGAAACCGGTCAACCGGAACCGCATCCCGGGCGTCACCTACTGCGAACCGGGCATCGGAAGCGTCGGCCTCACCGAGGCGCAGGCGAAGGCCGATGGATTTGAGGTGAAAGTGGGTAAGTTCCCGTTCATGGCCAATAGCAAGGCTTCGATTGCCGGTCACCATGAGGGGTTTGTCAAAGTCGTGGCCGACGAGAAGTACGGCGAAATCCTGGGCGTTCACGTCATCGGCCCCCACGGCTACGAACTGGTGGCCGAGGCGGTCGCGGCCATGGAATCCGAGTCCACCGTGGAGGTGATGATGAGCACGATTCATGCTCATCCCACCCTCTATGAAGCTGTCGGCGAAGCCTTCAACGCCGTCTACGGGCTAGCAATCAATGCGTGAGTGCGATTTTCGCGATCTGGGTTTCATGCGATGGGACGCGGCCTGGGAGCTGCAGCGGGAACTCGTCTCTCAACGCAAACAGGACCGCATTCCGGACCAGCTTCTCATCGTCGAGCACCCGCACGTCATCACCATGGGGCGGAACGGGCGCAACGAGAACCTGCTCGCTAGCCCGGAGGTGATGGCGCGCGCCGGCATCGCCTTCTTTGAGACCAACCGTGGCGGAGATGTCACCTACCACGGGCCGGGACAGATCGTGGGCTATCCCATTCTCGATCTGAAACAGTGGAAACGCGACGTGATGGCCTACGTCCGCGGCGTCGAGCAGACGTTGATCGACACGCTGGCCGGGTTTGGAATCGCTGCCGGGCGGCTGCCCGGGAAGGGAACCACCGGCGTTTGGGTGAACGGGGCGAAGATCGCCGCCATCGGCGTGCATCTGAGCCGCTGGGTCACTTCGCACGGATTCGCGCTGAACCTGGACACGGATCTGAGTTACTTTCAATACATAGTGCCGTGCGGGCTGCGGAAGCCCCTCACGTCCATGCGCAAGGAGGGGAGCCAGGCTTCCCGGAGCGACGTGGTGGCTGCGCTCGCGCGCAACTTCGGCCGCGTCTTTGACTGCGAGATCTTAGCAACGGAGAGTGTTTGATGACTGACGTCGTAATGCCGCAGATGGGTGAAAGCATCACCGAGGGAACCCTCACGAAATGGCTCAAGAACGCCGGTGACAAAGTCGAACGGGACGAGCCGCTATTCGAGATTTCCACCGACAAGGTGGATACCGAAATTCCGTCACCCGCTGCCGGCGTGCTGAAGGAGGTGCTCGTCCAGGAAGGCGACACCGTGGAGATCAACACTGTCGTCGCGAAGATCGACGAGGGTGGAGACGGCGCCGGCGAGGCGGCTCCCGCTGCCGAGAGCAAGGAAAAGGCTCCGGAGGGGCCGCCCGAGGAGGAGGCCAAGGCCGAAGAGGAGCCGGAACCGGAAGAGGAGCCGAAGGCCACCCCTTCAATCGAGCCGGAGGAGTCGGCTGGAGTTCCCGAGCCAACTCCGCCAGAGCGCGCGGCCGCGGCGCCGTCATCCGCCGCGGCCGTCAAGGGACCCATCTCGCCTCTAGTCCGCCGCATGGCCCGCGAGCAAGACATCGACCTAACCCAGGTGAAGGGCTCCGGCGCCGGCGGACGGATTACGAAACACGACGTCGAAGCCTACCTCGCTTCCCGCGAAAGCGCCGCGGCTGCGCCCGCCGCGGCTCCAGCGCCGCCTGCTCCTGCTCCCGCGCCATCCGCCGAGCCGGGACGGCTGCCCCCGGCCGGAGAAGCCAAGAAGCGCGTCGAGCCCATGAGCACCATGCGGCAGAAAATTGCCGAGCACATGGTCTTCTCCAAACAGACCTCGGCTCACGTCACCACGGTGCACCGGGTCGACATGACAGCCATCGCGAAGATGCGGAACGCTTTCAAGGGGAAGTTCAAAGAGCGCTACGGATACTCGCTCACGTTCCTGCCTTTTGTTGCGCGCGCGGCCTCACAGGCGCTGCGCGAGTTCCCCGTCGTCAACGCGTCGATCGATGGGACAAATATCATCTACCACAACGAAATCAACATCGGTATCGCTGTGGCTCTCGACAACGGCCTCATCGTGCCCGTGATCCGGAATGCGGAGGCGCTTTCCATCGTCGGCCTGCAGCACTCGATTGTGGATCTCGCCGGCCGCGCCCGCTCCCGGCAACTCAAGCCGGAAGAGATCGCTGGCAGCACTTTCTCAATCACGAATTTCGGCAGCTTCGGAAGCCTCTTCGCCACCCCGGTGATCAACCAGCCGAATGCGGGGATTCTCGGGGTGGGCGCCGTGACCCGGGAGCCGGTGGTAACACCCGATGACGCCATTGCCATCCGCTCCGTGTGCTATCTCTCCCTCACCTTTGACCACCGCCTCATCGACGGAGCCGTGGCCGATCAGTTTACAGCCAAAGTGAAGGAGATCCTCGAAAACTGGAATGAACAGGTGCTTTAAGGAGAGGCGGCGAAAAACGACTTACGAGGCCAGATAGAAGCGATCGAAGTTTTCGTGTTCCTTCGTGACCCGCTACTTCCTGTCGCGCCTCGCAAACGGAACCACCCTGCGAATCTCCGGCCAGAATTCCCGGAACAAGTTGAAGGATCCGGCGAAGACGAAACTCTGGGATCCTTCCCGGAAAGCGTCCTTGTAAGAGTATCGCGACGGGTACCAGGCGAGGGCGCTGAAACTCGAACCGTATACGGCGGCGGCGTTGGGGGCGTTGAAAGTGCGGCTGCCGCCGGTCTTGTAGGTGATCACATTAGACAGGAGCGCGTAGCCGAAGCGGGGAAAGAACCCGGTGCAATCGCAGGGACGATACTTTGGGTCGATATCGAGAGCGGCCGCCGCTCCGTGCCGGATCGTACCCTCGATCGTCCGGACGGCGAATTGGTCCGCGAGTCTCTTCCCATAGGCGTCCATGCCTTGGCCCCATTCCGGCGGAGTGTCGGACATCTGTGCCCCCAGCGCCGGTCCCGCCGCCCGGAAGAAAGCCCCGGGACTCGCGAAATTCTCTTCGAGGTAGTAGTTCCACCGGTCCTTGGCCGTCCACTCGCGCGCAACGCGGGTCTGGCCCGGCTGCGGGCGGGTGATCGACGAGGAGGGAACGGCCGGACTGGTCTGGGCTGGGGCGGAAAGCGAGAAAAATGCAACAACCGCTATGACAAGAAAAGCTCGCACGGTCCTTGAGATGGCACGGCGGGCGGAAAGGCGCTATTTTCTTGAGTATGGATGGGGAACTTCACGAACTTTTCACAGGGTTCTCGGCGGCTAAGCTGCGGCAACTGGCAGGCCGTATCGAGGACTGTCTGGGACGCCTGAGCTACGAACAGATCTGGGCGCGCGGATCGGACGCCGAAAACGCCACCGGGAATCTGGTGTTGCACCTCTGCGGGAACCTCCGGCAGTGGGTGGGCGCCGGGATCGCCGGCAAGCCGGACATCCGGGTCCGCGACCGGGAGTTTCGCGCCCGCGGCGACATTCAGGCCGGCGAATTGCGGGAGCGATTGAAAGGGGCCGTCGCCGAAGCCGTCGAGACGATTGAGGGCTTGGACGCTGGGCGCCTGCGGGAAACCGTCAACGTGCAGGGGTACGACGTCTCCGTGCTCGAGGCCGTCTACCACGTCGTCGAGCATTTCGCCCAGCACACCGGCCAGATACTCTACGCTACAAAGCAGATGACGCGGCAAGACCTCGGCTACTACTCGCACCTCGGCCAGGGCGGAGGGCAAGGCGTCAAAACGCCTTAGTGCGGAAAGCAGATGCGGATCCCAGCATAATGCCAGATAGTGTCAGTGATACCCGTCGCCGCAACGCACCGGCGATCCTCGTGGCCGTGTGTCTGGGATACTTCGTTCTGGTGGGAGCGCTCATTATCCCCTACCCGGGAATCGAGACGGACGAGGCCCTGTTCGCCAGCGGCGTCTTCGCTCCCGCGGCCATGGCCGAGCACATGGAAGTCTTCGGCCAGCCGGTGGTACTGATGCTGATGAGCTATCTCGGAGGGCTGAAGGCGTGGCTCTATACCCCGATCTTTGGGATCTTCAACGCCTCGCCCTGGTCTCTGCGTCTTCCCGTTTTGCTGTTGGGGGCGTTCGGTCTTTGGCTGCTGTTCCGCTACCTGAACCGGATCGGCGGGCGCACGGCCGCCCTGGCCGGTGTTTTGCTGATGGCCTCGGATACCACCTATCTGCTCACTACCACTCTGGATTGGGGGCCGGTCGCACTACAACTCACGCTCACCCTGGCGGGGCTCCTGTTGATTCTTAGATTTCGCGATTCCGCCGCCGAACCCGCCCTCGCGGGAGCCTTCTTCTGCTGGGGCCTCGCGCTGTGGGACAAGGCTCTGTTCCTGTGGATGTTCTCGGGAATTGTCCTCGCCGGGGGCTTGCTCTACTGGCGGGAGATCCGGCGGCTCATCACTCTCCGGCACGCCGCCGTAGCCGGGCTCTGCTTTATGCTTGGCGCTTCCCCGTTCCTGTATTACAACCTTCAGAACGGCTTCTCCACCTTCCAGGGCAAGAGCTATTCGCTCAGCGAGTGGGACCAGAATTCTGCCGTGCTCCTCTACACCCTCGAAGGCTACGTGATGGCCGGCTTCTTGGTCGACTACGCTTCCGAACCCCTCAAGCAGCCCCGAATCTCCCCTCGCGAACAAGTTCATCTATGGCTCAGCGACCTGGTGGGCCACCCGGTCAAAGGCTTCGTACCGTACCTGCTGCTGCTGGCCCTGGCTCTCTCCCCTCTCAGTATCAAGACTGGCCGCTTCCGTGTCCTCCTGTTTCTTCTGCTCAGCGCCGGGGTCGCCTGGCTGCAGATGATGCTCACCGACGGCGCGGGGGGCAGCGCCCATCACGCCGTTCTGATCTGGCCCCATGTCATCGGCTTTATCGCCATTTCACTGGCTTCGGCGATAGAGATCGCGCCGCGCCCGGCCCGCTGGGCGCTGGCCGCGGCTCTGGCGCTGACCGTCTACTCGAATATAATGGTAATGAACGAGTATTTTACTGGGTTGATCCGGCGCGGGCCTGGGCCAATGTGGACCGACGCCTGTTACCCGCTGGCGGAGTCGCTCGAACATCGCCGGCCTCGAATCGTCTACGCTGCTGACTGGGGCATGGGTGATACCCTCCGCCTGCTCCTGATGGACCGGATCCCGCTCGGCAACGCGATTGAACCGTTTAGCCGGCAGGAACTGGACGAGTTCGAGAAGGAACAGATACTCAAGCGGGTCTCTCACCCGGAATCGCTGTTCGTGGCGTACACGGGCGGAAAGGATCACTTCCCGCGGGCCCGCACACTGGTCCGGCAATGGGCCGCGGAAAATGGCTGGCAACGGGAACTGCTCGAGGTGGTGGCTGACCGTCATGGCCGGCCCACCTTCGAGATCTACCGTTTTGTGAAGAATGGGAACCCCTCCAGCTTCGCTTCGGGAAGCTGACGGGCAGCCGCTCTTTTAATGCGGCGCAATCTGTAGATCGGTCCCCCCGAGCGAGCGTCGCGCGCGGGTACGGATTTACATCGGCCAACCGGGTAGTTTTCTCCCGGTTCAATCTCTGATAGCATCTTATGGCTTAAGGGTGGAGCCGTTCGACCAGATCGGGAGTTGCTGATTCCCCAGGCGCCGGGACGGCGAATCCAATACGAGGACCTGTTTTATGAGTGCTGCCGCGACTACCTTTTCTCGCACGATCAAATTTTACGAAGCCTCCCTCGGAAAGAAAGTTGTCATGGCCGTCACCGGCTGCATACTCTTTCTCTTCGTGATCGGGCATATGCTGGGGAACCTTCAGATATACATTGGCGCGGATCAATTGAATGCCTACGGAGCCAAGCTGCGAAGTCTGGGCCCAGTGTTGTGGGCGATTCGCCTGTTTCTGCTGGCGACCGTCGTGATTCATCTTGTGTCCGCGGTGCAGCTCTGGTTGATGAATCGCCGCGCGCGGCCCACGCGGTACGTGAAACAAGGCTGGGTGCAGGCCAGCTTCGCGTCGCGGACGATGATCGTCAGCGGTCCGATTCTGGCGGGTTTTATCATTTATCACCTCCTGCACTTCACCACCGGCCACGCCCTCGCAGGGGGCCTGTCGCTGCTCGAAGACGGTCACATCGACGTCTACGCAAACGTGGTGAAAGGATTCAGCTTCTGGCCGGCATCGCTGATCTACATCTTTTCGATGGTGGTGCTCGGCTATCACCTTTCGCACGGCGTGTGGAGCATGTTCCAGTCGGTGGGGGTGAACCACCCAAAGTACATGCCAATCATCAAGCATTTCGCCTTCTGGGCGACGCTAATCATATGTGTGGGCAATATCTCGATCCCGTTGTCAGTGATGCTGGGGATCGTGAGCTAATCCTCTTGGAGACGAGTTATGACATTAGATGCGAAGATTCCTTCCGGGCCAATTGAGCAGAGATGGGAAAAGTGCCGGTTCGATATGAAGCTCGTCAACCCGGCGAACAAGAGGAAGTTCGACGTGATTGTGGTGGGCTCGGGTCTGGCGGGCGGTGCGGGCGCGGCGTCGCTGGCGGAGTTGGGCTACAACGTCAAGTGCTTCTGCTATCAGGACAGCCCCCGGCGCGCGCATTCGATTGCGGCCCAGGGCGGAATTAACGCTTCGAAGAACTATCAGAACGATGGCGACAGCACCTTCCGCCTCTTCTATGACACGGTAAAGGGTGGCGACTTCCGGTCGCGCGAATCGAACGTCTACCGGCTGGCGGAGGTGAGCGGCGCCATCATTGACCAGTGCGTTGCGGCCGGCGTTCCCTTCGCGCGGGAATACGGCGGGACGCTGGCGAACCGGTCCTTTGGCGGCGCCCAGGTGTCGCGCACTTTCTACGCCCGCGGCCAGACCGGGCAGCAACTGCTTCTCGGGGCCTACCAGGCGCTGCAGCGGCAAGTGGGCCTGGGGAAGGTGAAGATGTATTCGCGCCACGAGATGCTCGATGTGATCGTGATCGACGGTAAGGCGCGGGGCATCGTAACGCGAAACATGGAGACCGGCGATATCGAGGCGCACCTGGCCCACGTTGTGATCATCGCCACCGGCGGTTACGGCAATGTGTTCTACCTCTCGACGAATGCCAAGGGGTGTAACGGGACGGCGGTCTGGCGCTGTTACAAACGGGGCGCCTTCTTTGCCAATCCCTGCTTCACGCAGATCCACCCCACCTGCATTCCCGTCACGGGCGAGTACCAGTCGAAGCTCACCCTGATGAGCGAATCGCTCCGCAACGACGGCCGTATCTGGGTACCCAAGTCGGCTGACGATAAACGGCCTCCCGGGGAGATCCCCGAAGAGGATCGTGACTATTTCCTCGAACGGATCTACCCGAGCTTCGGCAACCTCGCCCCGCGCGACGTCTCTTCCCGGCAGGCGAAAAACGTCTGCGATGAAGGCCGCGGAGTGGGGCACACCGGGCTCGGCGTGTATCTCGACTTCGCGGACGCAATCGGCCGGCTAGGCAGGCAGGCGATCGAGGACCGTTACGGCAACCTCTTCGAGATGTACGAGCGGATCACCGGCGAAGACCCCTACACTGTGCCGATGCGCATCTTCCCCGCGGTCCACTACACGATGGGCGGTCTCTGGGTGGACTACAAGCTGATGAGCACCATTCCCGGACTCTTTGTTGCGGGCGAGGCCAACTTCTCCGATCACGGCGCTAACCGTCTCGGCGCGAGCGCCCTGATGCAAGGCCTGGCCGACGGCTACTTCATCCTGCCCTATACAATCGGCGACTATCTTGCCTCGTACAAACCAGAGCCTGTCAGCGGCGATCACCCGGCGATTCAGGAATCAATCGACAGCGTTACCGGGATCATCACTAAATTGCTGGACATCAACGGGACCAGAACGCCGGACTATTTCCACCGTGAGCTGGGCAAAATCATGTGGGATGACTGTGGCATGGCGCGGACCGAGGCCGGCCTCAGGAAGGCTCTGGAACGGATCCCAGAGTTGCGCGAGCAGTTCTGGCAGGATCTGCGGGTGCCCGGCGATAACGCGATGCTCAATCAATCGCTCGAGAAGGCCGGCCGGATCGCCGACTTCATGGAATTGGGCGAGCTGATGTGCCTGGACGCCCTGACGCGCGACGAGTCCTGCGGCGGCCACTTCCGCGAGGAGCACCAGACCGAGGAGGGCGAAGCGGTTCGGGACGATGAGAACTTCAGTTTCGTCTCGGCCTGGGAGCATACCGGACAAGCCTCGAAACCCGAGCTGCACAAAGAGCCGCTCGAATTCGAATACGTGAAGCCTACGGTGCGGAGTTACAAGTAAAATGCGGATCATCCTACACATCTGGCGGCAGAAGGATAAGAACGCTCCGGGGAAGATGGAGCGGTACGAGGTCCCGGAGGTCAACGAGCACATGTCGTTCCTCGAGATGCTTGACGTGCTCAACGAGGACCTGATCGAGAAAGGCGAGGACCCGGTGACGTTTGACCACGATTGCCGCGAGGGAATCTGCGGTACTTGCGGCATGATGATCAATGGCGTCGCGCACGGCCCGGAGCGTGGAACCACCGTCTGCCAGCTTCACATGCGGCACTTCAAGGACGGCGACGAACTCTACCTCGAGCCCTGGCGGTCAAAAGCCTTCCCGGTGATCAAGGACCTGATGGTGGACCGGTCGTCGTTCGACCGCATTATCGCCAAAGGCGGCTTCATCGCGGTGAACACGGGCTCCGCGCCCGACGGCAACGCCGTCCTGATCCCAAAGGAGCAGGCGGATCTGTCGATGGACGCGGCGGCCTGCATCGGCTGCGGCGCCTGTGTCGCCGCTTGCCCCAACGCCTCGGCAATGCTGTTCACCGCGGCCAAGATCTCGCACCTGAACCTGCTGCCCCAAGGGCATCCGGAGAAGCACCAGCGGGCGCTGGCGATGGTGCGGCAGATGAACGAGGAGAGCTTCGGCGCCTGCACCAACGTTGCCGAGTGCGAGGCCGTTTGCCCCAAGAACATCAAGCTCGAAAACATCGCGCGGATGTTCCGCGACTTCATGGCTGCAAGCATGATCAAGCGCGCCGGCTGACACGCCGATCCGTCAATCGCCTTTCGTTCTGTCCAGCTTGGACACCGGACGACGCAGGGTTACTTGTAGTCGATCCAGATCGGGCTCGTCCAGGCGACGTTTCCGTCCCCGTGCTCCACCGGCGATAGAATGCCTTATGGCGCGCGTTTATACCGATCTTCCGAACCATCCCGGCGAACTGGAAGTAGCCCGCCAACTTGCCGCTCTCGATGACGACCGCTTGCATCTCTGGTTCGGCGTGAACTACATTCCGGGAGTTCCGGATATCGACGTGATCATTTGGCACGAGAACGGTGGGGTCTTCGTGATAGAGGTAAAGGCGGTCCCGCTCGAAGAGATTGAGTGGTATGGGTGGAACCGCTGCAAAATCGCCCGGCGTCCGGAGACCCAGGGGCCGCACCAGCAGGCGCACCGGGCGCTTCACTGTCTGCGAAACTTCCTGGGCAGAATGGAGGCCAAGCCATTCGTAACCAGCGGCGCGTGCTGGCCCCGCATTCGGAGACGCCAGTGGAACGATCACTGGAACGATAGCGCAGTGTGCGGAGCCTATGCCGAGTCGATGCTGTTCGCCGACGACATCTACGCGGATCCCGCCGCGTTGCGGGAACGCCTCGAGCACATCCGGCTGAATCCGAACATGGGAGCGGACCGGCAGAGCGCCTTCACGCACGATGCCGCGGCTCTCGGAGAATTCCGCCGGGCGCTCGATGTGACCGCCAGGCCGAAACCAATTCAGTCGGACTACGAACGTCTTCGGGTGCTCGAAAACGCCATCAGCGAGAAGACCCGCCGGGAGGCTCCCGCCTACGGCGAGAAGCGTATCGTCTATTCCGGCCGGCCCGGTACCGGAAAGACCTTCCGCCTGCTGCGAACGGCGCTCTACCACGCGATGGAGGGATGCGACGTCCTTTTCGTCTGCTTCAATAAGGTGCTGGCGACCGACATCCGCCGGCTGTTGGGCTTCTCCGAGCGACTCGACCTGTGCGCGGGGCGGATCGAGGTGCATGACATCTTCGAGATGCTCAGCCTGTTTGCCTCCCGGCGGCAGTACGAACTGAACGGAAACATAGCGGAATGGGCCGAGTTGGTGGTAGACGAGATGAAGGACTGCCGGCCGGCGCTACCCAAGTACGACACAATCCTGGTCGATGAAGGGCAGGACATTCGCCAGTGGGCTTACGAGATGCTCGAGCTTCATGCAAAGGAGAGCTCGACCATTTGCGTGGCCGCGGGGGATGGGCAGGAACTCTACGCCGGCGAGGCAGACTGGCTGCGGGACTTCCGGACCCGAAGCGAGACGAAGCGTCTGCTGCGGGTGTTCCGGAATCCGCGCTCCGTCTTCCAGCTTGCGACGCTCGCGTTCGAAGCGGAGTTGCGCCCGGACCGCATTGAGAGAGCCTTCTCCCGGTTCCAGAGAGGCGCTGCGGGCCAGGCCGCCCAACTCACGTTCGAGCGCGGTCCCGGGGATCTCCCGCGTATGGCGGCGATCGATGATTCCAGCCTGGCCGCCCTGGCCGGAAACCCGGAGCGGTGCGCCACCGAACAGGCTGAACTTATGACGCGGGAATACGCGGGCATCATCCGGCGGGAGGTGGAAGAACTCGGGCACGAGCGCCATCCGCTCGATCTGCTGCTGCTCGTTCCCAGCCGGAAGTCGACCCATTACCCCTGGGTGATTGAGGCGCTGAAGGTGGAAGGGCTCGGCTACATCGACTATACCGACGACAGCCAAAGGCGCCACCTGCCCGCCCCGGGAACCATCCGTCTATGTACCTATCACAGCTCGCGCGGTACCGAAGGGCATCGAGTGATCTTATTCGGGATCGAGCAGCTTCGCAAGCTCGCCGAGTACGTTCATGTAGACGCGCATCGTCTGGCTTACATCGTGCTCTCGCGCGCGGTGATGCAGTTGGTGATCCCCTACCGCAAGAGCGCGGAGTCTCCGGTGAGCCGTTTCGTGCAGGACGCGATGGCCTGCATCCGGGCCCACGCGGAGCCCCTGAAAACGGCTGCCGCGCCGGGAAGGCCGCGCCCAATTGCGGGCGGCGCCTGAGAGTCTAGCGGCCGTTCTTCCACTTGAGGCCGATCTTGCGCGAGGCCTTGAAGATGTTACCCACGGGCACGAAGCCGCCGAGTTTGTAGCGTCCGATTGCCGTCATGCCCGCGGCGGCGATACAGCCGCATTCCGAGCAGACCGGCCGGCCGCCAAGCTGGCAGGGCGTGACCGGCGTGACGAAGTCCGAGGAGACGCAGGCCGTAGTCTGGGCGAAGATGCAGTCGTGGGGAGATTGCGGGGGCTGGCGGAAGCCGTTCAGCACCACGTCTGGGAGGAAGACTTTGGGGAAGTCCGGGCGCAGTGTTTCGAGCGTGTCGAGAACGGTGGTTCGTTCCTCCGGCGTCAACCGTTCGCCCGAGATTTCCGCTTCCTGGGGAGTGAAGAGGCTGAACCAGATCTTGTAGACTTCCGGCCGCTGCGACCAGAAGTCCGAAAACCGCCGCAGATAGCCGTTGCCGCCGATCTGAGCCCGGGTGATGGTGCAATGGACGATCAGGCGGTGGCCCTCGATGTTCTTGAGAATCCGCTCGTAGGTGGCGGGGGCCCGCCGGGCGTCGTGGTCCGGCTGCAGCCCATCCACTGAGACGACGAGGTGAAGATCCTTCCATGCGGCCCAGTGTTCGGGAATCCGGCGGACGGCGCTCGTAACCACCTGTACTTCGATGCCCAATTCGATGAGCTTGGGAATCAGGGCGTCGAGTTCCCGGTAGCGGACCAACGGCTCGCCGCCGACGATGGAAACGTGCAGCGGCCGCCTCTGGCGCGCCAACTCGAGGGCGCGGTCGATCAACTCCTGGCCCTTGAAGTCGGTGAGTGACTTGAGAAGAGTTCCCCTCAGATGCCCGGGCGCGTATGCGTAACACCCCGGACAGCTCAGCGGGCACTCTTTCGTGATCTCGAGTGCGAGAAACGGACTCCCTCCGCGCAAAACCCGGCCCCAGGCCGGGAAGATGGCGCCAACCTTCATTGGGCCCCCCCTTTTTTTCGCCCGCCTAGTCCTCGACGCTAATCGAAGGAGCCTTGGGTCCGCCTATCTCCCGGATTCGATCGAGAGTAGCTTGTGCCAGGCCGTGATAGGCCGCGGCTGCCGCTTCCGAACCGTCTCTCAGAGCAATCGGGCTGCCCGTATCCCCTCCAATGCGAACTTGAGGATCCAATGGCAGTTCACCCAGAAATGGAACCTCCAGTTCAAGCGCCGTCTGTTTGCCACCTCCACAGCCGAAGACGTCGATACGCTCTCCGGACTGCGGCGCCACCAAGTAGCTCATGTTCTCGACGATTCCGAGAACCGGAGCTTTCACCTGACGGAACATCAAGACTGCTTTTCTTGCGTCGTCCAACGATACATCCGATGGGGTCGTCACCACGACAGCTCCGCTTATGGGCACGGTTTGCAGGAGGGAAAGTTGGACGTCGCCGGTGCCCGGAGGCAGGTCCACAATCAGATAATCGAGTTGTCCCCACTCCACGCCACGGAGGAACTGCTGGACGACGCCATGGAGCATCGGTCCGCGCCACACGATCGGGCGGTTTTCCGGGTTGAGAAAGCCCATCGATATCACTTTCACGCCGAAATTCTCTAGCGGCGCGATCTTCTCGCCCGCCGGCATCGGCTCGGCGTTAACGCCCATCATGCGGGGGACGTTCGGGCCGTAGACGTCGGCGTCCATCAATCCCACCTTCCGCCCTTGGCTCGCCATGGAGACCGCCAGATTCACGGCCACAGTGGTCTTGCCGACCCCGCCCTTTCCGCTGCCGACGGCGATGATGTGCTCCACCCCTTCGAGGGGCTGCTTCGGAGGCTGCTGCGGTTGTTGTTGGGGCGCCATAGAAGTTCTATTCTATCAACCAGATCGGTTTACAGGTTTAACAGCGGTCCTGCGGGCACCGGCGTTCCTTCAGTGTTTGCCGCAGAACGGGCAAGGACGGCGAGATCCTTTTCCTGACCTGTGAGTTTCTTAAGCTCGATGAGCTTTGCCAGACGGAGTGCGCGGACTTCCAGCCGAGCATCGAGCTCAAATACGGCGGCGCTCTCAATCAGCTCCCCATAGTGGAGATTCCTTGTAATGGCGCCGAGCAGGTCCAGCGGTCCGAAACGCGTGAGAAGTGATTGACGGCCATCCGCTTCGAGATGGGAGCGCTTCGGACGCAGGGCGCGCTCCGGCTGGATCCGGTAGCGAGCGTCGAGCTCTGCCAGGGCCGATTCTAGATGGTCAAGGTTCTCCGGCGAGCGAGAGTGGACGATGTCCAGATCGAATATGCGCGTGGGGGCGCCTTGCAGGACAGCGCAGACACTTCCGACGATGACGAAGTCCACGTGATGGCGGGCGAGAACCCGAAGGATCTCGAGAAGGTCAGTTTCGCTTGATTGCCTCACGGAGTTTATTGACCGAATTGATGTGCCGCTGCAAGACCTGCGGGCGTTCCGCCGGCGTGAGGGAGAGCATCCAGCGGATCAACGTGAGGTCCACGCTGTCTTCGCTGTAGGCGGGTTCTTCGAAGCGGAGATCTTCCAGCGGTTCAGTCACCGGTAACCCGAGTACCAGACACGGGGGCCCGGAGGCAAGATTACGCCAGCCTCAGATTCGCGCGCGCCGTCAGAGTGTATCCCGCGAACTCCCGGCGTTCGAGTTTGGGGAAGGCGGCGGCCGCGATCATAGCGGCGTTGTCGGTGGAGAGGCCGGGCGTAGGGAAGTAGACCGGGCAGGGAAGCGCGGCGGCAGCTTCCGCCCGGAGGCCGGCGTTGCAGGCCACTCCGCCGGAGATGATGACCGCGCGGGCGCCGATCTCCTCAGTGCTGATGGCGGCGCGGCGCAGCAGCTCGTCGATCACCGTGGCCTGGAAGGAGGCGAGCAGGTCAAGAGTCTGCTGGGGAGTGACGGCGAGCCACTGCTCCACGGTGGGCCGCGGCGTCTCGCGGAACAGCCGCCGGCGGGCGGCGACCTCATCGGCCATGTCTTGCTGCTCGAACCAGCGGAGGACGGCGGTTTTGAGCCCGCTGAAGCTGAAGTCCAAGCGGTTGCCCTTCATCCGGGCGCGGGTGAAGCGGACGGCGCGCGGATTGCCGTGGGGCGCCAATTGATCGATGATCGGACCGCCGGGGTATGGATATCCCAGTAGCTTGGCGACCTTGTCGTAGGCTTCGCCGGCGGCGTCGTCGCGGGTCTTGCCAAGCAGGCGGTACTCCATTGTCTTAGAGACTTCGAATAAATGAGTGTGGCCGCCGCTCACCACCAGCGCCAGGGCGGGGAACTCCACCGGGTTTTTCTGCTGGATGGCCTCCATGATGACGGCATAGATGTGGCCTTCAATGTGGTTGACGCCAATGAGCGGCAGCTTGTGGGCGAAGCAGAGAGATTTGGCGAACGTAATTCCCACGAGAAGGGAACCCACCAGGCCTGGGCCTTCGGTGGCAGCGACCGCGGAAAGGTCTTCGTAACCGCACCCAGCCTCTTCGAGCGCCGAGCGGACAACCGGAACGATGGCCCGCAGGTGTTCCCGAGAGGCCAGTTCCGGCACCACGCCACCGTATTTGCCGTGGGTGTCGAGTTGCGAAGCGACGATGGACGAGAGGACCTCGCGGCCGTCTTCCACCACCGCCGCGGCGGTCTCATCGCACGAGGTTTCAATGCCGAGAATGCGCAAACTGTTATTCTACCTACCAGGTTGCCGGGAGACCGGTCAGAAGACCAGCCGGCGAGCCAGATGGCTTCCCCCGCGGCGATGGCGGGGAATTGAGCAGCCGGTGAAGGCGCAGTGAACCTATCTGATTTCGATTATCACCTGCCCGAGGAGCGGATCGCGCAGCAGCCGCTGGAGGATCGGTCCGCGTCGCGGATGCTGGTGGTGGACCGGGCGGCCGGGCGCTGGGAGGACAGGGCGTTCCGGGATTTGCCGGAGTTCCTTCGCGGGGGCGATTGCCTCGTGCTCAACGACTCGAAGGTGTTCCCGTCCCGGCTTTACGGCCGCCGGCAAGGGGTGCGGGCACGGCCGGTGGGTAAGAATAATCCGAAAAGGTGGCAGAATCTGACCGGGACGGTGGAGGTCTTCCTGCTCAGGCCGGTCTCGAAGGACGGCCGCACGTGGACCGCGCTCGTGCGGCCCGGGCGGAAGATGCGGGTGGGAGAGAGGGTCTTCTTCAGTGACCGTCTCAGTGCGGAGATTGTCGAGCACGGGGAATTCGGCGAGCGCACCGTGCGCTTCCACTGCGACGGCGATCCACAGGAAGCGATTGACGCCGCCGGCCACGTCCCCCTGCCGCCGTACATTCACCGGGAGGACCGGCCGCTGGACCGCGAGCGCTATCAGACCGTCTATGCGCGGGAGCGCGGTTCGGTGGCCGCGCCGACAGCCGGACTTCACTTCACGCCGGAAATGCTCGGGCGCTGCCGCGATGCGGGAGCGGAGGTGGCCTATGTCACGCTGCATGTCGGTCTTGGCACCTTCCAGCCGCTGCACACGGAGGTGGTGGAGGAGGCGAAGCTGCCTCCCGAGGTTTTCCGGATCGACCCTGAGAGCGCGGAGCGAATTCGAAACGCGCGCCGCACGGTGGCCGTGGGGACCACCAGCGTGCGTTCTCTCGAATCAGCCGCGCGCGGGATCGAGGGCGAGACCGATATTTTCATCTATCCCGGATTTGAGTTTCGCGCCACCGGAGCCATACTGACCAATTTCCACCTGCCAGGTTCCAGCCTGCTGTTGCTGGTCTGCGCTTTTGCCGGGAAAGATCTGATTCTCGACGCCTACCGCCACGCGGTCGACACCGAGTACCGGTTCTATTCCTACGGCGACTGCATGCTGATTATCTGAAACTCAAGAGTCAATGCGCACCGCCACTGACCGCAGGAAGACCGGCAGAGCGATCATTCCGTTCGCTGCCTCGCCCGCCGTCCATTCTCCGCTCCAGGGGTTGTAGAAACGCAGACGCCCCTCCGGAATGCCGCCTTGCAAGTTGAAGTCGAGGACTGCTTCGCGGCGCGGCCGCACGCGTCCCTCTTCGAGTTCGGCCCGCCAATCGGCCTCCTTGTCCCGGCACCAGATAAGCATCGTCTTCTTGCCGCGGAGGATGTACGCCCGGAGTTGCTCGTCTTCGATCAGGCCTGCCTCGAAGGCCTCGGCTGGCGGGTCGAGATCCTCGACGAGTTTCGAGAAGTTGCCGAAGTGATGCCAGAGATCGTGCCGGTCCACGTAGAAGTGCCAGTGCCAGATCTGGCCGGTTCCGGCTGACCCGGAGAAGAAGGGCGCGAAGAGTGCGTCGTGCAGGATTGTACCCAGGCGGTCCTTTTCGTAAAGGGCGCTGGGACCGGCATGCCCCCGTTCGACGGCTCCGGTTTCGGCCAGCAGGATCGGTTTGCCGGGGTTCGTTTCGGCCGTCATGCGAATGGCGCCGGCGGCCATCACGTCAACCGGGCCTTTGCACGCCTGCAGGTTGGCGCCCTGGTCCAGGTAGCGGTGGACCTGGGCGAAGTCGTTTCCGGGCAACTTCCATACTGGTTCGAACAGCAGGCGCTTCCGGAAATGGTCCAGGCTGCCCACACTTTGGACAGCCATGTGGTGGGGGAACTGCGTATGGACCTCGCCGAGCATCTCCTCGGTCCATTCGAGCCAGCCGCCGCCTTGCGCCGCGTCGATCTCGTTCCACAGCTCCCAGGCGAACACCGCGGGTTCGTTCCGGTAGCGCTCGGCGAACCAGGCGTACTTCCGCTTGTAGCGCTCCTTCGCCGTGTCGAGGGTGAAGAACTCCGTCATGTTCCGGGCGGCGCCACCGCGCGCGGCGTGATGGATCGGTTTGCCCATGCTCACTGAGCCGGCGAAGCTGGGCGGCGTCTCCTCGAGGGTCCGGAAATGGTCGAAGGTGAGCTTCACGCGTACCCCGTGGCGCCGGGCGATAGCGAGAACCTTGTCGATGCGGCCGATCTTCCGGGAGTCGAATTTTGCGCTGTACTCGTGCTCGACGTCGTAGAACGGGTGGCTCATCCAAATGCGGATCAGGTTGCCGCCGTTTGCCGCCAGCTTCGCGACGCGCTCCTCCATCTTGTCGAACACCAGCGCTTCCGTGCTTTCGAAACGAGGGAACGCGATGTTCAGGCCGATGGGGATGAAGGGGCGGCCGTCCGCGAGCTCGAAGTAGCGCGAATCCCGCGGGCTGACGCGCACATACGGCATCTCCGCGGCGGGCGGCGCGCCACCGGGGCCGGAACAGCCTGGCAGGAGAATAGCGCCGAGAACCGAAGCGGCGGGAATCCACCGGAACATGGAAAACATCATAACTGGTGAGGGGCCTCTGCCAGTATTCGGCGATGTGCCAGACCTAGCTGCAATGTCACAACTGCCTTGGCGCTCGGCGATTCCCGTGTTTCTTGCCGCGGCGGCGGTAACTTCCGTCTTCCTCATCAATCTCTGCGACTTGATCTACGACTGCGGCTGCCGCTCGTGGTGGGCGGGAGCAGTGGACCATTGTAATATCCACGACCCGCAGAGCCGGCACTGCCCGTGGTGCAGCGTGGGCGAGGCCGGCTTCGCCGCGATCTGGCTTGGCGTGGTCGCGCCACAGGCCTTCTTGAGTCTGTTTCCCCGGCGCTGGAAGTGGCCGCTCCGCCTATTCGCCGCGCTGGCTGCGTTTCCGGCGGCCGGCGTTTTGATCGGCTTGGGCATGGGCTGGGCAATGGGCTATTGGGAATAGGCCCGCCGTGTTGAATAATAGGCGTCATGATGCGACGTCTGATTCTTCTCCTCGCCGTCGTCTGGCTCGCGCCCGCCCAAGATCCGTTTCCGGCCACCATTACAGTTGACGCTGGCAAGAACATCGGGGAGAACACGCCGGTCTGGTCTTACTTTGGCTACGACGAGCCGAATTACACGACCATGCCTTATGGCAGGAAACTGCTTTCGCAGTTGGCGGAACTCAGCCCCGTACCCGTCTATGTCCGCGCACACTGCCTGCTCAATTCGGGTGACGGGACGGCGGCGCTCAAGTGGGGTTCAACCAACGTGTACACGGAGGACTCGAACGGCAACCCGGTCTATGACTGGAGCATCCTGGACGAGATTCTCGATACTTGGGTCGAGCGCGGCATGAAGCCTCTGTTCGAGATCGGATTCATGCCCGAGGCCCTGACTTCGAGCGGCATGGAGTATCGGCACCGGTTCAGCCTGGAGCCATTGCATCGCGACATCCATGGGGCCTGGGCCTATCCGCCGAAGGACTACGAGAAATGGGCCGAATTGGTCTTCCAACTGGTGACGCATTGCGTGGAGCGCTACGGTCCGAAGGAGGTGGAGACCTGGCTCTGGGAGCCCTGGAACGAGCCCAACATACACTATTGGCGCGGAACTCAGGAGGAGTATTTCAAGCTCTACGACTACTCCGCCGAGGCCGTGAAACGAGCCCTTCCAACCGCGCAATTCGGCGGCCCTCACACCGCCGGCGCTCCCGTCGAATGGCTGCAGGCGTTCTTCGATCATGTGGCGACGGGTGAGAACTTCAAGACGGGATCCGCCGGGTCGCCGCTGGACTTCGTGGTATTCCATGCCAAGGGCAGGCCGGAGGTGGCCGGCGATCACGTGCGGATGGGCCTGGGCCGCCAGTTGAGCGTTGTCAATGCGGGTTTCGAATTGATCGCATCGCGGCCCGAGTTGAAGGGCAAGCCGGTGATTATCGGCGAATGGGACCCGGAAGGCTGCGCCGCCTGTTCCTCGCGGGTTTATCCGCACAACGACTACCGGAACGGGACGATGTACTCGAGCTACACGGCAGCCGCGCTGGCCGCCACCCGCGCGCTCGCGGAGCGGCACGGCGTCAATCTGCAGGGCGCGCTGACCTGGGCTTTCGAGTTCGAAGATCAACCGTGGTTTGACGGCTTCCGGGCGCTGGCAACCAACGGCATCGAGAAGCCGGTACTGAACACGTTCCGGATGTTCGGCCTGATGCGCGGCGACCGCGTGGCGGCCGCCAGCACCCATGACGCCGCAGTGGATACGGTCATCCGCGACGGAGTGCGCGGTGCGCCGCAGGTAGCGGCGGAAGCCACCCGGCGCGACGGGGAGATCTCGGTGATGGTGTGGCACTACCACGACGACGACCTGCCGGGGCCGGATGCAGCGGTGGCGTTGGAGGTAAACGGCTTGCCCGACGGCGGGCGGCGGATCCTGGCGCGCCACTACCGGATCGACGAGGATCACAGCAACCCTTACGCGGCCTGGAAACGGATGGGTTCGCCCCAAACCGTCACCGCGGCGCAGCGAGAGAGCCTGGAGGCGGCGGCTGCCCTGACCCCGCTCGAGTCCCCCCGCTGGATCGACACCACAGACGGCACGGCCACGCTGGAGTTCTCTTTGCCCCGGCAGGGCGTGTCGCTTGTTCAGTTGAGCTGGTAGCGGAGACTTTCTTGTCCGGACTGAACTCGCTCTAGCAGCTACTTCGCGCTAGGCGCGCCAGGGTCGCTGGCGCGGAATGCCGCCGGCCAGGATGTCGCAGCAGAGGTTGACGTCCTCAACCACTTGGAAGTCATACATGCCAACGCAGATGAAGTCCGCGCCGTTTTCGAAGGCGTAGCGGAAACCGAGTTCCGGCTGGATGGCGCCGGCGCCGAGAATCTTGAAAGCGATCCAGGGCTCCTCGAGCTGGTTCATGTAGGCGATTGTCTCGGCCGGATCGTAGCACCAGCGGTTATCCTTCTCCTCCGCGGGCTTGGCCGACCAGTAGTCGTGGCTGTGCAACGTCTTCATCCAGAAATCGGGTTTGATTCCGTGATCGACGGTGGCTTTGATGGTCTCGATCTTGTGGCCGCCCATGCCGGCGGGAAGACCGTTTCGGCGGATCAGTTCGAGACCCTTGGCGATGGTGTCGAAGTCGCCGTTCTCCGCCAAGGAGTCGCCGACGGCGCCCTGTATGTAGCAGGCGGAGGCTCCGTTGTCGATGGATTTCTGGATCATCTGGAGGATGTCTTTCCCGCCGCAGTCCGAGATGAAGTGGATCTTGCCGCCGTAGCGCCAGTAGTCGTTCACCATGCCGCATAGGAGCGGGTTGGTGATGAGGGAGTTCACGCCGCACTGTTCGGCGATGTGGAGAGTCTCGAAGATTTTGTCGCGGTGGTGGTAGGCCTTGACTAGCTTCGAGGCGTAGATGAGGTCGCGGGCGTGGGCCCAGCCACCGATAAGGTTGCCGCCAAGGATCATGCGGCTGAGTTCGAGATCGCGAATCTTCGCCTTTGGAATCTCGCCGTTGAGGTCGGCGATGGTGGCAAACTTGAAGCGCTTCAGCGTGGCGCTGCTGGTGGCGTCGACCTTGGCGCGGGCGAGTTCGACCTCCTCGAAGCTCTTCCACCCATGCTTCTTGACCGCGGCCACGGCGAGGCCGCCGAGGAAGGGAACTCCGGCGAGGGCGGTGATCAGCGAGCGCCGGGAGGAGTGCTGCATGAACTTTGGCGCAAGTTCGTTGCCCCCTTTTGACTCGGGTTCGGCGTCGGCGTCGGCTTTCATCCGCGCGATCAGCCCGTCGAGCCCCCAGGCAGCCGCCGGGAAGGCGAAGACGACCGCCAGCGCGAAGAGTTCCACGAGGTTCTTGTTGACGATGAGATAGTGGCCCTCGCTCGAACCCGCGGCTGGGGAGAACAGCGGCGGGTACGCGACATAGTAGAACGCCAGTAGTGCGATGCCTGCAATGGCCGCCGGGCGAATCGCAAAGCCGAGCATCAGCCCGAGGCCGACCAGGATCAGGCCCCATATGTTGAGTTGATCCGTGACGGCCAGCAGGGTCTCGTGGGCGGTGAGCCAGCGAAAGAATCCGCCGAGCAGACCGTTGCTGCCGGAGAGATAGCCCGCCGCGGACCAGCCCGGGTCGAGCAGTTTCGTCAAACCTTCATAAAGGAAATGCCAGCCAACCATGATGCGCAGAAGGGCGAGGGGCAACTGGCGGAGAGTAGCGTTATCATTCGGCATCGAGCTCGCTCCCATATCTGGACTTCTGAATAGAGTTTATCCTACTCTTATCCGTTTTTCCATGCAAGTGATAGACTAATTCGGTGACAGTCACCTCTTTCCCTTTTTCCGGAAATTGGGGAAAGAGGTGACTGTCACCGAATTGGGATGATTGGAAGACGAGGGTTTATACTGAGTTCCGCTGGCGGGGCGATCGGCGCGGCGGGGGTGACGCGGGCGGCGTCGAATGACCGCGTGACGCTCGGGTTCGTCGGAGTCGGCGTGCGGGGCCGGCAGCATCACCTGAAGAAGCTCCTCGAAAACAAGCGCGTCGAGATCGGTCCCATCTGTGACGTGGATCGCAACCACGCCGCGATGGCCGGCCAGATGGTGTTGGACAAGCGCGGGAAGCGGGTGGAGCTGCTTCAGGACTTCCGCCGCTTGCTCGATCGCAAAGATATCGACGCCGTCGTCATCTCGACGCCCGACCACTGGCACGCGCTGATCGCCATCGCGGCAATGGAAGCGGGAAAGGACGTCTACTGCGAAAAGCCGCTCACGCTGACCATTGGCGAAGGCCGCAAGATGGTGCGGGCGGCGCTGCGCGCCGGTACGGTCTTCCAGAACGGCAGCCAGCAGCGCTCCGACCTGCGTTTCCAGGCCGCCGTCAACCTGGTGAAGCAAGGCCGCATCGGCCGGCTCCAGAAGGTTTCCACTCACCTCGGCTTCCCGGGCCATTTCGGCAACCTCGGCGGTATCACCTGGCCCGGCAAATGGCAGCGGTTCCAAACGCCACCCGAACACCTCGATTGGAATATGTGGCTCGGCCCGGCTCCCTATCGCGATTACACGCCGAATCGCTGCCACTTCGAATTCCGCTACCACCTGGATCACTCGGGCGGACGCATGACCGACTGGGGCGCACACCACAATGACATTGCACAGTGGGCCAACGGCTCCGACCGCTCCGGCCCGGTCGAGGTGGACGGCGGCGAAGCCACCAAGCCCATGAGCGGACCTTACAACAGCCACGGCGTCTTCACCGTCCGCTACAAATACGACAACGGCGTGGAATTGATCTGCAGCTCCGGCGGCGGAAACGGCGTCCGGCTGACCGGCGCGGACGGCTGGATCTGGGTCACCCGCCTGAAGATCGAGGCCTCGGATCCGGGCATCCTCCGTGGAGCCTTGGACGAGGCGCGGCGCGAGCGCTACGACGAGTTCAACCGGAACGAGGAGATCCCCGGCACCGACGCCCATCACGAGAACTGGCTGGACTGCATCGCATCCCGCGAACAGCCGCGCGCGGACATCGAAACCGGCCATCGCACGGCCACCGTCTGCCACATCGGCAACATCTCGATGCGGCTCGGGCGGCCCCTCAAGTGGGACCCGGAAAAGGAGGAGTTCCTCGACGACCCCACTGCCAACATCCTGGCGCGCCCCCCGATGCGCGCCCCGTGGCATGTCTAGACGAAGGAGAAATCCATGGCCGAAGTCAACAACATGGTGAGCCGCTGGATTCCGCAACTGGACGATTGGGATCAGGCGTCGGCGTTCTTCGCCTACCAGAGTCTCGAGCAAGAGGTCTACCACGCGAGCCGTCCCGGCTCCCGCGAGGAGATGGGGGCGCTCGCCCTGGCGCTTGCGGAAGCCCTCTCGACGGATATCTCCTCGAGCGCCAAGCGCCAGGTGGCACGGTTGCTATCCTACATTCCGACCGATGCGTCCGTCTCGCACCTCGACGCCGCGCTCGACGATCTCGAAGTTCGCGAGATGGCCCGCTTCGCGCTCGAGACGAATCCCTCGCATTGGGCCACGGCGGCGCTCATCCGCGCTCTGGGACTGCCAGGGGCGACCTTCCGCGCTGGCGTCGTGAACAGCCTCTGCCGTCACAAGTGCGTCGCCGCGGAAACCGCCCTTCGCAAGGCGGCCAACGATCCGCAGGAGGAAGTCCGCGCCGCCGCCAGACGCGCGCTCGCGGAGTTCGACGACGCTAACTGAACCGGGCTCGATGAGACGCGCCGGCGGGACGATGCCGAACCGGATCGCTTGATTCTCCGGCGCCCGTATCGGCTTCAGCGGCTTCCGGCCGCGGGCTCCACAACTGACAGAATCTGGTTCGGCTCGATGCCGGTTTCCACCTGCTTTGCCCCGCTCGGCCATTCGATTTCGAGCCTGTCCACGACCTTTGCTCCGCCGAGGCCGAAATGAAGGCGCAGGTCGCTCTGCGAAATATAACTCCCGCCGCTCCGGACCTCGGATAATTGCGTGCGGCCGCCGGCGGTAAGGCGGACCTTGGCTCCAATGGCGGACCGGTTTGACTGGACTCCCCGCAGGCTCACCAGGATCCAGTTGCCGCGGGGCGCGGCCGCGGCCTTGAGCAGCGACGGGGATTCATTTTGATTGTTCACCAAGATCTCGATCGAGCCGTCGTTGTCGAGATCGCCGAACGCCACGCCGCGCGCTGAGTGCCGTTCCGCGATGGCCGGCCCTGCCACGTCGGAGATGTCCTTGAATTTTCCGTCTCCGGTATTCTCGAAGAGGATGGAGCGGTCCCGGGCGCGAACATCGATCCCCAACTGGTCGATCTCCGGAAAAACGTGTCCGCTCGCCATGAACAGATCTTTGTCTCCATCGTTGTCGAAATCGAAGAAACCCACCCCCCACGAAACAAACCGGGTGTTGCGGCCCAACCCGGCCATTACGGTCAGGTCCTCGAAGTCGCCGCCGGAGAGGTTACGGTAGAGCGTGTCCCGCTCGTCAGAGAAGTTGGTGCGAAAGATGTCGAGCCAACCGTCGCCATCATAATCACCGGCGGTTACTCCCATACCGGACAGGGCCTTTCCGTTTTCGTCGAAAGCGGCTCCCCGCAACAGGGCCTCTTCGCTGAAAGTTCCATCGCCCTGATTCATGAAAAGCAAGCCAGGGGTGACGTCGCACGCGATGTAGATGTCTGTCCATCCGTCCTGGTCAAAATCCCCGGTGAGAACGCCGAGGGGATAGTTCTGGTTGTGCTGGGCGATGCCGGACTCCTCGGAGACGTCGGTGAAGGTTCCGTCCCCGTTGTTGTGATAGAGCATGTTGCTGTCAAAGGCGAGGCCGCGCGGTCCGCAATTTACCGCCATGCCGCGATAGAAACAGTATGGATTCGAGCCCGGCTCAAAGGCCATCGCCGCCTCGTAGTGCAGGTAGTTGGTGACCATCAGGTCGAGATGGCCGTCCCGGTCGTAGTCCAGGAACGCGCAACCCGTGCTGTAGCGGGGCCGGGTCTGCTCCAACGCGGCGGCCTTCGTGTGATCCTCGAACCGGCGCCCGCCGTCGTTGCGGTAGAGGGTGACGCCGCCGTAACGGGTGAGCAGCAGATCGGTATAGCCATCGTTGTCGTAGTCGCCCGCGCAGACGCCTTTGTTCCATCCCTCGGTGGTCATCGCTGTTTCCTTGGTAACTTCGGCGAAGGTATTGTCGCCAAGGTTCCGGTAGAGGCGATTGGTGGAACCTTCGCCAGAGATCAGGAGTACGTCGAGCAGGCCGTCCATATCGTAGTCGACCAGCGCCGCCCCGCTGCCGGTGGTCTCAATAATGTAGCGTTTGGTTTCCGCCCCGCCGTTGGGGAAGACATGCACGAGCCCGGCCCTTGCGGCGATATTCTCATAACGAACAGGGCCATCTTCCGCGGCCAGCGCCCAGCAAGCAAGCGCCAGCATCCAGCAGCGAGAGATCCTCATTGGCGCTGCGCCGGCCCCCCCGGCTGCTCTCCTATCCGTTTGAGGAACTCGGTAAACTCTCCTTCCGGCGTTTTCTGCAACCTCTCCAACTCCTCCTTCTGCCGGAGAGCGTCTTCCTGCCGGCCTGCCCGCCGGTAGGCACGCATTAAACCGTAGCGGGCGGATTCGCTGCTTGGCGCGATCCGGACCGCTTCTTCCAGCAGCGTGATCGCCTCGTCCAGTTTCCCGTCCTCCAGTCTCAGCTTGGCGAGCGCTGCCATGGCGCGAGAAAACGTGGGGTCCAGTTCGATGGAACGCTCGATGCGCTGGATCCCCTCGTCACGCTTCTCCTGGGCCAAAAGGATCTGGCCCACCTGGTAATGCGCTACCGCATCGCTCGGGTTCAATTTAAGTTCCAGCTCGAACTCCTCGCGCGCAGCCTCAAGCGCCTCCGGGGCATGCGATTCCATCAGCAGCGCCCGTGCCAGGCGGTAATGCAGATTGACAGCGGCAGGGTTCTTCTGGATCGCCTTGCGGTACTCCGACACCGCCTCCGTGTACTGGCCCTGGATCTCGAAGATCTCGGCCGAAATTTGATTCACCCGGTAGGAGGCCGGAGTTTGCCGGAACATTAGACGGATGGTGTCGTTCCAGGCCTTCATGTGGAGACGAGCGGTCTGGAACAGCACATCGGCATCCTCGGGGTGTTGCTGGCCGAGCTTCTCGATGATGGGAAAGGCGCCCATCGTATCGTCGCCGGCGAGCAAACACTGAACGAGGCCGAGCCCGGCGAGCCTTTGCAGACGGCCATCCGGACTGGTCTCGAATTCCTTGCGCAAACTGCGCTCCGCGGCGGCGCAGCCTCCCGTGGCGGCCTGTGAGAGCGCGAGAAAAGTCCGTGCCTCGGCCGACTCTCCCGACGCGAGCACCTTCTCGAAGCTGGCCGCGGCCTCCTGGTATCGCCCGTCCTGAAACTGGCGGAGTCCCTCCACGAGCGTGTCCGATTGGGGGAATGCACACCCCGCCAGGAGTAGGAATACACTAATGACCCGCATCGTCCATCACCAGATCTAGCTCGCCGAAGCGATGCTTCGATTGTCCTTCGAGGTACCGGAAGGCGAGGAGCGGGGGATCTCCAGGCGCAATCCGAAGGGTGCTTTCCACACGCTCTTCGGGGGGCACGGCAATCTCCTGAACCCGGCCGGACACGGCGATTTGCTCGATCAACTGGTCCACTTCCGTGCCGGTTTGCACCGGAATCGCCTCCTGTTGAAAGAGCGGAAAAAATAAAGCAGAGAATATGAGGAAGTTCATTGTTTCGCCAACGCCATTTCAGCCCAGTCCTCCTTCATTGCTACGTAATCACGGCGCGATTCCGATGTCAAGGTTGCCGCGCCTCCCCAGCCGCCGTTGGTGGCAGCGGCCTGACGGCTCGGGAGCCCTCGTCTTCGCTGAGTTTCTCGTGTAGGGCGCGTTCCCGGGCGGCGTCTTCCTTGCGGCCGAGCCGGCTGTATACCACGGCAAGCCGGAAATGCGGGGCCGCGTCGCTGTCCTCCAACTCGACGCTCCGCTCGAGGTGGGTGGCAGCGGCCTCGTAGTCCTTTTTTCTCTCGAGCAGTGTGCCGATCAAGTAGTGGGCTTCGGCCTGGTCCTCTTTGAGAGCGAGCGCGTTCTGGAGCAGTTCGTAGGCCCGGGCGGCCTCGGCGGTGAATTGTCCCGGCGGCAGTTGCTGCATAATCGTGCGGGCGTGGAGTACATATCCGAGCGGGCTTTTGGGGTTGATTTTCTGAAAGTTGATGGCCCGTTCCCTGATCTCGGGAAGCCGGCCCGACGCATGTTCGAGTATCTTGCCTATGAAATAGTAAGGCTGCGCGACCTCAGGCGCATGGTGCATGATGCCGAGGAAACTGTCGACGGCGTCGGAGAAACGGCGCTGGCCGTAGTAGGCGATTCCGAGGGCGAGGTCAAGTTGGGCCACCTCAACGAATGTCTTGCGGCCTTCCTCGAGCACCGCGATGGCTCGGGGGAAGTCTTGTGTCATGAGGTACGCCTGCGCGAGGTCGAAAAGCGCCTGGTCACTGTACGGCGACAGCCGCTGCGCCTCGCGGTAGTGGACGATGGCGTTGGGCCAGTCTCCCTGGACGGCGTAGGCGCGGCCCAGCACTGTCCGAACGTCAGCGGAGTTCTCGACGGCGAGGGCGCGCTCGCCGGCGGCCGTCGAGAGTTCCGGCTGGCCGGCATGGAGATAGAACAGAGCGATGTTATAGAGGACGGTGGCGTCGTTGCCGGCGTGTCTGGCGGCCTTATCGGCCGCTTCCAGGGCGGCGGCGCGATTGCCTTTGTCCGCATAGGTTTGGGCCAGCAGGTACCACGCGGCGGCGCTCTCGGGCTGCAAAGCGGTCGCCTTCTCGAAGCTCTTCTGGGCGGATGCCAGATCCCTATTCCGCAGCGCGGCGAGCCCCTCCCGCACCGCCGTTTGGAACTGCGGAACCGCTGCAAGCGCGAGCCAGAGCGAGAGGATGAACCACATCAGACAAATTCATTGTAGCCGCTGAGGCGGAGGCGGAACGGATTATGGCCTTTCGGATCTCTCGATTACCAACGGGGGAGCGGCATGCCATAGAATCAATGTCGTAGGTTACGGGCGAAATCACAAGCGACAGGGGGTTCCGTGAGGCGACGCGAGTTTCTATTCACCTTCGCCGCCACCAGTTATCTGGCTTCGAAAGGACATGCCTATTCATCGTTCCCGGTGAAATACCGCGAACTGCCGAGGCACGCTCCCCTGATGCCGTTCGCCGAGCCGGGGCACGACGAGTTTCCGGCGGAAAAGGCTGCGATGGAGATCGAGGAGCGGCTGCGCGCGGCGCTCATCGAGGGGTGTCTGCCGCTGGCCACGGATTGCCGCGGAGGGTCTCCAGCGCCCCGCGAATACCGCGATATCGCTCCGGGTGTGGCGGAGGGGGTCTTCGGCGGCGAAGGCGATATCGCCGCCGGCTTCAAGCAATGGTGGGAATCGTTGGGAAAGATCCACAGCGCGCGGTTTTACCGCCTGCCAGGAGAGATTGTCCGCTACGATGTCCGGAGCGAGAATGAGGGCCGGCTGGAGCAGCGCATCGGCACGTGGAAGCAATCATGGAGCGATGGCTCTATCACCAGTTTCGAGCCCGCCGGCGAAATCCTGACCCACGCGGACCGGCCGTGGTTCCGGGACATCACCGGCTATACTTTCCTCGATGAATCGTCATTTTCGGAGCAGCTCACTCGCGGCGTGCCCTATTGGCGCTCACGCCTCGATCCGGCTTGCGGCATTGATCTTTACGGAGAACAGGGAATCGCGGTTGGCGATATCGATGGCGACGGGCGGGACGAGGTATATATCTGCCAGCCGGGCGGCCTCCCGAACCGGCTGTATAAACAGGATGGAAGCGGCCGGCTCCGGGACATTTCCGATAGCGCTGGAGTCGCCATGCTGGATGATACTCCCAGTGCGATTTTCGTCGATCTGCGCAATGCCGGGCTGCAGGATCTCGTAGTGGTACGCAACGCCGGGCCGGAGCTGTTTCTCAATGACGGCAAAGGCCGCTTCACGCGCAAGCCGGAGGCATTCCGTTTCGCCACCGCTCCGCAGGGCTCCTTCACCAGCGTCGCGGCCATCGACTACGACCGCGACGGCCGGCTGGACCTCTATTTCTGTTCCTATCTCTTCTATCAGACCGAAGCGCAATACCGGTACCCTGCGCCCTACCATGACGCGCAGAACGGTCCTTCGAATTTCCTCTTCAGAAACCGCTTGGACGAGGATCCGGGTTTTTTCGAGGACGTGACAGCGGCCGCGGGAATGAACCACAACAACAACCGGTACAGCTTCGCGGCCACTTGGTGCGACTACAACGGCGATGGCTGGCCGGACCTCTACGTCACCAACGATTTCGGCCGTAACAACCTATACAAAAACACCGGTGGCCGCTTCGAGGACGTCGCGGAGCAAGCCGGAGTGGTCGACCTCGGTCCGGGCATGAGCTCCGCGTGGCTCGATTACGACGGCGACGGGCTGCCTGATCTTCTGGTCTCTAATATGTGGAGCGCTTGTGGCCAGCGTATCGTGAACGACCCCGAGTTCGGAGTGGTCAAGCAGGACCCCTCGCTGCTGGGAGCTTACCAGGGGCACGTGAAAGGCAACTCCCTCTATCACAATAACGGCGACGGGACGTTTACCTATACGGGCGGCAAGGAGGGCGTCGAAATTGTTCCATGGTCCTGGTCTTGCGACGGCTGCGATTTCGACAACGACGGGACGCCGGAGATCTACATCGCCTGCGGGATGCTGACCAACAACAGCAAAGCCGACTTGATGAGTTTCTTCTACCGGCATGTGGTGGGAAAGTCGCCCCCGCGGGCGGCTGTGGCGCCGGCCTATGAGGATGGCTGGAACGCGATCAACCAACTGGTCCGGCAAGAGTATAGCTGGGCGGGTAATGAGTCCAACGTGTTCTTCGCTCGCCGCGGCGGCCGGTATTTCGATTGTTCGTGGGTAAGCGGCCTGGGCCGCGCTGATGACAGCCGCGCGTTTGCCTTCACGGATCTCGATGGAGACGGCAATCTGGACGTGATTCTGAAGAGCCGGCTGGGACCGCAGGTTCGCGTTTTTCAGAATATATGCGGGCGTTCCGGGAATGTGATCGTATTTTCGCTCCGGGGAACGAAGTCGAACCGGGACGCGATAGGCGCACGGGTGGAGGTGGATGGGCAGGTGAAGTGGGTGACTGCCGGATCGGCCTACCTTTCCCAGCACACAAAACGGCTTCATTTCGGACTGGGAGATCGGGAGCGCGCGGCGAAGGTCCGAATCCATTGGCCTTCCGGGTTGGTCCAGGATCTGCCGGCCCTGGCGGCTGGTTTCCGTTACGGCGTCACGGAGGGTGCAGAGGATATCCGATCGCATCCGCTTCGGCCGCATTCCGACTTGCCGGACGACATACCGCTGCCGATCGACAACGGCGCCCGCCTGCAGACCACCTGGCTATGGGAGCCCGTCCCGCTGCCGGAAACGCGGCGGGGACCGGCCCTATTCGTTCTTCACGCCGGTGAGGCTTTGCCGGAATTGCCGGCGCCGGTGGAGTCATTGGACCTGCGGCAGGCCCCTCCGGAGCTGGTCGCGAGCTACGCCATCATTCGCCGGTATCTGTTCGACTACCGGGCCGATCTGGAGACGCCTTTCTGGATGCTGCTCGATTCGGAAGGCCGAATTCGGAAAGTCTACGGCGAGGCTCCAAACGCGGCAACGGCAGTGGCCGATGTGCGGGGGGCGGATGCCGATTCGCCGGACCCGCGGGGGTTGCCGTTTCAGGGGTACTTCATTGGCCGCCCGGGACGCGACTATTACAAGTTCGGGGGCGCGCTACTCCAGGCGGGATACGGCGAACAGGCGCTTCCGTATTTTGAGGAGAACCTTCGGCGCAGCCCGGACAATGCCATTGCGCATGCTTCGGTGGGCCGCATTCATCTTCAGGGCAACCGGCTCGCCGAGGCGCGGGCGGCCCTTGAAAAGGCGGTGACGCTGAATCCCGCATTGCCGGAGATCTGGAACGAACTCGGCGGGGTGGAGGCTGCGGCGGGCGACTATGCCGCGGCGGTGCGGCACTATGAGAAGGCCCTCGAATTGGGGCCGGACTTGGCATACGCACTGGTCAACGCCGCGCTGGCGTACAGCCAAGTGGGCAACTCCACGGAAGCCGAGCGCCTGTACCGCCGTGCGCTCGAGGTGGACCCGAAAGACGGCGAAGTGGCGAACAGCCTAGGGATTCTCGTTGCAAAGCAGGGCCGGACAGAGGAAGCGCGGAAACTGTTTGAGGCGGCGATCGAAATTCGGCCCGATGACACTTCGGCGATCAATAACCTGGGGATCCTATTCTTGAAGACCGGGCAGGTGAATGACGCGATCGCCGCGTTTCAGTACGGGATCAAGGTTGCGCCTGACGACGAAAAGATGTACCTGAACCTGGCCGGTATCTGGGTGAGAATGGGCGAACGGGAGAGGGCGCGCGAACTGATGCTCACGCTGCAGGAACGCAAACCGGACAGCGCTCTCGCCCGGAAGGCGCTCGAACAATTGTCAGGGCAATGAGTTGCTCCCGCTGTCGCGGGATGCCCCGCTTATTATGAACCACATCCGCCAGCACATCAACACCAACCCAATGTTTCGGAACCCGTAGGGGCGCCGCTTGCGGCACCCACGGCCACCCGCCCGGGGCGGGGCAAGCCCCGCCCTCACGTAACCCCCTCGATCATTGGGCAGAGTTGCCGGAATACGGCCCCCGACTATTGGGCGGCGGTGTCGAAACACGAAAACATCCCCGCCCAACGGGCGGGGATGTTAGCTAGAATTCCAACCGCAGCATCATCTGGATCTGCCTCGGGTTGCCTTCGGTACCCGTGATCCGGGCATACCCGCCAGCTTGTGGATTGTTCGGGTCGCCGCGGAACTGCGTTCCAGGGGTACCGAAGAACGGCGTATTAAACAAGTTAAAGAACTCCGCCCGGTAGACCAATTGGAACCTCTCGTTCACCGGGAACCGCTTGAAAATCGAGAAGTCGAGGTTCCGCTGGCCCGGGCGTCTCATGTACATGTTCCCCAGGGCGCCCCAACTGCCCACCGGCGGGTTCTGCACTGCGGTCGCGTCCCACCACTGATCCGGTGTGCGGCCACCCGGAGGCGCATCATTCGGATCCTTGCCCGGTACCGGATCGGGATGAAAAGCGCCGAAAGAACCGCCCCGGAAGCTAGTAGTCGCCGAGATGGGGAAGCCGGAGTATAGCGACAGTATCCCGTTGATCTGCCAGTTGCCGGCGATGATATCCGCAGCCCGGCTCCAGCCGGCGCCAAACCTTTTGCCGCGGCCGAACGGTAACTCGTAAAGGGCCGCAGTCGTGAAGCGGTGCCTCATATCGAATCCTGCGTTTCCGTAATTGAAGGAAAAGTCGCGCGGGTCTCTCACCGTCCTGCCGCTACCCGACAGGGTAGTGCCCACGTCGGTATTCACGTGACTCCAGGTGTAGCCGATATTGAAGTCCAATCCGTTGGAGAACCGCTTGACGAGATTGGCCGACAGACCGTTATACCAACTTCGGCCCAACGTTTCAGTCGTTGATACACCGCCGATGTTTGGGACAAGCGGCGTCATCCACCGCCGCGGTCCCGCCGGGAGATTGGGCGCGCTTGCGTCATTTATCGGGGCATTTGCATCAAAATTCTGCTTCAAGTGAGTGCCCTTGGATCCGATGTAGGAAACCTCCAGCGACGTAGCGAACCCGAGCTCCCGCTGGATTGTTGCGTTCCATTTGTGGACAAAGGGAGTCTGCCTTTCCGGAACGGATCGGAACGTGATCGGCGCCGGGAGCGCAAAGGTGTTGAGCGGGAAGCCGTCACTAAAGGTTGCGATAAACGGGTTGGGATCGAGGTCGGTCATGTTCTCCGTTTGGAGTTGGACCTCTTGATTGAACGGAAGACCTTCACCGCGGTTCGGGTTGCCTCCTTCGTTCTCCTCGCCGCCGAAGAAGATTCCGTAACCAAGGCGCACCACCATCTTCGGCGAAACCTGATAGGCGATTCCGATCCGAGGGCCGAAATTGTTGTAATTGGTCGGAATCAGCTTTGAGTCGGTAATCCCGCGCTCCACTTGAATCTCACCGAAGTCAGTGGCGAAATTCGGCGGCAGCGGGGCGTCCTGGTTGTTGCCCTCCGGGATTGTTAGCACGACCGGGGTCCGCCAATACTCTAGATTCGACTGTCGCCCGAACCACTCATCGATTGGGGAGTAGATCTCGTACCGGACTCCGAGGTTCAAGGTGAGCTTTGGTGAGACCTTCCAGTCGTCCTGTATGTAGAACGACCATGTAGTGAACGAAGACGAAATGAGGTTTGCCGTCGACAACCGGGTGCCTCGCGCTGGACTCCCCAATAGCAAGCTCGCCATCGTATCGCCGGTGTTGCCGGTGGAGAGAGCGCTGGCAGTCCGGTCGCGCCGGAAGTTGAAGCGGCCGTGCGAGGACGGGAACTGGAAAAACGGAAAATCGACTGGACGGTACTCGGCGCCAAACTTGATGGCGTGGTTCCCCTTGTTGATCGACATGTTGGCGATATAATTCCACACGTTCGACCATTCCTTTGTCGGAAGCCAGTCGCTCGCGCCCACGCTGGAGTAGTTCCCAAGATCCATCAGCGGGATGCCGCAGTTCTGTTCAAAGAACTCGCACGTGTTCAATCCGCCTATGCCGAGTTCGCGGAAGCCGTCCAACGTTGAGTTAGCTTGTAAGCGCGAAGTGACGAGGCGGGTGTACGCGGCGCGGACCTCGGTCAAAACGGTGGGCGACCAAACGCGGGTATAACTCGCCATGATGTTGCGCGGCTGATCCTGCTGTACCTCACCGGCAAAACCAGTGGCGTCGAGAATGCCGAGCGGTGGCTCGCGGCTGCGGAGAGATTCATGCCAGCTTCCCGTGAAGAAGAACACATCCTTGTCAGAGGCGCGGTAGTCGACCCGGTAATCCCCCTGGTCCACGTCACGTTTCAAAGGGACGCCGACAATGAAATTGGCGTCCGGAACCCTTTCGCCGAGGTTGGTGTTCGGATCCGGGTAAAGTGACAGCAGCTTGGAGGCCGCCGAATCCCACTGGCTTTGCGGGATCCGGTTTCCCGGGAAGGCCTGCCGCACCCGCTGGCCGTCCACGATGGTTTCGGTGGAGGGGTCGAAAATCTGACCCTCGAAGATCTGATTTCCCATCACGTCGGTGCCAAGCACATTGTTGGTTAACAGCCGCGAGAAGTCGCCCTGCTTGAATTCCGCCCACGGGATAGTCAGGGTCGAAGTTGCGCCGCCCTGCCGTTCCCGGATTCCGCGGTAATTGACGAAAAAGAAGAGCTTATCCTTGACGATCGGCGCGCCGAGGTTGGCGCCAAACTCATTGCTGAGCCGTTCGCCTTTGCCGACGCCCGAACGGTTGTTCTCCCAGCGATTGGCGTCGAAGTTGTCATTCTGGTGCATCCAGTAGGCCAAGCCGTGCCAATCGTTGGTGCCGGATTTCAGCGAGACGTTCACCACCCCGCCGGCTCCGCGGCCGTACTCCGCGTTGTAGCCGTTGGTAATGACCTTCATCTCGCCAATAGCCTCGACCGATGGCCCTACAACGTAGGCCGTTTCGTTGATGAAGTCAATGACATTCACATTATTGTCCACGCCGTTGAGCAGGAAGTTGTTCTGCCCGTTCGAGCGGACACCGTTCGCCGAAAAGCCGCCGTTCGCCGCGTCGCGGGCGCCGGGTTCGTTCGGAACGACGGCGGGCGAAAGTCGCGCCAGATAGGCGAACACACGGCGGCCGCCAAGAGGTAGCTCGGACGTGTTCTTGGCTTGCAGACCTGCTCCGAGTTCGGTGGATTGAGTCTGGATCGCCGGAGGCGCCGAAGTCACCTCGACTGTCTCGGTAACCTCACCAACCTCCAAAGCCAGGTTCACCTGGATACGGCTGCCGCCCGTCAGCGTCACGTTGCGCTGAGTGACGGACCTGAAGCCGGGTGAGCCTACCGTGATGCTATATATTCCAGGCTGCAGTGCCGTCCGGATATAGTTGCCTCCGGCGTCGGTCTCCAATTCCCAATTCTGCCCCGTCGCGTCTTGCATCAGTGTTACACTGGCCCCGGGAATCACGCCCCCGCTGGGGTCAGTCACCGTCCCAAGAATCGTGCCCAGGTCGCGCTGCGCAAGCGCGGGCCCTGCAAGGCACAGTACGGAAAGTGCGACTAGACACACTAACCTCTTCTTACTTGTCATGGTACCCCCTAAAGTACGAACAACGAATCCTTAACTCCTCAGAATCTTTTCCTGCGTAAGGACACCTCGCGGCTCACGCACGCAAGTAATCGCCCAAACGGCACACCTTCACGGCGGAGAGAGCAAACGCCGCCACCGGAGACGTCCGGATATTCTCTCGGCCTTTGCCATCATCGGCTGGATAGTATCACATAACCCGCTAAGGCACAATGATTTTTTTTGGCTTTTACAGTTACCACGTTAAAGAAGAGAATATGGTCTTATTATCTACATAACGGCTTCGGAAAGAGTTGCGATAGATATCTTTATAGTCACCAAGCGGTTCCAACTTCTGGGGGCTTTCCCGTCAGGCTGTGTGCAGCCACTCGAGAGAAGCGTCCTCGAGTGTGCCGAGTTCGAGGGGCCCATCCAGTAAGCCCGGAAGTTCAGGGAAGGTCTTGGGCGCCGCAAGGAGCATCATCTCCGAATCTGCTGTGGCGAAGACCGTCGCCGTCCTCCCTTCGTAGGCCGGCAGCCGCATGGCCGAGAGGTGAACGTATTCCCCGAGAATCTCGATGTCGATCAGCGAGCCCTGCGGATCCGCCTCGTCCGGCACGGGATTCGCCCGCACTTGATCTTCGAATAGCACTAAACCACTGAACGGTTTGATCTTATCGCGGATCCCAAAGTGACATATCAGGGCCTGAGGCGCGGCGCGGCGAAGTATCTCGGATGCGCCCCACTGGACGAAGGAGTTGCAGAACTGAACGGCTCCGTTTCCGCTTAGAAAGAGCTCGCGAACGAACTCCCGTAGGCGCAAGTCATTGCGAACCGGAGCCGGAAGCAGTCTTCTCATGTCAACACTACGCAAATCCGTGTACGTCGCGTCCAGCGACTCGAGCACCTTATCGATTTCGTTCAGCTTGCGGCTGAAATGAACTCTACATTTCTCCAGTTCTTCAAAAGAGAGCAGAGTAACCGTTTCCCGATCGGCGAAACCGGTAAGTTCAGTCCCCGATTGGAGTATCCAGGTGTGCTCGACCGGCTCGACCGTCCGGCGGCTCTCCCGGCTGGCCAAAGCTTCCGCAAGCTGATGAATGCCCTTACCAAAAGGTTCCGAAAGCTCGTGCCACCGCCCGTGCTTAGCCATCCGCTGCCAGGGCTGGCCGGATGCAAGCGGGAGTCCGGCCGGCATTATGTTGACCACGAGTTTGTTCCGGTCTCGGGCCGGATCCTCCTCCCGGGCCGTGGCTTGGTGGATTTTTTCGAAGAGTGTCTCGACTTCCACCCGCCATTGAGGATAGTGGGGTGAACGGGCGAGCCTGGAAGTGTCCTGAATGCTGAGACGGCTCCGATCTGCGCTCCAACTGGCCAGATCCATCTTCTGTTCAAGTTCAAAAATAGGTCCCAGAAGACGCTCAAACTCCTGCTCCGAAAGCGACTCCAGATACTTCATCGAAGTCCGGATCGGACGCTGCTCGGCCGGGAACAACTGATCCCAGTTCTCGATCTGCGCATTGAGCACAGGCAGGAAAGTGGAGGGCAGCCGGTCCAGCAGGACCTCGCTGACCGGAATGGAGAAATCAGACGGCAAACTCGTCCAGCCTCCTTCCTCCGGACCGCCTGCAGTCAACGCCCAGGAGCGCGCCCAGGGTCGGCGCCAGGTCGATTTGCCGGATCACTCGCTCCTCCGCGCGCGGCTCCCGCACCGCTTTACCCAACACCATCATCCAGCTCAGGCGGCAGGCATTCGTGTCTGTCCGATGATTGAAGAAGCCGTTGGTTGTCGATCCATCCGGGTCCCGGCCAAACTCGGGCATGACGATCAGGGTGGTGCGCTCTTTAAAAGCGGGGTCTGTCTCGAGAAACCGCCAGATGCGATAGCTCAACGAATCGGCGGCGCGAATCCCCTCTAAATGATAAGAATACGTTCCCGAGTGCGCGATCTCCATCCCGGAGAAGTTGATCATCATGAATGTGGGCGCCACCCGCCGCAGGATCTCCTCCGCAACCATGCAGGTCAGGGTATCGCCGCCGGCCGATCCTCCATCAAAGTACGAGTTGAAGGCGTCGAGGACTACGTCATTGATTTTGAGATTCTTCGATGGCAGCGCCCAGCCGATGCGCTCGTATTCGTTCACAAAGATGGAATTCATCCCTTGGCGAATATTGTCCCGGGTGAGCAAGCCGCCGGTGGTCTGCCCGTGGATGATGCGCTCCACCGCCTCGATCATCATTTGCTTGGCCAGCACAACATTGGCGCCCGGCGCAATATTCTTGGTAACGGCCTTATTCGAGCTGACGACCCACGTGTCCCGCGGCTTCAGCCCCCGTTGATCTTGTAAATATGCGCACAGGGTTGGATGCTCGGGAGCGCGCGCTCCCCAGTCGTCCAATTGTTGCCAATTCCCGGTAATGATGCTCGAAATGGAATTCACGTGCGCCGTCACGCCCTCGTTCCTTACGTAGGGGTAGAACAGCGCCCGCGGCGCCATGTCACGAAACAGGTGCGGGATGTTCGCGGCCCCTTCTACGGAGAAACTCTCCTGGCGCCGGATTCCACCGATTGTGATGAGGACCACCTTATGCCCGCCGTCTGGCTCGTCGCCGGTTCTTTCGAAACCAGCGGCGCGCTGCGCGGCCGCTAGCGCCGCGAGTTGCAGTAGCGCCCTGCGCCGGATGGGGAAAGCGGTGGAATGCATGTCCGTCACGGGAACCCCTTCTGGGAACAACTTTAATGATTTCGCCGGCCCGGCGCAAGAAAATTACGGCCGGACAACTTGGGTGAAGCCGGCCCGGCCGGCAGCGGAAAGCAGAAGCGCTCTCCCCGGAGGCGAGGCAGGACTACTCCGGCGGCTCCTTCACGTGCAGCACCCGTCCCCCCTTGACCGCCTTGAGTTTTTGGACGATACCCGAAGGCCAGCGTATCTCGATCAGCTCCGCGCCAGAGTCCGAGCCGAGGCCGAAGTGGACCGGGCCAGCGCTCGAAGACGCATAACCAACGGCCGTCGAATGATGGCTGAATTGCGTCCCGGCGCTGGTCACTACCTTGATGTCCGCGCCGATGCCGTCCCGGTTGCTCTTTGTGCCCTCGAGCGACAGTCCGATCCAGTGATTGCGGCCGGGGCTTTCATTTAGCCAGATCTCCGCCCGCGCGCCGATGGCGCTTACTACGACGTCCACCCGCCCGTCCCCGTTCAGGTCGCCGATGCCGGAGCCACGGTGACGCGAAGGCGGTTGGCTGGCGAGTCCGGCTTCCGCCCGAAACGCGCGGAACGTGACACCCTGTTCATTGTGGAACACGGCGTTATGTTGCGCCACGGTAATGCGCGGAGACGCCAGCAGTGACTGCACGTGCCCGCAGGTGACGAAGATGTCCTTCCAGCCGTCATTGTCCAAATCGACAATCGAAGGCGAGTAACCCGCCATCGGCAAGCTCAGAGCTTCCATCTTGCTCGCTCTCGTGAAATCCTCAAAATAGCCGTTGCCCGTGTTCTTGAAGAAGGGAAAGGTCTCATTGTCGAGGGCGACGAAGAAGATATCCGGGAAGCGGTCGTTGTTCAAATCCTTGAAATCCACCCCCATTCCCGATATTGTCTGGGCGTTCTCCCGCAACGCCACATTCGCGTCAAACGCGATCTCTTCGAACTTCGCTTCCCCCTGATTGTGAAAAAACGAGTTGTACAGCTTGTCATTGCTCACGAACAGGTCCGGCAGGCCGTCCAAATCGTAATCGGCCACCCCAACCCCCATGCTCTTGCCGGGATGCGCCCGAATGCCGGAAGCGGCCGAGATGTCCTCAAACGTCCCGTCACCCCTATTGAGGAACAACTGGTTGGGGAGCTTCCCGTAGAACTTCGGATGACAATACTCGCGGCGGCCCCGGTACTCGCAGGTGGGCTCGTTCGCGGCGTCCCAATCGAGGTAGTTGGCCTGAAACAGGTCGAGCAAGCCGTCGTTGTTGACGTCGACCCAGGCCCCGCCGACCGACCACATCGGACCGAACTCGGGGTCCGTTCCCGCCAGGCCCGCTTCCTCCGTGACGTCCGTGAACGTGCCGTCGCCATTGTTGCGGTACAAGGTGCTCCGATGCACCCCGCCGACGAAAAGATCCTTGTGGCCATCGTTGTTGTAGTCGCCGATCGCCACGCCGTTGTCGAAGCCCACTCCGGTCAGTCCCGCCTTCTTGGTCACATCTGTAAAATTGCCGTCACCGTCGTTGGCGAACAAGCGGTTCGAGTACCTTGCCACGCTCTTCTTCAGAGTCTTGATGGCAGCGCCGTTCGCGAAGAATATGTCCAAATCGCCGTCGTTGTCGTAGTCGAACAGCCCGACCCCGCCGGCCATGGTTTCCGGGGCGTAGCGCTCAGGGGTTTCGCAACTGTCGAGCGTGAAATCGATCGGCTGGAAGGCGAACCGAATGGGACTTTCCTCGCCCGGCGCTGACGTGAGCAGCACGAAGAAGCCCCCCAAGGCCATAACCGGCGACAAAACACGCATCGTTGTCATAACCGCCATGGAATCCCCTCAGTGTACCAGCCCTCCACAGCCATGAAAATGCTCATGCCCTCTCCATGAAAGGCGTCTTAACAAAGCGACTCAAGCGCGCGGCGGCGGGGCTGGAGACGTGTGCTATAGTCCAGCCATGATGCGGTTGATGATTGCTGTTTTCGCCGGCGCGGCTCTGCTTTCCGCCGCTGCGCCGGCTCCCGAATTCCGGAAGGTGGGCGGCCAGCATCAGTTGATTGTCGACGGGCGGCCGTTTCTGATGCTCGGAGTCCAGACTCACAACTCGAGCGGGTGGCCGAGCGAACTGGCGGCTGTGTGGCGGCAGGCCCGCCAGGTGCATGCCAATACGGTCGAGATCCCGATCTACTGGCACGCGATCGAGCCAGAGCCGGGACTCTTCCGGTTCGACACCATTGACGCGATTGTCGAAGGGGCCAGAAGGAACAACCTTCGGCTGGTGTTGCTGTGGTTCGCGACCTGGAAAAACGGAACCATGGACTATGCTCCGGACTGGGTGAAAGAAAACCCCGAAAAATACCCGCGCATGCTCGACCCCGCCGGCAACCCTGTCCGGGTGCTCTCTCCTCACTCCCAAACTAATCTTGATGCGGATCGGACCGCCTTCGCGGCTGTCATGCGCTATCTGAAGGGGCTGGATGAAGAACAGCGCACCGTCATCATGGTGCAAGTGCAGAATGAGCCCGGTTCGCTGTTCACCGTGCGGGACAATTCCGCCGAGGCGAACCGGCTCTTCGCGGGCCAGGCTCCACCTGAGCTTACCCGGTCGCTGGGGAAGCCGGCGGGAAGCTGGTCCGAAGCGTTCGGCGCCGAGGACGAAGAAGCGTTCGCCGCCTGGCACGTCGCGCGCTACGTGAACGCGGTGGCCGCGGCCGGAAAGAAAGAATATCCGATTCCCTTGACGGTGAACGTCTGGCTGAAGGAACGCAAGGAGTACATGTTGCCAGCCGAGAACTATCCCAGCGGCGGGGCGGTCTCGAATATGCTCGACCTGTGGAAGGCGGCGGCGCCGGCCATCGATGTGCTGGCTCCGGACATATATGTCATGGACTATGCCGGCTACCGGGAAGTGTGCGAGAGCTACCGCCGGCCTGACAACCCGCTTCTGATTCCGGAAACGGGAGGCTGGGGACAGTTCGCGCGCTATATGTTCTATGCCGTCGGGGACTACGGCGCTGTCGGGTGGGCTCCGTTCGGCTTCAATGCCCGGGAAGGAGACCTGAACGAACGCTTAGAGGACGTGGCGGCGAACTACCGGCTGCTTGGCCCCGCTGGAGAGAAAATTGCCGAGTTGCAGGCTGGGGGGCGGCTGCGGGCGGCAGTGGAAGAGGACCAGCTCAACAATATCTGGCTCGATTTCGATGGATGGGAGTCGGTGACGTACTTCGGGGCGGTGACTCCGAGCTACGGCGGGCTCTACGCCGCCGGGACGGAAGAGAAAACCGGCCGCGTGCTGATCGGGCAATCCGGGGAGAACGAGTTTTGGGTCATGGGGTTCGACGGCCGGGTTACCTTCCGTCCCAAGCGCGGCGGCGGCTCCCGGAACGCCCAGTTCGTGCGCGTCGAGGAAGGGCGCTTCGAGAATGGGAAATGGCTGGTTGACCGGCTCTGGAACGGCGACCAGACGTTTTTCGGACTGCGGTTGCCGTCTGGCGGAACCATTCTCCGCGTGCGCTTGATGAGTTACTAGGCGGCGCGCGATTGAAAGGCCGGATAGCTGGCCGGACGCCCTAACCCGCCGTCCACCCGTAATCAAAGTAGCGGTGTTCGAAGCCGCCCCAACCTTCCAGGTCCAGCACTCCGAAGCCTTCTTCGGTGCCGTGGTGGTCGCCGCGCCACCAGGACCCGCTGACGGCCCCATCGCAGATGTAGGTCACATCTCGATAGAGGAGCTTATCCAACTGGTGAATATGCCCGGACAGAGCGAGGCGCACTTTGTGTTTCGAGAGCAGCGCGGTGAGCCGCTCGGAATCTTGGCAAATGACGTAGTCGCCCACAAAGAAGCCGGAACCGCGCCGGAACGCTTTGTTGAAGACCGTCGCCGTGATGATCGGGATGTGCGAGATGACTGCGGCCGGCGTGTCCGGCGGGGTTCCCGCCAACTCGGCCTCGAACCAGCCCATCTGCTCCTCGTCCAGGAAGGCCGCGTAGCGCCCCCGGAACTCCTCGGAGTACTGAATGTCGTCGAGAACGAAAAACCGCCAGCCTTTGTGGTCAAAGCGGTAGTAGCTGCGGTCCAGTTCGAGGACTTCGAGCGCTTTCTTCTTGCCATACAGCGGATCGCGCCGGATCGCCTCCTCGGTCCGTTGCCAGCCGAAAACGTCGTGATTGCCGATGCAGTGCCGGACGGGCAGATCGGTTTCGCCCTTCAGAATCTTCAGGAATTCCGCAAAATCGCTATCGGCGGACGCCCGGTCGGCGGCGAGGACGTCGTTCACCAGATCCCCGCCGGTCATGATGAAATCGGGCTGCGGAGACAGTTTGTTCACGGCATCCAGGCACCGCGCCATGCCCTCGCCGGCGCGCCGGTCCTCCAGGTAGTGAAAATCCGTCAGATGAACGAATCGAAAGCCGTTCGCCGCCTGGATCCGCGGGAGGGCCAGCCCCGCTCCGGCGGCGCCCAGAAAGCCCCGTCGTGAAAGAATTGTACTCATACTATTCCAGCCTACATTCCAACCGTTACAGTCAGGCAAATGCGGTGCGGCCGGCCGTAACACGAAGTCCGCGCGTGGGCTCTCGAAAATGGCGGCAGTTACAGTCAGGCAAATGCGGTGCGGCCGGCCGTAACAGCCGGTCTCGCCGGCGCGAAGCCAATAGTATGAGACAAAGATCAATTCCTGGACTCCTGCTGCTGTTTTCCGTGGCGCTGTTTGGCGCCGGCCAGGCTGTTGACGCGGTAAACGTGACTTCAGATGGGGTCGCGCTCAAGGGTTATGATCCTGTCGCGTACTTCACGGGCGGCGAGCCGGTGAAGGGAAGCGAGGAGTTCCAGACCACCTGGAGCGGCGCCATCTGGCGGTTCTCGAGCGCCGCGAACCGTGAACTCTTCTCCCAGGACCCTGAGAAGTACGCACCGCAGTACGGCGGCTACTGCGCCTACGCCGTCAGCAAGGGGCACACAGCCGGTGTGTCTCCCAAGGCATGGAAGGTTGTCGATGGCAAACTCTATCTGAACCATCGCTTTGCCAAGGGAAAGTTCGATAAAGACGTGAAGGGCGCCATCGCGCGCGCCGACGAGAACTGGCCGAAGATTTCGAAGGAATAGCGGGCACTGTTTACATCGCGGTCCGTGACCAAGCGGGCTCGCGAATCGCATTCCCGAACAGGAAGCGGCAGCGCACTTCCCCGCAAGACCCCCTGCGGGGCGTGGGCGCAGTTTCTCTTCGACATCACTCCTTGATGGGCAATCCCCTCGTGCAGGCCGCGATTCCTCAGTCCGCGGCCTGCTTTTCTTTTTTGCCGCCGCAGTTGCCGTGCGATATGCTGCGACTAGAGGACTGCCATGATACAAAGATCCAGGCCCGTGCTGGCCGCGCTATTGTTGGCGGCCGCCGCCGTCTCCGTTTCCGCCGCGAACTTCTGGGATGAGAAACCGTTCCGCGAATGGTCGGCCGAAGAGGCTGGCAAGCTGCTAACCGATTCACCGTGGGCGAAAACCGTTGAAGTGCTCGCACAGTCCATGTCCGAGCGTGCTGGCGCGCTGCGTCCAGCCGCGAGAGGAAACACGCCCCCGTCCGTGGATCCATCGCGGGGAATGGGCCGGGCCAGTATCCAGGGCGGCGCTGGTCCCACTGCGGCTAGCGTTCAGGCCACCCGGAGCGTAAAGGTGCGCATGCGTTGGGTGAGCGCTCTGCCGGTCCGGCAGGCGGTGGCCGTGCAGCAATTCGGAGCCGAAGCCGCCAATTCAGCGGAGGCCGTGAAGATGATGCTGGCGAAGTCCGAACACTATGTCCTTGGGCTTACGGGACTCGATAAGCAGGATCTGAAAGGTGATCCGGAGAAATTGAAATCCATCACCGCGCTCAAGATTCGCAAACAGGAGCCTTTGACCCCTATTCATGTGCAAGTCGCCCCGTCTCAAGACGGACAGGAAATCTATCTTTTCTTCCCCAAGGCCAAGGACGGCGGCCACGACATCACGCTGGACGACAAGAACATCGAAGTGGAGATCAAGCTCGACGCGGCGACTATCCGGCGTGGCTTCAAGCTTGCCGACATGGTCTACTACGACCAACTTCAGATCTGACCGGCTATCGCGGAACGCCTTTCATTTTGATACCGTTTACATCAGGCGGCGGGGCGTATCCGCCTGCCGCCACGGAGTAAGGAAATGAAACGCATGATAGTAGTGGTTTCGACGATGCTGACCGTCGGCGCAGCCGCTCTTCTCGCTGCTGACTTCTGGACCGAAAAGGACTTCGCGCAGTGGGGAGAGAAAGAGGTTGAGAAGGTTCTCAACAACTCGCCGTGGTCCAAGTCCCTGGATATCGCCATGGGCGGAGGCCGCCCGCCAGGAGGCGGTGGGGGCCGCCGCGGAGGGATGGGCGGACCGCCGGGTGGTGGCGGCGACATGCTCGGAGGCGTGCCGGGCGGCGGCGGTAGCCAGGGCGGTGCGCCGGGCCGCGCGCCGGACATGGCCGCACGGCCGACCAAGCGCATTTACCTGCGCTGGGTGTCAGCGCTCCCGGTCCGCCAGGCCCTGGTCCGCCTGCGGTTTGGCGCTGAGATCAATAGCCCCGATGCACAGCGTTACCTCAACATGAAAGATGACCGCTATATCCTTGTCGTGGCGGGCCTCCCGCCGGCAATGGTTGGTGGCGGCGGAAGACCCCCGGGAAAGGAAGGCGAGCGTCCGGATCCGACCGCGATACAGAAACAGATTGTCGAGCATCTCAAGCAGGAAGCCGTCCTGAAGGTGAAGGGAAAAGACCCTCTCCACCCGAATAATGTGCAGATCAGCGGCAGCCGCGAGTTACCCGAGATCTACTTCGCGTTCCCCCGCGCCAGCAACGGTGGTATCGACATTGCTCTCGAGGATAAGGACGTGGAGTTCGACCTCAAGACCCGCTCCGGCCAAAGAGTCCGCCGCAAATTTAAGCTTGCCGACATGGTGTTCAAAGGCGAATTGGAGATCTAGCGAAGCGCCAGGGCGGCCGGGCGAACGTCCGCGCCGCCTCAGTCGTCGACGTCTTGCAACCCGCGCGGCGTCGCCGGCGGGGGCGCCACCGGTGGCGGCGAGGACTGCGGGAACGGCAGGCCGGACTTCAGGTGCAGATCGAGTTGCGGGAAGGCGATAATAATCCCTTCCTTCGCGAAAGCCGCCACGATCCGCCGCTGCACTTCGTCACGTAGCGTGAGCCGGCCGTAGTCGTAATCCGCGTATATCCGCAGCTCGAATTCGATGGCGTTGTCGCCGAACGCCATTAGGACGGTATAAGGCGGGGGGTCCTTCAGAATCGCCGGATGAGCGTGGGCCACGTCCAGCAGGACCCGGCGCACGTTCTCGACGTCGGAACCGTATTCAACGCCGATCTTGAGCTCCACGCGAGTCAATTTGTTCGAGAGGGTCCAGTTCGTCAACTGCTGGGTGATGAAATCGCGATTGGGTACGATGAGCTCGCTGCGGTCCCACTTGGTGATCGTCGTGGCGCGGATACTGATCTTCGTCACCCAGCCCCCGATGTTGTTGATGGTGATTACGTCGCCCACCCGGATCGGCCGGTCGAGCAAAATGATAATCCCTGAGACGAAGTTCGCGAAAATCTCCTGTAGGCCAAAGGCGAGACCGAACGTGAGCGCCGCTGCCAGCCACTGGATCTTCTCCCAGCTCAGCCCCAACCTTCCGGCCGCGAGGCTGACGCCAACAATTACCACGATGTAGCTCACCAGGGTCCGGATCGCCGCCCGGGCTCCCGGCGCGAGAGGTGTGCGCTGCAACACGGTGAACTCCATGAGTCCAGGAATATTGCGCGCCAGGATGAGCGTCACCAGCAGTGTGAGAAGAGTTCCCAGCAAACCAGCCAAAGTAAGGGCTCTTTCCGCCGCGACTCCGCCTGCCGTCGCGGCGGCGCCAAGCGCGGCGGCAGGGCCCATCGCGGAGCCAGCTTCCTCGTCCGTTTCGGCCGGCGTTTCCTGGCCGGCTCCGGCCTGCTCCGTGCCGGCGGGTAGTCCGCGAGCGGTGTCTTCGCGGATGAACTCCACCGAGGGTAAGAGTTGGATGCGATCCAACATCGAAAACGCCGGCAGCACGCTTGACCAGATCATCAGAGTGCCTGCCACCCACACGAGCGCGAGCGAGAATCGTGTGAGCTGGCGGATTTGTGTATGAGCGGTCTCGAGGTCTCTCCGGCGTTCATCGCTCTGCTTGCCGTCGAGCAGCGTTTTCTCCTTTGTGAGACGCCAACGGACGAGGCTGTCGCCCACGAGGATAGTAAGAAAGGTCAGCGCGAAGGTGCGGTGGAGAAACACGGCCATCGTGATGCCGGTGACGTAATAACCCCAGAAGGCCAGGATCGCCGGCCCGATGAGCAGAACCACGGCCAGCGGGAACCATAGATAGCGGGAGCGGCTGCCCCAGGAGGTCTCCTCTCCATTGAATGTTGCCGACATTGCACGGCCTTGCGGCCGCAGAATCCGATACGCAACGTAGGTTACCCAGATACAACCCGCAATGAAGCAAATACGGCCAAGTCCGTTGCTGTAAGCCCGCAGATCCGGCTGGCTGTGAAACCGCAGCCCCTCCTCCCCCAATGCCAGGCAGACAAACGCCAGGGGTAGCAGTACGCGGAGCATCCGCAGCACCCACTGGCGCGCCACTCGTAGCGCCCCGGCCGGCCAACGGAAATGAGCTTCCGCCACGCCGCTCGGACGCATAATCTCCGCCATGAACACAAATGTTGCGCTCAGGAGCGCAAGGCTTCGAAATGCTCCGGAAAGACCGCGCACGAACTCCGAATCGGCCGGCATCGAGATCCACCGGCTGAGAGCGAAGAACAGCAGAGGCGCCGGTGCGGAAAGCAGCACCGTCATGCCGATTGCTCGCAAGGTGGTGGTGAACGAATCCGTCTCGACGCGGCTGGCTCTTCTTGCCTCCAGCATCAGCCTCGCCAAGAAAGAGCGGCGGTACAGAACAAGCCCCGGCAGCGCCAGCAAACACAGCACCAGCAGGCCATCGCGAGCCACGGCGCCCGCGGAATGCCGGATCAACGCCCCCCAATCGGGGTTCCACACCAGCCATCGGAGGCCCCCCAAGATATCCTCCACGGGCGGCACTTTCCCGCCCGGCACGCTCCGCACCCAGAAGACCCTTTCGTAGATATACGTGTCCAGATCGGTAATCGCCTCGCGGAGTGCGCGTGACGCGCCGGTCAACTCGATCAGTTGATCGGCGTACCGGGTGTAGCTCTTGATCAGCTCATCAATCAGATCGCGCCGGGCCGAGATCAGGGCGCGAAGCCGGCGCTCCAGCTCTCGCTCATCAGCCGCCGGATCCAGACGCTTCGCCCGCTCTAACAGGTCCGACACCTGCGCCTCGATGTTGCCCATCTGGACTCGCTTCTCCTCGAGCACGATCAACTCGTGTTGCACGTTGGGTATCATCGACTCGCGCTCCCGGATCTGCTCCCGGAGCTCCGCCGGGCGCGGAATATCTTCCGGAATCTGGGGCCACCATTGCGCCGCGATGCCATGGGTTCGCACTGCCTCGAATTTTCGCCGCGTGACCGAGGAGATCTTCTCAATCTGTAGCAGGCGGCGCCGCATATCGGTGAGCTCTTGGCTCGTCTCGGCGACTCCCGTCTCCACGCCGTCTTCGGCCCATAGCGTCTCGGCCATGTCGAGGGTGTCGCCGATGACATCCGGAGCCACGGCAGTGGCCTCGCGGGCGCGGTCTACAATCTCTCTCACCCTCCCCAAGGCGGCCTCCGCTTCCGCCCGCCGCGCCGTCGCGGCGCGTTTCTCCAACTGCTCCACCAAGCGCTCGGATTCCGCCACCCGGCGTTCGGCCCGGTCCCGCTGCAGCGGAATCAATTCCGCTTGAGCGTCGATCAATCTCTGCTCCTCTCGCAGGGTCTCGATTTCCTGTTGGACACGTTGCCGTCTCGCGAGGACTTCGGCGCGCATCGCTTCCCGCAGCTCCGGCGATGTATCGCGGCGTGAAATTGATAGCAGCGTGTCCTCTGTCTCCTCAAGCCTCTGATTGAGCTCCCCGATCCGCCGGGCAATCGCTGTGCGCCGGTTGGCCCGGCTCTCGGCCAGCTTCGTCAAATCGCTGAGAACCTGGCGCCGGGCGCCCAACTCGGCTCTCTCCTGGGTAAGCTGCTGCTGGATTCTTTCCACGGACGCGTCTCCGGGCAGTGACACCTCCGCCTCCGGCGCCGGGCGGTCGAGTTCCGCCTGCAGAGCCTGGATGTCGCGCCCAATGTGCGCCCGCTCGCGCTCGAATCGCCGCGCTTCCTCCGCCAGCCGGCGGGCGGAGTTTAGCTCTTGCGCGGCCTCGTCGTAGTAGCCCAGGACTTGCTTGCGGAGACCTTCGGAGAGATTGCTGTTCCTTTCAACAGCCCGCCTTTGCCTCTGAACGAGCTCCATCGTTACCGTGGGTTCGCCCTCGCCCGGCTCCTGGGCGGCCGCCGGCAGGACGGCCACCAGAAGAACGATCGCGGCGGCCGAAATCAGTATTCGCAAGGGCGCTATCTTCCTGGTCCGATGTCAAAGAATCCCGGACATCTTTCGTAATCAGCCTATCAGTTTGCACCCCTTCCGGATTATATTCATGTAAGCATGAAACTCAAGCTGTACACCTATCCGGCCTGCACCACCTCGAAGAAGGCCCGCGCGTGGCTCGAAGAGAAAGGCGTTGACTTCCAGGAGGTGGATCTCAAGAACGGGCTCACCGAATCCCAGCTCGACAAACTGATCGGCAAGCTGGACTACACCCAGTTCTTCAACCCCCGGAATCCCATCTTCCGCGAAAAGAAGATCAAAACCGATCCGCCGGACCGCGTGGAATCCATCCGGATCCTCGCGGCTGAACCCAAGGCCATCCGCCGGCCCATGCTACAAAAGGGCCGAAATATCGCCCTCGGCTTCAAGCCCGGCGACTACGAGGAGTTGCTCTAGTCATGAAACGACGTTCTTTTCTCTCCGCCACCGCCGCCGCGCCGCTCATGCCGATGCCGGCGCAGGTTGGCTCGCAGCCGTCCCTAAAGATCACGGATGTGAAATCCTTCCTGGTGCACACCACACCGGTCAGCGACAACCAGCCGTCCGGCCGCAACTGGGTCATCGTCAAGGTGGAAACCGACCAAGGGATCCACGGGATCGGGGAAGCTTACTCCTGCGGTCCGGACGAAGCCACGGTCAAGGTGATCGAGGACTACAAGAGCTGGCTCGTCGGGCAAGACCCCCGGAACATCGAGCACATCTGGTCGCTGCTCTACAATTTCACCCGCTTTCCGGGCGGCTCGGTCGTGAACTCCGCCATCAGCGGCATCGAGCACGCCCTGTGGGATATCTCTGGCAAGGCGGTTGGCCTGCCCGTCTACATGCTCCTCGGCGGCAAGGTGCGCGACAAGATCCGCGTCTACCAGAGCGCCGGTGGCGGCGAGCCGTCCGAGGTAGCCGAGTCCGCCAAGCGTCTTGTCGAAAAGTACGGCTACACCGGGATCAAGATGTCGCCTCACATGCCGGGTACCAACCGCCGGCCCTACAACTACGTCACTCGCATGGCCGGAGAGCGCGTACGGGCCGTTCGCGAGGCCCTCGGGCCCGATGTGGGCATCGGCGTTGACATCCACGCCAAATTCTTCGAGGTGCACCGCGCCGTCGAACTCGCCCGCGCCATCGAGCCATACAACCCGATGTGGCTCGAAGAGCCCATCCGGCCCGAAAACACCGACGCGATGCGCAAACTCGCCGAGCGCGTCAATATCCCGCTCGCCTCCGGCGAGTGCAACTACACCCGGCACGAGTTCCGTGAGATTCTCGCCGCCGAATGCCTCGACATCATCCAGCCTGACATCTGCGTCTGCGGCGGCCTCATCGAGATGAAGAAGATCGCCCACCTCGCCGAAGCCGCCTACGTGATGGTGGCGCCCCATAACCCAATGGGTCCCATCGCCACCACGGTTAACGTCCACTTCGCCGCATCCACCCCGAACTTCAAGATCCTCGAATACCGCCCGGACGACACTCCCCCCCGAAGTGAAGTCCTCAAGGAACCGCTCATGGTGAAAGACGGCTATATTCCCGTCCCGAACAAACCGGGACTCGGCATCGAACTCGACGAAGAGGCGATCAAGAAATACCCGCCGCGGCCCTGGCGGCGCGGCTTCGACTACCGGGAAGACGGCTCCGTCGCCTTCATCTAGGGCTGGAGCAACGAAGCGGGAAGTAGCGCCCGGCTTCCGCGCCGGAGCGTCCGGTCGACATTCACGGACCGCGCCTCGACAAAGTTCCGGGCGTCTGTGATCACTTGGCCTCGCCGCAAGTCGGGCTCCACGAACATCCGCGGCAACTCCGCCGAAAGAGCGGCCAATCCGGCGGACGGGGCGGTATCCCACGCAGCGGGCAACCGCAACGGCGTATCCGACGCGAAAAAGACGGCGTTGGCTACCTCGCTGCCCGGCTGCCGCAGCATCAGAAGGCGCACCCAACCGAACTCCTGCCCGAGTGTCGCTGCCAGATCCGCAAGCAACTCCTCTTCAGGAATAACCACAGCGTTCAACGCGACAACACCACCCGCCCGAAGCGTCTGCTTCATTTCCCGCATCGCTTCCACCGAGAGCAGATGCGCCGGAATCGTACCCCCCGTGAACGCGTCGAGAATCAAAAAACCAACCTTCTCTTCTGACCGGCGAAGGAAAATGCGGCCGTCGCTGACAATGATATTCGATCGGTCGAGCTCAAGATGAAAGTGTTCGATCGCGGCCGCTACCACCACCGGGTCAATCTCCACCGCCTTCACCCTCACGCCGTGCCTTTGCAGAAGCCGGACCATGTCGCCGCCGCCGAGGCCCACCAGGACCGCTGTTTTCAGGTTCGGACGCAGATACGGCAGTAGTTCGAACGCCGCTACGTGGGGCATGATCGAATTTCGGGTGTGAATATCCATTGCATTCTGGCACATCCCGTCGATCGACAACAGGCGGCTGTGCCGGTATTCAATCACCCGCACCGGGCCGTAGAAGCTGGGCCGGTTGGAAATCACGGCGAACCCTCCGTCCTGCCAGGCCGGGGATGGCAGCAATGCACTTGGGAACAAGAAACCGCAGGTAATCACCACCGCCGGTGGAACGAATCCGGCCGCAGGAGAATACCGGCGCGCCAGCCAGCGCGCCATCACCAGCGCGAGAAGCGAGAGGGCCGTGATCCGGCAAGTTGCGGTCACGGAGACCAGCGGGAAAAGCACGAAACCCGCCGCCAGGCCGCCCGAAACCCCGCCCGCTGTCGACCAAGAGTACACTTTCCCGGCCGAGCGCCCCACATGCGCGATGTCGGCCACTTCGAGTTTCACCGCGACCGGGGTGATCATCCCCAAAAGGAAAAGAGCCGGCCCGAAACTCACGAGAGAGGTGACCAGAATGCCCGTCCGGTAGTCCGCCTGGAGCAGTGCCCCCGCGAGAACATTCACCAGCGCCGGGACGATCGCGGTCCAGATCGCCGCTCCCGTGATAATCTGGTCCAGCAATGCCGGTGAACCGCGCCTGTCGGCAACCTTCCCGCCGATCCAGTAGCCGACGGCAAGAGCCATCAGCGTCACGCTGATTAGCGCCGACCAAACATAGACATTGTTCCCGAAATGAGGAGACACTAGCCGGGTTCCCAGGATCTCGAGAATCAGTACTGACGCCCCGGTTAAGAACACGGTGGGAAAAAGCAGCGAGTCTCCGCTGCTGGGTCGCCGCCGGCCCGGATTCCCCGCCGCCGGGGTAGAGGTTTTCGGCATCTGCATAATTCGGGCGCGATTCTATAGGTCCCGATTTTATCACGCGCGCGCGCATTATCCGAGGAATGTCACCAAAATGACCCTAATTCTGGGAGAGTACCATTACCACGAAAGTCAGTGGTGCACGGCGAAACGCCTTAGTACTTCTGAGCGGCGAGTGCAGGTGAAGCCGGCCTTTGGCGATTTTTCTTGCGAGCCAATCGGGTTCTATTTCGCCACGGCCGCTTCGGGCTCCTCGGCGACTGTAAAATACGTGCAATCGGGATGGTGAAATACCAGGGCCGAGACGCTCGCTTCCGGCTCCATCATGAACCCTTCGGTCAGCTCCACGCCGATATCTCCGGGGCGCAGCAGTCTCCACAGCCCGGCCTGATCATCGAGCCGCGGACACGCCGGATAGCCGAAACTGTAGCGTTTTCCCCGATACCGGGAAGTAAAGCGCTCCTTCATCGTCATTTCCGGCGGATCCGGGAATCCCCAATCTTCCCGCAGCCTCCGGTGCAGCCACTCGGCGCAGCCTTCCGCCGTTTCGAGCGCCAGCGCTTGAACCGCGTGGGCCTTGAAAAACTCCCCATCTCGCTTGGCCTGCTCGGAGCGGTCCCTCACCCCTTCCCCAGCGGTGACCACGAACAGCGCCACGTGGTCCCGCCGGCCGGACTGCGGTGGCAGGACGTAATCGGCCAGGCACACGCCGTCCGGCTTCGCTTGCCGGCCGAACTCGAAGGTCTCGAGAGGCGCATCGCCTCGGGCTGCGAACAGGTGCAACCGGTTCCCCTCGCTTTCGGCCTCGAAGAACTGCCATACCGCGCGAACCTTCATGAAACCGGCGGCTTCCGCCTTTACGTCTTCCATCTTGCGGTGCAGATCGAGCGCCTTTGTGTCGCGCTCCGCCAAGAGTTTCTCGTAGTTCCCTTTAAAGCCCATGTGGCGGCCGTAGAGCATATAGGGGTTTATGTAGCTCCAGATTTCCCCCAGGTCCGGCGCCTCCCGGACGCGGCGATCGAGGTAGGGAACGCCGGGTATCGGAATGTCGACCCGGACGCTGGAACTGCGCCGCGCCGGTGCGGTCTGAGCGGGTTTCGGCTTGGTTGCCACCGGGACTTCTTCCACAGAGTGCGTGTGCTCGGCCAGAACGGCCTCGCGCGTCTCCGGCGACATGATGGAATTTAGCAGCCTCAGACCGCTCATCGCGTCTTTGGCGTAGATTGTCGGCGAGGAGTAGGCCACGGCGATCTTTCCCCGCGTGAATTTCTCCGACAGCGCGGCGCCTCCGACGAGCAGCGGCGCCCTGACGCCGGAGTCTCTCAGATCCTCGGCGGTCACCACCATCTGCTGCGCACTCTTCACCAACAGCCCGCTCAGGCCGATCGCGTCGGGCGAATGTTCCTGGCAGGCGCGGATGATATCCTCCGGCGGAATCTTGATGCCGAGATTGATCACCTGGTAACCATTGTTCGCAAAGATGATCTCCACCAAGTTCTTCCCGATGTCGTGGACGTCGCCTTTTACAGTGGCCAGCAGGACCTTCCCGCGCGCCGCGGAATCAGCCTTCTCCATGTACTGTTCCAGGTGCGCCACCGCCGCTTTCATCGCCTCGGCCGACTGCAGCACCTCCGCCACGATCAATTCGTTGTCGTTGAACAGCCGACCCACTTCGCTCATTCCGGTCATCAACGGCCCGTTGATGATCTGCAACGGCGTTGCTCCCTCGGCGCGTTTCCGCTCCAGGTCGGCGATCAGGCCGTCTTTCGAGCCCTCGACGATGTAGTTCGCAAGACGCTCGTCCAGCGGAAGCTTCGAGGCGTCCTTCTTCACCCGGCCGGTTGCGTCGCGAAAGTGATCGGTGACCAGCGCAATGTGATATTGATTGATCGCGATTTTCTGCTCGCGCTTTTGCTTCCGCCAGTCCGCCGGCGCGCTCTCGATCAGAGCGGCGTTCTTGTGCCCGGCAGGAACCTCCGCCGGGGGGCGGTTGAAAAGCAAATCTTCTGCCATCCGCCGTTCCAGCTCCGGAATCGACGCGAAACGCTCCAGCTTCTCCGCGTTCACGATCGCCAGGTCCAAGCCCGCTTTCGTGCAGTGATATAGGAAAACCGAGTTCACCACCTCGCGCGCCGCCGGCGGCAGGCCGAAGGAGATGTTGGATATGCCAAGTACGGTCTTCGCATGGGGCAGCGCTTGCTTCACCAGGCGAACCGCCTCGATCGTTTCCACTGCTCCGCCCACGTAGTTCTCATCGCCGGTGGCGCAGGGGAACACCAGCGGGTCGATGATGATATCCTCCGGCGGAATTCCGTATTTCTCAGTGAGAAGCCGGTAGGAGCGCTCGGCCACCGTCAGTTTGCGTTCCCGGCTGAAGGCCTGAGCCTGCACCGGGTCTTCGTCGATGCAGCCCACCACCAATGCCGCGCCGTACCGTCTTGCCAGCGGGCACGTGCGGGCGAACTTCTCCTCGCCGTCCTCCAGATTCACCGAGTTGATGATGCTCTTGCCCTGGCAGTAGGCAAGCGAAAGCTCCATCGCTTCCGGATCCGTTGTGTCCACCATCACCGGGAGTTTGATCTTCCGGATCAGGTGTTCGTAAAACGGCGGAATATCCTGAATCTCCTCGCGCTCGCTGGACTGCAGGCAGACGTCGATGATATGCGCCCCGTTCCGCATCTGCCGCCGCGCGATCTCGGTCGCCTCTTCCCACTTCTCCTCGGCAATGAGACGTTTGAACATCCGGGAGCCGATCACGTTTGTGCGCTCGCCGACGATCAGCGGGCGGTTGTCCTCGTCCGCTTCCACCAGATCGATACCGGTGTAGATGGAGCGATGGGCCGGCTCGCGCGGCCGGCGTGGGGCCTTGCCGTCCACCATTTGCGCGATGGCGCGAATGTATTCTGGGGTGGTACCGCAGCAACCGCCCACGAAATTCAGCCAGCCGTGGTTGGCGAATTTTTCGAGCTGTGATGCCAGGGACTCCGCCGTTTCGTCGTAGGTTCCTTCCTCGTTCGGCAGTCCGGCGTTCGGATAGCACGAGAGGTTTACGTGGGACATCTCGTGCAGCGTCCGCAGATGGTCCGTCATGAACTCCGGACCAGTGGCGCAGTTGAGTCCGATGGAAAGGATATCGGCGTGAGCGACCGAAACCCAGAAGGCGTCGGCGGTCTGTCCGGCGAGCATCGTGCCCATCGGCTCGATGGTGCCGGAGACCATCACCGGCGCCCGCACGCCGGCCTCTTGGCGGGCTCGTTCGATCGCCAGCAGCGCCGCTTTGGTATTCCGCGTATCCTGGCAGGTTTCCACCAGTAGCACATCCGCGCCGCCCTCGATCAATCCCCGGGCTTGGATGTAGAAGTTCTCCTGCAATTCCTCAAACGTCACCCCGCCGGTGACCGTGATCGCCTTGGTCGTTGGACCCATGGAGCCGGCGACGAAGCGGGGCCGCCCCGGCCTCGCGCTCTCATCGGCGGCCTGCCGCGCCAACTCCGCCGCCCGGCGGTTGATCTCCAGCGCTTTCGCTTCAAGCCCATACTCCGCCAGAACAATCGGAGTGGCGCCGAACGTGTTTGTCTCGATCATCTCCGACCCGGCGTCGAGATACGCCCCGTGAATATCCAGTATCACGTCCGGCCGCGTGAGAACCAGGTGCTCGTTGCAACCCTCGAGGTCAGAGCCCCCGAAGTCGCCGGCGCTCAGACTCTTCGTCTGCAAGACGGTCCCCATCGCGCCATCGAGCACGACAATACGATTCCGTAAGGCCTCTCCCAGGGCCTGCAGCCTGATTTCACGGTCTGTCATGGAAAGAATAATGCGCTTGTAGTGATTCTACCATCGTGCCCCTTCCGCGGATTTCAGCCGATTGGTGGACCATCAACAACTCGAGCGGCCGCCGGAGCATTCGCGGCTGGGTCAAACGCAAGATGAGTAAGCGCCCGCTTCGTCCACAGGGCGCCAGGGCTGGTACTGCCAATCAGAGTCCGGCGGGAGCACGACGTCCTTTCTGTTAACGGTGGCAGGTTGTTTGGCAAACAACCGCCGCCACGAAACATGTTGGCGGGACCACGCCGTCCTTTCATTTAACGGTGACAGAGCTAGAGCAGGTCCTTGCGGTTCAGCTTCTCGAGCACCTTCACGATTTCGCCTACTTGCTGGGCCCGGCTCCGGCTAGCGATCAGGATGGCATCGGGAGTGTCGACCAGAATCAGATCGTCGACGCCGAGGGCGGCCACCAGCTTGCCGGGAGCGTCGATGTAGTTGCCGCTGCTCGAAATGAGCAAGGCGTCAGTGTGGGCGACGTTGGCGCCGCCGGCATCGGCGAGCAGTTCGTAGGCGGCATTCCAACTTCCGAGATCATTCCAGCCGATGTCTCCGGCGGCGATTCCGGCGACTTTCTCCGCGCGTTCCATCACGGCATAGTCGACTGAGATACTCTCCGTTCGCGGGAAGATGTCGCGCAGTGCCGGGCCGAACTTGCGACTGCCGTAGCGGGGGAGGGAAGCGAGCAGCGAAGCTGTCTGGGGTAAGTGCTTGCGCAGCTCTTCGAGGAAGACACCGGCCCGCCAGAAGAACATTCCGGCATTCCAATAGAAGCGCTTCGCTTTCAGAAACCGCTGGGCCGTTCGGAGGTCGGGTTTCTCCCGGAAACTTCGGATAGGAGCCGGATTCGTATCCCCGGGCGTTGTGCCCGGGGGGAATTCCAGGTAACCGTAGCCGGTCTCGGGCCAGCGCGGTTCAATACCCAAGACCATCAGATTGCCGGCCTCGGCGCCGCGATAGGCGGCCTTGGCGAGAGGCCGGAAGCGCGATGGCCTGGCGATGTAGTGGTCAGAGGGGAAGATTCCGAGTACGGCGTCCTGATCGATCGATTGAAGCACTTGGGCGGCCAGTCCAATGGCCGGGGCCGTATTGCGCGCCACGGGCTCGGCCAGCACCTGCCGCCGCGGGATCTCGGGAAGCTGGCGGATCACCTCTCTCCTGATCACCTGGTTGGTGAGGATCCACATTCTCTCCGGCGGAACCAGGGGCCGCAGCCGGTCAACCGTTTCTTGGATGAGGGTTTTGCCGGCTACGACTGGGATCAACTGTTTCGGATGCCGGGTTCTGCTCCGCGGCCAGAAGCGCGTACCGCGCCCGCCGGCCAAGATGAGCGCGTAACGGTTGTTGGTAGCCATTCCTGATTTGGGTTCCGCGGCGGGCGACCGTTCTATCAACCCTCGATGTCGTGGCCGCGGATAAGCATGAAGGTCCGTTTCCAGCGGGTCTTGGTGAAGAAGTTTTGGGCGAGATCGACAATGTGGTCCAAGCTCAAGGATGGACCGACGAGGCGCTCGGTGGGAGCGTCGTATGACCAGTAGATCACAAGCGGCTGTCCGATGATGTGATTCCGGGGAACGAAGCCCCAGTAACGGCTGTCGAGCGAGGAATCGCGATTGTCGCCCATGGCGAAGTAAGCGCCCGGTGGTATCACGACTTCGCCGCTGTCGACGTGATCGCTGAGCATGTCCTCGGCGGGCGGGTAGAGCCTGACGTTGGGTTCTCCGGGGAAGTTGTCCCGGTAGGAGTCAACGTAGTCGGTCTTGTGATACTTATAGGGCTCCTCGAGCGGCGCCCCGTTTAGAAAGACCTGCTTGTTGACGATTCTCAACCGGTCGCCGGGAACGCCGATCACGCGTTTGACAAAGGTTTGGGAGATGTCGATCGGGTAGCGGAAGACGATAATGTCACCGCGTTCCACTTCCTGATAGGGGAGCAGGTATTTGCTGATTGCTCCCTCCGGCGCGTAGGCGAGTTTGTCCACGAGCAAGTGGTCGCCGATCAGCAGGGTGTCCTCCATCGATCCGGTGGGGATGACGAAGGCCTGCACCAGCGTTGTTGTTCCGAACAGCAGCAGCAAGATCGTAACCGTCCACTCGGCGATGGTTCCCCGCTGGTGCTCGATCTTCTTGTTACTCTTCGGAGCCGGTTCGTTCTGCTTGGTTTTCTCGGCGACAGCCACGTTATTCTCTTTCACGGTTCCATTCCGTTTCTTTATTCTAGCCGACCGCTCTCTCGTCTTATTGGACGAGTGGGGCGGGGCTATATTAATCGTTCCCGCGCTCCTTCTCGCGCAGTCCTTGCAGCCGGAAAACTTCGCTCAACGCCAAATACAGATTGAGCAACCCGAACCCGCTTACCGCGCCCCGGAAAAACGAGTTCATCCAAAGCTCTCTCCACTCCGGCGTCAACCACGAGAAGAAGTTCTGGCTCCAGTAACCCGACCACGGAAAGGCGATCAGGAAAATTCCCATTTCGAAGCAGAGGATGGCGATGAGCAAGCCGAGGATTTTGTCATGCCAGGACGGACGGGAAGACGACTCTTCCATTTCCATCGGACCATTTCCGGGAAGGTTCACCGAAGTCAGCGACACGGCCCCTCCGATCCCGCGAACAGCGACATCTGCCCCTGGAGCACGGCGGCCCGCCGGTCTTTGTTTTTCGGCAGCGGTGGAAGGCCGCAGACCTCTCGAACCGGGGCGAACGTGCGCCTATGGAGCGGCGTCGGACCTATCCGCTCGAGCGCCCGGAGGTGTTCCGGGGTTCCGTAGCCCTTATGGCTGGCGAAGCCATAGCCGGGATAGACGCCGTCGAGCCGCCGCATTTCCGCGTCACGCTCGACCTTTGCAATGATGGAGGCCGCGGCGATGGAGCGGCAGCGGGCGTCGCCATGAATGAGAGCCCGCTGCGGAAGATCAGTATCGAGGATCACGGCATCCACAAGCAGGTAGTCGGCCGGCGGATCGAGTTTTTCCGCCGCCTGTTTCATGGCCAGTCGCGCGGCCTCCAGAATGTTGATACGGTCGATCACTTCGGCTTCCACCGACGATACAGCCCACGCCACGGATCGTTTGCGAATCAGGATGGCGAGGCGCTCCCGCTCAGAAGCTTCCAACTCCTTGCTATCGGCGAGTCCTGGAACCGGACGATCCGGCGAGAGAATGACCGCGGCAGCGTGGACCGGGCCAAACAGACAGCCGCGTCCGGCTTCATCGAGGCCAGCCACGAGGATGTGTCCGCTGGCGCGCACCGCCCGCTCGTAGTCACTCCGACACCGGACCGGCGCCGGAACTCTGCTTTGCCGCTGTTTGCGGGCCGCCACGAGACTCGGCTCTACCGGAAGCGCGTATCGCGTTCCTTCAGCCGCGCGGCCTTTCCGCGCAGTTTGCGGAGGTAATACAGCTTAGCCCGCCGGACCTTGCCCGTGCGAACCACCTTGATGCTGTCAATCACCGGGGCGTGGATGGGGAAGATGCGCTCGACACCGTGTCCGAAGCTGATCTTGCGGACGGTGATGGTCTCGCTAATGCCGCTGTTGTTCCGGGCGAGGAAGACGCCCTCGAAGGCCTGCAGGCGCTCCTTTTCACCTTCTCTGATCTTCACTTGGACGCGAACCGTGTCTCCCGGACGGAGGTCCGGGATATCATTCCGCATTTGCTTTTTGGCAACCTTCTCAATGAGTGCGTTAATCATTGCAACCGTTCCTTTTCCTTTTGTGTGCTTCCCGGAGCCGGCCGCTCGAGCAAGTCCGGCCGGTACCGGGCCGTCTTGCGGATTGCCGCTTCCCTGCGCCACCGCCTGATCTCTTCGTGGTTCCCGCCGAGGAGCGTCTCGGGGACGTTCCATCCCCGGAACTCCGCAGGGCGGGTATAGTGGGGACAATCGAGGATGCCCGGGGCGCCGAATGACTCGGACACCGCGGACTGCTCATTGCCCAGCACCCCCGGCAGAAGCCGGGCCACTGTATCGACCACCACGGCGGCGGCGAGTTCGCCTCCGCTCAACACATAATCTCCTATCGATATTTCGTCGTCGGCCAAGTGTTCGGCCACGCGCTCGTCAACGCCTTCATACCGGCCGCAGATAAGCGCAATCTCATCACATCCGCTGTATTCGCGGGCCACGGCCTGGCTAAACAGCCGCCCTTGCGCCGAGAGCAGCGCCACGCGCCGCCGCTCGTCACGCTCCGGCAAGATTTCCTCGATGGCGAGGAATAGCGGTTCGGGTTTGAGCACCATTCCCTCGCCGCCGCCGAACGGCCGGTCGTCCACCGTTTTGTGCCGGTCGAAAGCCCACTTCCGGAGGTCGTGAATCCGGATGTCAAGTTTTCCGGCCTCGAGCGCCCGGCTGACAACTCCAAACTCGAAAGGACCACGGAAAAATCCGGGAAAGATGGTGAGAACGTGAAAAACCATTACTTGTTCAGTTCCAACAATCCTTCCGGCGGATCGATCTCGATGATTCTTTTCTCGATGTCTACCGCGACACAAATTTCGGCCGCGAACGGGATCAAAACTTCCCGTCCGCGATCATCTCTTACTTCGAGCAGGCCGTTAGGCCCAAGCTCGAGAAAACCCTTCACGACCCCGATTTCCGAACCGCCATGGCGGTCTAGCACCGTGCAGCCGACCAAGTCCGAGTAGTAGAACTCGTCTGATGGCAACACGAAGCGTTCGGTGTGCGGGATTCGCACCTCGGCTCCGCAGAGCTCTTCGGCCGCGGAGATCGAATCGACCCCGCGGAACCTGAATATGTACCGCTCGCCGTGCTCCCAGACTTCCTCAACCTCGAAAACCCGGGGCTCGCCGGGGAACCCTTTTGCGCCAACCAGGAGAACCTTTCCCAGCTCCTGGAAGCGTTCCGGATGGCTGCTCAACGAGACGGCCGAGAGTTCTCCGCGCCGCCCACGTGTCCGGATCAAGTGAGCGATGGCAACCCATTCTTCCCGCCGGGATGGATCAGGCCAGTCCCGGCCGTTTCCCTGACCGGCTGCGGAAGGCAAGGCTATGCTCTACTCCAGAATCTCCAGCGTAAACCGCCGGTTCAACTTCATTCCGGCGGCGCCCAGAAGGGTCCGAATTGATCTGGCGGTTCTCCCCTGTTTGCCAATCACCTTTCCCAAGTCACTTTGTGCGACGCGCAATTCGAGGACAGTGACCTGCTCGCCTTCAACCTCGCGCACGCTGACCTCCTCTGGGATGTCGACGAGAGCTTTCGCGATTTCCTCAACCAGTTCTTTCATCCCTGCCATGACAGCGTCTCCTCTCCATTGTCCGAACGGCGTCCCGAAGTTTGCCGGCCGCCAGTCCGGTCATTAGTCCTGCTGCCGCTCCTAAGAGTGAAGCGGCCCGGCTGTCCTGAGTAGATCATATCATTGACAAGAAGTATGTCCCGTAACAAGATGCAGATAGCACGCTGCCCCGGGAATCGGGTTCAAGCTCACACGGCGCGGAGAGGGCCGGTCACCGGCCTCAGCCCGCTGGCGCCTCCGCCGGCTCTTCTTCCGGCTTCGGATACGCTTTGAGCAGCCGCTTTACGGTATCGCTGGGCTGCGCTCCGACGCTCAACCAGTACTCAATCCGGTCGTGCTTCAGGTTGACCTCGACCGGATCAGCCACCGGGTTATAGTGGCCGACGACCTCGATGCTGTCACTGTTCCGGGCTTTATTCTTTTCCATTACCACCACCCGGTAGGTGGGTTTTTTCTTGGCTCCAAACCGGGCCAAACGAATAGCAACCATTGACTTCCACGTCTCCTTACAATCCGCGGCCCGCCGGAGCGGTTAGCGGTAAGTTCGTTATTCCGGAACCGGCGAGCGGTTCCGGAGCGACCGGCCCGGCTAAGGGCGGCCTCAGAAACCTTTTCCAAACCCGCGGGGCATGCCGGCGGGCATCTTCATTTTCGCGAGCCTCTTGCCCATTCGCTTACCCATCATGCCACCGGTGAGGCTGCGCATCATCTTGCGCGCCTGAGTGTACTGCTTCAATAGCTGATTCACCTGCTGGACGGAGGTTCCGCTGCCCTTGGCGATCCGGCGGCGGCGCGATCCGTTGATGATCATGTGGTTCCGGCGTTCCTTGGGGGTCATGGAATCGACGATGGCGACGATGCGGGTGAGTTCCTTTTCGTCCACGTCGACATTCTTCATGCCCTTCATCGGGCCGATATCGGGCATCATTTTGAGCAGGTTTTCGAGCGGGCCGAGCTTGCGCAATTGCTTGAGCTGGTCCCGGAAGTCCTCGAGGGTGAACTCGTTTTCGAGGATCTTTTCCTGCATCTCCTCGGCCTGCTTGACGTCGATCTGGTCTTCGACCTTCTCGATGAGACTGAGGACGTCGCCCATACCGAGAATGCGGGACGCCATGCGCTCCGGGTGAAATGGCTCCAGGGCGTCGAACTTCTCGCCGGTGCCGACGAATTTGAGCGGCTGTCCGGTGACGGTGCGCACCGAGAGCGCGGCGCCGCCGCGGGCGTCGCCATCCATTTTGGTGAGGATGACGCCGGTGATTCCGAGCTGCTCATGGAACTGCTTGGCCGACTTGACGGCGTCCTGGCCGGTCATGGCGTCGGCAACGAAGAGGATTTCCGAGGGGTTGAGCAGTTCCTTGAGGCGGCTCAACTCCTTCATCAGTTCTTCGTCAATATGGAGGCGCCCCGCGGTGTCGACAAGAACCACGTCCTTGCCGGTTTGGACCGCCGCGACACGAGCCGAGCGGGCGAGCGCCAGCGGTTCTTTTTCCTCTTCGGGCTTGCCCTCGTAGATGGGCAGTTGAATTTGTTTCGCGATGATGCTGAGCTGCTTGCGCGCCGCGGGGCGGTAGACGTCGACGGAGACGACGATCGGGTTGTGGCCGTTTTTGGTGAGCCAGCGGGCCAGCTTACCTGTGCTAGTGGTTTTACCGGATCCCTGGAGGCCGACGATCAGGATCGCCGATGGTGGCTCATTTGCGAAACGAAGCCGGGAGTGGTGGCTGCCGAGAATCTTGACCAGCTCTTCGTTGACGATCTTGACGACCTGTTGGCCGGGCGAGAGGGCGGTGAGCACTTCTTCGCCCATCGCCTTTTCCCTGATATTGCCGATGAGCTGCTTGACGACTTTGAAGTGCACGTCGGCCTCGAGAAGAGCCAGGCGGATTTCGCGCAGGGCTTCCTCCATGTTCTCGGCCGATAATTTGCCTTGGCCGCGAAGGTTCTTGAAGACCCTCTGCAGCTTGTCGCTAAGATTCTCAAACATAGTTGCATGCCAGGCGCCGGGCGCGGCCAAATGAGACGCGATTGGTTGTGACTCACCTTTTCAAGGAGTGTCGGCGCACCATTACCAGGACGGTTCTTTCATTATAAGACAGTTACGGCAGCCTTTGTTACGGCGCGCTTTGAGCGGGCTTGCGTCACGGTACGCTGCTTGCGTCACCGCGGGCGCCCTCCTCCGACCCGGGCGTAACCTTTTGTTTTCAGGAGACTTGCCGAGCGGCGCGGGAGGGGCGGTGACGCAAGACCCTGCTTATTTGCACACCGTGTAAAAAAGCTCTCCTGGTTCGAAACGCGAAACGAACCCAAATCCGTGTTTGAGGAGAGAACTCCCCGCGGTCACTATTGTATCCGGTGGTTTCACGCAGAGAACGGGAAGCGGGCGGAAAGAGATGCGATGTGTGGAGATCCCGTGGCAGGTAGACGTTGTGAGGGCGGGTTATCTGCGGGAATTAAGGGAAAGAGTAGCCTGTCACCGAATTTATGTGAGTTCGCCGGAGACGAGGCCTTTGCCGCGGTAGGTGGCGATGATTCGTTGCGCGACGGTGGCCAGGGCGCCGAGAGGGCCGATGAGGGTAACAAAGTCGCTTTGCACGGCCCGGCCGACGTAATACAGCACAACACACAAGACGACTAACAATCCGACGTAGAATCCGAACCGGAGGAACCTGCCTTCGGCGTCCGGAGCCCAGTTGTATTTCTGGAAATCATCGACTTGGCGCATCTGGCGGGTGTAGTCGCAGAGCTCCTGGTTGATGATTTCGGGCCGCGGCGTCCGGCGGACCAGACCGCGATCCACCAAGTGGTGCAGCGCCAGCATCTGCCGTGGATTCACCCAACCCTCTTCGGCGATTTCCGTGAGGACCAGCCGTTCGGACAGCGAACTGTTCGCCAAAACGGCTCGCGGATCGAGGATTCCTCGTTTCTCCGGCGCCGGAACGAACGAATAACGCTGGAAACCGGCGAGCACCCGCATCCAACGGTGCCGGTAGGTGGTTTCATCTTCCCCGTCGGCCGGCCAAAGGATGTGCGAATGCGGATCATCGACCAGCATGTAGACCGGATCCGCCGCGGTGACAATGGCAACGCTGACGTTGTCACGCGTGACAATTTTCTCCAGGAACTCCAGCAGCTTAGGCTGCCGCGATGGCTCCATCAGTGCCGCTTCGAAGTTGTCCAGCACGAGACTGCCGGCCCCCTCCCCAGTTTCATTCTCAAAATCTCGCAAGCTAAGATCCAAACGCGCAATTCCGGCTTGCCCCCGGACCCATTCGCTCTTTCCCACTGCGGCCGGCCCGATGATGATCGTCCGGCTCTCCAGATCGCGGAGCCGGCCGCTGGTATCGATCTCCGGCCACACCTCGACAAAGCGGCCTAACACTTGGCTCATATACCCTTCCTCCAAGCACAGGTCGTTCAGCGCTCTTCTGGTAACTATCAAGACGACGGGAACCACCACCAGGAACGCCACGGGTACCATCCATGCATCCTGGTCTTCGTTCTCTGCGGGCGCAGAGTTCACCTGATACTTCTCAAGCGCCGACTCGACTTCGGAAACAGCGGGAGAGTTCAGTCGGCTTCCAGCGGCGGGCACCTGAACGACCGACTTCGGCATACGCCGGGCCAGCCATCGAAGCGTGGAATCAACGAAACCCTCGACTTGCGCGGACGACCTTGCTTCCTCTGTCAGAATGCGCCGGTAGGATGGGGAATACTTGCCTCCAAGCCCCAAGTAGGGACGATCCAGGAGGGAATCCGAGCGGAGAGTCAACAGGGAAGCTCTGATGTCGCGGTCGAGTTCGTGGTATCGAGCGTTCAACCGGTGCTGGCGGCTAGACTCGAGACGCTCGAGTTCGTTCAGATCCCGCAGGCTGAAACCCGCGCTCGAGTGGCGAAAGGCGATCTCATACGCGACCACGGCCGGCGCGGAGATCAGCGCCAGCAGAAGCGCCGAAATGGAGAGCCAGTGCAAGATGTTGACGTTCATGCGCTCGCCAACAATCCGCTCGGGAAGACGCCACTTCGGACCTTGCCAAAGCAACACGAAGATCCAAAAACCGCAAGCTAGAATGACCGGCAGGACCACAGCTACCGCGGCGCTGCCACTGGTCAACGCGAAAGGCCGCCCTGCCAGCGGGGCGAGGGTTATTCCCAGGACCAGCATGCTTGCGGCGAACAATCCCGCAAACCAAACGCGGTGTTCCGCGACCGGCCATAGACGGGACGGCGGCGGCACGGGTAGCCCCTTTTTGCCAGTCAGCTTCCGCCCGACCACGATCAACCCCAGAGGAACGAGCAAGATTGCAACATAGCCAAGGACGAAGGCCAGGGCGAGGAAGACAATTTGAACGGAGAAGAAGTCATCGCGGGTCGAGCCCCGGAAGGCCACCAACGAAAGTGAGCTGCCAACAATTCGTTGCAGCGGACGGACATGGATCAAGTGGGGCACACCGTAGTACTCACTCCGCTCGGTCGTCTCACCCTCGGCCAATACGGCCGCGCGCAACTCGGGGCTGTTGCCGGCTTCGCGGAAGAAATTCTCTCTCAGGTTTCTTCCTGGATCGGAGTGAAATTGAACCTTGCCAGCCTCGTCAATGAGCGCGTAGCCGTATCCGCTGGGGAGCACAACATGAAAGAGCGACGCCAGCGGGAACGCGGCGAATGCGTATTCGAGAATCTGGTCATCGTTCTCCCGTGAAATGCGCTGGGTGACCACGGCCAAGTCCTCACCCGTGGTCGGCGAGTGGACGGCCGCCATTAGGAATCTGCGGTCATGAAGCGCCGGACCTTGCCGCTCCGGGTCCTTGATGAGTTCCCAGACGTTTCCTTTCCGACTCTCCTGGAAGAACCAGTAGTCCTTCATCGGAGTGTAGGCCGTTGCCTGCTTGTGAAAGGTCCATTTCACTCTCTGGTGTCCGTAACGGTCCGCCCAGAACATCAAGTCCCAGGACGGGCGCTCTTTGGCTAGCGTGCTTGGATAATACTCGCGGCATCGCTCGCGGAAGCAGTCGGTGCGAATGGTGAAATAGTGAGGGCCGTGCTCGGGACACACCTTCAGTTCATCCGCTCGACCTTCCCTGACGGCACTTACCGCGTCCCGCTCGGCATCCCGGGTGAGGGCCTCAATGGTCAACAGCGTCCCGTTGAGTTCCTCATACAGATTCCTCTCAATCGTGTCGGCCACCAGGGAGAGTTGCCCGCGCGCTTCGACATCGATGGCGCCACGATGCACGAAATATAAGACGGCCGCTAGCAGGACGCCGCCCGCGAAACAGATGCCGGCGCCCATCAAGTACGGGGTTCTTGCCCGGAGCGAGGAAAACGGGCCCATCACGACCGAGGTGTGAATCGCCGGCCAGATCAACAGGACAATGAGAAGAATGGAGACGCCCCATTGCCCCAGGGGCTTGATGGCGCGCAAGGACCCTTCGGACTTGAAATCCTCTGACCGGATGAGGCCGCACAATACCAGTTGAAACGGGGCTCGATCCTGGTTCAGCGCCGAAATCAAGCGGATCGGCTGGGAAAATAGCATGAACTTCTTTCTGGCTATTTCCACCTCGCGCAGGCCGCTCAAATGGGCGAAGCTGCCGATATCGCCGGATTTCCCAACGGCGCCGCCGGGGTCCGCGGTTTCGGAATCGGCAGCAGGGTATTCCTCGCCCGCGGCTTCTGTTGGCTCCGGGTGGTCCAGCAACTCGGAGAAGCGGTGAATCCGGATTTCGCTTTTGGCGGATTGGAAGATGACTCTGCCGTAGCCGTCGACGAGGAGGATGTCGTCGAATAGCTCGGACGGGGCGCCTTCTGTCAGGCGCGGGACCAGGTTCTCCAAGGTCACTTCAGCGCAGATCAGGTTGCTCAGCGACAGTTTGAGGACCCGAGCCTGTCCGCCGGCTGTGGCCACGGCGCTGTTATAGCCGCCTACAGTGATAATAAATTCAGGCGTTGGGCGCGGGTTGGGTTTCTCGTCACAGGCGGCCCATTCGAGGTGCGGAGCGAGAGTCCGAAGGTAACGCCGTTCCTGCTGTTCACGTTCCTGCTCGATCTCCTGGGCGCGTTCTCTTGCTCCGATGTTCTCGAGGAACTGTGCGTAGGCGGAGAGATCCCGGAGCGTTGTTAGACCGGCCGCCGATCGCAGGATCGACTCGTTGACGTCGAGGCGCTCCCCGAGTTGCTCGCCGGTCATGGCCAGAATGCGAAGCGCGCGGTGTTCGAGATGGGTTCTTTCGCGTGTCTGGATGCCGTCGTAGTACCATACTGCGGCTGCTCCCGAAACTATGAGGATCAGAGCCACCAGAGCAATTCCGCGCAGCCGATGCACCGATTGAGACATTTCCCCTCCGGAAAAGTCGTGTACCTGCAAGTATAGTTTCAAATTCGGTGACAGGCTACTCTTTTTCTAATTGCTGGTGGTCCCGATGAAACGCTTTGGGGCGGCTGCGGGGAATTGGGGAAAGAGTAGCCTGTCACCGAATTTCGGTTGAGAGAAGGAGGCGGGATTGCGCACTGTCTATTCAAATGGCACGAATGGCAAGAGTGGTGGCGCCGGGGTGCGCTCACCATGTAACGCAACGCGGGAATCAGCGGCAAGACGTCTACCTTTGCGAGCAGGACCGGTCCATCTATTTGCGAACACTCAAGCACTACTGCCGACAGCACCGGGTGGCGGTGCAGGGCTACTGCCTGATGACGAACCACGTGCATCTAATCGTCGTCCCAAACGATGAGGGTTCGCTGGCCAAGGCGCTTGGACAAGCGCACAACGACTATGCGCGGTGGCATAACGTGCTGCACGGAAGGTCCGGTCACCTATGGCAGAATCGCTTCTACTCGTGTCCGCTTGACGGCTGCCATTGGTGGGAAGCGCTGCGGTATGTAGAGCTCAATCCGGTGCGGGCGGGCTTAG
>CAYXVG010000038.1:0-71604 GCA_964468205.1 uncultured Solibacteraceae bacterium | reverse complement strand
TGGCCACGTTAGGCGAAACGACTACGTATGTCGCGACGGCAACTAGAACGCTAAGGGCTACCAATTCGAACAGTTTCATTTGTCGTTCCTCCAATCTCAATTACGTTGCTACAAACACCACGGCGGGTATTCTCCCAGGCACCCGTCGTAAGTCGAATCTGTACAGTAATTGTGGCAGGATGCAAAAATTGGAGATGCATTCCGGTGCAATCACACATCCCTCCGTAACATTCGCACTTATCGTGACGGTAGTAAACATTCTCGCCACAGGTCTGAAGGAAATAGGAGATCAATCCAACATATATTTTTATAAAACGTTCCCTCCGGCTCGATTGTAGTGCGCGTTATAGCAATGTCAAGTTCGAATTGCAGTACGTGACTCAGCAGTTTCTGCAGGCTCCTCGGGGAACCGGCGCCGCGCGCGAACCGCAAGCAGCGGCTGGCGGCCTCAGGGTGCGGGCGCTCCGGTGATTTCCGCCTTGCCGCCAAGATCGCCGTCGGGAATTACGGCCGCCGCCCAAGGCGTATCTGGCCGCCGCACCGCCAGGCGCCACGTGACTCTGCGCGGCTGCCCGGCCGCAAGAGTAATCGTCTTCGAAGGTTCTTTCACCGTGCCATTGAATGCCCGCAGTTCCAGCGTATGATCGCCCGCGCCGCGGATCTCCGCTTCAATGGTGACGGCGTCTTGGCCGGCGTCTCTGGCGTGCAACTCGATGGCGATGAATCGCGACGGGTCGAGCGACAGCTCATAGCGCCCGCCTGGAAGCAGCGGCATCCGCTTGGCCGCGTTCCCGAATGTGATCTCGTACCGTCCGGGAGCGAGGTTCCGCGCGAACTCCCCCGCTGGTATCGCCGTTTCAACCCCGGTGCGCCGCTCCCGGAACACCGCGCCGGAAGAAGCCGCGCCGCTAACCCGTGCCGGCATCGCGGAGGAGGCCATGTTCCCGAGGAACCGGCTCATCGGAACCACCCAAATCTCCTTGTAGGTCGCTTTGTTGTTTGCCGGCCAGTAGGGCGAGTCGTTGTGCAGCGCGTCCATCCCCACCGGCAATGCGCCCGTCAGGTTGCGCAGACAATAGGCGAAATGCGGCTGGAAGTCGTAGCCTTCCCCGTACATGAGACTTTGCGAGAAAGGATTGACTCCCACGACCCACTGGAGCTGGCGCTCGGCAAGATTTGCGAGCTCCAGATCATTCCGCAGCCGCGCGGCGGCGTGAAGCGCGGCCGTACTCGCCAAGTGTATCGCCGTGCTTCCGTGCATCGAGCTGTCGGGCCAGATCGGGAAGGTCCGAAGACGGTATCCTTCAGCCAGACGCGTACTCTCTTCGTACTGAGGCAGAGCGGCTTGCCGGCTCCATCCGCGCCCTTCCGCCGTCTCCGGCATGGCTTCGATCTCATCCCGCCGCCAGACGGAGTTCGGCAACCGGTTGTAAGGTTCCGAGTACCGGGAACCCCGCCGCAGGAAATACTCCGAGTGGAGCAGGACGCCGGCATACCAGTTCATCCAGTCCTCGTGCTCCGGATACGTCTCGCAGAGGGCGGCCAGGGCCGCCGCCACCGCTCCCTTGAAGCTCCCGTGGAAGTCGTGGACAATCCGCTCGCGCGCTGTATCTTCGTAGAAGTATCCCGTGATGGGAATTCCGCCGGCAAAGCGCCGCTCCTGGCAGTCGAGCAGGATCTTCCCGAAGCGGGCCGCTTCATCGGCGTATCTCGGCTCACCAGTGACGCGGAACAATTCCACCGCGGCCAAGGCGCCGAACGCCGCCTCTATCCGCGTGGCGCGGCTCCAGTCCCGGCGCTGGTCGAGCGTCGCCTGGAAGTCCTCAACCGCCGCCGCGAGGCTGGCCGCGGCCCGCAGCGGATCCGCTTCCTCCAGCACGCGCCCGGCGTAGGCTCCCGCCATGGCGAATAGGAAGTTCTCGTAGGCGATGTGCCGGGCGGGAACGATAACGTCGTCGATTGTTCCGATCTTGTTATCCGTGTAGATACGCAGAAGCGCCCAGGTGATGCGGTAGCCTTGGCCGAACCGGGTCTTGAGCAGCCAGTCCAAGCCCCACTTCGCCTCTTCGAGCACCCTCTCCTGAAGTTCTGGCTTCAGGCCCCGCTGCCGTAGCTCGTCATAGATGCGCAGCATGGAGTAGACCGAAACGCCGGTTCGATGTGAACCCTGCGAGAGGTCGCCCGCGTCGTGCCACCCGCCGTTGATGAACTTCTCCTCGCCTTCGTGCACGCCTCGCAGGTCCTCGTGGCAGACGCGGTGGACGCCCGGGACCGGGAAGCCGCACCGCAAGCCATAGTAAGCGTTCAACACTTTCTCGATCGTTCCGTGCCAGACGTCCTCCGATATCGAAAACGGGCGTCCCGTCACGCCGCCGCACCGGAGGAAATAGCGCCCTTGCTTTGTGAACTCCGTGAAGTCGAGCGTCTGAAAGCTCCCCCGGGCATTCCTGGTCTCCTTCACCGGATAGGCTGCCACGACCTCCTTCGTCGCGGCGTCGACCAGTTCGAACCGGCCGGCCTCAATTCCCGTCGCGAAGGCGAGCTTCTCGCCGGACGGGTGGTACCCCACGTGGCTGAAAGCAATCTTCCCCGGCGCGACCTCCCAGCCCTCGTATGCCTCGGCGTCGACCCTCTGGATTTCCAATTGGTCAAAGTCATAGGTGACAACGCCTTCATCCTCCGGTTCGTGGCCGCGCAGGATCTGACCGATGCTGAAGCTCGTCACCTTATCCCGCTGAAAGTTGGGGATCTCCCAGACGACGTGGTTCCACTCGCCATGCTCGAGGTCATGAACATGATGGACCGGAACAGGCGCCTGCGGCCCCGCCGGCGCTCCCTCACACTCGAACTGCAGCGAGAATGAGTACGCCTGCATGGACGTCGGGTGGACATAAACCCAAAGCGAGAGCCGGTTGTAGGCGCTCCAGTCCTGGGGCGGGTCGAACGGTAGGGCTATCCGCGTGTGACCGCCCTGGCCGCCGGCGAACGAGCCGTCCTTAATATTGGACTTGATGTGCGCTTCGTCGCGCATCGAGGTGCGGAAGCGCAGGGCGCGCCGGCCATCCCGGGCGCGGTTGGACGTGTAGCTCATCTGGACAATGCCGCGCGAAGACCAGCCGCGTTCATCCTCCATGTCGTCGATCGACCTGGAGTCTTGAATCTCTTTCGAAAGGTAGCGGTGCTGGATCGAGTCCTCGAACCGCGCCTCCATCAACGGCCGCTGGGGCCAATCCTCTCCCGCCTGCCTGCCGCCGCATCCGGCGAGACAGAAAAGGGCCGTCGAAAACAGAGTTAACAGTCTCATTTCGAGACCATTATAGTTCGCGCCCGCGCGGGCCTACGCGAACCGCGGCGCGATGGCGACAAGCGTGATTCCGGCCACCAGCAGAACCAGCACGAGAGCGATCATCCGCTTCACTTTGGAATCAGCTCCGGCAAACTCCTTCCAGTAGAGCAGCCCCCATAGCGTGCTCACCAGCACCGCGCCCTGGCCGATCGCGTAGCTGATCGCCGGCCCCACCTGCACCTCCCGCGGAGCGCTCGCCGCGGCGAAGTTGGCCACCCCGCCGATGGCCCAGATGATGCCGCCGAGAACGCCGAGAAGATGCTGCCTCGTGGTTCCCTTGAAGTAGGCGGTAATCCCAACGGGCCTTCCCTTCACGGGGATGTTCATGAAGACGAGGTTATAAGCCGGCGTCGTGAGAAACACGCCCACTGCGAATACGAAACCGACCGCATAAGCGCGCAGGCCAAGTTCTCCCTGCTTGGATATCTCCACCAGCGGATAGAATGATCCCATCAGAATACCGGCGGCGAGGCTGATCCCGATTCCCTTGAACCCTGTTTTCCTTGGAGCCCTTCGCTTGCCCTGCTCCGCCCATTCCTTCTCTTTCTCCGCGTCCTTGGCTGCCGCGTAAGTCTTGTGGGCCAGCGCGGTGACCACCACGCCGGCGAGCAGTGCCGCGCATCCGGCCGCGAGCAGCAGCGGGTTGCCTTGCGGATTCAGAGCGTAGCTCCAGGCCACTCCGATCACCAGCGCGAGGCCGATGCCAACGGGAAACGCCACCGCCATTCCGGTGAGCGAGATGGCCGCCACCAGCAGTATATTGGCGAGATTGAACACCCCTCCGGCGAGAAGGCCGAAGGCCAGGGACCGCTTACGCACGATCAGGAGATTGTCTTGAAATGTCAACTCGCTGCCGAACTGGCCGAACGTCAGGGCCAGCACCGTCGCCGCAAACAGCAATCCGAAAGAATAATCGAAGTAGTACAGCTCAAAGCGCCACTTGCCCGCCATCTTCGTGGTATTGGCCCACGATCCCCAACAGATCATGGTCACGAAGGTCAGAAGCAGCGCGGCGAGATAGGTGGTTGGAAGGATCATGATGCTTGGCTCACTGCGCTAATCTACCATACCCGCCGCGGAGCCAGTCAGCGCCGTGGCGGTGCGCTATACCCACGAGGCGCTTCAAACTGTTTTATAATACACGCGTTTCGAACTCTAGGGAGGCGCCATATGAAACTGGCAAGTTTCGTTCTGCTAATGTCAACCTCGGCCTTGATGGTTTTCGCGCAGCCGGCCGACATCGACACAACCACGCCGGAGGGACAACTGCTGCAGCAAATCGGTATGGAAGAGAACCCGCAGCAGAAAGCGGTAATGCTCGAACAGTTCGTCCAACAGTACCCTTCCCATAACTCCTTGCCGTGGGTTGTCGCGCAGATTCCGCCAATCTACGCGGAACTCGATCAGGCCGGCAAATCCCTGTCCTGGTGCGAGAAACTGCGGGAGGTCGCGCCCGGGAGCGCCGCCGCGCTTCATGGCTGCCTGAAAACCTCCGAGGCCCAGAATGATCCGGCCCTGGTGAAGAAGTGGGCGCTGGCGACGCACGAGGCGGCGGCGAAAACCGTCTCGGCCCCGAAGCCGGAATTCGAGTATGTCGAGGACGAAGAGGAATGGAAGCAGTCGATCGCATTTGCCAAGGATGTCGGCCGCTACGCCGAGTGGTCGCTCTACAACGCCGCGCTCCAGACGCAAGACCCCGCGGCAAAGCTGGAACTGATAAACGCCCTCAAGGAGGCGAACCCCGAAAGTGAGCACCTCGGTCCGCTCGCCAAGCAGGCCTTCTTCGCCTACCAGCAGGCCGGCCAGTCTGACCAAGCCGCTGCCATGGTCGAGGAATTGGCGGCCGAGGGGAAAGCCGACGAAGACATGCTCCTCGTCGCCGCCGACTACTATTTCAACCAAAAAAAGGACGCCGCCAAGGCCATCGACTACTGCACCAAGCTCGTGGAATACATCGAGCCGAAAGACGCTCCGGAGGGTGTCGATCCCTCCGCCTGGGAGAAGAAGAAAAAGAACTCCATCGGCCTCGCCTACTGGATGATGGGGGTCACCTACTCAACCCAGGCCAACTATGCCAAAGCCGACCAGATTCTACGGAAAGCGCTGCCCGGTATTCAGGAGAATCAGCCGGTGCTCGCCGGCGCGCTCTTCCATCTCGGACTCGCCAACTACCAGATGGGCGCCAAGAGCGGCAGCGAGAAGCAGATTATAGATGCGCACAAGTTCACCAAGCAGTGCGCGGCCATGAACAGCCCGTTCCAGGCCCAGGCTCGGAAAAACCTTGCCGCAATCGAATCGCAGTACCGCCTGCGGTAAAAGCCGCCAGAAACTGACAACATGAACATACTCATTCCGAATCTCGGCTCCACCTCGCTCAAGTACCAGTTGATTTCCATGCCGCGGGAGGAGGCCCTCGCCAAAGGGCGCCTCGAACGCGTCACGCATTACAAGGAGGCCATCGCTTCCATTGACACCGGGGACGCTCCCATTGATGCCGTCGCCTTCAAAACCGTGCTCGCCGGACGTAACTATCGCGGAACCTTTCTCATCGATGACGGTGTGGTGGACGCGCTCGAACGGTTTCTCCCCGTGGCGCCGGTTCACAACGCCGTCTATCTAAACGGTATCCGTGCCTTCCGGGAGGCTTTGCCGGACACGCCGCTCGTGGCCGCCTTTGAAACCGAATTCCACGCCACCATGCCCGAGTACGCCGTCCGGTACGGCGTCCCCGGCGAATGGCGCGCCAAAGCCGAAGTGCAGCGCTACGGCTTTCACGGAGCCTCGCACGAGTTCATCAGCCGGCGCGTGCCGGAGCTGCTCGGCAAACCCGCGGGAAGCTTGCGCCTGGTGAGCTGCCACCTCGGTGGCAGCTCCTCCATGTGTGCCATCAACGCTGGCCGGTCCGTCGATACGACGATGGGTTTCTCCCCGCAGTCAGGTCTCGAAAACGCCACCCGGCACGGCGAGCTCGACGTCTTCAGCGTGCTCTACATGATGGAGCGGGAGGGCTGGTCCATCGGCGAGGTGCGAAAACAACTGGCTGGCGACGGCGGGCTCGCCGGCCTGAGCGGAGTCCCGGGCGGCGACGTCCGCGACATCGAAGCGGCCGCCCGCGACGGGAATCGCGATGCCGCCCTCGCCCTCGAAGTCTTTGCTTACCAGATCAAGAAGAACATCGGGGCATACGCCGCGGCCATGGGTGGTCTTGACGCGATCTCGTTTACCGGCGGCATCGGCGAAAACGCCGCCGCCTTGCGGACCGCGGTCTGCTCCGGCCTCGAATTCCTCGGCGTTAAGCTCGATCCGGCGAAGAACGCCGGGAACTCTGGTGACCGCCTGATCTCAACCGCCGGTTCCGGTGTCGCCGTCTTGGTGATCAACGCCAACGAAGAGTTGGTCGTCGCCCGCCGCGCTTATCGCTGCCTCACCGCATCAGGTAAGTAGGCTCGGGCCATCGGAGACGCCAGCCGGTCAACCCCATGATTGAGGCGGAAGCGCCGCCGCGCCGGAAAGGGCCGGTCGGCAATGGCCGAAGCGCCTACCGCTTCGCTAGCATGTCTTCCTTGCGCATCACCAGCGTTGCGGTGTTGTAGCTCGCCAGTTCGAACCCATGCCCGTGCGTGATCGCGTCAGTCGGGCATGCCTCCACGCAGTAGCCGCAGAAGATACACCGGTTGTAGTCGATGTTATAGACCTTTGCGTACCGCTCCCCGCCGCTGATGCGCTCTTCCGCCGTGTTCTCCGCCGCCTCGATGTAAATGCAGTGCGAGGGGCAAATCGCGGCGCAAAGAAAGCATGCAACGCACTTCTCCATGCCGTCCGCGTCGCGCTCGAGTACGTGAGCGCCGCGATACCGGGGCTGAAACTGGGCGGGCGAATCCGGGTAATCCTCGGTAATAGCCGGCGAGAACATCTCCTTGAGAGTCACGCCCAGGCCTTTTGCGATGGCCGCGGCTGAATCGAGAACTTCGTTCGGTTTGGATGGCATCGGTCGTTGTCAGGATATCGCAGCCTCCGACCGGAGGCTAGTTCTTTGATCCTCAACCGGGGCGGAAGGCCGGCACATCCTCGCCTGGCTCGAAGGCCGCGGCGCCGGCGCGCTCGCCGAGTCCCTCGATCGCCGCCCTCTCGAACCCCTCCATCGTCATGCTGACCTTGCCGTCCGGTTCGACGAGAAATCCGCTCGGCACTTTGTGAATGCCGTATGCGTTGCTTACCGCGTAGCCGCCGGCGTAGGTGTCGAGCAGCGTGGGAAACGTGATGTCGTACTCCTTCAAGAAATGGTCCGTCGCCGCCGCGCTGTCCTGCGAAACGCCCACGAGTTGCACGCCGCCGCCTGCATCGCGGTGCAGCCGTTCGAGAAACGGGAACGCGTACTGGCAAACCGGGCACGAGATCTTGAAGAACGCTAGAAACACCGGCCCGCCGGCGAGCAGGCTCGAGAGTGCAATCTCCTCTCCCTCCATCGTTTGGAGCGTGAATTCCGGGGCGGGCTGTTTCTCTTTCAGCATCTCGGTAAACCCAGTCTATCAATGTTCCAAGCAGGCGCCGTGCAACTCAGTCCAGCCGCTTCCGCAACTGCTGCGCCGCGATCAGCAGAGGGTCCCATACCCGCGCATAAGGCGGCGCATACACCAAGTCTAACTGCTCGAACTCATCCACCGTCATCCGCGCCTCAATCGCCGCCGCGAGCGTGTTCACCCGCCCGGCCACGCCGCGCTCGCCGATCACCAGGCCTCCTAGCAGGCGGCCCGAGCCGGCCTGCGCCACCAGCTTCACCTTCACGCGCGCGCCCCAGAAATATTGCGGCCGTTCCAACTCCTCGATCGCCGCTGCAACCGTCCGGAATCCCTCCGCCCGCGCCTCGGATTCCATCAGCCCGGTCATCCCGGCGCCGAGCCCGCACACCCGCACGATCGACGTTCCCAAAACCCCACGAAACCGCTCCCGGGCGCCGGCCGCGTTCGCCCCGGCGATCCGGCCCATCTTGTTGGCCGTCGTGCCTAGCGGGATGTAGCAAGGGCGTCCGGTAACCCGGTGCATCGCCTCCGCGCAATCGCCCGCCGCATAAACGCCCGGCAAGTTTGTCTCGAGCAGTTCATTGACGCTGATAGCCCCGGAACCGCCGGTCTCGATGCCCGCCTCCACGGCGAGTTCGGCGTTGGGCCGGAATCCCGTGGCCAGAACCACCAAATCCGCGGCGCGGCCATTCACCCGGCCCGGCTCGATGCAACTCACCGGTTCCGCCGGACGGTACTCGACGCCGAAACGCGAGAACCGGTCCGTGAGCGCTCCGGCCAGAGTCTCGTCGTCCCGTCCCAGCAACTCGCGATCCGCGGTGAACAGCGTCACCCGGAGCCCGTTGGCGCGCAGCGCTTCCACCATCTCCAGTCCGATATACCCGCCCCCGATCACCGCTGCCTGCCGGGGTTGATGCGAACTCAGAAACTCGTGGAGCCTTGCCGCGTCCCCCAGCGTGTGGAGCGTAAAGACGGATGGCAAATCAGCGCCGGGAATTCGGGGGCGGGCGGCGCGCGCCCCAGTGGCGATCACCAGCCGGTCGTAGGGAATGCGTTCGCCGCTTCCGAGAATCACCTCCCGGCGCTGGTGAGCGATCGCCTTCACCGCGGCCCCGGTCCTTACCCTGATATCCCGCTCCCGCTCGAAAAACTCCGGCGGGTGGACCTTCAATTCTTCAAGCGAACGGACGCGGCTGTCCAGATAGTAAGGCAGCCCGCAGGCCGAATAGGAGACCTCGGGGCCTTTCTCGTAGACCAGGATCTCCATTTCGCGGTCCAGGCGCCTGGCTCGCGAAGCCGCGCTCAGGCCCGCGGCGTTTCCCCCGATGACAACCAGCCGCACGAATGCCTCAGTCCTCGTCCCTGCTCTGTACGAATCTCAGAATGTCGAAGCGCTGAATCTCACGGTCGGGGAAAAAGCTGTTCACCGCGTCCTGCTCGTCGTTGAACACCTCGAATACCGTGGTCAGCTTCGTCAGTACAAGCAGTTCGATGTTCCGGCGGTTCAGATTCAGCAGCTTCATCGAACCGCCGGACTTCTGGGTACGGGTGAAACAGATGACAAGCGACCCGAGGCCCGTGGAATCAATGTAATCCACGTCGGCCATGTTGAGAATCGTCTGCGTCTTGCCGCTTTCGATCTCGGCGTCAAGCATGTCACGGAACGCCGCCACCTCTTCGCCCACCGTAATCCTTCCCCTGAGGTCGATGATCGTGATGCCTTCTTTTTCGCGCTTCGCCATCGAGAGAGCCATTTCGAAACCATTGTAGAGCCTCCCGAAGGTGGATTGTTGCGCGGAATCCGCAAGAACCCTCTGGTTAATCCGATAAGGGGTGTTAGAGGATGACTGAACTCGAAGCGGGTGATGTGGAAGCTCAGGTGTCGTCCGGCGCCAGCCGGCCGAATCTGTCCGTGATCGTGAAAGCTCACGGGCTCTGGCTCGAGCACAAAAAGGCAGGAGTAAAGGCGGTGATTCGCGGGACCACCTTCAGCGGGAAGGGGATTCCCGGCAAAGACCTCAGCTACGCGAGTCTCAGCTATGTGACTTGGCTCGAAGCGGACTTCACCGACGCCAAGCTGATCAAAGCGACACTGTCAGCCCTGGATCTTCGAAAATCAACCCTCTCCGGCGCTGACCTGATGGAAGCCGAACTCGAGGATGTCCAACTGGACCGCGCCTGGATGACGCGCGCCAACTTTACCGAGGCCCGACTCGAACGCGTTACGTTCCGGAACGCCCAGATGAGCGAATGCCGCTTTGTGGAGGCCAATTTCCGGGAATGCAACCTCTCCAACATCGTGGCAAAAAAAGCGGCTTTCCATCAAGCGCGATTCTTCGATTGCTGTCTCAACGGAGCGGACCTCGATGACGCCCAACTCTACCATGTGAAGATCGACTTCTCCGAAATGACCGGGCTTACCGCCGTGGCCGCGAACTTCCGCTCTGCACGCATCCAGGGCTGCAACCTGACCAAATCCGATCTCGCCGGCGCGAAATTCCCTGGCGCGGACCTCTCGCGGAGCAACTTCACGCGCGCCCTCCTCAGCGGTTGCGACCTCCGCGATGCGAATCTGACCGGCGCGGATTTCTATCGCGCCAACCTTCGGGAAGCGCGCTTCGGCGGAGCGAAGACGATGACGGCTGATTTTCGAGGAACCGACCTCACCGGCGCCCGCGAAATGACCGCCCGCATGCTGATGCAAGCCCGAACCGATGAACGGACGATACTTCCCAGCGGAACTCCTGGGCCATATCTCAAATACTCCGGCGCCGAACGCCCCAGCCGGCGATAATACCTGCCTACTTCTGGGGAAACTCGCGCTTCACGTCCGCTGGCAACTGCAGCGCCAAGTCGCCTGGGCTCAACTCCGGGTTGATCTCGACATCGGTGTACGTGATCCGTGTGTAGTCATCGCTGGGAGCGTTGAACTTCTGCTGCACTGGATACCCGCCGTCCTTCGCCACCCACATGTCAATCGAGGTGAACTTCTCTCTCGCTTTCCGGTCTTTCGGAATCAACTCCAGCCGGTGCGCCGCCTGCCCCGCTATCTCTTCCTCGCCAACGTACTTCACCGAATACTCTTTCGTCAGTTGCTTGCCGGAAGTGCCAAAACCGAGCAGCAAAAAAGACTCCACCAGCGACTTGTGCTTCCCCAGATCGTATTCGTGAACGGTCTTGATCTTCGGATAGTAGATCTCCCCCTTCTTGCCCGAGAATGCGACTGCGCGCGGGGCCGGCTCGGTGAAATCAATCTTCATCACCACGTCCGACCCCCTGCCCTTACGCTCCATCCACAGCGTACCGCTCTCCTCGGTAAGGTCGTCGATGACCGCCGTGTAGCTGCCCTTCCGGATCTTGGCCTTCATCCCGGTGAACTCCTGCGCCGCCGCCTCCATCTGAGCCAAAACCTCCTGCAAGGGATCGGCGCTCAGCAACACAGGCAAACAAAACGCCAAGCCGAGTCGTGCGATTCGGTTTCTCATTAGGCTTCCTTCCCGTTCTCATCGGTGAAGCGCGTCTCCCGGACCGTCCTCCGGCCTCCCCATCGCCGGACCCCGGCGCCGCCCAGTGGATCCATCCGGCTCCCGCTACTCTACCTGCGCTCTACTCAACGGCCGAGGCGAACGCCATGTATCCGCGGATTTCGTTTTCGGAGTCAGGAACCGCCTGAATCCGGTTAATCTTGTAAGCCTTACCCTTGGACGCATCCCGGACCAGTGCGGATACCCTCGCATCGCGGCCGCCCGCGCCAACGCCGGCAAGCGCCTCGGACTCTATCCAAAACACCGCCGCGGCGCCGTCGTTGGGAAGCATCACCGCTTGGGCGGCCTTCGGCTCCGCCCGGAAAAACTCCTGCGGTACAAAGAAGATGAAAGCGAGAATCAGAGCGACAATAACGTCATACTGCGGACTCCCGCGCTTGAAGTCCCACAGCAGCCATCTCTTCGCCGGCCCACCTAAACCACTCATCGCTCTTCAGTGTAACATGAGCGTTTCCCACTACTTCCCGCTCAGAACTCCATCGTTTCAATCAATTGCGCGAGCGCTCTTTCGAACTCCATTTTCTTCTTCTTGAGTTCGCTCAACTCGTCCCGCATCGCCGCCATGCGCGTCTCCTGCTCCGCCAGTTGCGCCGCGTACTTCTCCACCTGGCCCTGTTGGCCGCTTACCCGGCTCAGACTGCTGATGTTCTGCCGTAGCCGCTCCTGGTCCTCGGCCAGGCTCCGCCGCTCGGCCTCGATATTCTGCAACTCGCTGTCCACTGCGGCGATCTGCCGCTTCACATCAAGAATCTCCCGCAATCGCGCCCGCGCCTGCTCGCTGATCTCTTTGTTCTCTACATAGGTGACCAGCACGTCGGGCGTCAGATTGGCCACGGCTATGGTATTCGTGAGCACCCGCTCCTCTACCACTGGAAACGTCTCGGAGGCGCCGGCGGCCAGCTCCACTTCGAACCGGTAGGCGTTGGCCGTCTTCTCGTCTGGCGTCCGGTCAATGAGCTGGTACCCCGGCCGCGCCTGATGCTCAATCACCAGGGTCTTCTGTTTCTGATCGATATTGCGGATAGTGTAAGTGCGGGTTTCCCGGATCGAGGATCTCGCCGTCAGCACCCCGCGCCGCATGTGCACTTCACGCACCCGCTGCCGGTCCGAATCGAAGGCCGTGGAGATCCGCGTGCCGAGGTCGATCCCATAGCTGATGAGCCGCTCATCGCCCGGCTTCAGCGTCTCCATCAACGCCTCACCTCCATACGCTCCGCCTTCAAACACGGTGATGGGACCCCCGTCGAGCGTCTTCCCGGTCGAATTCGTCAACTCCGCCGCATGCAGCGGGTGCGTGGAATTCCCCGTATAGACCAGAATCTTTCGCGAATCGATCTCCTGTTGCAGAAACGGCAGCATCGCGGATTCGTTCTGCCGCACGGTTACCGGCGCCGCGAAAGAGTACTCGAAAAGCTCCCCGATCTCCCGGCCCTCCGCGCTCGCAGCGACGCTGCTCCGCGCGAATCCCGCCACGCGCCCGGGTTCCGCGGCTTCATCCGCGCCCGCCATTCCGAGCGTGCGCATCTCCGCCGCCCGTGGAGCCTCCGGCGCCGGCGCTGCCGACTTCGACTGCAACGCCCCGGCGTGAACCTGCGGGCCCTCAACCCGGTCCTCCGGCAACTCCGCCACCGGACGCTTCACATGTTTCGGCTCGTAGAGCCGGCTGATGAAAGAGATCGGCCGGCCGGATACCAGCGACAACTGCACGTTGTTCCAGTCATCGCCCGTCGTGTTGTCCACAATCGCCCAGCCTTCCAGCACCGGTTTGCCTTCCCCGGCGAAAATCAACCGGTAGCTCGACTTCCACACCGGCGCCGGGATCATGTAGCTCGCCCGGAGCTCCCGGCGGCCCGAGTCGGTGGAATCAATGTAGACGCTGCGTTTTTCCTGCGACCGCGCCCCGGCCAGCACCCGCAGGTAATCCCGCAACTGGAGCTGCAACTCCGGTTCCTCGAACCGGATGGTCGCCCCCGCGAGCGGCCGGACCACCATCTCGCCCGACTCAAGCAGGAGCGTCGCTTCCTCGGCTTGCGGCCGCTCCTGGGTGGCCGGCACGAGCCTGGCCCCCACGATCATGCCCGTCTCGCTTCGGACGTCACCGTAGGAGATCGTGAGCGTTTCGCCCTTGAGCTGATCGAGCAGATGCACCAGCGGCTGCTGCGGGTCCAGCCGCAGCGGGAACTTCGACAGCCGCGCCTCGGTCGATTCGCTGGCGTCATACCGCAGCGCCGCCACCTTTTCACCGCCGGAGACTTGCAGCGTCAGCGACTTCAACACGTCGTTCATCTCGTCCGCCTTGAAATCCAGCCGCGCCGACTCGCCCGGGCCTAACTCGCCCGACCGCTCGAAGTATCCAACGCCGTGCTTGTACAGCACTACCTTCTTCACCGGCAGCTCCGCCGCCGCGCCCATTGCAAAACAGGCCAAAAGCCCAATCATCCGCCACATCATGGTCCTCCCAACTTTGCCGGCCGCTTCGTCCGCCGGCCGCCTACTCGCCGATGATCTTGATGATGGCCCGCTTCCGCCGCTGCCCGTCGAACTCGGCGTAGTAAACCGCCTGCCACGGACCGAGATCCAGCTTGCCATCCGTGATGGGAAGGATCGTCTGGTTATGCACCAGCAGATTCTTCAAATGCGAATCGCCGTTGGTCTCGCCCGTCCGGTGATGCCGGTAGTCCTGCCGGAACGGCGCCAGCTTCTCAAGCCACTCATCGATATCCTGAAGAAGCCCGTCCTCGGCATCGTTCACCCACACCGCCGCGGTGATGTGCATCGCCGAAACCAGCGCCAGGCCTTCCTGGACGCCGCTCTTGGCTACCGCCTCCTCCACCTCTCCGGTGATGTTGATGAACTCGCGGTGCTTCTTCGTGTGAAACCATAAATACGCGGTATGAGACTTCATACCAAGCGATCATAACGCGCTCCGTTGCGCGCTCGATATGGAAATGCCGCCAGCAGGGGGTTCCTTTCACCCGGCCAGCGAAAAGCCGCCTCGCCCGCCACCAGGCCTCGCCCGCCCCCCTACAGCCCGTACTCCTCCCGGTACCGCTCCGCCAGCGGATCCTCCGTCTCCTCCAGATGCCTCTGGAGCCGCCCGCGAAGCCGGCCGAGCGCCCCCTCCGCCGCCGGATCGCTGATCCGGTTTTTGAGCTCGTATGGATCGTCCACCAGGTGATACAGCTCATCCACTCCCACCGGATTCCAGCAGTACTTCCACTCCGGCGTCCGGATCGTACGGATCCCGTACCACTTGCCGTTGTACCACTCATAGCGGTAGAACGCCTCGTCCGCCACGCCGCTCCATGTCCCGGACTCCCCCCTCGCCAGCGGCAGCAGCGACCGGCTGAAGCGCTTCCCCCTCCCGGGCCGCAGTCCGAGCCAATCCACCACCGTCTCGTTGATGTCGACTATGGAGACCTGCCGCTCCACCGTTCGCCCTCCGGCTTCCGGAACGCGCACCAGCAGCGGTATCCGCATCAACTCCTCGTAAGCGTACGGCCCCTTGTCGTAGAGACCGTGCTCGCCCAGCATGCTCCCCTGGTCGCCCGCCATCACGATCATCGTCTCCTCCATGACGCCTGTCTGCTCCAATGCATCGAGCAGTTGCCCCACGAACAGATCCAGCATCGAGAGGAAACCCCAGTAATAGGAATTCATCCGCCGCCAGTCGGTCCCGCTGAGGTGGCCGGTGTCGTGCCAGTACCAGAGAATGTCGTTCTGATAGCGCGGCTTCGCCTCGCTGCGGTGCAGGAAGTTAGGGGGCGGCTGCACCTGCTCCGGCGAATACATCCGGTTGAACGGAGCCGGCGTAACGTAGGGCGGGTGCGGGCCATTGTAGTTCACGCACAGCAGGAACGGACGCTTCCGTTCGCTCGCCTCGTTCAGAAACGAAACGGCCTGTTGCGTGTAGCGGAACTCCCGCGTATCCTCGAACGTCCCTTTCCGCGTGCCGTAGTATTCGGGCTTCTCGGCGAAGGACCGGTGCGGCTCGTAGTAGCGTTTGATATCCTCATGCCCCTTCGGCTGCCGGTAGCTGCCCGGCTTTCCGCGCCTCTCGAATCCCTCGTCGTTGAAGCGGTGCGCCCCGCGGCGGATTGGCCCGTCCGGCCCCAGATGCCACTTGCCGAAGTAGCCCGTGAAGTACCCTGCTTCCCGCGCCCACTCAATCAACGTAGTCTCCCGGTAGGAGAGATTCGTCAGCCGCGAGTGCCAGACGAAGACATTGTCGTCGAGCCCGGTCTGGTGCCCGTAACGCCCGGTGAACAACGTTGCCCGCGACGGCGAGCACAACCCCACCGTTGTCATCGCATTCTTGAAATTCGCCGACACCGCCGCCAGCCGGTCCATCTGCGGCGTCTTCGCCGGCCCGCCGTTAAACCCGGGTGTATCCTGCCGCAAGTCATCGAACGTGATCAGCAGCACGTTTCTTGCCGGCGCCGGCCGAAACGCGGGCTCCTGCGCCCCCAGCGCACAAGCGAAGGACACAAAAACAGCAATCAAGAATCTCATTCTCGTGCGTATCGTATTCCCTCCCGCACAGGCTCCGCAATCCACCACGCCGGAATGCAACTGGGTCTGCGAGTAGCTGTCCGAGCGCCATCCGGACCGCACAGGCTCCGCAATCCACCACGCCGGAATGCAACGGCGGAAAGTGCCGCCCGCCGCGCAAATCCGAACGGCGTCTCTCCCGGCCCACCCGGGCTATTCCGCTATTCGATGGATTTGCTCGATTTGGCCTGAGAAGCCGTGCCCACTCTATTACCTTCCGAAAATCCCCGACGACCTATATGAAGCGCTCCGCGCCCGTGCCCGGCGAAACCGAACTTCCATCTCCGCGGAACTCCTGAAACTGCTCGCCAACAACGTGGCCGTCCCAAGCGAATGCGTCTCCCGTACACCGCCCCTTCAGGCGCCGCATCGAAGCTCGCCAACAACGTGGCCGTCCCAAGCGAATGCGTCCGCTCCCAGGCGTTGCTCGAACAGACGCGGAGGCTGCGCTCGAGGCGCGAAACCGCCGGTCGATTCCCCCCGGCAAAGCGAATGCTCCGAGAGGATCGCTCCCATTGACCGCCTGGACCCTTTGCGCCGGCTTCATGGGCAACATTACTTACGGGCGGCCAGCATGTGCGGGACCTCCAGCTACTCCGCCGGAGAACCCCCGCTGACGTAGCGGCTTCCCGCCTACCCGTTCGGTGGCTGGGATCCGTGCCGAACTAATGGCCTTCAGCGATTCACATCGATTTCCAAAAAAATCGGAGCAACATTTCCAGGCAGTTACAACCGTTCCTCCTCCTGCCGTGCGCGGTATGGGTCTAACCTTTCAGCAGAAGGCCCACGATCCGCGCCTCACAATTGACTCCAGGTTCGCGAGGCGTCGCCACGCTGCGGCGCCGTCGAATCTCAGCGTGAGTACTGCCCCGGCAAGCTCGCCGGCCGCCTGTCCGGCTGCTCCCTCTCGTGGTCTGACGCGCTTCTAAGTACACGAACCGTAAGTGTTGGTTTCGCATGTAAGATTACAAAAAAAGATACGTACAACTCCAAGAAAAGAGATCAGTTATCAGTTATATAGAATACCATCCACACACGTAACACCTTGAAGTAGTGTTCATCCCGGAGCGCTGGGGGACAGGATCTTTGCCGACGGCTTCACGCACTAACATCCGCTTTGGTATCACGGCCCCTTCACAAAACCGGCAACTTCCCGAGAATCCGTTCCTCGGCGCGGCCTACTGGCAGTGACTATAGTTGAGCGAATAGCCATCATATTTTATGAAACCAAGATTGTGTAGTATTCGTCTCACCAGACGAAACAAGACAAGTGGCCCAGCCACCCCGAATCTAGCCTTTTCCTGTTGGCAACTGCCGGGAGGTGTTGACGGCATGAGAAGCAAGATTTCCGAATACGTTTCCCTTATCAAGCAGCTTGACGTCCGCGCCCTGATCGCAATCATTTCCGTCGAGCTTCTTCTCGCGCCCACTGTGGCGCCCGCGGCGTCGGTCCCCCCGCAGCCCGACCTCCCCCCCGCCGTCTTCGACCCGCTCCGGGAGGCGATCCTCCTCTCCTATGACGAGTTGTTCGAAGCCGCTCCCACCTTGGAGTTCAGTCGTGGGCAGATCGACAGTATGCGGAAGTACCTCAAAGACTCTCGGAAATACTGTGTCAAATTGTGGAATGACCGCGCCAAACGCGAGGACGAGGACCTGCGGGCCGCACAGGATGAGCTGAAGCGCCGCACCGCCGGTCTCGACGCCGAGCAGCGCCGTCAGCTTCACTGCCGGATCCAGAACGCTCGCCTGCAGAAGAAAGACGCCGAAATGCTGGCCGGGCACGCCGTTCCCGTCGCCTACTCAAACCGCCTCGCCAAGCTTGACGTGATCGAGAAGTGGCCGGACGAGTACCGCGAGATTCAGCGCCGGCTTGAGACCGGGGAGTTCCACAACCGCCGGTGGAGCGATGTCGAAGACATCGGCTTCCGCGAGGTTGGCCGGGATCAGGAGAAAGACGTCAAGACCGGGCGCGACGCGGTGGACGAGTTAAAGCGGACCGGACTGATGCCTCCGGAGATCGAGAACGAGGCCGTGCGCCAATACGTGCGCGACCTCGCCTCGAAGATCGCCCGCCACTCGGATTTGCAGGTGCCGATCAACGTGACCGTACTCAATTCCAAGGAAATCAACGCCTTTGCCTTGCCGGGGGGCTTCCTGTCCCTCCAGCGCGGTCTGCTCGAAGCCGCCGAGGACGAAGCGCAGCTTGCCGGCGTCATCGCCCATGAAATCGCCCACGTGACCGCCCGTCACGGGCGCCGTTTGATGAAGCGGGCCACCGTCTCCTCCATCATCTATCAAGCCGCGCAAGTGGCGGCTCTGGTTCTCACGGGCGGGGTGGCGAGCATTGGAATGTACTACGCCCTCCAGTACGGCTTCTACGGCCTCGGAATGGTGCTCAGTCTCGACCTGCTTGGCGTGAGCCGTGACTTCGAGCTCGAGGCGGATCAACTCGGTGTGCAGTACGCTTGGAAGGCCGGCTACGACCCCACCGGCTTCATTCGTTTCTTCGACAAGATGGCTACCCGCGAGGGCTACGTCAGGGGTTTGAGCTGGTTCCGCACCCATCCGCCGTTCTACGAGCGGATGGTGGAATCCAAACGCGAGATTCTCTTTCTGCCGGAGAAGGAGAACCTCATCCGCCAAACGGCCGCCTTCGGGCAGATGAAGGAAGAGCTCAAGAAGGTCACGGCCGAGGCGGAAGAAGAAGAGGAAGACCGGCCGAGTCTGCTCGCTCCGGATGAAAGCTGCCCGGCGCCCGAGAAGATTGAATACGAGCCGGGGGAAGGGAGAATCGAGACGATATGCTCGCTTCCGGTCTCCTGAGGTCGTTTGCCCCCGTCCTGGCGCTGGCGTTGCTAGCCCCGGCCGCCCTGGCGCGGGAAGTGTCGCTCTACGCAACGGTCGAGAAAGACGGCGCTCTGATCGGCGGACTCACGGAGGAAAACTTCCACCTCTATGAAGGCGGAGAGCTGCGGCCGTTCCGTTTAGCTCCGCCGGAGGAGAAAGCCGCCATCGCCCTGCTCGTCGAGTACAGCCGCGGCTCTTGGATCTACTTCAATGACATTCTTGCGGCCATCGAAGGATTCCATCGGCGGGCGCCCGAGGGACACTGGTACGCTCTCGCCACGTTCTCGCACACCCTCGAGATACCGGTTGACTTCACCCGGCTGCGCGGCAATATCCTAAACGCTTTTCGCGGCCTCCCTTACCCGGCATGGCGCGAGGTGAACACCTACGACGCCGTCTACGAGATGCTCGACAAAATGGACCGGCTCTCTGGCCGGCGCGTGCTGATCGTCATCGGCTCGGGTCTGGACACCTTCAGCGCCCGCCCGCTAAATGAGGTGAAGAGAATAGCGGAGCGCGCGAACGTGACGATCTACTGCGTCGGCGCCGGCTCGCTCCTCCGCGGGCGATACGAGGCCAGCCTGACGACGATGGCCCGGATGGAACTCACCCAGGCCGAGGCCTTCTTCAGAATGCTGGCCCAAAAAACCGGTGGCGAGGCCTGGTTCCCGCGGTTTGAAGCCGCGTTTCTCAATGTGATGGAAGGAATCATGCAAACGCTCGCACATCAATACCGCATCGTCTACGACTCTCAAATCCCGGACGACGGCGAGTTCCACCGGATCGAGCTCGAAGCGTTCCAGGTCATCGAGGACAAGCGCGAGGACTTCAAGGTCCGGGTGCGGGAAGGATGGCGTGGTTAGCGCGCCAGGAAAGGAGGAAGCATGGTGAATAAACGTATGGAAGTGAAACGATCCTTCGCGGTTCTCTCGTTAATCGCAACGCTGCTGTTGGGCGGCCTGATTGGCTCGCTGGCCACGGCCAAGGCCGGCTTGGCGCCGTCTGCCGGCGCCGGAACGAGCCCCGTCTTCGAGGTCAGCGAAAGCCGGCCTCTCGTCGATGCCGCGGACTTGACCGAAGGGTTCCGCCCGCTCGTCAAGAAGGCTCTGCCGGCGGTGGTCAACATTTCCACCACAAGGGTCATGAAGACCCGCCCCGCCCCGCCCTTCTTTTCTGACCCCTTTTTTCGGGACTTCTTCGGTTTCGATCATGAATTTGACATGCCCCGGGAGCGCCGCGAAAGCGGGCTCGGCTCGGGAGTTATCATCAGTCCGGACGGCTACATCCTGACCAATGATCATGTCGTCAGAGAGGCTACCGAGATCCTCGTCTCCCTCGCGGACGGGCGCGAGCTTGACGCGGAAGTTGTGGGCTCTGATCCGAAGACCGACATCGCCGTTCTCAAAGTAGAGGCGGAGGACATCCCGCACCTGCCCCTAGGCGACTCGTCTGAGGTCGAGGTCGGCGATATCGTGCTGGCCATGGGCAACCCCTTCGGCATTGGGCAGACCGTCACCATGGGCATCGTCAGCGCCACCGGCCGCGGCGGGCTGAATATCGAAGCCTATGAGGACTTCATCCAGACCGACGCCGCCATCAATCCCGGCAACTCCGGCGGGCCCCTGGTCAACGTCCGCGGCGATGTGATCGGTATCAACACGGCAATCATTTCCCGCAGCGGCGGCAACCAGGGAATCGGTTTCGCCGTACCCTCCAACATGGCGCGCGAGGTGATGGAACAGCTCATCGATAAAGGGCGCGTCGTTCGCGGCTGGCTGGGTGTCCTGATTCAACCGGTCAACTCCTCCGTCGCTCAAGCGTTCGATCTCGAGGAAGCCAAGGGAGCGCTGGTTGGAGACGTGGAACCGGGTAGCCCGGCGGCCGAGGCGGGCCTGGAAACCGGTGACGTCATTCTCGAGGTGAACGGCGAGCCGGTGGAAGACGTTCGCGACCTCCGCCTGAAGATCGCGCGGGCCGGTCCGGATCAGACAGTGAACTTGCAGGTGGTCCGCGACGGCAAGCAGATGGATGTCCCCGTTACCCTCGGGGAACTGCCCGAAGAGCAGGAGATGGCGCGCCGCGACGGCCCTGGATCCGCGCCGCTCGACGGAGTGGAGGTCGATGACCTCACCCCGCAAATCGCCCGGCAACTCGGGCTGCCTCGCGACACGTTCGGCGTCGTTGTCACCCGCGTCCAACCCGGCAGCTCCGCGGCCGAAGCCGGATTGCGGCGGGGAGACGTGATACAGGAAGTGAACCGCCGGCCGGTGAACAATGTAGCCGGCTTCGAAAGCGCCGTGCGGCGGGCGGGAGACAAACCGGTCCTGCTGCTGGTCAATCGAGGCGGCCGCACGAACTTCGTCGTCGTCGAGCCGAGGTAGCGCAGGCAGTCAGGTGTGATGCGCGAAGCCCTTATAATCCGGGCTTCGCGCTGCCGGAAACCGGAAACCCGGTCTGCCCGTTAAGCCAGGTGCATGCCATGCTCGTCGCAGGCGTCGGCGTGGTGGGCGAAATAGGCGTCGATCTCGGCCTTCCTGGCGGCGGAGAGCCGCCGCGAAAGGCTTTTCATGTCGTCCTTCGACATCGGCTGGAAGCTCTTGGCGAACTGGATGTTCTGTTCCACGAACTCCATCTTCGGCATGCCGATCACCGCCGAGGCCACCGGCAGAGTCATCGCGTAGCGCACCAGATCGGCCGGCGCTCCGTCCGGAAGCAGCTTGTCCTGGGCGTAGACCTTCATCGCCGTGACGCCCATGTTCTTCTTGAGCGCGGCGGGCAGTGCGACCTCTTCGAAGCTCGGCGAGTAACCCCGGACGTTGCTCGGCTTGGAACCGCCCATCAAGCCCGCGTTCAACGCGATCTGCGTGCAGTCGAGGTCGTGGCGTTCGAGGCAGGTTTTCAGCACCGCCGGATCGGCGTGGCAGGTGACCCCGATGAAACGGGCCATCTTCTGGTCGCGGATCTTGTACATTGCCTTCAGCGCTCCGTCGGGCGCCTCAATGGCGGCGAGGTCGTCGGCCCCACTGAGATGGTGCATGTGCAACAGATCCACCCGGTCCGTCTTGAGGCGGCTGAGCGACTCCTCGTAAGTTCTCATCACCTCGTCGTAGCCGCGCGGGGCGATCTTCGTCACCAGAAAGACGTCCTTGCGGCGCTCTTTCAGGAACAGGCCCATCCGGCGCTCGCTTTCGCCATTGCCATAGGAGACCGCGCTGTCCAGGTAGTTGACGCCGGCCTCGAGTAGCCGGTTCAAAGCCGCCAGCGCCTGGTCCTCTTCCTTGTGCATCAGCCACCGGCTCCCCGCGCCCATCCCGAGGAGGGATACCTGGACGCCGGTCCTGCCGAGCGTGCGCATCGGCATCCCGGTCTTGCTGTCCACCGTGGTTCCGGCCATCGCCCGTCCCGCCAGCGCGGCAAAGGTCGCCGACTCGAGGAAGCTTCGTCTTGAAATGCTCATTCTCTACTCCTCTGCATTCGTGGATACTCCGCGGCTCGCCGCGCCGCTGTCCCCATCATACGCTAATCTTCACTTATGTCTCTCGATTGCCGCCGGGATTTCGGACCCTTTGACGGCCGGGTCTGGTTGAACGCGGCTCATCAGGGCGCTTTGCCCCGGGTGGCGGCGGAGCAAGCCGCCGAAGCGGTTCGCTGGAAACAACAGCCGTTTGAGCTCACCACCGAACGCTTCAGCGGCGTTCCCCAACGGCTGCGGCAGGCCATTGCCCGGTTGGTCCGCGTTCCCGAAGAAGAGATTGTCCTGGCCAACAGCGCCTCCTACGGACTGCATTTGCTGGCCAACGGACTGCCGCTCCGCTCCGGCGACGAGGTGCTCGTGATGAGGGGAGATTTCCCCTCTAACGTGCTTCCGTGGACCGGTTTGCGAGATCGCGGCATCGGTGTCCGATTCATTCAGCCCGCGGGATACGTGGTGGAGCCGGAGGAGTTGGAGCGCGCCATCACGCCGGCGAGCCGTGTCTTCTGCACCTCCTGGGTGCATTCCTTTTCCGGCTGGACCGTGGACCTGGAGGCTCTCGGCGAGGTCTGCCGGCGGCGCGGCGTCTGGTTTGTGTTGAACGGCTCTCAGGCGATCGGCGCGCGGCCGCTGGACTTGTCAAAAGCGCCCGTGGACGCGGCCGTCAGCGTCGGCTTCAAATGGCTTTGCGGGCCTTACGGAACGGGGTTCCTGTGGGCGCGGAAAGACCTGCTCGAAGCTCTCGAATACAACCAGCTCTACTGGCTCTCAATGCAGACCGCGGACGATCTGGGCTCCGGCGGCGATCTGCTCAATATCCGGGATGGCCTTGGCGGGCGGAAATACGACATATTCGGGACGGCGAATTTCTTCAACTACCTCCCGTGGACGGCGGCGATCGAATACCTGTTGGAACTCGGCATCAACCACGTGGCTGGGCACGATCAGGATCTGGTTTCGCGAATTCTGGAACGCCTGCCCCCCGCCTATGAAGCGCTGAGCCCAAGGGAAGGGAACCGGCGTTCCACGCTCGTCGTCTTCACCCACCGCGACAAGGCAAGAAATGAACGAATATGGCGGAGGCTGCGGGCAGAGGGAGTGTTCACGTCCTACCGGAAGGGGAACCTGCGCGCGGCGCCCCATCTATACAACACCCGCGCGGAGGTCGACCGTCTCGTGAATCTGCTCGGGTAGCTGGCGTCTTGCGCAACGCGGCGGTCCAGCGAAACCAGCCGCTGCACTTCATTCCCCGATCAGATGCAGCGTCAGTTGGCGGGTGTGGGGAATGGAGCGGTGCTCGAACAAGTAGAGGCCCTGCCACGTGCCGAGGCTCAGGCGGCCGTCCACCAGCGGGATCGTCAACTGCGTGAGAGTGAGCGCCGAGCGGATGTGGGCCGGCATGTCGTCCGGCCCCTCGGTGGTGTGGCGGTAGAGGCTGTTGTCCTCCGGCGCAATTCGTCCGAAGTAATCATTCAGGTCGCGGACGACGTCCGGATCGGCGTTCTCCTGCACCGTCAGAGAAGCCGACGTGTGCCGCACCCAAACGGTCAGGATGCCCGTGGACATCGTCTGCTCGCGAACCCAGCGGACCACTTCGCTGGTGAACTCGTAGAGCCCCTTGCCGCGGGTCGCGACCGACAATTGATGAGACGCCTGCCTCATTCCACCGTCACGCTCTTGGCCAGGTTGCGCGGCTGGTCGACGTCGCAGCCGAGGCGGACGGCAATATGATACGCCAGCAGTTGCAGCGGGACGATTTCCAGAATGGGAAGAAGCAGTTCGTCGGCCGCCGGCACCTCCAGCATAAGATCGACCGTGCTGCGCACCGCATCGTCTCCCTCGCACGCCACGGCTACGACAATGCCTTCGCGCGCCTTCACCTCCTGGATGTTCGAAAGCGTTTTCTCGTAGCGTAGCTGGCTGCCCGCGGTCTCGTCTTTCGTGGCGATCACCACCACGGGGAGGTTCTCGTCGATCAGAGCGTTGGGGCCGTGCTTCATCTCGCCCGCGGGATAGCCCTCGGCGTGGATGTAGGAGATCTCCTTGAGCTTCAGCGCGCCTTCGAGGGCGATCGGATAGTGAATTCCGCGCCCGAGAAACAAAAAGTCTTTCGAGCGGAAAAGATGGCGCGCCAGTTCCTCATACTGATCGTTCAGAGAGAGAATCGTCTCGAGTTTCCCGGGGACGGCGAGGAGTTCCTGCGCCAGAAGCTGCGACCCCAACTCGTCGAGCCGCCCATTCACCTGCGCCAGGCGCATCGCCAGCAGGAACAGAGCCGTCAACTGCGAGGTGAACGCTTTTGTCGATGCGACTCCAATCTCCGGACCCGCGTGAGTCATGAGCGTTCCGTCAGCGTCCCGGGTGAGCATGGAGCCGATCACGTTGCAAATGGCAATCGTCTTTCCGCCGCGGAGCCTCACCTCCCGCTGTGCCGCCAGCGTGTCGGCGGTTTCCCCGGACTGCGAGATCAGCACCGTGAGCGTTTTCTCGCCGAGGATCGGATCCCGGTAGCGAAACTCGCTGCCGTAATCCACCTCCACCGGGATCCGCGCGAGCCTCTCGATCATGAACTTGCCCGCCAGCCCGGCGTGCCAACTGGTGCCGCAGGCGACGATCTTGACGCTTTCAAACCGGGAAAGCTCTTCGCTTCCGATGTCCATCTCGCCGGTGAAGATATGGCCGGATTCCTGTCCAATGCGGCCGACCAAAGTATCGCGCACGGCTCGGGGCTGCTCGAAGATCTCCTTCAGCATGAAGTGCTTGTAGCCGCCCTTCTCCGCCATGATCGGGTCCCACAGGATGTGCTGCATCTCGCGGTTGATCGGCCTGCCGTCGAAATCGGACAGCGTGACTCCCTCCGGAGTGATCACTGCGAGGTCACCGTCGGCCAGGAAAATCATGTTGCGGGTATGGGCTAGGATCGCCGGCACGTCGGAGGCGAGAAAATATTCGTCATCGCCCAGGCCGATTACCGCCGGAGGACCCGATCGAACCGCGATGATCGTCTGTGGCTCCCGGGCCGAGATCACGCCCATGGCAAAGACGCCGCGCAGATGCTTCACCGTCGTCCGCACGGCGGCTTCGAGGTTCCCGTCATAGTTCTCTTCCACGAGATGGGCGATCACCTCCGTGTCGGTTTCGGACTTGAAAGTATGACCGCTTGCCTCCAGGCGGCGCCGCAGCTCCAAATAGTTCTCGATGATGCCGTTCTGCACCACGACGATCTCGCCCTTGCAGTCTCGGTGAGGGTGTGCGTTTTCCTCGCTCGGACGCCCGTGGGTCGCCCAGCGGGTATGCCCGATACCGAAGATCCCCTCCAGGGGCCGGTCTCGCAAAGCCTCTTCTAAGTTGCGCAGCTTCCCCTTGGCTCGCCGCACATCCAGTTCGCCGTCCTCCGAGACGACGGCGACTCCAGCCGAGTCATAGCCCCTGTATTCCAGCCGCCGGAGCCCATCCAGAAGAATCGGTACCGCTTTTCGCTTTCCGACGTAGCCTACAATTCCGCACATATCGTGTTTGATTCCTCAATCCAGGATCTCGACGCGAAATTCCTCGATCACCGGATTTGCGAGCACCGCATGGGCGGCCTCTTCCACCTGCGCTTTCGCGGCCTCTGGAGTGGCGCCCTCTTTGAAAAGGATCTCGAAAAACTTCCCCTGCCGGACGCTTTCGATACTGCTGTAGCCCATGCCCTGGAGAGCTGCGCAGACGGTCTTGCCCTGAGGGTCCAAGACCGTCTCCTTGAATGAGACGTAAACGCGTGCCTTCATAAGCCTTTTATTGTAAACGGTTGGCGGCGCGGCGAATGTTTCAGAACGGATGCGAGGTAACGGAGTGGGCGGCCGCCGGGCGGCGCCAGCGCCGCGTTTCGCGAACCGAACGGGAATCCTGCAGCGGCTTATCCGCTCTTGACGAGATCTTTCAGATCGAGATTCCGGATGAGCCGGGAGAGGTAGGTCGGGTTCACGCCCAGTGCTTTCGCCGCGTCCTTTTGGCTGCCGCCCGCGCTCTCGATCGCGCGGAGGATGATCTGCCGTTTCGCTTCCCGCGCGGCGGCGTGATAGCCCTCCGCCGGGCCGGCCGCATGCGTTCCGAATTCGAGCAGTTCGCCAGGTAGGTCGTCCGGCACTATCTTCGTATCGGCGCCAAGCACCACGGCTCTTTCGATGGCATTTTCGAGTTCGCGCACGTTGCCCGGCCAGTCGTAGCCGGCCAACAGGGCCGCGGCATCGGCGCGAAGCCCGGTGACGGGTCTGCCCAACCGCTGCCCGAAACGGCTGGCGAAAAACTCGGCAAGAATCGGGATATCCTGCCGCCTTTCTCGTAGCGGCGGCATGTTGACGGACACGACGTTGAGCCGGTAGAAGAGGTCTTCCCGGAATCTGCCCTTCCGGATCTCGCCGGGAAGGTCGCGGTTGGTGGCGGCGATCACCCGCACATCGACCTTGATTGTCCCGGTGCCTCCAACGCGCTCGAACTCCCGTTCCTGCAGCACCCGCAGCAACTTCGCCTGCAGCGGCGGCGGCGTCTCGCCAACCTCGTCGAGAAAAATCGTTCCGCCATTCGCCGCCTCAAACTTCCCGGATTTTCGTGAGATGGCGCCGGTGAACGAGCCTTTCTCATGGCCGAAGAGCTCGCTTTCGAGCAACGTCTCAGTGAGCGCGGCGCAGTTAACCGCCACGAAAGGTCCGGAGGCGCGCTTGCTGTTCCGGTGAATCGCGCGGGCGACCAACTCCTTGCCGGTGCCGCTCTCTCCGGTGATGAGAACCGTGGCGTCAGTTGGAGCCACTTTCGAGACGAAGCGGTAGATGGCCTGCATGGCCGGCGAGTCGCCCACCATGTCGTGCTCGACCGCGATCTCTTCGCGCAGGCGCTGGTTCTCTGCTCGCAGACGGTCAAACTGCAGGGCGTTCTCGATCGCCAGACCGGAGACCGAGGCGATCGCGGTCAGTACCTGCAGGTGCTCCTCGTCAAACGCGACGAGTGGATTCGCCGAGCCGAGGTAGATGACGCCAACAACCCCTTCCGATCCCGACAGCGGAGCGAGCAGGACGGACTTCGCCAGAACCGCCCCGGCCGCCTTCGAACCTCCTGGTTTCGTGGCCGGCTCGTTGGTGAGAATCGCCGTGTCCTCTTCAAAGGCCCGCCGCACGAGCTTGTCGGGGACCGGAAGGGCGCCGCCCTGAACCTCACCCTGCTGCCAGCTAAAACTCCACACCGGCTCCGGCCGGCCGGGCTCGAGAAGAAGCAGGGCGAGCTCCGACGCGGGTATCGTCTCGGTGACCAGCTCAGCCAGTTCCCTGGCTAGCTCTCCCACCCCGCGGCTGGAGCGAATGGTGCGGCTGGCTCGAAGCAGCGCCTTCAGGTTGTGCGCGACGCGCGCCGGCTCGGCCGCTCCTTCCATCGCCTCGTCGGGCCGGAGGTAGAGAGCATCGCTCCGCCGCAGTGCGACGATCGTGCGCGTCTCCAAACCCTGCTCCTCCGTTAGCAGAGCGGCGGGTTGTTCGGAAGTCTCCTGGCGCGTGAGGAACAGAAAATGGCAGGCGCCGACCCGGATTTCATCGCCGTGTACGAGTGTTCGCTCCTCCACCGGGAGGCCGTTGACGAAGGTGCCGTTTCTGCTTCGACTATCGCGGAGCACGACCCGTCCGTCCGCGCATAACCTGATGACGCAGTGCCGGCGCGAAACGGAGGGGTCCGGGATTTGAACGCCGGCGCCGCGGTCGCGGCCCAATGTGCGCTCCCCCTCCGGGATCGGGATCACCTCTCCCTCGAGAGGTCCGTCAACCGCAATCAGTCTCGGATTCATGTTCGCGCTTCATACAAGGTATCGCACTCGGAGTATCGGATTCGGGTTATGAGCGCTCTCCAGGGCGAGCCCGGTCTCAAGCCGGTTCCAGGTCCCGCAGTTCAGGATTTTCGAACAGCTTCCGCGAATTTGCCCGCGGCCCGGAAATGATCCTCGAGCGAGCCGCTTGAGAGCTCCCTGCGAATCGCCTCCAGGTCGTTGATATACGCGGAGAGAGCGCGCTCCACCTCGACTTGATTCGTGGCGAAAATATCCGCCCAAACGTCGAAGGGGCTGAGTGCGAGGCGGGTGGTGTCAACCAACCCCGGCCCGGCGACGTTCGCGATCCCGGATGCCACCGGATGACCGCCGAGCGTTGCCGCCAAAGCAGTGGAAGCGAGCTGTGGCAGATGCGATGCGAGGGCCACGACGCGGTCGTGTTCCGCCGCCTCCATGGTAATGAGGCGCGAGCCGATCCTCGAGATCCACGCGAGGAACTCCGCCGCCCGCTCCATCTCTAAGTCCCCCGGGCGGGACGGAGTTACCACATACGGCCGGCCCACGAAAAGATCCGCCTCGGCCGCTCCGACGCCCCGGCTTTCCTTGCCCGCCATCGGGTGGCCGCCGAGGAACAGCGCCCGCCGGATTGAAGCCGCGCCGCGAGAGGCGATCTCGCGTTTCGTGCTGCCCGCGTCGGTGACCAGCGCTCCCGGTTTCAGCAGCCGGTCCAGCTTTGGCAGGGTGTCGAGAATCTGCCTGATCGGCTGCGCTAGATATACCAGGTCGCTCTGGGGAATCGCTTCTTCGAGCGGCAAAGCTTCGTCGATCACCCCCAGCTTGAGCGCCTCGGCAACGGTTCGCGGGGAACTCACCCCGAGAATCTTTCCCTGGAAACCGGCTTTGCGCAGGGCGAGAGCAAACGATCCCCCGATGAGCCCGACGCCGGCGATGGTTACGGTTTTCACAGTAGTCGACTCGCTTGGTTGCTAGACCGTACGGCCAACGGCCGCGGCAATGATTGTCAACTGCCGCATGAGTTCGGCAAACTGATCCGGCCACAGCGACTGAGCGCCGTCGCTCATGGCGTGGTCCGGGTCGGGATGCACCTCAATGAGTAATCCGTCGGCGCCCGCCGCCACGGCGGCCCGCGCCATCGGCAGCACCTTATCCCGGCGGCCCGTTCCGTGCGATGGGTCGGCCACGATGGGCAGGTGCGAGAGTTTCTTCACCACCGGTATGGCGGAGATGTCCATTGTGTTGCGGGTGTAAGTCTCGAACGTCCGAATGCCGCGCTCGCACAGAATCACGTCGTAGTTTCCGCCCGAGAGAATGTACTCGGCCGACATTAGAAGCTCCTCGATCGTCGCCGCCGGGCCCCGCTTCAGCAGAACCGGTTTGCGCAGCTCCCCGAGCTTGCGCAGCAGGATGAAATTCTGCATGTTCCGCGCCCCGATCTGCAGTACGTCCGCGTATTCGGCCAAGAGCGGAATCTGCTCCTGATCCATCACCTCGCTGATCACCTTGAGGCCGTGGCGGTCGGCGGCCGCCCGCATGAGCTGGAGACCTTCTTCGCCCAGGCCCTGGAAGCTGTAAGGCGAAGTGCGCGGCTTGAACGCCCCGCCGCGGATTACCGTTGCCCCGGCCTTTGCGACGGCCTCCGCCGCCTGCTCAATCTGCTGCTCGCTTTCGACGCTGCAGGGGCCGGCCATGATGGTGATCCGATCGCCCCCCACCGCGAGGTCGCCGATGTTCACCACCGTCCCGCCGGGGCGGAAACTCCGGCTGGCAAGCTTGTAGGGCGAGGCGATCCGGTGGCATTCCTTCACGCCGTCCATCACTTCGAAGTCGGCCGGTTCGATGTTTTCCACCGGCCCCACTCCGCCGAGCACCGTGTGCTGAACTCCCGTGGATCGGTGGACGGTGAATCCGAGCGTCACCAGGCGGTCGATCACCGCCTGGATTTGCGGCTCCCGGGCGCCCTCCTGCATTACGACAAGCATTGCCAATTCCTCCCGGCATACCGGGGGCTGGGCCGCCCGTACCGCGGCGCCCTGTCCGGTAAACTGTTAATCATCGCTGGCCATCCGTTCTTCTCCCCGTTTCCGTTTCATGCGCTGCAGCGTGCGCATCTCATCCACGATGCGCTCGAAGAGGCGCTTCAGAGCGTCGGGCGGGAGTGGACCCTCATTCGCATCGATGATGTTGGCGTAGACCTCGTCCTCGCGTTTCGGTTCATAGACCGGCAGCTCAAGTTGCTGCTTCACGTGTCCCAGCAACTCGACAATCCGGGTTCGCTCGTTGAGCAAGCGGACGAGCTCGCGATCCACGTCGTCGATCTGCTCGCGATACCGGGCGAGCGCTTCTAAGCCAGCCTCTCTATCCATTATTCAATTCTTTCCCGGCAGCGCATCGGCCAGCGAGCGGGCGAGCGCCTCCAGTTTCGCCTCCAGGTCCGGCGCTCCGGCGTGCTCTTCGATCAGCCGCACAAAAGCGCTTCCCACCACGACCCCATCCGCCATGGCTCCCACTGCCGCGGCATGTTCCGGCTTTGAAATGCCGAATCCCACCGCGAGCGGAAGGTCCGTCACCTGCCGGGCCGCTTCCACCAGCGGGCCGATGGCGTCGGAAAGCGACGACTGCGCGCCGGTCACACCCATACGGGAGATCAGGTAGACAAAACCGGACGAGTACTTCGCCACCAGTTGCAGGCGCTCCCGCGTGCTCGTCGGAGCGGCGAGAAACACGGTATCGAGGCCGCGCTCGCGCATGCTCCCGACATAGTCGCCCGCCTCCTCCACTGACAGGTCGGTAAGCAGACAGCCGTCAACTCCCGCGTCCACCGCATCCGCGGCCAGCTTGTCCAGCCCGTACCGCAGAGCCGGGTTCAGATAAGTGAACAGCAGGATCGGAATCTCCGAGCGGGAGCGGATTTCGCGGGCGATTCCCAGCACGCCCCTCAAAGTCGCTCCGCCCCGCAAGGCCCTCTCCGAGGCCCGCTGGATGACGGGCCCGTCGGCCACCGGGTCCGAGAACGGGACGCCCAACTCGATCAGATCCGCTCCGCCGCGCTCGAGCGCGGCAACCAGGGAGCCGGTGCGGTCCATCGCCGGGTCGCCCGCGGTCAGGTAGGCGATCAATGCCGGCCGGCCTTCGCTCTGGAGGCTTTCAAACAGCCTACCGATGCGGGTCACGCCGGTTCTCCCGCATCGAGTTCCGGAAAGTTCTCGCGGTAGATGTCGATGTCCTTGTCGCCGCGGCCCGATAGATTCACGATGAAGATCTGGCCTTTGGCATCCGGCGCCTGTCGCATGGCCTCGGCGACGCCGTGGGCGGATTCGAGCGCTGGAATAATTCCCTCGGTGACCGAGAGCCGTCGCGCCGCCTCTAGCGCGCCTCCGTCCCGGCAATAGCAGTATTCGGCGCGGCCCAGGTCGTGGAGCAACGCATGCTCAGGGCCCACCGAGGCGTAGTCGAGTCCCGCCGAAACCGAATGCGTGAGCGAAATCTGACCGTCACCGTTCTGGAGCAGGTAACTGTATGTCCCCTGTAGCACTCCGGGAACACCGCCGCTGAACCGCGCCGCGTGATCGCCCAACGACGCTCCCCGCCCGCCCGCTTCGACGCCGATCAGGCGAACGCTCCTGTCCTCGAGGAACGGGTGGAATATTCCGATCGCGTTGCTGCCGCCGCCGACGCAGGCGAAGACGGCGTCGGGAAGCCGGCCCTCGCGGTCGATGATCTGCCGGCGCGCCTCGAGTCCGATCACCCGCTGGAAATCGCGCACCATCATCGGGTACGGATGCGCTCCCAGAGCGGAGCCAAGCAGATAGTGGGTATCGCCGGCGTTCGTAACCCAATCCCGCATGGCTTCGCTGATGGCGTCCTTCAGAGTCCGGCTGCCGGCGTTCACCCCGGCCACCTTCGCACCCAGCAGGCGCATGCGAAAGACGTTCAGCCGCTGCCGCCGCATGTCTTCCTCGCCCATGTAGACCACGCAATCCATCCCGAACAAGGCGCAAACCGTCGCGGTCGCCACGCCGTGCTGCCCGGCGCCGGTCTCGGCGATGATGCGGCTCTTGCCCATGCGCCTGGCAAGCAGGATTTGGCCCAGACAATTGTTGATCTTGTGGGCGCCGGTGTGGAGCAGATCCTCCCGCTTCAAATAAATCTTCGCGCCGCCGAGCGTTTCCGAAAGCCGCCGCGCATGGTAAAGAGCGGTCGGCCGGCCGGCGTAGTTCCGCAGCAGTTCCTGCAATTCGGTCTCGAATTTGGGGTCCGAGCGCGCCTCGGCATACGCCTTCTCCAGTTCGTCCAGCGGGGACATCAGGATCTCCGGAACGAACTTGCCTCCGTAGGGGCCGAAATGGCCCTGAGCATCTGGTTGTATTGCCATTAGTCTTCCACCCCAAGCGCCGCGGCAATGAATTGCCTCATCTTGCCGTGATCCTTGATCCCCGGGGAGACCTCCAGCCGCGAGCAGGCGTCCACTCCCCACGGGCGCACCTGCCGGATCGCCGCGGCCACGTTGTCCGGAGCGAGTCCGCCGGCAAGTATCAGCTTGTATTTCAATCCTTGCACACGCGACCAATCAAATGTCCGCCCCGTCCCTCCGTAGACTTCGCCGGCCGGAGCATCCACCAGGATGGCCTCGCCGGGAAGCGCTGCCAGGGCGCCGGCGTCGAATCCCTCCCCGACGTTCACCGCGTGCCAGACCCGGATGCCCCCGGGCGTCTCGCACGAGCCATGGAGTTGCGCGACGTCGAGCGGAACCCGGTCTGCTATCGCCTGGATTGCCGCCGCGCTTTCATTCACGAAGACGCCTACCTTGATCACAGTGCCGGGCGCGAGGGCCGCCAGTTCCGCGGCCTTCTCGGGGTCGATGTAGCGCGGGCTTCGGGGGTAGAAGTTGAACCCTACCGCTCCGGCGCCGGCCTCAACCGCGGCCCGCAGGTCCGCGCCGGTCGTGATGCCGCAGATCTTCACCATCATGACCGCAATTCCCGCAGCGCGGCCGCCGGATCACCGGCTTTCATGAGATGTTCACCCACCAGGAACCCCTGGTACCCGGCCGCGGACAGCCGCTCGATGTCCGCCGCGCCGTGAATCCCGCTCTCGGCCACCCTCACAATCCCGCCGGGAATCCTCTCGGCCAGGCGCAAAGAAGTTTCGAGCGTCACCTCGAATGTATGCAGGTTCCGGTTGTTCACGCCGGCAATCTCCGCCCCGGAAGCGAGCGCCGGCGCGAGCTCTTCTTCGCTATGCACTTCCACCAACGCGGCGAGACCGAATCCCGCGGCGAGTTCCCGGAAATCGCGCATCTGCCGCTCGGTCAGAATCGCCGCGATCAGCAGAATGGCGTCCGCCCCGTGCGCCGCCGCCTGGATGACGTGCGTTTCGTCGATGGTGAAATCCTTCCGCAAAACCGGTAGCGAGACGGCGGCCCGGGCCGCCTCGAGATCCGCCAGCGAACCGTGGAAGTGCTCCTGGTCGGTCAACACGGAGATGGCCGCGGCGCCTCCGGCTTCGTAGGCCGCGGCGATCCCGGCCGGCCGGAACTCGTCCACGAATACGCCCTTGCTCGGCGACGCCTTCTTCACCTCGGCGATGATCGCGGGCGGGTTCTCGATCAAAGCCCTGCGGAAGTCCCGGCGTTCCTCGCGCCGGCCCTCGGCCAGGCGCTCGAACTCCTCCCGCCGGGAGCGAATTGCCGGCAAGCCGGCTTGCTTTCCGGCGACGATTCTGGACAATATGTCGGGGACATTCCGGACCATTGGGGAATCCCCATCGTAGCACGGCGGGTTTCGGGAAATCCCTTTTAAGCTACACTGATGACTGGGCTTGGCGAAGTTCGCCGCGCCGCCGCGACGCCCTGGAAGCAGAGCAACCACCAGTGCCGGAACAGGTTTCCGAAAGATCCTACCACCGCGATTGCAGACTCGCCGTCGTTTGCCCCATGGCTAACGAGCAGACCACGGCAGTCCGCTTCATCCAGGAAGTTTTGATCGAGTGCGAGGGGTGGCGGGAGACGCTCTTCCACGCCGTCTTCGACAACGCCTGCGAGGACGGAACCGTCGACCTCGTCCGCAATTTCGCGCTTACCGAACCTCGTGTCCGGGTGGTGTGGGCGCCGGACAGCCGCTGCGTCGTGGACGCCTACGTCGCCGGCTACCGCGCGGCTTTGGCCACCGGTTTCGAGTGGGTGCTCGAAATCGACGCCGGATTCAGCCACCAGCCGCGGGACTTCCGGCTCTTCATCGAGCGCCTGCATGCGGACGTGGATTGCGTCTTTGGCAGCCGCTTCTGCCCCGGCGGCAGCATGTCGGAATCCCCGCTCACCCGCTATCTGCTCAGCCGGGGCGGGACCATCCTGAGCAACCTATTGCTCGGAACGAGCCTCTCCGACATGACCAGCGGCTACCAACTCTTCCGGCGCGAGGCTCTCGATGCGGTGCTGGAGCAGGGAATCAACTCGCGGGGCCACTTCTTTCAAACGGAAATGAAATTTCATTGCCGCGACCTCCGCTGCGTCGAGGCGCCCATTCACTATCGTGCTCCGTCGAATAGCGTCTCCGGCGGGACAATCGGCGACGCCCTGAGCAACCTGCTGGGGCTGCTCAGAAAACGCCTCGCCCGAACCAGATCCGCCCCTCTCGATTCGACATCATGAATCCTTCCTCCGCGCTCATTGTCACCTCCATCGCTCCACCCAACCCCGTCCTCTCGGAACTGGCGATTGGGGCGGCGCAGCACGGCTGCGATTTCATCGTTATCGGCGACACCAAGAGTCCGCCCGATTTCCAACTGGAGGGCTGCCGTTTCCTCAGTGTCGAGGCCCAGTTGGAGACCGGCTTCGAGTTCGCCCGCAAATGCCCCACCCGGCACTACGCCCGGAAGAACATCGGCTACCTGCTCGCCATCTCGAACGGCGTCAGCCGAATTATCGAGACCGATGACGACAACTTCCCGCGAAGCGAATTCTGGGTGGACCGCCGGCGTGACCACAACGTTCCGCATCTCGCCGCCGCGGGGTGGGTGAACGTCTACCGTTACTTCTCCGACTCTCCTCTCTGGCCCCGCGGCCTCCCGCTCGACGCGGTCAATCACCCCGTCCAACCGCTCGGCTCCCTTCCAGTGGAACCCGTCCACTGCCCGATCCAGCAAAGTCTCGCGGACGAGAACCCCGATGTCGACGCGATCTACCGGCTGGTGCTGCCTCTGCCGGAGAATTTTCGTGGCGGAATCCGGCTGGCTCTCGGTGCAGGTTCCTGGTGCCCGTTCAACAGCCAGAACACAGCCTGGTTTCCCGAGGCGTTCCCCCTGCTCTATCTTCCGGCTCACTGCTCGTTCCGGGTGACCGACATCTGGCGGAGTTTCGTCGCCCAGCGCATCGCCTGGGTCAATGGCTGGTCCGTGCTATTCGAAAGCCCCACCGTGTGGCAGGAACGGAATGACCATGATCTGATGCGGGATTTCAACGAGGAACTGCCCGGCTATCAAAACAACCGGAAGATCGCCGAGCAACTCGACGCCCTCACTCTGCGGTCCGGGCCAGAGCGCCTCCTCGAAAACCTTCTCATCTGCTACGAGCGCCTGATTGCCATGGGGCTGGTAGGCGCGCCGGAGATCGAGCTGATTGAAGCCTGGATCGCCGATCTCGCGGCGCTGCGTTAGCGCGAGCGTCCGCGCCGCATTACTGCCCGCTTTCCTTGTAATAGAGTTCGAAGTTCGTCTCGCGGTCTGCCATCTGCAATGAATAGCGGCCCTCCATCGCGCAGACGAGTAGCTGCTTGATGTTTCCGGGAAGTTCCGACGTCCCCCGGTCCAGAATGATGCTCTCGATCCCCTCCGACTCCAGAAACCCGGCCAGCTCTTCCGCGGACTCATACCGCGGCCGGAAAAACGTTCCATTCCAGTCGCTCTCCGCCAGCGCCTTGGTAGCGCGGATCACGCGATGCCGGGGACGCTCGTCCAGCCGCGCGAACTCCGATATCACGACGCCTTCGCCGATCGATCCGGAGGCCACCAGCACCACCGGCGCCGCGCTGTCCGTCCGCTCTGCAACCTCCCTCACGATCGGGGTGAGATCCGGCGAATGCTTCCGGGGAATGAAAAAGCTCCATGCCGGCGGGGCCAGCGCGGCCAGCCAGATCGCCAGTGCCGCCGCCGATGCGCGCCGCCCCGGGAGCATCCCTCCGAGTCTCTCCGCCCCCGCCAGCGCGAATAACGCCGCGAGCGGAACCAGCGGCAGAATGTACCGGGTCTTCGCCTCACCCGTGAGGGCGGAGTGGAAAACGAGGCATCCCGCCGCCAGCGCCGCATATACGCTCCAGCGTGCCGCCACTGCCCCGCGAATGCCCGGCTCCAGGCTCCCGGCGAGCCCAACCAGCGCCAGCACCACAACGCTCCAGCCCAGGTTCCCCAGGATGATCTCGAAATACACGGCCAACGAGGCCAGTGCGGCCGGGACCGTATTGAGCGACTCGCCGCGTTCTCCCGCCTGCACGAACGGCATCACCTCGGCGGGGATGCCTATCACAAGCGCCAGCGCGGCCGCGAGCCAGAAGCTCCGGGCCCTGAGTAAAGCCCATTTCCTCGCGAGTAGCAACGCCAGCGGCACGGCGATGAACAACGCCAGCGCGTTGGGCTTGGCCGCCAGCGCGAGACCGCCGAGCAGGCCGGCCACGGCGGCGTCCCGCGGCGAAGGCCGCTCCAGGTATCGCCAGAACGAAGCTCCGAACCCAAATACCATCACCGTCACCAGCGTGTCCGGCAGGAGCGGCGATGTGCAGTCCTGGGTCAGCGGAAGGGCTGCGGTGTAGACTCCGGCTGTCAGCGCCGGCCAGAATCCGAACGCGCCCCTTGCCTCCACAAACAGCAAATATGCGAGCAGCGTGGTCAGAGCCGCCATGAAGAGCAGCGCCGCCGCGCGGGAATCCCCGAACACCAGCATCCACGCCGCGTTCGCGAAATGAAACAGCGGCGGCCACGCGCCAAAGGCGACCTTGGGGTAGTAGTTGTAATAGTCCCGCGCGAAACTGACTGGATTGCCGGGGAAACCGGAAACTGCATAATCCCGAATCATCAGCGCCGTCACGTAGTGCGCCGCCTCGTCGCTCTGTGAGCCAAATGTTTGCCCGTAAGCGCCGCTCTTCCACTGGAGAAACAGAACAATCGAGAAGTAAACCGTGATCACCAGCCCGGCGGTGACGACCTGCCGGGCGCGCCGCCGCGCTGGGCCGGTCTCAGTCAAGACGGCGGTTCCCCCGGATGCCGGCCTCCCACCACGTTCATCTCCGCGAATCTCCCCGTCTCGGCAAGTTCCAGGTTCCGCAGCGCCTGGCGAGCCATCTTGGCATTTGCCTCGCGAGTGTTGCTGCCGCAATGAGGCATCAGCAAGACGTTATCGAGTTGCCGGAGATCCTTGGCCGGATCCGCCGGAACATACGGCTCGGTCTGGTAGACGTCGGTCGCCGCGCCGGCAAGCCGCCCTTCCCGTAGCGCGTCAAACAGCGCCGTTTCATCCACCACCGAGCCGCGCGCCACGTTGACCAGCCATGCGCCGGCCGGCAACTGCGAGAGTCGCTCGCGATTCAGAAAATGCCGCGTTTCTGGAACACCGGGCAGCAGGAGGATCACGAAGTCCGCATCGGCAACGGCGGTGGCGAAGCTGGCCGTCACCCGCTCATAGCCCCACTCGCGCCGCCACTCGGCCTCGCTCACCTGCGTCCGTTTCCAGCCCGTGACCGCCATGCCGAGTCCGAAGCTGGCAATCCGCGCCGTGTGTTGTCCGATGGGACCGCATCCCAGTATCGCCAGGCGCTTCCCGGCCAACTCATGGCCGGTACTCGGCATCCACTCCCCCCTCTGCATCAGCGCCGAGCAGCGGCCCACATGCCGCGCCGCCGCCAGTAGCAGGGCGATCGCGTACTCGGCCACCGAAGCGTCCAGCGCACCGGGCGTATTCGTGCAGATCAATCCGGCCGCCGCCGCGAGGCCTTTGTCTATTCCGTCGTGTCCGACGCCGAACCGCGCAATCACGCCTCCAGCCGGCAACGCTTCGTATAGTGGCCCGAAATACGGGGCCGGTCCGACAATCGCGTGCCGCGCTGCAGTTTCCCGGATCGCCTCCGCCAAGTCCGCTTCCGCCGAAGGCGCCGCCGAGCAATCAAACTGCCCGGCCGATTCGAACACCGCCCGGGCTTTCTCGAACTCCTCCGCGGTGACGGCCACGCGTGGCTTCATTGCTCCTGTCCCCTGGCCAGCGCGATCGCTTCGCGGGCCGCCCCGGCCAGAAAGACCAAGTCGACGCCCAACGCGATCATTGAGTAACCGTCCCGCAGCGCCGCCTGCACATTGGCCGCGCCTGTGTTCACGACGTGCATGCCCGCTGCCATGCCCTTCTTACCGCAGACCTCGCGGAATCGCTCGAGCGCCGCCACCACCTCGGGGTCGTCCATCTGCCCTGTCTTGCCGTAGGAACCGCTCAGGTCCATGGGGCCGATAAACGCTCCGTCCACCCCGGGCACTTCGAGAATTTCCTCGAGCGCGCCAATCCCGTCCTTGTGCTCGATCTGCACCACCAGAGCGGTCTCCTCGTTGGCCGACTGGATGGCTTCGGCGAAATCCAGCCCGTGCAGATTCGCCCGGCTGAAACCGTAACCCCTCTGCCCGAGCGGCGGGTACTTGGCCTCGCGCACAGCCTTTCGAGCCTCTTCGGCGCTGTTCACCATGGGAATGATCAGCCCGCCCGCGCCCGCGTCGAGCGTCCGTTTGATCCAGATGGGATCGTTCAGCGGAAGCCGCGCCACGGGAACGCTGTCAAACGCCGCGGCGGTGCGAAAGATCCCCGTCATTGTCTCCAACTCAATGGCCCCGTGCTCGAGGTCGACGCAGATCCAGTCAAAACCCAACCGTCCGAATAGCTCGGCCGGCGCCGGGTGTCCAATCTGCATCCAGGCGCCCAGGGTTAGCTCTCTGTTGAGCAGCGCGCCGCGGAAGTGGTTCTTCATTCTTTTGTCCTTTCCCGGGATTGCTCCGGAAACTCGATCGCGGTGACTTCGCCGGCGGTCTTGGCGCCGGCGCTCCCGTCAGCAATATACTCCACCACAACCGGAACCGATCGCGCCGCCCCGCAGGCGAACTCGAAAGAAATTGCGCCCAGACCCCGCAGCACCACCGCGGACGGATCCTCCACCCGCAGCCGCCAAGTTTCCCCGCCGGACCGCACGTGCAGAATCGCCTTCCCTTCCGTGCACTCGATTTCCCTCAGTTCTCCGGCCACACGGCTGTCTCCGGCCCGGTTCTGCCACGACTCCGGCGTGATCACCTCCGGCTGCTCGGGCCGCGGTGCGCCGGAGAGCGGTTCCTCCACCATCCGCAGAGCCGCCCGCGCCATCTCCGTTTCATGCCCCGGCCGGGCGGTGCTGAGAGCGTGCCGTGCCGCCCGCCGCGCTTCCACCGTCTTGCCGGACTGGTGGTAGGCAGTGGCGAGCGCATGCCAGAAGTACGACTGCCGGGGCAGTATTTTCACCGCCTCCCGCAGATGAGCAATGGCGTCCGGGTAGCGGCCCTCGCGCGTGGCGGCCGCCCCCAACAGAAACTGGGCTTCCGCGAAACGGGGATTCAAAGCGACCGTCTTCTCGATCAACTCCTGCACTTTATCCGCGGCTTCGCGCGTCTCCTTGAGCAACATGGCGTACTCGAAGTAGGTGGACGCATCCTCGCTTCCCATCTCGATCGCCGTCTCGAAGTGCCCGCGCGCCGCCGCGAAATCATCCCGGCTCATGGCGATCAGCGCCCGCGCCGTCTCCACCACCGGCGAGGAGCCCTCCGTCCGTGCCAGCCGGGCCAGTTCCCGCTCCGAGACGTCCCACAACCCAAGCGCCAGTTGCAGGCGGAGCCGGACAAGCGCCGCCTCGTCATCCTCTAGCGGCTCAACCTGAATCGCAACCTCCTCCGGCGCCCGCCACGGCCGCCGCCTCGTCGGCCAATGGTTGCGCGATACATAGCCCCGCAACTCGCGGACCGCCTCTTCCATTTCCCTCCCATAGGCCTGGCGGAACGCCTCGCCATCCGGCATCGCCTCCGCTAAGAGTTCCGCGTACCGCTCGTTACGAGGGCTGTATCGCGGTGACATCTGCAGCATGTGCGCCAGCGCCCAGCTTTGCGCGTAGAAGATGCCCACCCGCCGGTCTTCGCTATAGATGGGAGATTCCCGATCAACCGCCGCCAGTTCCTCCCCGCTCAGCCAGGTCTCCGTCCGCAGGGTCTGGACGTGGCTCTCGATCGGCCGGCCGAGGACAATCTCGTCGCCGTCGACTGTCAGTGTCGAGTAGAACTCGGCTGTTCCTTCCTCCAGCCACTTCGGCAGTGGGACCGGCGTATGGTTCAGAACGGCGTGAACGTACTCGTGATAGGCTACCCGCCAGACCTCGGCCGCCGAGCCGGACATCACGATGAAATCCTCTTCCGCGGCGCTGTGGTAGAAGCCCTTGGTGGCGCTCGTCGGCTGGTATTGCCCGAATTCCGCGGCCGAGCCGAAAAGGTAAATTCGCAACGGCAGGGCCGGCTCCACTCCGCTGATCCCCATTCCCCGGAACGCCGCATGGATCTGCTCGAACCTCTCTAGCGCCCGCCTCCCCGTGTCCTCGCCGGTGTCAGTGTAAAGCTCGAACGAGGAGGAAGTTAGGCGCTGCCAGCCGCTGCCGGAGGCCGGCCACCCCGAACTCAACAGTAGGAGCGCGAAAGCTGCCGCCCGCCCTGTAACAATACCCCTCATAAGGATTTTGAATTGGACCTCTTATGTCCGGCATTTTACCCTGAACTTGTAGGTGCGCAGTGCTAACGCCTCTACGTAGGAGCGCTCAGTTGGAAAATCCAATATCCCAAGTTGACTTACTGCACCGGATCAGCAGCATCGTCGCCTCCGAGCGCATGCTGGACGAAATGCTCGGCGAGGTCATCGGTCTCACCGTGCAGGTCACTGGCTGTGATGCCTGCCTGGTCTATCTCCTCGATCAGCAGAGCGGCGAAGTGGTGCTGCACGCCTCGCAGGTGCCGCACGTCGCCGAAATGGGCCGGCTGAGCATAAAGATCGGCGAAGGCGTTACGGGCTGGGTGGCGGAGCACCGGTCCGTGGTCGCCCTGCCGGCCAACGCGTCCAATGACGCGCGGTTCAAAACATTCAGCGACTTGGTTGAAGATACCTACGAGGCTTTCCTTTCGGTACCGCTGGTGAATGCCGGCGAACTCATCGGCGTCATCAATGTTCACCACCGGGAGCGGCACGAGCACAGTCCCGATGAGGTCGCGCTCCTCACCTTCATCGGCGAGCAGATGGGCGGAGCCATCTCCATCACGAAGCTCGCCGAGGAGAACGAGCGGCTTCTCGAGGAAGCCGAGGAAATGAGACGCCAGCTCGAGACGCGCAAGCTCGTGGAGCGCGCGAAAGGAATCCTCCAGCGCGAGCAGGGCCTCACCGAGGAAGAAGCCTACCTGCGCCTGCGCAACGAAAGCCGCCGTATGCGCCGTCCCATGCGCGATCTCGCCGAGGCCATTATCCTCGCCGGCGACATCTCCCGCGCCAAGGCGGCCCGGGAAGAAATCCCGGCGCCGGTTCCCGGCGTAGCCCGGTCTCCCCTGCCGGGCTCCTAGAATGGTGTATTGCACCCTTATCTTCCTCTCGTAAGGAATCCGGACCTGCTCACCATCGCCGCGGCCCTCTGGCCGCGCCCGGCCGGACGCCGCTATCCGGTCAACCGGCTCCGGTTTCAATCCGCGCCGGACATCCCGATTATCGTCGACGTGCAGCGCGCCGAGGAACTGCCTGCACAGGAGCCCCGCGGCAACCTCATCCTCGTCCATGGTCTTGAGGGCTCTTCCGCGAACAACTACATGAGGAGCATGGCCGCGGCCGCGCTCGCCGCCGGCTTCGATGTCCACCGCTTCAACCTCCGCAACTGCGGAGGCACGGAACTCGAAATCCCTGATCTCTATCACGGCGGTCTCACGGACGACCTGCTCGCCTATGTTCGGAGCCTGGCCGCCCTCGGCTGCGGCCCCGTTTTCCTCATGGGCTTCTCGCTCGGCGGCAACATTGTGCTGAAGCTGGCCGGCGAATTGGGCACGGACGGCCCCCGCTGGCTCGCGGGAGTCTGCAGCGCCTCCACACCGGTCGACCTCGCCGCCTGCGCACGCCGGATAGGAGCGCCCAGGAACCGGATCTACGAACGGCGATTCCTGGACAGCATGATACGGCGGATTCGGGCCAAGGAAGCTGTGTTTCCCGGCCGCTACCCGGTCGGCGAACTCCCCCGCCTGCGCACCCTCTACGATTTCGACGACCGTGTCACCGCGCCGCTCGCCGGCTTTCGGAACGCGGAACACTACTACTCCACCCAGTCTTGTCTCCAGTTTCTGCCGGATATCAGTATTCCGGCGCTCCTCATCCAGGCGCAGGACGACCCGCTGATACCGTTCGAGCTTTTCAAAAACGGTGGCTTCCACGCGAACCCTCACGTCGAGTTCCTGGCCACCACCTATGGCGGCCACCTCGGTTTTCTGTCCCGCGGCCGGCCGCGGTTCTGGCTGGATCAGACGGTGATAACCTGGATTAGGAAAAAGTGCCAAGAAAATGCTGGCAAAACCGTAGACTAAACGATGCAGGCGAAGGCGTCCCTTTTAGAGGCGGTGGCGGTTGCGCTCTCCTCCTTGCGGTCCAACAAGCTCCGCAGTTTCCTGACGCTGCTCGGGATTATCCTCTCTACCACCACCCTGATCACCGTCATGGCCGTGATCCACGGCATGGACAACTACATCGCCGGCAACGTCTCCGACATGGGCGTGGACGGCTTTCGGGTGGTCCGCATGGCATTCCTCGGCAACTTCGATCCGAAAAAATATCTCGAGCTTCTGAAGAAGAATCCGCAAATTCAACGTGATGAATACCAGTTTCTGAGAAAAAATATAACCCTCTGCCGGGAAATCGGACTCGAGGCCAACCGGCGCCGCGCCGTCAGTTTCCAGGAAAAGCAACTGGAAGAGGTGGATATCGTCGGAGGCACGCCCAATCACGGGATTCTTTCCAATGTGCAGGTCGCGGCCGGGCGTTTCTTCAGCGATGGCGAAAACCAGAAGCGCATGCGGGTCGCCTTCATCGGGAACGACCTCAATGACGAGTTCTTTCCCGGCGCGGACCCCATCGGAAAGACCATCCGGATTCAGGGCCGGCCTTTCGAGGTGATCGGCGTTGCCAAGCCGCTCGGCTCGGTTTTCGGGCAGTCCAAGGACAATTTTGTCCGGATCCCCATCGAGACCTATTTCAAAATGTACGGAGCGCGTTCCGGAATGACGATCGCCGCGCTCGCGGTGGACCGCAATCATCTGTTCCAGGCCCAGGACGAGGTCCGGATGCTCCTGCGCGCCTACCGCCAGATGAAGCCGGCCGAGGACGACAATTTCGCCATACTTACCTCCGACGCCCTGGTGGATGCCTGGGACCAGCTCACCGGCATCATCGCGGCGGTCGCGGTCGCCGTGGTCAGCGTGTTCATGGTGGTTGGCGGCGTAGTGATCATGAACATCATGCTCGCCGTGGTGACCGAGCGTACCCATGAGATCGGCATCCGGAAGTCGGTTGGCGCGCGCCGGCAAGACATCCTCAACCAGTTTCTCGTCGAGTCCGCGGTGTTGGCTGCCGCGGGGGGCGTCATCGGGGTCCTGCTTTCTGTAGCGCTCACCTTAGTTGGCGACGCCGCCACTCCGGTGCCCATGTCCGTACCGGTCTCGGCTGTCTTCCTCGGCGTCGGCCTGTCGGCGGCGGTGGGACTCTTCTTCGGCATATATCCGGCCCAGCGGGCGGCGAAGCTCGACCCGATTGAAGCGCTGAGGGTGGAGCGATGAACCTCTCCTACGGATCCGCGGCAAAGATGGCGCTCGACACCATCTGGCAGCACAAGCTTCGCTCCCTGCTCACCGTGCTTGGCGTGATCATCGGCACCAGCACCATCATCGGCGTCGGCTCCATCATCACCGGCATGGACGGAGCCATCACGGACATTTTGCGCAGCTTCGGAACGAACACCCTGATCGTATTCAAGTTCAAGATCGGAGTGCGCTTTAACCTCTCCGCCGAGGAGCGCCAGCGCAAGCCGCTCACCTACGAAAACGCCCGGGCCATCGCCGAGCGCTGCCCGTCGGTCGAGCACGTCAGCCCTTACCTCTTCCCCATGGGCGGTATTCACCGCGCGAAGTACAAGGGCAACGACATCTTCAACATCGAATTGGCCGGCACCGAAGAGGGGTACGCCGAAAGCGGCGAGGGGGTGCTGCTGGGGCGCTTCTTCACGGACACCGAGAGCCGGCGCCGGCGGCCGGTCGTGGTGATCGGCGAGGACGTCTACAAAGCTCTCTTTGCGAACGTCGACCCCATCGGCAAATGGCTGGACGTAGACGGCCAGCTCTTCGAGGTGGTCGGTGTGCTCGCGCGTCCGGCCGCTTCGATGCCCGGGCAACAGGACCTCCGCGTCCTGTTCCCTTACTTCACTATGAAGAAGCTGTTCCCGGCCGCCGATGAGAACATGCTGATCATCATTGCCAAGGACGGCGAACTGGCGAGAGCCCGCGACGAAGTGACTGCCGTGCTTCGCATGGAGCGTCGCGTCCCGCATAACAAACCCGACAACTTTTCCATTTCCACCGCCGAGCAGATGGTCGAGGATTTCCGCGAGGTGATGTCCACGACGGCCATCGTCATGGTGGTGTTGAGCTCCATCGGACTGCTCGTGGGCGGGATCGGCGTCATGAACATTATGCTCGTTTCGGTCACCGAGCGGACGCGCGAAATCGGCATCCGAAAAGCGGTCGGCGCCCGCCGCGGCGATGTTGTAGCCCAGTTCCTCACCGAGGCCGTCGTGCTCACGGGGCTCGGCGGCCTCCTCGGCATGGCCTTCGGCTGGGGCATCTCTTTCGCCGCTCACGTTGCCTTCCCGGCCCTTCCCACCAGCGTTCCTCTCTGGGCCGCGGGCCTCGGCGTTTTCGTCTCCGTCGGCATCGGACTATTCTTCGGAATCTGGCCCGCCTCGAAAGCCGCCGGCCTCGACCCCGTCACCGCCCTGCGGTACGAATAGCCCTGGCAGCCCGCCCCGCCATTCGCTAAAATAAAAGATCACCGTAGGGCGCGTAGCTCAGTTGGTTAGAGCGCTCGCTTCACACGCGAGAGGTCGGCAGTTCGAGTCTGCCCGTGCCCACCACAAATTCGGTGACAGTCACCTCTTTTCCCAATTTCACGCCGGATCTCCGCCAAATGGGCGGCTCCCCACTTTCGAGTTCTCCAACCCCGATGCTCAGGGAATCAAAAACCTTGATCGCACTGGCCGCGTTTTCAGCTCCCAGCGGGCTTTCCATGCCACGGCATGCCGCGGACCAGTAGCCCGCCCCCCATATCCGGCTCGCCGCTCAACTTCTGAGGCCATCCGCTTCCTCCGCCGCCAGCAATCCCGCTGATCGCCTTCGAAGCAACCAATCCGGTGACAGTCGTACCAAAGCACGCCCAGGCCCCGGCCAGCGCCGAGCACCGCCCGCCGGGATCCCATCAGTTCACCGGATCCCCCTTCCCCAAGTCCCTCCCTCTGTTCCCCTCCGCGCCCTTCTGTGGTTAAGACCTACTCCCCCGCCCGCACAATATCTCCCACCGCGATCGTCCCCTCCTCCGCCACCCGCGCCAGCGCCGCCATCTCCTCCCCGGAGAGCGCCCGGTCGAACACCGCCACGCCCCCGTAAAATGCCGTATTGCCCTGGCCCCGGCTGCTCTTGATCACCCGCCCGATGGTGAACGGGCCGCCCTCCTCGGGCGCCGCCGGCGCATACAGATCGTGCCCGAACCAATACGGATTCACCCGCAGCGCGGCCAGCTCCCGCCGCACCAGTTCCTGCTCCCCGCTCGCGCCCGCGCCGTAGGTCTCGCGCACCTTGGTGAATTCGTATGTGCGCAGCACCACCCGCTCCCCGCCCGATTCTTCCAACACTCTCTCCTCGATCGGATCATCCTCGGGAGGCGCGTAGTATTGGTCCTCGGGATAGTCCTCTTCCTCGCCCTCCTGCAACCCGGGCATCCGCGCAAACTGCGCCTGTTGCCATCCTTTCGCCGGCCATCGGAAGAAGGGGTGCTTATCCGGCTCCTCGATCCAGTAGTCGCTCGCTTTGCCGTTCAAATACGCGGTCGCGGTGTTATTGTCGTTGTCGAACACGAACCCGGCCGCCGCCCAGGAGCCGTCGTGGCCGGCAACCGTCCCGCCCGTCTCCACGCGCGGGATCTTCTCCGGCGTCACGGCCAGGTTCCGCGCGTACTTATCGGTGAATGAGGAGCGGCCGTTCTCGGAGACGTGTACCGCCGAGGCGCCCGGGTTCCCCGCCAACCCGGCGAACAGAGCGTACTGGCGCCGGCCTTGCTCCACCCGCGCCGCCTGGTCTTTCTCCGGCGTGATGTCCGTCCCCTCATGCCATATCCCCGCCATCACGTGGTTGCCTTGCTCGTGCAGTACCCACACCACCATCGAGACAGACCCTGCGCCCTTCACGTCCAGCCGCGAATCGTGCAGTTCGGCGCGCGGAACCAGCAGCGTCGGCAGAAAATCCGGCTCCGTCTCGATCTGGAATCGGACCGCCTGCCCGAAGGGTCCCCGCCCGCCCAGCGGGAAATCGGCGTAGGTGGCCTCGCGGCCCTGGCCCCAGAAGTCCCGAATGATGTTCCGCGCCTCAAGCGCATAAGGCCGCGTCTCCCCTTCCGCCGTGTGAGCCACGAACCGCCCGCTTCCCGCCGGCCCATCCTCTCGCTGCACGAAATCCCACAGCGCGACGAATCCCGGAATCTCGCGCACCGCCCGCACCCGGCGCTCATAGGTGGCGCCGGCGTCCTCCGAGCCGCCGCACGATACCGTCAGGAGAAACGCGAACACCACTGCAATTCTTCTCATCCCCGACATTGTAGCCGCCACCCGCAAGCGGCGCTATCCAACCCTGGTAGAATGAGCACCGGTCAGCGCCTATGAGACGAATTGCCAGCCTCCCGCTCGTGTTTTGGCTTCTTTCCGCCGGATCGCTTCACGCCCAGCCCGCCCCGCTTCCCAAGCGCGCCGGAGCCTCCCCGGCCAACGTGATTTTCATCCTCGTGGATGACCAGCGCTGGGATGCGATGAGCCATCTCGGCCACCCGTTCCTCGAAACCCCGGCGCTCGACTCGCTCGCCCGCGGCGGCGTGCTCTTCCGGAACGCCTACGTCACCACCTCGCTATGCTCGCCCAGCCGCGCTTCCGTCCTCACGGGTCTCTACGCTCACACCCACGGCGTCGTCGACAACCAGACTCCCGTGTCCCCGGATCTCGTCTTCTTTCCCCAGTACCTCCAACAGGCCGGCTACCAGACCGCCTTCGTCGGAAAGTGGCACATGGGCAGCGCGAGCGACGAGCCGCGCCGCGGCTGGGACCACTGGGTCAGCTTCCGGGGCCAGGGAAACTACTTCCCGCGGATCCGCAACGCCGAAGGGCGAGTGACGGGCCAGGCCCAGATCAACGTCAACGGCGAGCGGCGGCCGCAGACGAAGTACATCACTGACGAGCTCACCGATTACGCCCTCGAATGGCTCGACGCGAAGACAGCCGGCCAACCGTTCTTCCTCTATCTCAGCCACAAGGCCGTGCATCACGACTTCTCGCCGGCCCCGCGCCACCGCGGCAAGTACGATAACGTCGAGATCGAACCCTTCCCTACAACTTGGGGCGGCCCGCTCGATCTGCTGAAGCCGATGTGGGTGCGGAACCAGCGCAACTCCTGGCACGGCGCGGAGTACCCGTTCTTCGACACCCTGGGCCCCGCCGAACAGATCTATCGCCGCTACTGCGAGTCCCTCCTGGCTGTCGATGAAAGCACCGGCCGGGTGATCGACTATCTCCGCCGGGAAGGCATGCTCGACTCCACCCTGATCATCTACATGGGCGACAACGGTCACCTCTGGGGCGAGCAGCACCTCATCGACAAGCGAGTCGCATACGATCCCTCGATCCGCGTCCCTCTGGTCATGCACTGGCCGGCCGAGCTTGCCGCCGGGAAGACCGTGGACGCGATCGCCGGCAACATTGACATCGCCCCCACCATGATCGAGGCGGCCGGCTTAACGCCGCCTGCCCACTTCCAGGGAGCCGGCCTGCTCGCCCTCGCCCGCGGCGAGGATGTGCCTTGGCGCGAAGACCTTCTCTACGAGTACTTCTGGGAGCGCTGGGCCCCGATGACCCCGACCATCCACGCCGTCGTCGGGGGCCGCTACAAGTACATACGCCCCTACGGCCTATGGGACCTCGAGGAACTCTACGACTTGCGGGAGGACCCCCACGAACTCAAGAACCTGGTCAACGATCCGGCCCACCGCGGCCGTGTGCGAGACCTCAATGCCCGGCTCTTCGAACTCCTCTCGGCGACCGGCGGCGAGCAGATCCCCCTCGTCCCGACCAGCCAGGGCGCGCCCCGCCAGATCCGCAATCCCGATCGCTCCGGCCAGGCCCCGTTCCCGGATTCCTTTTTCCCCAAGTAGGCCGCCGGACCGCCGGGGGCCGCTTGCCAGGCCGTGGTAATATAAAGGTAGTCCATCTGCTGGGGGCGTAATGGCTTCGACGGGATTGGACTGGCGCTGGAAGGCGTGTCGGGTTCCGGGCTCCCGTAAAACGACCGAAAAAACTATAACTGCCGATAACCAGCAGTTTGCATACGCCGCCTAACCATAGGTGGTCGCTCCGGCCAACGGGCTCGCACGTTGGTTAGTGAGCGTCATTAAGCGAGATTGGCCAAAAGCTTCGGTCCGGAGCCGCAGGCTGAAACCCAATCGGACTAGGTTGGCGTCGCTCTTGCCGTTTCTAAGGCGTCACCCGAAAAATTTGAAGCGGCTACACACGTAGTCTTCCAACGGCAGACACTTTCGGACGCGGGTTCGACTCCCGCCGCCTCCACCATCTTAAGTTAGCCCCGCGGATGAAGCCCGCGCATGAAGAGCAGGATGTCGATCAATCGGCCAGGAGACCTGAGTTGATTGAGCAACTCGTCGATCGTGGCATCCTCGCAAGCCAATCGTCGGAGCATCTCTCGGTTCTCAAAGCAGAATCCAGCCGCAGCGCGATAGGCCTGCATCATTTTCCGGGAAGTGGCCTCATGCTCAGTGCTCGGCAGAGGCCAGTGAGTGGCCGTCCAGCCCCCAATACCGATAGCAGTGAGTCCCGCGCGCACCCTGCCGTCAAATGCCGGGCCAATGCCCGTGAGCAATAAGAGAGCTTTGCCGGGATAGACGATCGTGAGCTGCTGAGTGCTGAAACAGATCCTTCCAAGGTCACCGAACACACGAAGCAGGCGCTTGGGCAAGTCCGGAGTGTGAGGATCGGGCACATCCAACCAGGATGCACCCCAGTCTTCAAGGCCGAGCAGGTCGCGCCAAAGCTCGCAGTTGTGCAAGCCACGTGCGATGTCAGCCGGCGCCCTAGTCGTGGCTGGTTTACGCTTGTCCGCTCCCCAGTTCCTGAGCGCCGCCCGAAGTTCGTCCGCAACATCGAAGATCTCAGCCATGGGGACCTGAAGCTTCCCACGGAAGCAGTCCATCACGTTCTTGGCCCGGACTCTGACCCGTCTGAAGTCCTCGTGATAGCCGGGGTCGAATTCGCGCACGCTGCGACACATCGCTTCAGATAGATCTTCAGACTCATTCTCGACGAAGTCCAGCATCGTGACCTTTACGAAGACACTGTAGCACCACAAGAAAAAACCGCCGTTTGAGGCGACTGAGCAACCTCCGCGACCGGTTGTCGGTTGTTCGATTCCGAGGCGCTATAATCAGGTTGGTTCCATGCCTGTGACGATCTCTGACGACGTTCTCGCGGCGGCCCGGATTTCCGAGCCGGAGTTGAAGCGGGAACTCGCCCTGGCGTTGTTTCAGCAGGAACGCCTCACTCTAGCCCAGGCCAGCGGACTCGCCGAATTGAGCCAACGGGAGTTCCAGCGTCTTCTGGGAGAGCGACACATTCCGGTCCACTATGGGACTGAGGAGTTCGAACAAGACGTACGGACTCTTCGTGACATGGGCCGGCTTTGATTGTCGTCTCAGATACATCCCCAATCCTCAATCTCGGGCTCATCAACCAACTGGATCTCCTACCCCGTTTGTACGAACAAGTTCTAATACCGCCGGCTGTATATCGGGAACCGACACGCGCCGACTACGAGCCAAACCTGCTTGACCAAACCCCGCCTGGATCGTTGTGGCGCCAGTCCGGAATCAGGGGGAGGTTAATCAACTCTGCAACGAACTCGATCACGGAGAAGCCGAGGCGATCGTATTGGCGGAGGAGAGAAGCGCTGATCTGTTGCTGATGGATGAGCGCCGCGGCCGAAGAATCGCGGCCTCTCGAGGCCTGAGGATCACAGGATTGCTCGGCGTGCTTGTAGAGGCGACACAGGCCGGCCTGATCGAGACGGTCAAGCCGCTTCTCGACGACCTCAGGCAACGTGCAGGTTTCTGGATCGGAGCTGACCTCTACGCGAAGGTTCTTGCCGAACTCGGTGAAGACTGAGCTTCCGTTCGACATTGTCGTCCGGGGCCAAAATCCGAGGGGCTGAGGAGGGGCTAAAACGTGCTCAACTTGAACAACGTAAACATCCTGAACATCACTTCAGGCCAGCCCGCGGGTGGTGGTTCGAGCAAGTTACGTGTTTCCAACAGCGGATGCGATCACCCTGATTTACAAACCCGGGGACAGACCGCGCGTTTCCCTATTTCGTATCCGGCCGCAGAAGCTGCTCCCACTCATTCACCCCATACTCCGGATCAAGCGTGGGGAAACCCGGGGAAACCCGGGAAACCCGGGAAACCCGGGGAAACCCGGGGACAGACCGCGCGTTTCCCTATTTCGTATCCGGCCGCAGAAGCTGCTCCCACTCATTCACCCCATACTCCGGATCAAGCGTCGTATAGTCCACTGCTGCCCGCGAATTCCAGTCCCAGCGAATGACGCCGTCCTTCAGAGTCATCTCGCAATGCAGCCGCTCCCGCCCGGGATACTTCCCGCCGGCCACGTCCCGAAACGCAAACGCGCCCTTCTGCACGCGGAGGACCGTGATGTCGGCCGCCGCCCCGGACGAAAGATGTCCCAACTCCTCGCGGCCAATCACCTCAGCCGCCCGCCATGTCGTTGCCCGCACCACCTCGCTGAGCGGCATCCCCATCGCCAGAAACTTCGACATCGTCGTCGGCAGATCCATCATCGCGCCATTCTGACTGCCGGAGTGCAAGTCAGTCGAGATCGTATCCGGGTAGAAACCCTGCCGCACGGCCGGGACAGCATTACGAAAGACGAAGCTGCCGCCCCCGTGCCCCACATCGAAAACCACGCCACGCTCGCGGGCCTTCGCCAGATACGGATAGAGCCGGCCCTCCTCATTAACCCAGGGCACCGGGCCGCGATAAGCGTGCGTCGTAATGTCGCCCGGACGCAGATGCTTCCCGACGAGTTCCCAGTAAGGCCGCTCCGGCCGGAACCATCCGAAATCGACCATCACCGGACGCCCGGCCAGCCGCCCCGCCTCAACCGCGTTGTCCACTGACTCCCAGCCGGGCCCCTCGTAATGCGCGGCCTTCACGCCCACGACGACATCCGCATGCTTCTTCGCCAACCTCACCACCGCTGCCGGATCCCAGTCCCCCTGCTCCACCATGTTGCTCGACATCCCGTAGCCCGAAATATTGATGAATGCCAAAACCCGCGTCTGGACCCGGTCGATCACCGTCGTGCGAAACTGCTCGAAGTTCCGCCAGCCCGCCGAGCCGGCATCCGCCATCGTCGTGACCCCCGTGCGGAATGAAAACGAGTCGGGCATCACGCTGTTGTCGCCGGCCCACGCCCCCGGAATGCCGGTCGAATGGAACACGTGCACGTGAATGTCGATCAGGCCGGGCGTCACGATCAGACCCGCGGCGTCGATCGCCTGCCGCGCCCGCGAGTTGTCGATTGACGGCTCCACGGCGGCAATGCGGCCGTCTTTCACCGCCACGTCCCGAACCGCCTCGACGCCGTTCTTCGGGTCGATCACGAAGCCGCCCTTCAGCAGCAGATCATAGTCAGCCTGAGCCCAGGTGAGACCCGCGGCCAGCAGGAGCAGCGGCAGTCGCTTCATCTTTGCCTCCTTACGTTGTCTTTCACAGTACAACACGCCGCCCGCCGCGAAAGGATCGCCGCGGCGGAACTGCCGAATCGCCCGAACACCGCGGGCGCGGCCCCTGGCACTCTCTCTTCTTCCCGGAGTAAGCTGGAGTACCACTGCAATTGGATCCTCAGTCGCCGGCCGGACCGCCGCTTCACCAGCGCCGCAGTGGAACCGGCCGCAACGAAGGTTTGGTCAGTGGACCCGGCTTCGGGCCGGGCAGATGAGGCTCGCTCTCGCTCCCGCGATCGAACTCATCATCTCAGCGAGGAGATGCGGTATGACGTCTTTGACTGGTTGCGGGAATGGCTTACCGGGCATCCCGGTTAGGGCGGGAAACGGACGGCGGCTGTTGAGAAGCGGCCTCATCAACTGCACTTGGGCGATCGCCTCATCGGTGCTGTTGCTGTGGGCGGGGCTCTCGCCTGCCGGCGCTCAGAATGCACCGCTCCGGCCGCCCGATGTCAGGTACGAACCTTCTTCTCCCGAGGTGGTGCGGGAGATGCTCCGCCTCGCCAATGTGACCAAGGACGACCTGGTCTACGATCTCGGCTGTGGAGATGGCCGGATCGTGATTGCCGCGGTTAAGGAATTCGGCGCCCGCGGCGTCGGCATCGACATCGATCCGGATCGGATCGAAGAGGCCGTCGCCAACGCGCGCGAGGCCGGCGTGCTCGGAAAGGTCAGCTTCCGGAACGAAGACCTGTTCGAAGCCGAGATTCGCGACGCCACAGTTGTTACCCTCTACCTCTGGCCGTGGGTCAATCTGAAACTCAGGCCAAAGCTGCTGGCTGAACTGAAGCCCGGGACGCGGGTTGTCTCCCACAGTCACACCATGGGCGACTGGACGCCGGAGAAAGAGGTCAACGTCGGCGGTCACCGCATCTATTTTTGGACGATTCCGAGCCCTTAGGCTCGAAAGCCGGCCGCTGCCGCCTGCCGGCTCCTTGCAGCCGGCTCTGCCTCCGTAGTGGAATGGGAGTCCCCCCATCACCGTAAGGAAGGAGACTGGGATCATGAACCGGCGGAGCTTTCTGCAAACCTGTTCCGCGGCCACCGCGAACTCCACGTCAATCGCGGCCGGGCGCCAACCGAACATTCTCTTCATCATGACGGACCAACAGCGCTGGGATACTCTCGGCGCCAACGGCAACCGGCTGATTCGCACTCCGAATCTCGACCGGCTGGCCGCCGAGTCCGCCAACTTCGAGCGCGCCTTCGTTCAGGCTCCGGTGTGTGTTCCTTCGCGGGTCACCTTCTTCACCGGGCGCTATCCGCACAGCCATCAGAACCGCGTGAACTACACCCCACTCAAGGCCGGCGAGACGCTGATGCAGCAGTATCTCCAGGACGCCGGATACCAGACCGGAACGGTCGGCAAGCTTCACTACATTCCGCCCACGGCAGAGCACGCCCGAACTACGGGATTCGACCGCGTGCTCCTCCACGACGGCGTTCCCTATCTCACCGAGTACAGCGACTACTCGAGGTGGCGAAAGGAAAATGATCCGCGGGCGCACATTCCGTACCGGCAGACAGTGAAGCCGGCGCCGCCCGGCCAGAATCCGTTCCGCATGGTGATCGCCCGGGAGCACACGGAAACCGCTTGGGTGGGGCTCAAGACGAGAGAGTTTCTCACGGAGATGGCCGCGGACTCCCGCCCCTTCTTTCTCTTCTCCTCCTTCTTCCAGCCGCACTCGCCGTTCCTGGCGCCCGAGCCGTTCGATTCGATGTACGACGACGTCGAAATCCCGCTGCCGCGGCAGGTTAGGCTCGAGGAGATCCAGGAACTGCCGCGCCCGCTTCAACGGCTGATCTTGCGCGGCCAGCCGGCGTTCGACATGGATCGGGAGCGGCTGCAGTGGGCCTATCGCACCTATTACGCTTCGGTGAGCCAGATCGACCAGGAGGTAGGCCGGATCCTGCAAACCCTCGATGATACTGGCCAATCCGGCAACACGCTCGTCGTATTCGCCAGCGACCACGGTGACCAGATGCTCGAACACGGCTTGATGGGCAAGAACTGCTTCTTCGAAGCCTCCGTCCGCGTCCCGCTCATGATCCGCTATCCAGGAGTTGTCCGCCCGGGCGGCTACCGGCAGCTCGTCGAATCCACTGACCTGCTGCCGACTCTGTTCAACCTTTGCGGCGTGCGGGAACCAGTACCCTGCCAAGGCCGCAGTCTCGCCTCCCTGCTGCGTGGGGAGAGCTACGAGGAGCGGGAAGCTGTGTTCGCGGAGAACATCATTCCCGAGGTCATCACCACGGGCCGGCTGGACTTCCACTTCGAGAAGGGGCAGGGGATTAAGGATATCCGGCACCCGGACGCGAAGATGGTCCGCACCGGCCGCTGGAAGCTGAACTACTACGCCTCCGGCGAAGGAGAACTCTACGACCTCGCCGAGGACCCCAGCGAAGAGGTGAACCTGTTCGACGATCCGGGCCGGGCCGGCGTCAAGAACGAGCTCAAAGACCGCATCCTCCACTGGTTGATGACCGCGGACGAGACGGACCAGATTGCCCCGCGCTGGCACGTCGGCGCGCCGCCTGGTTGATCGATGCGAGGAGGTAGAAAATGAATTCTGTTTGGCGGAAGCAAAACCGGAGCCAGCGGGAGACAGTCTGCCCTTCGATTCAGCGGGAGCCGCCGCCGAACCGCTCGACGAAGACGCGAAAACCCTCAGTGCCGTGAGCCTTCGCGAAGGGGAAAGCGATCAGGCCACCCGCTCCGCCGGAGAGCGCCTGCCGGTAGATTTCCCGCCATTCGCTTTCGCTGAGCAGGTGGTCTTCGGAGTAGATCACGAAGGGCCAGACCGGCCGGCCGGTGGTCCGCGCGAAATACCCGTTCACCTCGCCGATCCAGCTCACGGGGCGCCCGTTCAGCACGTGGTACGACATCGGGTTGAACACGTCGGCGACTTCGGCGAGCGCCTCGAAATCTTGCCCCACGACTCTGTAGATGGCGTTTCCGTAGTCTTCGGGCTGCCAGGGGACGGCGGCAATGCCGATTAGCGTTCCCGGCGCGACCCGGTCTCGAAGCGCCTTCACCTCGGCGCAGAACGCGGTGATCCGGCCGGCGCGCCAGCGGTACCACGAGGCGGCGTGGCGCTGCTTGATCCACCGGGCCTTCGCCACGGCGGAGTCCGAATCAGCCGGAATCGCAATGCCCGTGTCGCGCTCGAAGCCGGTCAGACAGGCGGGGCAATAGCAGGTATCGGGAATCCTTGGCTCCGGCTTTTCCCAGTGAACCGGGTAGCGGATGAAGTCCAGGTTGATGTAGTCGTACCAGCCACTCCGCAGCATGCTTTCGATTTCGGCGAGCTTCTCGCGGCGCAGCCAGGGCTGATTGGGACACACGCCCGCGTACCAGCGGTCTTTGAAGAGCGGCTCGCCGTTGGCCATGACGGGCCTCGATTCCGGGTGTGACTTCCAGTGCGCCTCGCCTTGGAATAGCACGACGAGGCCGGCGGTGCGAATGCCCGCGGCGCGGAGAGCGTCGGGGACCGCCTGGTCCTGAAACCGGCCGCCGGCGAGGGTGACGCCAATTGAATTGAGGTAGGAAGCCTGTTCCGCGGGTGTCAGTCCCTCCAGCGGGCCGGCGGGCGGGTAGGTCGGATAGAGACCGGTAACGCGGTTTGCCGCCTGCGGCGGCTGGCTCCGAAGCATGCAAACGCCGATGAGTAGTAGCCCCAGAAAAAGACGCATGATTTCACTCTACCCGCAGGCGGAGCGGCCCGGTGTTTGATCGACCTGGAATGATCTTCCAACACGGTTGAGTCGCCGGAACTCGCGATCGTCCCATGCAATTCGCGTTACAATTACACGTTTGGTCTAAGTCCATGAGTAACGTAGTGATTTTGGGCGCCCAGTGGGGCGATGAAGGCAAAGGGAAGATGGTCGATCTGTTCTCGGAACGGTTCGACATCGTAGTGCGATACCAGGGAGGGCACAACGCGGGTCACACTGTCTACATTGGCCAGCAGAAGTACATTCTCACCCTGGTGCCGAGCGGCATTCTCCGCGGCAAGAGGGCGGTGATCGGCAACGGTCTGGTGATCAATCCGAAAGAGCTCATCAGCCAGATCGAAACGCTCGAGGCGCTCGGGGTGGACGTCGCCAGCCACCTCTGCATCAGCAACCGCGCGCACGTGATCTTCCCGTATCACCAGATGGTCGAGAAGATGTCGGAAGCGCGGGAAGGACGCACCGCGATCGGCACCACCTCGCGCGGCATCGGCCCCTGCTATGAGGACAAAATAGCCCGGCGCGGCATCCGCATGGCAGACTTAGTGGACGAAGAGAATCTCCCTGCGCTGTTTGCGGAGGCAGCCGAGGACAAGGCTACCCTGGCCAAGGCCTTTGGCATCGATGACCAACTCGACTTCGCGGGCATGCTCGATGAGTATGCCGCCTACGGCCGGCGGCTGAAGCCGATGGTCTGCGACACCGGCCACCTGTTGGCCAAAGCCCGCCGCGAGGGCGCGAGCATCCTGTTTGAAGGCGCGCAGGGAACAATGCTCGACATCGATCACGGCACCTACCCCTTTGTCACATCCTCAAATGCCACGGCCGGCGGCGTCTGCACCGGAGCGGGCTTCCCGCCCACCGGCGTTGATGGCGTCATCGGAGTGTCGAAGGCTTACATCACACGGGTTGGCGCGGGGCCGTTTCCCTCCGAAGCGCTTGACGAGTACGGCGACCGCATCCGCAACGCCGGCGGAGAGTTCGGCACCGTGACGGGCCGGCCGCGCCGCTGCGGATGGTTTGATGTCCCGCTGCTCTCCTATACCGCCGCCATCAACGGGTTCGATAGTCTCGCGATCACCAAACTCGACGTGCTGGACGATCTCGACGAGATCAAGGTTTGCACGAGCTACAAGGCCGGTGGCGAAATCATCTCGGAAATGCCGGCAACACGAGACGGCATGAGCGGCATCGAAGCTGTGTACGAGACATTGCCCGGCTGGAAGGTCTCCACCACCGGCGCCCGCCAGTTATCGGATCTCCCCGCAAACGCACGGACCTATCTGGATTTCCTGGAGGAACGAACCGGGGTCGAGGTGGGCTCGGTTAGCGTTGGTCCGGAGCGGAACCAGACGGTGCTGATAAAAGGTTCCAAACTCCAGAAGCTGATGGGCTGCGAGTGATGCGGTAGACCTCGTCCGATTCTATCTTCTGCCCTTTTCCGGAGCCAGATCCTCGACCTTCCGCAGTTCCTCGCGGCTGCCGTGACAGATGACACAAGACTCGGCCCCATGGGCATCCAGCTCCGAGACCAGGCAGTAATTCACGCCGGCGTCGGCCCAGGATATCAGGCGCAATCCCTTTTCATACTGGAAATGAAACGCAAGGTCTCCGGATCGATACACCTCTCCATTCCGAGGCGCCGTTCCGGGAGACGAAGCCATCAACAGGGAGATTGGCCGGCCGTCCATTTCGTAGGCGAGATAACCGATGTCCTCGTTCCCGAACTGCAGTAACCGGGCGCCCTCCAGCGTGTAGCGCTTCTGTTCACCCGGACCGGTTGGATAGTCTGGCAACTGGAGATGGAATGGCATGCGGGCGCCGAGCCAGTTTGAGACGACGCCCGGTTCGGAGGAGACAATATCCAGAGGCATCGCTTGCCGGGCGTAGCGAAGATGCGTCTCGGCGGCGAAGGAGGAGAATTGCTGGGACGATTCCGAGAGAAGGCGAAGGACGGAGACGGCGCCGAGGCTGAGAACAACAATGGCAGCCGCGGCGGCGGTGGCCCACCGGCGGGCGCGGCGCCGTGACCGGTAGGTCTCCACGAGGCGGCGGGCCTTATCGAACGATCCCTCTGGGATCTCATACAGCGGCCTCGCACCCCGGACGGTGTCCACCACCGTGCGGGCGCGGCCATAGGCGGCGTGACACTCCTGGCACTCGACAAGGTGCCTCTCGAATTCCAGTACTTCAACGGGAGGCAGTTCGCCATCGAGGTACAGGTCGATCTTGCGCCGCAGATCTTCGCACCGCATCACCGTTCCACCTCCGGTGAAGACGGGGAAAACCCGGCCAGCACACGGCGAAGCTGATGCCTCGCCCGGGAAAGCCGGCTCATGACCGTGCCTCGCGGACAATCGAGTAGCCGGCTCATCTCGTCATACGTCAGGCCTTCGATTTCTCTGAGGATGATCGCCTCTCGAAACGTGGCCGGCAGCGAATCAATCGCGTGCACGATCTCCGAGCGCAACAACTTCTGCCAGAGGATGGATTCGGGCGATGGGTCGCCGGCATCCGCGAGCTCGACAGCGTCGGAGTCATTTGGAACTTCATGCTTGGCGTGCCTCAATTCGTTCTGCCAGATATGGCGCATGATCGTAAACGCCCATGGCCGTACCTTGGCAACCGTCGCCGGTTCGGGCCGCCGCTTGGCGTCGAGGGCTCGCTTGTAGGTTTCTTGGACCAGGTCGTCGGCCCGGGCCGGTTCATGACAAAGCGATCTGGCGTACCGGTACAACGACGCATGACACGCCAATAGCGATTGCCCGAAATCCGACAGCCCAAAGCCTCCTGCTATGACAACAGCTAGGGTAGCAAGAATATTCCCGGATACGGGGTATCCGCTTGTTTGGACCTATCCCAGGATATGACGGTGGCTCACTTGGCGCTGCAGCGGCAGTCGTGGCGGCGTGGCCTGGCGCTGCCGCGGCCTGGCGTCGTTGCAGGCCTCGTGGCCCACCCTACGGCCTGTGGCCGGTCCGCGGATTAGTGTTCGGAGCGTTGCGGTAGCGGCGCCGAGGCGTCGACCACAACATGAAGTTATGTGGTCCGAGTGCCTTGGAAAGCAGCGCGCCTCGTAATCCTCCTGGCTACAGCGGATTCACTGAATACCGCCGATGCCGCAGTGGATCTGCCCTTCGGGATCCCAGCGGATCTTCACAAGTTCATGATCCCGAAGGACAACCCGATGACACCGGAGAAGATCGCGTTGGGCGAGATGCTCTTCCACGACCCCCGTCTTTCGGCTGATAGCAAGGTTTCCTGCGTGACGTGCAACGACGCGGCGAAGGGGTTCACCGGCCGTCTTCCCACTTCGCAAGGCATCCGCGAGCAGTTCGGGAAACGAAACGCGCCGACAGTGCTCAACGCGATGTTTCTCGATTCCCGGTTCCTCGACGGACGCGCGGCCACGCTCGAGGAGCGCATGGAGGACGCGAAGGTGGAACTCGATCGGCAGCGAAAGATCGCCGCCACCAACCGGCCCACCCGCGACACCGAAGCGGCCAGGGGTAAGAAGGATCAGCCCAGCGACGTGCCGCCGGGGGAGATATAGCGCTTCGGCTTTGACGCTGCAGCACGGGTGACGCTGCAGCACGGGCTCACCCGTTGGCTCGCGGTTTCACGTACAATCAAACCGTTGTGAAGTTCTGTCTGGCCGTTGCCGCGGCCGTCCTTTTGTCCGCTTGCACCCTCGATAGCCCACCGGACTATTCCCGGGCGGAGGACTTTCTCGAGATGTATAACGCCGTGGACCAGGGGCTCTACGCGGTGGCCCATGAGGCGAACTGGGAGGCCGCGACGAATATGTCGCCGGAGGCCACCGGCAAGCGCATCGGCGCCGAGTCCGCGCTGGCCGCGTTTCGCGGCAGCCCGCAGGTGATCCAGAACGCCCGGCTGCTGTTGGACTCGCGAGAGGATTTGACCGACCTGGAGTTCCGGCAACTCGACAAGATCCTGCTGCTGGCTGCCGAATCGCCCGGCACTCTGCCCGAAAAGGTGAGCCGCCGCATTGCCACCGAGGCCGAGCTCGAGCGGAAACTCGAAAGCTTCGAATATTGCGCCGCGAGGCGCGGCGGAGAGTGCCTGATTCCATTGGCGCCCGCCGATATCGAGTCCACTCTTCGGACGTCAGTGAATCTGGAAGGACGGCGGCGGGTGTGGGAGGCGTCCAAGGCGTTGGGCCAGGAGTTGAAGTCCGGACTTGCCGAAGTGCGGGACCTCCGCAATGAGCTGGCGCGGGAGCTTGGCTATTCCTCTTACTTCCACCTGCAGGTGGCCGACTACGGTCTGACGGTTGCGGAGCTAATGGAACTGATGGAAACCGTGCTTCGGGACGCCGGTCCGCTCTACGGGAAGCTGCACCAGTTCGCCGCGGCGCGTCTGGCATCCCGCTACGACCGCGACGTGCCGGAGCAAATCCCGGCGCACTGGCTGCCCGATTCCCGCGGGCGTTCCTGGACGGGACTTACCCGCGCCGCGGATCTCGACGCCCACTTCGAGAAGCGCTCGCCGGAGTGGCTGGTCCGGCAGGCTGAATCCTTCCACGCATCGCTGGGAATGACTCCGCTGCCCGAGGAGTTCTGGGAGCGGTCAGACCTTTACCCGGCCGCCAGCGGCTCCAAGCGGCGGAAGGAACTGCGGCCGCGGACATGGCACATCGACCGCGGCCGCGACATACGCACCCTGATGAACGTCGTCCCCTCGCGCCGCTGGTTTGAAATCAGCCACGAACAACTCGGCCGGGCACATTACCACCTGGCCACGGGAAGCGCTGATATTCCGCATGTGTTGCGGGAAGGGATGAGCCGGGCGTTCCTGAACGCCGTCGGCGGGCTAATGGGTCTCGCCGCCGGCCAGGAGCCCTATCTCCGCGAGATCGGTCTTCTGCCGGAGGACACAGCGCTCGACGCCGGCGATCTGCTTCTGGCGGAAGCCCTCGAGAACGGCATCGTCCGGCTTGTTTGGGCCGCCGGGGTGGTCACGCAATTCGAGCATGATCTCTACGAGGAGGAGCTTCCGGCGGACCAGTTCAATGCTCGCTGGTGGGAGCTGAAAGGCCGGCATCAAAGAGTGTCGCCTCCCGCGGATCGAACCGTCGCGGGCTGTGACGCCTGCGCGGTGAACGAGATTATCGAGAACCCAGCGCGCTACCACGACCACGTTCTCGCCATGCTGATCAAATACCAATTGCACGATTACATCGCGCGGCGAATTCTGAACGAGAACCCGCACTTCTGCAACTACTACGGTAACCAGGAAGTGGGCGCCTGGCTGATGGAGATCCAGAGGCTTGGCGCCACCCGGGACTGGCGTGTTGTGCTGGAAGAGAAGACCGGGGAGCCGCTTGGCACGCGGGCCCTGCTTGACTACTTCGCGCCGCTTGACGAGTATTTATCCCGCGTGGACGAATGAAGGCGAAAGGGCGTTACCGGGGGGCCGCCCCGCCATTATGGAGTAAAGGCCTAATGTCGAGTTACAGAACTATCCTGCCTAGCTTTTTGTTTCTTATCCTCACTGCGGTGGTCTTGCCGGCCGGGAGCGATCCGGCTTGGACGGGCGGCCGGGCGAACCTTGAAGTGATCCACCGCATCAAGGCCGAGGCCTTCGAGGAGCCGCAGGTGATGGATCACATCTTCCAGCTCACCGATGTGAACGGTCCTCGCGTGACGAATTCGCCCGGTCACCGACAGGCCGTCGCATGGTGCATCGAGCGACTCAAGGAGTGGGGATTCAGCAGCGTCCACACCGAAGATTTCGAGTTCGGAAAGGGTTGGTCATTCTCTCATTTTGAAGCGCACTTAGCCGAGCCAGCTTACGCTCCGCTCAGCGGCTTTCCGCTGGCATGGTCGTCCGGCACGAACGGCGAGGTCACAGCCGAAGCCATCCACGCCGTTCTCAAGACCGAGGAAGACCTGGAGAAATTCAAGGGCAAGTTGAAGGGCAAGATGGTTCTCATGGACGAGGCGCGGAAGATCGAGTTGAATGTCAGGCCAATTGGTAGCCGCTACACCGAAGGCGAACTGGAGGAGCGCACCATCGCGCCCGAGCCACAGCCCAAAAGTTCGGGGCAGCAGGCCGAGCGGAAAAAGCGGAGGGAGTTTTCCGATAAGCTCCTGAAGTTCCTCGCTGATGAGGGCGCAGTGGCAGTGATACGCACTGGCTACAAAGGGGAGGCTGGACTGGTGGCCGGCACCCGCGGCGGTTCTCACAAGCCGGACCTGCCCGTTCCTCCGCCGATGTTCGCCATCATGCCCGAACACTACAACCGCATCATCCGGCTCCTGGACAAGAAGATCGGCGTCAAGGTGTCGCTGAACGTGACAACCGAATTCCATGAGGACGACCTCAACGCGCAGAACGTCATTGCGGAACTTCGCGGGACCGGCAAGCCGGACGAGGTAGTGATGCTCGGCGGGCATCTCGACTCCTGGCACGGGGGTACCGGCGCGGTAGACAACGCCGCCGGCGTCGCCATATCGATGGAGGCCCTGCGCATTCTCAAGAAGCTCGATCTGAAGATGGACCGCACCGTGCGCCTCGGCCTTTGGGCGGGCGAGGAGCAAGGGCTGCTAGGTTCGCGCGCCTACGTCAAGCAACATTTCGGTGACCGCGAGACGATGGAACTGAAGCCGGATCACGAGAAGCTTGCCGCCTACTTCAACTTCGACAATGGAAGCGGGAAGATTCGCGGCATTTATCTTCAGGGCAATGACATGCTCGCGCCGGTCTTCGAAGCGTGGATGAAGCCTCTCCACTCAATCGGCGCCACCACCGTCTCCATCCGGAATACAGGCAGCACTGATCATGTCCCCTTCGACGAAGTGGGTTTGCCTGGCTTCCAGTTCATCCAGGATCCACTCGAGTACTCGCCACGCACGCACCACTCAAACGCGGATCTTTATGATCATGTGGTCCCGGCGGACGTGATGCAATCGGTGGCAGTGATGGCCACGTTTGTGTACCACGCGGCAACCCGGCCGGAGATGCTACCCCGGAAGCCCTTGCCGAAACCGCAGCCGAAAGAAGACGAGACGGAGAAGCGGCCACAACCCAGCCCCGCGTCTTAACGGCCGGAATGCGCCAGCCAGCGCCTACCGGTTGGTCCGGGCCTGGGCAATCTGCTTCGTGATGTAGTCAAACTCTTCCCGGGAGACCCCTTGCTGGTGAACAGAGAAATTGTAGTTGTCGCCATTGAACGGCCGAACGACGAGAGCGTAGGTGCTTTTTCGACGAATCTCCTTGACGTCTTCCATGCGCCAGTTTTCGGAGTGATTGACATTGGACAATGACTCGAATCGAATCCGTGTGGGCGTAATCACCAGACGTCCATCGCAGCCGCCCCGGGGCCAGTGATCGTGCCGCACCTCGTAGCTGTAGACGATCTCGTCTTCGCTTCCCGGCGAGGCGGCAGGCCCGGCTGTCGTGCCGGAAGCAGGGACACTCGCGGCCACATCAAAGGACGAAGGATCGGCGACCCGGAATCGAAACTCATTGAGGCCGCGAAAACGCTCCGAGGTGACCACCACCAACACGCCTTCGGAAAGACCCTTACTGACAATTTTTTCTTCCGGAATTCGCACTGACGTTTCGGGCTTGTCTGTGTTGACGAACAGGAAATCGCCGTCGACAACCATCAGATATCCGTTTGCGACTCCGAACGGCGCCGACAGTTCCGCTTTCTGAACGTCGAGATCCGACTGCGCGAACACCAAGCCCAACGAGATAACAGTTGTGGACAGATAGATTCCCAGTTTCGGCAAACGCATTAGTTCCTCCCCAACATTCCTACGATGTCTTGACAGAGAGCGTTAGCGAGTTAGGCGACCGCTCACGAAGACAAATCGTTACCGTTTTTCTGAGCTAACGCCGCGCGGTGCGAAGGAAGCGTTGCCGAGGAGCGTTGCCGAGGAGCGGTCTGAAGGAGGATGATAGGGAAGCCCGCTCAATCCAACAAGGAGTCGTAACGACCTTGAGAAAAGCAGCCCCCGGCCGGAGAGGCATAACCCTTGTCCGGCCGTTCTTATTCGTCTTCATGCTGCTGCTGGCGGTGGGAGCGCAGGCCCAGACCGAAACCGCGCTCGACCGCTACGTGGCGGCGCCGGATCCCTCGTACAGCTGGGAAGTGAGCAAGACATACGGCGGTCCCGGCTACAGCACCGTCGTCATCCGGCTCACCTCGCAGGCATGGCGGCCTCTTGACGAAGCAGACCCTCATTTCTGGCGGCACTGGCTTCGCGTGGCCATCCCTTCGAACGTCCAAGGTGACAAGGCGATCCTGATCGTCAACGGCGGATCGCACAATTCCGCGGAGCCCGGCGCCGTGGACGCCGCGCTCGGTTTGGTGGTCGCCGCCACGGGACTCGTGGTCGCAGAACTGCAAGCCATTCCGAACCAGCCCATCCTATTCACTGGCGAGTCCGCTCCGCGCTCGGAGGACTCCATCCTCGCCTTCACCTGGGACAAGTTCCTCCGCGGCGGCGACGAGCGATGGCCGGCGCACCTGGCCATGACCAAGGCGGTGGTGCGCGCCATGGACGCAACGCAGGAATTCATGGCTTCCGCCTTGGGCGGACAGATCGCCATTAACGGATTCATGGTGGGCGGCGGCTCGAAGCGCGGCTGGGCCACCTGGCTCACCGCGGCGGCCGACAACCGCGTGACGGCCATCGCCCCGGCGGTCATCGATACGCTCAACGTCGAAGAGGCCTTCCGCCACCATTGGAAAGCGTACGGAGACTGGTCTCCCGCCGTGTCCGATTATGAACGCGAGGGCATTTTCGCCTGGTTCGGCTCCCGGAGATCGCGGGAGCTGATGGCGATCGTGGACCCATACTCCTATCTTGACCGGCTAACCATGCCGAAGTACATCATCAACTCGGCGGGAGATGAGTTCTTCGTGCCGACATCCTCGCAGTTCTATTACGACGATCTGCAGGGGGCGAAGCGCCTCCGGTACATTCCGAACGTGCCGCACGGGCTTGGCGATTCGCTGAACGAAAGCCTGATGGGGGCGGTCTCCTGGGGTCATGCCCTGATGAATGGCGGGGAGATTCCGGACTACTCCTGGGAGTTCGCTCCGGATGGACGCATCGCCGTCACGGCCGGCGCACCTCCCGCGGCCGTGAAACTCTGGCAGGCCACGAACCCGTCCGCCCGCGACTTTCGCGTCGACACAATCGGCGAGGCCTGGACCAGCACGGACCTCGAACCGTCCGGCGACGGGCGTTACGAAGCGAATCCGGGCGCGCCTTTTCAGGGCTGGCGGGCCTATTTCATCGAACTCACTTTCACCGATGGGTTTTTGTTCCCAATCAAGTTCACCACCGCCGTGCGGGTTGTGCCGGACGTGCTGCCGTTCAACGAGCCGGTCGCCACCTTGCTGGCGGCGCATTTCGACCCGCGCACCGCTCCGGATGCGATTGCGAGCGCTTTCGGCGAGAACTTCGCCAGCGGCACAGCCACCGCGGCTTCACGGCCGCTGCCCACCGAGTTGCTGGGTGTTCAGGTCCGCGTGCGCGACTCCAACGGCGCCTTCCATCCGGCACAGCTTTTCTTCGTCTCCCCGGGGCAGATCAACTACCTGATCCCCCCCGCGGCCGCGCCCGGTATCGCCGAGGTCGAGGTCCTCCAGAACGGACAGCCGGTGAGCGCCGGCCAACTCCTCATAGAGCGGGTCGCGCCCGGCCTTTTCAGCGCCAATGCCGACGGCGAAGGGGTTGCCGCGGCAGTGCTGCAGACGTTCCGTCCGGACGGCCGGGAGACATGGCGGTACGTGTTCGACGAAGCCTTGCCGGAAGGACAGCGCGTGGCGATTCCAGTGAACATCGGAACAGCGCAAGACCAGTCCTATCTGCTCCTCTTTGGAACGGGCATGCGCCATGGCAATGTGCTCGAAGCGACGGTGGGGGGCGTGGAAACGCCCGCCGCGGGACCTGTCGAGAGTTCCGAGTTCGCCGGTCTCGATCAGGTGAATCTCGGGCCGCTGCCTCACCGGCTCGACGGCTCCGGCGAGGTGGAGATTCAATTGAAGCTGGACGGGGTTCCGCTCAACACGGTGACGGTGAACATCAAGTAAAGGGGCAGCGCAAATAACTGCCCCACGACGCCCGGTTGAGCCGGGAGTGAGTGTCGCCCCCCGCGGCCAAGCGCCGGAGCGCGAGGATAATGACGCACCAGGCGCCACGCCTCGCACCCGCGGGACTCTAGTTCTGACCGGAGCCGTCCTTGATGATCTTCATGGCCGTGGCGATGAAACCGGCGGGGTCGCTCAGGGTGGCCGGCACGATCAGCGTGTTGCCCTCCTTGGCGAGATTGCCGAACTGATCCACGTACTGCTCGGCGACGCGCAGATTCACCGCCTGCATGCCGCCAGGCTCGTTGATGGCCGCGGCGACCGCGCGGATACCCGCCGCGGTGGCATTGGCAATGGTGAGGATAGCCTCGCCCTCGCCCTGGGCTTCGTTGATCTGCTGCATCTTCTTCGCCTCGGACTGCTTGATCACCCTTTGCTTCTCGCCCTCGGCGTTGTTGATGGCGGAGTCTCGCGCGCCCTCGGAGGTGAGGATCACGGCGCGCTTTTCGCGCTCGGCCCGCATCTGTTTCTCCATGGCGTTGAGCACGTCCTGCGGCGGGTTGATGTTCCTGATCTCGTAGCGGAGCACCTTCACGCCCCAGGGATCGGAGGCCTTATCGAGTTCGCTGACCACGGCCACGTTAATGGCCGCCCGCTCCTCGAAGGTTTTGTCGAGATCGATTTTGCCGATTTCGCTGCGCAGGGTGGTCTGCGCGAGTTGCGTGATGGCGAAGCGGTAGTCGGAGATGCCGTACGCCGCGCGCTCCGGATCGATGACCTTGAGGTACAAAACCCCGTCGACGCCCACCTGCACGTTATCGCGCGTGATGCAGATCTGTTCGGGAATATCGAGCGCCTGCTCCTTGAGCGAAAGACGGTAGCGGATGACGTCGACAAACGGCGTCAGGATATGGAAGCCAGCGCCCAGCGAGGCGTAATACTTGCCCAGCCGCTCGATGACGAATGAGTTCTGCTGCGGAACAACGATAGCCGTCCTCGCCAGAATGATGATGGCGAAAACAATCAGTACGAACAGGGCAATCACCCCACCCGGAATTTCCATTTCGATTCTCCTCTCTAGGTCTATCCTTTGATCGCCAGCGTCAAGCCGTCGACACGCTCCACGCGGCAGCGCTGGTTCTCGACGATGTCGGTGTCCCCCACGTTGCGCGCACTCCATACCGAGCCGCGGAGTTCGGCCTTGCCGTGGTCATTGACGGCAATGTCCTGAAGCGCCACGGCCATTTGGCCCTCAATCTTGTCCACATTGTCGGCCGAGCCCGTGCCGAACCGAATCTTCAGCGGTTCGCGCAACACAAGCAGCGAGCCGACCGATAGGACAAGAAAGACGCCGAGTTGCAGCGCCAGCGGCATGTCGATGCCAAAGGCGCCGATGAGCCCTACCACTACCGCGCCAGCCCCGAAGAAAAACTGGTAAAAGGCTCCTGGGGTAAGAAACTCGGCGAGTAGCAACAGCAGTCCAAACAGGAACCACACCCACCAAGCAATCACGAAGCCTTCCATTTGACTCCTCCTTCCGCCGATCAAGCCTACCACACCGGAATCAAAAATACTTTGCCGCCGGAGCCGGCTCGCGAAGAAGCCGGCATGGAGCTTTCGGCCGGCGTCCACATCTCATTACGGGAACGATCTAGAGTTGTTGGTGAAAAAAATCAGCCGCTCGCCTTGCGGGTGCGCATGGAGAGCTTGCGGTGCGCTTTCAGAATGCAGTGGTCCGTGATCACCGTCAGCCCCGCGGCCTCCGCTTTCGCGGCGGCTTCAGGATGCGCTATGCCTTCTTGCAGCCACAAGCCCTTGGCCCCGATCCGGATTGCGGCTTCCGCGATTTCCGGAACAAACTCCGATCGCCGAAAGACATTCACTATATCGACCTTTTCGGGAATGGAGTCCAGATCCGGATAGGCTTTCTCGCCAAGAATTTCGGTTTCCCGGGGATTCACCGGAATGACGCGGTAGCCCTGGCGCTGCATGTAGTCGGTAACGCCGTGGCTGGGGCGGTGTTTCTTGCGAGAAAGGCCTACTACCGCGATGGTGTGGCTTTCTTCGAGGAGGGCGGCGGCTTCGGGGATCATCGGTCTTTCTATATTGTAGTGTCCGCTTTGCCGCCGTGCCACGGCGGTCAATCGAGCTTGAGATCGCGCCGGAGCCGCGTCAGCTCTTCGCTGGTGAGCGGGCGATACTCTCCGGCCTTTAATACGCCCAATCTCAGGGGGCCGATTTGCGTGCGCCGCAGCTTCTCCACGAGCCTGCCGAAATACTGGAACATGAGGCGGATCTGGTTCGTGCGGCCCTCGGTGAGTTCAATCTCGTACCACGGATTGCGGGCGCGCTTGATCAACCGGATCTTTGCCGGCCTGGTGCGGCGGCCATGAAGCGGAACTCCGTGGCAGAACTTTTCTTCCTGCTCCGGAGTGAGCGGGCCATTGGCCTTTACGTGGTAAACCTTCACCAGATGCGTTGCCGGAGCCGTGATCCTGGCGGCAAAGTCGCCGTCATTGGTTAATAGAAGCAGCCCTTCGCTGTGGTAATCGAGCCGGCCCACGGGATAAACGCCCGCATGCGCCCGTTTGAGAAGGCTCATTACGGTCTTCCTTCCTTCGGGGTCGGAGACAGTGGTGACGACGCCCCGCGGCTTGTTCATCGCCAGGTAGACGAGATTGCGGGCGGGTTGCAGAAGCTTGCCGTCAACCTTGATGTGGTCCCGCGCGGGGTCCGCCTTGGTTCCCAGTTCGGTGACCACCTTGCCGTTCACCCGGACGCGCCCGGAGACAATGTACTCCTCCGCTTTCCGGCGGCTCGCGACGCCAGCGCGGGCCAGGATCTTTTGCAGGCGTTCCACAGCCACTTCGCCGGTCTCCTATTCTTCCGGCGCCGCGTGCCGCTTCCGCTCGCCGGGTTCTTGGTTCCGCCCGTCTTCGGACCGCGGCGCCCGCGGTTCCGGCGCCTCTTCATTTTCGGACTCTCCGTCCTCGGAGGCTCCGGCCGTCGCGGCGGCGTCCTTGTGTGGAGTCTGTTCTTCCTCCGGCCTCCCGGGCGCCGGAGCGGTTTCCTGTTCCGGCTCTTGCCAGGGTGCCTCCGCCGTGGGCAACTCCATCTGCCCGGGCGCTTCAGCCGGCTCCTCGGCGTCGGCGAGCGCCACCCGCGCCAGCTCTTCGAACTCCTTAAGCGTCGGCAGCTCGTTCAGGTTCTTCAGTCCAAACTGGACGAGGAACTCCTTGGTGGTCCGGTAGAGCATGGGTTTGCCAACCACGTTCTTGCGTCCGGCTGTGGTGATGAGCTTGCGGTCCAGTAGGGTCTTGAGCACGCCGGCTCCCTGGACGCCCCGGATCTCCATGATTTCGGGCGCCGTGATCGGCTGTTTGTAGGCGATCACCGCCAATGTCTCGAGCGCCGCCATCGAAAGCTTGAGCGGCTTCTGGAGCTTCTTCACGAACGCCCGGAGCGAGTCGTGATACTCGGCCTTCGTGCCCATCTTAAAGCCCTCGGCCACCTCGCGGATCACCAGTCCGTGGGACGGCTTCGCATATTCTTCCACGAGTTCGGCAAGAGCCGCGGTAACGCTGTCGAGGGGTTCTTCGAGCGCTTCGGCAAGCTGTTTGGCCGTCAGCGGCTCTTCGGTGATGTAAACGGCCGCTTCGAGCTTGGCGCGCAATTCCCGGCGGCCGGTATCCTCGTCTGAAGCTTTGTCCTCGACCGCGAGCTGCTCCGCGGAGAGTTCCCCGGCATCCGCGGTTTCCGATTCCGGGACGCCAGTTTCCTCGGCCGGACCGGTTGTCTCTTCCACCGCGCCAGGTTCTGGCCCGGCCGCGGGGGCCGCTGGATCCGCGCCGGTTCCGGACTCGGATTCCCGATCGCTGGCTTCCAGCTCTTCCAACTGTTTCTTTTCTTCCATTGCTTCCTATTTATAGTCTTCTTCCATCGCCGCGGCCGTCTGCTCTGATGCCAGAAATTCGTCGAAGCCTTTGTGGCGGCGAATCATGATCTCACCGAACATGTCCTTTTGCACAATCGCCACGGCCTGCAGCTTCACCATCTCGAGTATGGCCAGGAAGAGACAGATGATCGCTTTGCGGCTCCTCTGGCGCTCGAACAAGTCCTTCACGGGCACCATCTCCGTCCTCGGCTTATCCCGCAGGAGGGACTTCAAGAAGTTCATCATTTCGGGGACGCTGATGTCGTCCTCGCCCACCTCGTAAAACGGCCGGTTCTTGGCCCGCTCGATGACGGTCTGCAGGGTCTTGACGAGGTCGAAGAGGGAAACGGCGATTCCCGGGCCGTCGTCCTCGGCGAGAAATTCCCGCAGCGCGGGATTGGACCACGTCGCCTCCTCGATCATGCGCTTCTGCTGCAGCATCTCGGCGGCGTTCTTGAACTTCTCGTGCTCGAGGAGCCGTTCCACGAGTCCCGACCGCGGGTCGTCGTCCTCGTCTTCCATCTCGGCGAGCGCGGGGTCCTTCGGCAGCAGCATCCGCGACTTGATATGGATCAAAGTGGCGGCCATGTACACGAATTCGGCGCCAAGTTCGATGTTCAGCTCGACCGCCTTCTCCATGTAGGCAAGATATTGGGCGGTGATCTTCGCGATCGGGATGTCGTGAATGTCGACCTTCTGTTTCCGGATGAGATCCAGCAGCAGGTCCAGCGGTCCCTCGTATTCCTCGAGGTGAATATTTAACGGCGATGACACTTCTACCTAAAATAGCACGGCGCCACGTGGAAGCTCATTCGGGAGAACGAAAACATGTAATTGTTTCAACAACTTAATGGCTATTCGCCAAGCCGGATCTAAGCCACCGGTTCACCGTAGGCGGGGCCCCAGAGAGCGGTTTTCGCCAGCTCTTTGCCCTCACGCCATAAGGCCAGTGACTCCTCGCGGGTCAGCGGCCGGAATCGCGCGGCCGTGCCGGCGTTTTTCTCCACCTCGGCTACGTTCCGCATCCCGATAACGGCCGTGGAGGCGCCCTCGATCGACAGAGCGTAGCGGATCCCGGACTCGCAATTCTCCTCCCCCAAGCGGATCTTGTTCTCCTTCACGCCACCGAGCACCTTCATCGCCACCAAGCCGAGATTGTCCGCCGCCGCCTTGGCCCAGATGTGCTGCTCGAAATTGTAGATGTGCTGCGAAACGTGGTTCACGGCGTTCATTACGACGTCGATTTCGCCGGTGTCAAGCACCTGCCGGAAGCGGGAGGCGCCGTTGTGCCCGGAGCAGCCGATGAACCGGATCGCGCCCTGTTTCCTGGCCTCGATCAATGCCCCCAGGGCGCCTTTCCGGCTGATGGCGAGGTCCATGTCAGGCCAGCGGTCCACATTGCCGAGGCTGTGGAGGTGGACCAGGTCGAGATGGTCTGTCCGCAGACGCTTCAGGCTCTGCCGGAGAAGCATCCAGGTACCCTCGTAGGTGATCTCCTCGGTCTTCGAAACCAAGAACACCTTGTCCCGGATCTCCGGGATAACCGGGCCCATCTTT
>CAYXVG010000037.1:0-71685 GCA_964468205.1 uncultured Solibacteraceae bacterium | reverse complement strand
GATCCCCCCCGATCCCCGATCCCCGATCCCCGCCTTTGACCCCGATCCCCGCCGATCCCCTCCGCGATCCGCGATCCTTCCCGATGCGGCCACGGAGGGCACAGAGTCTCCTCCGTGCCTCTATGCCCTCCGTGGCTGGGCAGCGCGCTGGGCTAGAACACGTACTTCAAGCCGAGCTGAATGATGCGGCTGTCGCGCGCGCTGGTGACGGCGCCGAAATTGCCCGCGCCGATGTTGGTGACCGGACTGCCGAAGTTCGTCTTGTTGAACATATTGAACCCTTCAAACCGGAACTGCAGGCGCTGCGCCTCGGTGATGGGGATGTTCTTGAACACGCCGGCGTCAAAGAGCCAGAAGCCCGGGCCGAGAATCGTGTTGCGGCCCGCCGTGCCGAACTTACCGGCGTCATCCGGCAGACGGTTGCGGGAGAAGCACGAAGTGGTGAACCACTCGCTCTGGTCCTTCGGGGCGCTGCCGTTGGGATCGCAAACCTGGTTCGGCCTGTTCTGCTGGAAGCGCAAGGCCACATCCACTGGCTCGAACGCCGTGTTCCAGAAACCGGATTGCACCTGGAAGATGCCGTTGAACTGCCAGCCGCCGAAGATGTAGCGCACAGGCGCACTCTGGCCGCGCAGTCCGGGTAGGTCCCATGTGTAGCTCAGCACGAACCGGTGCCGGGCGTCATACTGGGCGTTACCCTTGATGTCGGAAAGCGACACGCCGTCCTGCGGCCGCGGCGGGGAGCCGGTGTTGAGACCGGAAACGTGGTCGATGGCATGGGACCAAGTGTAGCTCGCGAGCAGCCCGATCCCTCGGGAGAAGCGCTTGTTGAAACTCACCTGCAGGGAGTCATACCAGTTCCTGAACTTCGAGTGGGTCGGCCGAACGAGCGAGAATTCTGGAAACACGCGGGGTCCACGGGAGGTCTGCCCCGGCGCGAAGACACCTGGATTTGCCTCCAGGAACCCGGTCTGGTTGTATCCGCGAGAACCGACGAACCCCACTTCGAGCGCCATGTCGCGGCCGATCTGCCGCTGCAGGCTGACGTTGTAGTGGTGCACCACAGGGGTCTCGAATTCCTCTTCGAGGTTCCAGCCGATGAACACGACCGGCAACGGGAAGCCGCGCGGCTGCAGGCCGCCCTCGGTGTTATAGAACGGGTCGGCGAAGTGCGGCGTCGTCTCGTCGTTTCCAAAATCAATCTGTGTCAGCGGGTTAAACGGGGGCGCGAGAATGTTTTGAAAGATGTCGCCCTGCTGCGGGATGGCGTCGTAGTACATTCCCCAGCCGGCGCGCAGCGAGGTGCGCCCGTCGCCGAAGAGGTCCCATGCGATGCCCACGCGCGGGGCGAAGTTGTTGTAGTCGGTCTCAATGATGCCGCGGTCCACGCCGGGGTCCCCGGGGTAAACCAGGCCGGCTGGAGCTTCCGGGAAGACGGTGGACTTCGCGCCCGGCAGCCACGCGTTCACGCGGTTGAATTTGTCCTTGAACGGAATCGGGATCTCATACCGCAGACCCAGCGTCACGTTCACCCGGCGCGAGGCGCGAAACTCGTCTTGAAAGTAAAAGCCGTACAGCCAACCGACCCCCTCCTTGAGCGGGTCGCCTCCGCCTTGGCGGTAGCGCCTGGACAGCCCCAGCAGGAAGTCGCCCGCGGCGTTGGTGGTGTAGGCGCCATTGAACGTATGGTCGCCGTTCGGCCGGTTCAGAAACGCAATGTCGACGTTCTCGCGCAGGACGCTGCCGCCGAACTTCAGGAAGTGGCGGCCGGCCGAGTAGCTGAAGTCGTCGGAGATTTGGACGGCGTTGTTAATCCGCTGGGAGAAGATCTGCTGGCCGTCGCCGAGGCTGAAGAAACCGCTCAGGCTGGCGAATGGCACTCCCACGGCGGTGGGCTGCGTGTTCTCGGTCTGGAAGCCGAAGGTCGAAGAGGGAATACCGCTGGTTGTTTGGGGCTCCGCGAAAATGCGGTTCACCGAGAAGCGCACGACATTGATGGCCTGGGGGCTGAAAACGTGCGTGTCGCTCAGCATGCCGTCCTGAAAGGTTGACTCGAGGTTCTCCCCGGCGGGCGAAAAGTTCGAGCCGCCCAGCGGATTCTTGCTCGTGCGGTCGCTGAAGAGATAGCGGAGCATGAGCGTGTTTCGCTCACTCAAGTTGACGTCCGAGCGGACTCCGAACTGGTGCCGGTCATCCGTGAGGTCTGGAGAACGCGAGACACGGTTGCCTCCTACGTTGGGCAGCGGGACGAACTCATCGAGCAGCGCCTGCGCGGTGGCGTCAAGGCGGCCGGACGGGATAACGTTGCCGGGGAACGGCTGGCCGGTGAGCGGGTCTCGCAGCGCTGCGCCGCCCTGCGAGAAGTCGCCGCGGCGCTCGGCTTCGGTGAGCACGACACGGGTATTGGTGGCGCCCTCCGTGTTGAGGAAGCCTTCGTAATATCCGAAGAGGAACCACTTGTCGCGCTTGATCGGTCCACCGAGGGCCCCGCCGAATTGGTGCTGCTTCAAGTCCGGCTTGTCGAGGGCGAAGAAGTTGCGCGCCGCGAGGGCGTTGTCGCGATTGAAGTACCAGGCGCTGCCGTGAAGATCGTTCGTGCCGCTCTTGGTGGCAACATCCACCACGGAACCGGCGTTGCGGCCGTACTCGGCGCCGTAGGAGTGGGTCTGGATCTTGAATTCCTGCAGGGCGTCCGGTGGCGGGCGAAGCACGAAGCCGGAATTGAAGGTGTCGTTGTTGGTAGCACCGTCGAGGAGGAAGTTGTTCGATTGGTTGCGCTGGCCGTTGACGTTGAATCCGCCCGTGACGGCGCCGAAGCCGCCCGGGGTGGCGTCACCCTCCGCGCCGCCCAGGGAGTCCGGCGGGGCCAGCACTCCGGGCATCAGGGTGCCCAACTGGGCGAAGTTGCGGCCATTGAGCGGCAGTTCGACGATCTTGCGGTTGTCGATCACGATGCCCTGGGTGGCGAAGGTGGTCTCAACCAGCGGGGGCTCGGCGCTCACCTCGACACTGGTGGAAACTTCGCCGACCGGAAGCTGGATGTCGACGCGGGCGGTCTGGTTTACGTTCACCTGCACGCCGTTCTGAAAGACCTGCTGGAAATCCGGCTTCGAGACCGAAACTTGATACGTTCCGGGAACCAGCAGCGGCAGGCGGTAGTAACCGTCCTGCGCAGTGACGGTGGTCCGGGCATTTTGTGTTCTCTCGTTGGTGACCGTAACCACCGCTTCCGGGACGACGGCTCCGGAACTGTCGGTAACCTGTCCCACGATGGAACCCGTAGCTTGGCCAAATAAAACCGTCTGGCCGCATGTGAGCGCCAAGGCGGCGATGATGCCTAGCGCCATGATTACTCTGCTCATCAGTTATTCTTCCTTTCCTTGCCTTCGGTTTTCCCCGGTGGAATCCGCAGCCGGGACTTGGCGCACGGAACTTTCCGCACCGGAAATCCTTCGGAAATCAAGCCCCTAAAATTGCCGCCGCGCGCAAGCTGAGCGCCCGGCGCCGCTTCCCTTTTCCGAGCTTAGCGGGCAGTTGCGACAAACCGATTACAGCCTTGCAACGGTGGCGTGAAACTGTGCCATTGGCCGCGAGAGTTTGCACCCGTTCCCGGGTTCTGGCCCCGGCCGCTTTGCCGAAGCGGCCGGGGCGTCTTATACTAGTCACCATTCGCACCGCATCAGCCCAGTCGATCCTGCCCCGCGGCCGTGCGGGCGCCTCTGAACTGTCGTTCGCCCAGGAACGTTTGTGGTTCCTCGACCAGCTCGAGCCGGGGCTGCCCGTTTACAACATCTGCACGTCCTACCGGATTCACGGCAAACTCGACATTTCGGCACTCGAACAGGCTCTGGCCGCGGTTACGGCCCGTCACGAGATCCTGCGCACCGTTTATAGAAGCGCCGGCGGGACTCCGTTGCAGGAGGTTTGCGAGCCGGCTCCTGTTGCATTGGCGCGGCGCAAGCTGGACCGGACGGAGGCCGCGGAAGCCGAAGCCTTGCGGCTCGCCGGCGAGGAGGCGCGCCGGCCATTTCAGCTCGATTCCGGGCCGATGCTTCGGGCTCTGCTGATCGAATTGGCGGCGGCGGATTACCTGCTTGTACTCACCGTGCATCACATCGCCTCCGACGCCTGGTCCCGCGGCGTGTTTCACCGGGACTTGAGCGAGTTCTACGCCGCATCGATCGACAACCGGGAGCCGGATCTGACGCCGCTGGCAATCCAATACGCGGATTTCGCGCGGTGGCAGCGGGAATGGCTTCAGGGCGAGAACTTGGAGCGGCACCTGGACTACTGGCGGCACGCGCTGAGCGGCGCGCCGCCGCTGCTCGATCTGCCGACCTCGAGACCCCGGCCGGCCGTGTCTCCTCACCGCGGGGATGAGGTGCGATTTCACCTTTCAGCCGGATTGACGGCCCGGATGCGCGAACTGGCAACTGGCGCGTCCACGACTCCTTTCGTGGTCTGCCTGGCTTCACTGTACGCGCTGCTCCACCGCTATACAGGCGCCGGCGACCTCACGGCCGGAACCGCCGTTGCCGGCCGCACCCAACTCGAATGCGATGACTCGATCGGCTGCTTCGTGAATATGCTGGCGCTGCGGGCGGACCTCTCGGGGAACCCGCGTTTCAGCGAACTCCTCAGCCGAATCCGGAGACATGTTCTCGAGGGACTCGCGCACCAGCAGCTCCCGTTCGAGAAATTGGTGAAGGAGCTGAATCCGGAACGGGAGATGAGCCGGAACCCTCTGTTCCAGGTCGCTATTTCATACAAGAACGTACCCCGCCAGGACCTCGTCCTTCCGGGGGCCGAGGTGGCCGAAACGGAAATCAGTACCGGCACTTCGAAGTTCGACTGGAGCTTCGACGTGACCGTGCGGCCGGGCGGGGCCTCCTGCGCCCTCGTGTTCGACGCCAGTATCTACGGCCGGGAGGCGATGGAGCGGGTCGCCGTCCATTGGACGAACTTGCTTACGGGACTGGCGGCCAACCCGGACCTCCGCCTCTCCGAATTACCGCTCCTCTGCCCGGAAGAAAGGCGGCGGGTCGTCCACGTCAACAACCAGACTCGCCGGCCTTACCCCCAGCAGCCCGTGCACGAACTGGTCACCCGCCGCGCCGCCGAGACGCCCGAGGCGGTGGCGGTGGAAGCAGGCGCGCGAAGCGTCACCTACCGGGAACTGGACGCCGACTCCGACACATTGGCCGCTCGTCTGACGGAGCTTGGCGCCGGCCCCGGGCGGGTTGTGGCGGTCTACTCGGGGCGGATTCCGGAAATGGTGACCGGGCTGCTGGCCATCCTGAAGACAGGGGCGGCGTATATGCCGTTGGATCCGAGCGCGCCGCCGCCGCGCACGGCGTACCTGATGGAAACCTCCGGCGCCGTCGCTTTGCTGGCCGAAGAGCGTTTGGAGGACGAACTGCCGCCGCTGGCGCCTCCGGTGATTTGCCTGGAGCGGTTTCCGCGCGAAGGTGAGAGGCCTGGGGCGCGAGCGCCCCGTCCCAAGGTTCCGATGGACGCCCTCGCGTGCGTGCTCCACACTTCGGGCTCCACCGGAACGCCGAAGGGAGCGAGGATTCTCCATCGCGGGATCGTGAGGCTGCTGTTCAGCGGGGAGGAAGTGGCGCTCGGACGCGACACGGTGTTCCTGCATATGGCTCCGCTCGCCTTTGACGCCTCCACGCTCGAGATCTGGGGCGGGCTGGTGCATGGCGGCCGCACGGCGCTTCATGCCGAGGCGATCCCGACGCCGGAGACGATCGAAGCGTCGATCCGCCGTCACGGCGTGAACACGATGTGGATCACGGCGTCGCTGTTTAATCTGCTGGTCGAAGAGAACGTCGAATGCTTGAAGCCGCTACGGCTGCTCATGACCGGTGGTGAAACGCTCTCGCCGCCCCATGTGCGCAAAGCCCTCCGCGCCCTGCCGGATACGCGGCTCGTGAACGGTTACGGACCAACGGAGAACACGACATTCACCACCTGCTACGGGATTCCGAAGGAGCTTGCCGATGATGTCGCCTCGATCCCGATCGGCCGGCCCATCGGAAACACCACCGTCTATGTGCTCGACCCGTATGGCAATCCCGTTCCCGAGGGCGTGATTGGCGAAATCTTCACGGGCGGCGACGGGCTGGCTGACGGCTATTGGAACGCTCCGGATCTGACGGCGGAAAGCTTCCCGATTCTCTCGATTCCCGGCCAGGAGCCCGCCCGGCTGTACCGCACGGGCGATTTTGGCCGGTGGAACCGCTCCGGCTTGCTCGAGTTCGCCGGCCGGAAAGACGACCAGGTCAAGATACGCGGCTTCCGGATTGAATTGCGCGAGGTGGAGGCGGCGCTCGAGTCGCACCCGGGGGTGGAGCGAGCCGTCGCGGCGGTGTGGGAACCGGAGCCCGGCCGAAAGAGCCTGGCCGGATGGGTCGTGCCGGTTGCCGGAGCCAACCCATCCGAGGCCGAGCTGCGCGCTCATCTCCAGAAAACCGTCCCGGCGTATCTGACGCCGGCGGCCATCGGCACGCTGGCCGAAATTCCGTTGACCGGGAGCGGAAAGGTAGACCGCCGGTCACTTCCCGCACCCCAGCCCGGAGCGCGGGAAGAGTCGCCGGCGAAACCGGCGGATCAGTTGGAGGAGAAGCTGTTGGAGATCTGGACGGCCGAACTGGGGCGGGATCGGATTGGAGTCACGGAGAGCTTCTTCGAGTTGGGCGGGGACTCGCTGCGGGCGGTGAAGATCATCGCGCGGGTTCGCGAAGCCTTCGGCAGGGCGCTTCCGCTGGCCACGCTCTTTGAAGCGCCCACGATTAGGGGAATGGCTGCAATCATTCGCCGCCAAGGATGGAAACCCCGCTGGTCATCTCTCGTCCCGATCCAGACATCCGGCGAGAGGACGCCATTCTTCTGTGTGCATGCGGCGGGGGGCAATGTCCTGTTTTATCAGAACCTCGCCCGCCACCTCGGCTCCGGCCAGCCGGTGTATGCGCTCCAGTCCGCCGGGGTGGCCGGCGATCAACCGCACACAACCGTGGAGGACATGGCCTCCGCCTACATTGAGGAGTTGAAGCAGGTGCAGCCGGAAGGCCCGTATCTGCTGGGCGGGTTCTGTTCCGGCGCCTATATCGCGCTCGAAATGGCGCATCAGCTTCAAGCGCGGGGCGACCCGGTGAAGCTGCTGGTTTCGTTCAATACGGACGGGGCCTGGAAGACGGTGACATCCTTGAGGGCAGCGCTCGGCTTCCACCGGAACAATCTCGGACGCATCGAGAACTCCGAGCGGCTCGAGTACGTGGCCACCCGTCTGCGGTATCGTGGCCGCCGAATAAGGAAGACGATCATTCAGGCCATCTGCCGGGCATATCTCCGGCTGGGCGGCCGGCTAAGCGGCCCGCTGCTGCTCAACTACGTGGAGGAGCTCAATCGCCGGGCCATCTACGCGTACGAGCCGCGGCGCTTCGACGGCGATTTGGTCTACTTCCAGGGCGGCGGAGAGCACTTTTTGGATCCCAAGCCTTTCTGGGGCGGCTTAGTGAACGAGATCGAGGTGGAACGGGTGCCGGGACGCGCCATCACGATTTTCGAGGAACCCCACGTTCAAACGCTCGCCGAGCGGCTGAGCTTCCACCTGCGCCGGGCGATGAACTAACAGTTTGCGGCCGGCTCCCAGGCCGCCGCCGCGATCATGGGATTCTCGAAAGGCCTCATCGCCTCCATCTCGACGCCCCGGCTGATCTTCACTTCTTACCGCCGCAAAATCTCCGGCAGTTCCGAATCTGCAGGGATTTCGCGGCAATAAGATTGGCCGTACTACCCGGTGTATCCATGCGGCTTGGCTTGCCTGGCCCGCGCGTTTTCATACAATGGGTCACGGACGGCCCCGATGAAACGCAGAACTTTCCTTTCCTCGACCGCCGCGATTACCGCGGCCTCCTACTCCCGCATACAGGGAGCCAATGACCGCATCCACACCGGCGTTATCGGGCCGGGCTCGCGCGGCGGCTCGGTGTGGCGGCAGTTTCTGTCCGAACCGGAGGTCGCCCCGGCCGCGGCGTGCGACGTCTACGAACCGCACCTCGAGCGAGCCTTGAGCAATTCCGGCAACCGGGCCAAGCCCTACCGCGATTTCCGGAAGCTGCTCGAGCACAAGCCGCTCGATGCGGTCATCATCGGCACACCGGACCACTGGCATGCAATCCAGAGCGTCATGGCTTGCCAGGCCGGGCTCGACGTATACGTCGAAAAGCCGCTCTCACTCACCATCCGCGAGGGCCGGCTGATGGTGGAAGCCGCCCGGAAATACAAGCGGGTGGTGCAGGTGGGTAGCCAGCAGCGCTCGGGCCGGCACTACTGGGAGGCGGTGGAGTTGATCCGAAGCGGCGCCATCGGCGAGGTGCATCATGTCGAGGCGGGTCATGAACGGAACTCGCTGCCCGGATTCGCCGATGACGCGCGGACGCCGCCCAAGCTACCATCGAACTTCGATTACGACATGTGGCTCGGCCCGTCGCCCAAGGCCGACTACAATCCGCTGCGGAGCATCTACACCTTCCGCTGGTTTTGGGATTACTCGGGCGGCCAGATGACCAACTGGGGCGCCCACAATATCGACATTGGGCGCTGGGCGCTCGGCGCGGAATCGCCTCTGTCGGTGGCGGCATTTGGGGGACGCTATGCGGTGAAAGATGGCGGGGAAACCCCGGACCTGCAGGAGGTTCTTTACAGGCTCCCCAACGCCGTTCTCACCTGGTCGGTCCGCGAACTGAACGGAAGCCGCGGCTCGTTCCTGGTCTTTCACGGCACGAAGGGCAATCTCGAGGTCGACCGCGGCGGATATGCGATCACGACGGAGGAGTGGAAGGGGAAGGCCCAGATGCAGAACAAGATCGTGCGGCCTCCGGGGGCGAATGCGAGTCTCACTCCCCTGCACGTCCGCAACTTTCTTGACTGCGTGAAGACGCGGGAAAGGCCGAACGCGGATGTCGAGATCGGTCACCGCACCGCCGTCATGTGCCACCTCGGCAACATCGCCACACGCTTGGGCCGGTCACTCGAATGGGACCCGAAAAACGAGCAAGTGGTGGGCGATGCCGAAGCTAACCGCTGGGTGACGAGGACTTACCGGAAGCCATGGCAGCTCGACTCCGTCTGATACTCCTGATGATTGCGGCCGCTCTTGGCGGCCTTGCGGCGGAGCGGCCCAACGTCATCCTCGTCATGGCCGACGACCTTGGCTGGGGCGATACCGGCTTCAACGGCAATACCGTGATCCGGACGCCGCACCTCGACGCCATGGCGGAGGCGGGACTGCGCTTCACGCGCTTCTACGCGGCCAGCGCGGTGTGCAGCCCCACGCGCGGCTCCGCGCTCACCGGCCGCCATCCGCACCGCTACGGCGTGTTCACGGCGAATGCCGGGCACATGAAGCGGGGGGAGATAACCCTGGCCGAGATCCTCAAACAGCACGGGTACGTCACCGGGCATTTCGGCAAGTGGCACCTCGGCACGCTTACCAGGATCGTGCGGGATTCGAACCGCGGCGGCCGGACCCGGGCGGAACACTATGCCCCTCCGTGGGAGAACGGTTTCGACGAATGTTTCTCGAGCGAAGCCAAGACCCCTACCTATGACCCGATGTGGCAACCCAATGAGCAATCCCCGCAGATCGGCTGGGACTACATCCCGGATCTCTCCCGGGCCGTCCCCTACGGAACCTACTACTGGACGGGTCCCGGCCGCATCGAGGAGGAGAATCTCAACGGTGACGATTCGCGCGTCATCATGGACCGGGCGATCCCCTTCATCGAGAAAGCCGTGAAGGACGGCGTACCTTTCTTTGCAGTGGTCTGGTTTCACGCCCCGCACCTTCCCGTTGTCGCCGGTCCCGGGCACATCGCGCCCTACCGGGACTTGCCAAGCTACGAGCGCAATTACTACGGGTGTATTACGGCGCTTGACGAGCAGGCCGGGCGGCTGCGGGAGGTGTTGCATTCGAGCGGCGCCGCCCGCAATACGATGCTCTGGTTCTGCTCCGACAATGGTCCCGAGGGGCAGGCAGGCAGCGCGCCGGGGACAGCCGGGCCGTTTCGCGGCCGCAAACGCGATCTGTACGAAGGCGGCGTGCGAGTGCCGGCTCTGCTCGAATGGCCAGAGCGGGTGATAGCGGGAAGCGTCACGGACTTGCCAGCCGTGACGAGCGATTATCTCCCCACGGTGCTCGACGCCCTAAATATTGCCATGCCTGACGAGAGACCGCTGGACGGCATCTCTCTGCTGCCGGCGATCGGCGGAGAGCGGCCGGAGCGGGGAGCGGCCATCCACTTTGAGTTTCAGAATCGCATCGCCGCCACGGGGGATCGCTTCAAGCTGGTCCGCTACGGGGACGAGGAGTCGGAGCTGTATGATCTGCTCGCGGACCCGGCCGAATCCCGAAACGTGATCGCGTCATATCCCGAAATCGCCCGCGAACTGGAGCAGGAACTGCTCAGGTGGAGAGAATCCTGCCGCCGCAGCAACGCCGGCGCCGACTACTGATCCCGCCGGGTTCTTGGTACGGTGTTCCCCGCGCCTCAGGGAACCTAACCGTCTTGCCTGGCGTCCACTAAGTGTTGGGGGCTGTGTCACCTCGCTTGGGTGGCGTGTTATTCGTGCGTTGCGGGATAATAGGGTCTGCCGCGCTCCTATCTATCCTTCAAAATCTTGCCGGCAGCAATTGACAGGCGTTGGATGGCTTCACGATCCCGGATTAATACAGAATCTGTCTCCAATCTCACGGAACTCCTCAGCGCGCGGGTGGGCGGGCAAGCCGACTCTACGGCCTATACGTTTCTCAAGGACGATCTCGAAGAGTCGTCCATCTCGTGGGCGGAACTGGACCGGAAAGCCCGGGCCGTGGGCGCGTGGTTGGCAGAGCATTCGAGCGCGGGTGATCGCGCACTACTTCTCTATCCTCCCGGAATCGACTTCCTGATCGGGTTTTTCGGATGCCTTCACGCGCGCGTGGTTTCCGCTCCTCTTCCCTTGCCCGGGGCCCGGACCGGTCTCGAGAAGCTGGCACTAGTCCAACGCGACACCGAAGCCCGCTTCGCGCTGACGACGGCCGCCCTCGCCGAGGAGCGCATGCCCCCGGGAGTCTCGGCGGCTCTCGCCATCCAGGGTACGGACTTGATCGCCGACAGTCTCGCGGACGGTTTTTCTCCGCCTGAAAGCGCGGGCGAACTGGCTTATTTGCAGTACACCTCCGGTTCGACGAGCGCGCCCCGGGGCGTGATGGTGACCCACCGCAACGTACTCCACAATCTCGCCAACATCGACGCCGACTTCCGTCACGACGAAAACAGCGTGGTTGTCACCTGGCTGCCGCATTTCCACGACATGGGACTTATCTACGGCCTGCTGGCGCCGCTCTATACCGGTATGCCGTGTTATTTCATGTCGCCGGCTGCGTTCGTCCAGCGCCCGCGCACGTGGCTGGAAGCGATCACGAAATACAAGGGCACGCACAGCGGCGGCCCCAACTTCGCCTACGATCTTTGCGTGCGCCGCATCCCCGAGGAGGAGCGCGGCGGGCTCGACCTGAGTTCGTGGGAAGTGGCCTTCAACGGCGCCGAACCCGTACACGCCGAGACGCTCGAGCGCTTCAGCAGAGCGTTCTCCGGATGCGGGTTCAGCCGGCAGGCGTTTCATCCCGCTTATGGTCTCGCCGAAGCGTCGCTCAAAGTGACCGGCGGCGTTAAGGGCGCCGGTCCGCGCTACTTCCGCGCTTCCGCGGCGGAGCTTGCCCAGGGGCGAGTGACTTCCGCCGAAGAGGCGGACGAATCGGCGCGGTTGATGGTGGGCTGCGGTAAAGCCGGGCTGGACACCGAGGTGGCGATTGTCGATCCGGAGACGCTGGCCGAATGCCCTCCCGATGCGGTGGGCGAAATCTGGGTAAAGGGCCCGGGAGTCGCGCAGGGTTACTGGAACCGGCGCGAGGAGACCGCGGAGACGTTTGGCGCGAGGATCTCCGGATCCGGAGCCGGTCCCTTTCTGCGCACCGGCGACCTCGGCTTCTTCCGCGACGGCGAACTCTACATCGCCGGCCGCCGGAAGGATCTCATCATTATCCGCGGCCTTAATCACCATCCGAGCGACCTCGAGTTCACCGCCCGGAAGGCGCACCCGGACGTCTCCGCCAGCATCGCCGCCGCCTTCTCCGTTGACGTTGGTGGGGACGAGCGTCTCGTGGTGTTGATGGAAGCCGGCCGCCGGGAGCCGCAAGATCCCGAGGCGGTCGCCCGTAGCGTTCGCCAGGCGATCGCGGAAAAGCACGAGGTACGGGTTTACTCCTTTGCGCTGGTGAAGAAATCCTCCATTCCGAAGACTTCCAGCGGGAAGATCCAGCGCCGGCTCTGCCGTTCGCTGTTCCTAAGCGGTAAGCTGCCATTGGTATACGAAAGCGTCGTCGAGGAGGCCACCATCGACGACCGGGCGCCGGCTGTTGACCGCGATGCCATCCTGGCCGCGGGCGTGCAGGAACGCGAGCGCCTGTTGCTGGGTTATCTCCGCGGATTGCTCTCGCAAGTCCTCAGAGCGAGCCCGGACGAGTTCGCCGAAGAAGCGCCGATCACGACTTATGGCGTCGACTCGCTGATGGCGATGGAACTCCAGAACCGGCTGGAGACCGATCTCGGCGTCTCCGTCACCGCGGTCGAACTACTGGAGGGCGCGACGTTGGGCGGGCTGGCGAAAACGCTGGCCCGGGGGCTTGATACCAATCTGCGAACCGCGTCTCGGATCGAGGCCCGCCACGAAACCGAGACTCCGCTGTCGTTCGAGCAAGACCGCCTCTGGCTGCTGAACCAGATCGCGCCCGGCAATGCCGCCTATCACGTGCCGTACGGCGTGCGTATCCAGGGGCCGCTGGATCTTTCCGCCCTCGAAAAGGCGCTCGGCGTCGTTATCGAGAGGCACGAGTCGCTGCGCACCGCGTTTGAGACCCGTAACGGCGGCGCGGTGGCCGTGGTGAAGGCGCCACGCCCGGTTCGCATCGAATTGACGGACCTGACGGAGCGGCCCGAGTCCGAACGGGAGGACGAAGCAATCGACATCCTGCGGCGCGCGGTTCGCGATCCCTTCGACTTCGAGGCCGGCTCCCCGATCCGTTTCCGCGCCGTGCGGCTGGCGCCGGAGGACCACTGTGCCCTCGTCGTGATGCATCATATCGCCAGCGACTTGTGGAGTGTCCGCCTGTTGCTCGACGAACTGCTCACCGCCTACCAGGCCCTGCAATCCGGCGATGAGCCGCAGTTCGAACCGCTGCCCGTGCAGTACGGAGACTACGCCACCTGGCAGCGCGAGGAGTTGCAGGGCGAGAAACTGGATGCGCTGGAGTGCTACTGGCGGGAAAAGCTGAAAGATGCCCCCGGTCTCGAACTCGCCACCGACCGGCCCCGCCCGGAAAAGCCCAGTTTCGAGGGCGCCACCGAAACTATCAGCTTTCCGAGCGACCTTTCGGCCGCGGTGCAGCAGTTCGCCAAGCGCGAGAATACCACGCTCTTCACGGTGTTGCTGGCGGCGTTCGAGATTCTGGCGGCGCGCTGTTCCGGCCAGACCGATCTTGTAATTGGAACCACGAACGCCAACCGGTTCCGGCCCGAAGTGGAGCGCCTGATCGGCTTCTTCGCCGCGCCGCTCGTGGTTCGGACCCGCCTCGATGAGGACCTATCGTTCCGCGAAACGCTGGCCCGCGTGCGCCACACGCTGGTGGAGGCCTACGCCCATCAGGAACTGCCCTTCTCCAAGGTGGTGGAAGCCGCACATCCGGGCCGTCTCTCCTCCTACACCCCGCTGTTCCAGGTGATGTTCAGCGTTGTGAAGTCACTGCTGCCGGCCACTGAGTTGCCGGATCTCGAGTTGCAGCCGCTTGATCTCGGGACGGATGCGACCGACTTCGATCTGTTCATCAACGTCATCGAGAAGCCCGGCGACCTGCGAGCTCTGATTGTCTACAATGCGGACCTCTACAACGCCTCCACGGTACGCACCTTAATGGCGGCCTACCTGGAGATTCTGGCCAAGGCTGTAGCGGAGCCCGAATTCCGGCTGCCGGAGTTCAGCGTTCCCGAGACGCTCACGACCCGCGCTGAGGACTCCACCCCGGAGGCCGAGAAGCCGGCGCTGGTAATCTCGGCCAGCTTCACCTCCGAGCCGGTGGAAGAGATGCTCGATTTCTGGATGAGCGAACTCGGCCTCGATTACAAGATCCGCTTCGCCCCGTATAACCAGGTCTTCCAGCAGCTTCTTGACCCGTCCAGCCGGATCGGCCGCAACCGCGGCGGGGTGAACGTGATCATGGCCCGCTTCGAGGACTGGGCGCGAAATTCGACGCCGGCCGATCTCGGCAAACCCGAGGAAGCGGTCCATAATTTCGTCGAGGCGATCCGGGCCGCCTCCAGCCGCGCGCCTGTCCCGTTCCTCGTCTGTCTTTGTCCGGCGTCGCCCAAGTTCCTCGAGGATCCGGAGCGCGCCGGGTTCCACCAGCGGATGGAGGACCACGTCGCGGCCAGCTTCGCCAACGGAGGCGCCGTACACGTGGTTCGCGCCGCCGAGATCGAGGAGCTGTACCCGGTGGCGGAATACTACGACCCGCACGGGGAGCGCCTCGGGCATGTCCCCTACACGCCGCGGTTTTTCGCCGCCCTCGGCACCATGATCTCCCGGAAGATCCATGCCATGCGCACCGAGCCATATAAGGTGGTGGCGCTCGATTGCGACAACACCCTGTGGCGGGGCGTCTGCGGGGAGGACGGCCCCGAGGGCGTGGTGATCGACCGGCCGCGCCGGGAACTCCAGCAGTTCATGCGGGAGCAGAGCGAAGCCGGCATGGTGCTCACCATTGCGAGCAAGAATAACGAGGAGGACGTCTGGGCCACCTTCGCCGCGCACCCGGAGATGCCGCTGGCGAAGGAGAACTTCGTCGCCTGGCGGATCAACTGGGAGGCGAAATCGGATGGCCTCCGGGACATGGCGCGCGAACTCGATCTCGGCCTCGACAGCTTCATCTTCGTCGACGACAGCCCCACCGAATGCGCCGAGGTGGAGGCTGGAGTTCCCGAGGTGCTGAGCCTTCAGCTCCCGAAAGATCCGGACCGCATTCCACATTTCCTGCGCCATGTCTGGGCGTTTGATCACATGAGCGCCACCGAGGAGGACAAGAAGCGCTCGGCAATGTACGGGCAGCGATTGGAGCGCCGCCGTCTGCAGAAGAGCGCCGGCACCCTTGCTGAGTTCCTGGCCGAGCTCGACCTCAAAATCGATATCGCGCCGGCCAGACCGGAGCAACTCACGCGCGTCTCCCAGCTCACCCAGCGGACCAACCAGTTCAATCTCACCACTATAAGGCGCACCGAGGGCGAGGTGCGCGAGTTTCTCAAAGACGGGGAATGCCTGGTGGCTCACGTCTCCGACAGGTTCGGCGCCTACGGCCTTGTCGGAGTGGTCCTGTACCGGGCGAGCGGCGATGCGCTGGATGTGGACACCTTCCTGCTGAGCTGCCGCGCGTTGGGGCGCGGCGTGGAGCACCGGATCCTGTCCGAGTTGGGCCGGATCGCGGCGGACCGGAAGCTCGAAACCGTTCGGCTCCGCTACACGAAGACGCCGAAGAACCGTCCCGCCCGGAAGTTCCTCGACAGCGTCGCCGCGGCTTTTGAGAAGCGCGATTCCGGCGGCTCCGTTTTCCCGATGCCTGCTACGGAGGCGGCCGCCGTCGCGTACAATCCCGCGAGCAAGCCGGGCGAACCGGAGAGGGAACAGCCGGCTCCAGCGAGCGAGACGCCGGGCGCGCCGGAGCGCAGCATTGACTACGCCCGCATCGCGCTCGAACTCTCCACCCCGGCACAAGTGCTCGCGATGGTGCGGAACGGGAAGCAGCCGGGCTCCTCCCGCTCAGTCCCGTACGAGCCTCCGCGCACCCCGCTCGAGGCGCAGTTGTCGGCCATCTGGGCTGAAATGCTCAAGGTTCCGGAGGTCGGCGTCAACGACAACTTCTTCGATCTCGGCGGCCACTCGCTGCTCGCGGTTCAACTCCTCTCGCGAGTGCGAGATACTTTCAATGTTGACCTCTCTCTCGATGTGGTGTTCGGCAGCGTCTTCAGCGTGGCCGAACTCGCCAAGGCGATTGAGCTTTATGAGATCGAGCAAGCGGGTGCGGACGAGTATGAGGCTTTGCTGGAGGAGTTGGAAGGACTCTCGGACGACGAAGTGCGCGCGCTGCTCGATGAAGAGGAGAAGGCCCAGAGCGGTGACGGGCAGTCTTCGTAAATGCGCATCCTGCTAACTGCCAACGCGTCCTATGTACCTCCGCGGGGCGGGTCCACGCGCAGCAACCTGGTGTGGCTCGAGTATCTCGCTTCGCGCGGCTACGATTGCCGGGTGGTGGCTCCGGCGCTGGCCGAGGACACTCCGGAAAAAGCCGAGCGGGTGCGCACGGACATCGAGGATCAGGAGATCCAGGTGACGCGGGTCAAGCGCGACCACAAGCTGGGCTTCGACGTGCTGGACCGCGGGGGTATTACGGTGTATTCGGTAGCGGACGCGTCGCGGCTGCGCGAAGTACTCCGCCAGAAGATCTTGAAGTACCGGCCGGATTGGGTGCTCGTCTCCACCGAGGATCTCGGTCAGGCGCTGCTCGCGACGGCGTCCGAAGCCGCGCCCGGCCGCGTCATCTACCTTGCCCACACGCCACAGATGTTTCCGTTCGGGCCGGCCAGCCTCAACCCCAACCCCAAAGGCACGGAACTGGTGAAGAATTGCGCGGCGATCGTCGCCATCGGGCGCCACACGGCGGAGTACATCGAGGAGCATACCGGCCGGCGGCCGGTGGTGATCCACCCGCCGGTCTACGGCAAGCCGCCCTGGGATGTCCGGGATCCGGACAAGGAGGGCCTCATCACGATCATCAATCCGAGCGCCGTGAAGGGCATCTCGATCTTTCTCGCTTTGGCCCGGCGATTCCCGCAATACAACTTCGGAGCCCTGCGCGGCTGGAGCACAACAGCCGAGGACATGGAGGCGATGCAGGCTCTGCCTAACATCACCATGCTGCGCAAGGTGAAGCACATCGAGGCGATCCTGCGGCGCACGAAGATCCTGCTCATGCCGGCTCTTTGGTATGAGGGCTTCGGGCTGGTGGTGATGGAGGCGATGCTCCGTGGGGTGCCCGTGCTGGCCAGCAATATGGGGAGCCTGGTGGAGGCGAAGGCGGGAACGAACTACGTTTTGCCGGTGCGGCCGATCGAGCGGTACTCCACCGTCTTCGACGAGAACCGCATGCCGAAACCGGTGGCGCCGGAGCAGGACGTGGAGCCCTGGGCGCGGGCCGTCAGAGAGCTGATGGAGGACCGGGAGCTGTACCGGCGCGAGTCCGCGGCCGCCCGCGAGGCGGCCATGCGCTTCGTGCCCAAGGTGGAGGGCTCGCAGTTTGAGAATTTCCTGCTGAAGCTGGAGCCGGCCGCCGACGCGGAGCCACCCCAGCAGCCAGCGGCGGAACCGGCGGCGGCTCCGGCGCTCGAGGGCCTCTCGGCCGCCAAGCGCGCCTTGCTGCTGAAGCGGTTGAAGGAGCGCACGGGAAAGGGCTGAGCGGCGGTTTCGATGCGAATTCTCCTGGCCCAGAACTCGCTCTACTATCCGGCCCACGGCGGAGGAGACCGCTCGAACCGCTTGCTGCTCGAAGCTTTGGCCGACCGGGGCCACGAATGCAGGGCCGTCGCCCGGGTGGACACGGAGTTCGGCGAGGAACAGCACCAGCGCTACCTGAAGGAACTCGCCCGGCGCGAGGTGAGCGGCGTCAGGTCCACGGAGGGAGTGGTTCGCTTCACCCGCCACGGCGTCGACGTTCGGGCCGTCGCCGACCATCCCAATTTCCGCGGCTATTTTCAGAGCCAGATGCGCGACTTCCGGCCGCGCGTGGCGATCCTCTCGACCGACGACCCGACGCAGCTCCTGCTGGAAGCGGCGATGGATTTCCCCTCGGCGCGGCTGGTCTATCTGACCCGGGCGACGCTCGCCCTTCCGTTCGGCCCGGACTGCGCATTCCCGAGCGAGGAGAAGACCGAGCGGCTGCGGCAGGTAGACAGCGTGGTGGGAGTGAGCGAATATGTCGCTTCCTACATCCGCAGCCATGGCGGAGTGGACGCCATCGCTCTGCCAATTTCGCTGCTCGAGCCGGGCCCGTGGCCTAATCTCGGCCGCTTCGACAATGAGTACGTGACCCTGGCCAATCCATGCGCCGTGAAGGGCATCGCGATTCTACTCGCCCTTGCCGAGGCGCGGCCGGGAATCAAGTTCGCGGCGGTTCCAACGTGGGGCACCACTGAGGAGGACAAGGAATCCTTGCGGCGCCATTCCAACATCGACCTGGTCGAGCCGGTGGACGACATCGACGATCTGTTCCGGCGGACCCGCGTGCTGCTGGTTCCGTCGCTCTGGGCCGAGGCCCGGTCGCGCATCGTCGTGGAGGCGATGCTGCGGGGGGTGCCGGTGATGGCCGCCAATGTCGGCGGTATTCCGGAAGCGAAGATGGGTGTGGACCACCTGCTGCCCGTGCGGCCGATCGAGCGCTACCAGCCGCGCGTTGACAACCAGATGGTTCCCGTCGCCGAGGTTCCGGAGCAGGACGCCGGGCCATGGATCGCAACGCTCGACAAGCTCACCACCGACCGTGATCATTACGAGCGGGTGGCGCGCGAATCTCGCGAGGCGGCGCTGCGCTACGCCCGGTCGTTGAGTGTCCGCCCGTTCGAGGAACATCTCGAGAAAGTGATCGCGCGCCCGCGGAACCCCCTACGCAAATGGGACAGGCCGGCGCTGCACGGAACACCCGGCGCGGGTTCTCTCTCGCCCGAGAAACGCGCCCTGCTGGCTTTGCGGCTCAAGCGGAAGCCGCCGGCCGTCTCATCGCCGCCGGACCTCTGGTTTCCCAACGCCGCGCAGACGGGAGAGGCGCGCCTGCGGCTATTCTGCTTTCCCTATGCCGGCGGCGGCGCATCGACGTTCCGCAACTGGCAGGAGCGGATGCCCGCGGGAGTGGCAGTGATTCCGGCCCGGCTTCCCGGCCGCGAAAGCCGCACCAAGGAGCAGCCGATCGACCGCATCGGAGGAATGGTGGACGCCGTGCTCGAAGCCGTTCGCCCCCATTTGGACCGGCGTTTTGCGTTCTTCGGCCACAGCATGGGAGCGATGATCGGCTTTGAGCTGGCCCGGGCGTTGCGCCGCAAGGAAATGCCCATGCCAGCGGGGCTCTTCGTGGCCGGCGCCCGCGCTCCGCAGTTCCGCAAGGCTCACGTGCCGGGCCCGGAGCCAACCGACGAGGAGTTCCTCCGCGAAGTCCGCGAGCTCGAAGGCGCCCCACAGGAGGTGCTGGAGAACGAGGAGCTGCTGCGGTATCTGCTTCCAGCGCTGAAGGCCGACTCGACGCTCGGCCGCATGTACTTGTATGACGACGAGCCACCGTTCGACATCCCCATTCGGGCCTACGTGGGAACCGATGATTCCCGGCTCCCGCGCGAGGTCATAGCCGCCTGGGCGGAGCAAACGACCGCGTCCTTCGAGATGCGCGAACTCCCGGGGGGCCACTTCTTCATCCACACCGCGGAGTCCGAATTCCTGCGGCTGCTCGCAGAAGACCTCACGAACCTGGCGTAACCGGCTCCCGCGAAATGTGCCCTGACCGGGCTCCTGTCCAACGTAATCCCGTCAAGTCGTACAATGGAGACACGCTCGAATCTCAGAGGGGAACAGAGGATAAATATGAGCCAACACACGAGACGCGATTTCTTTCGCACCACCGCCGGCGTGGTGACAGGCGCCGCGGCAACCGCATTTCCGGCCCGGGCGGCAAAACGGTCGGCCACTGACTGGGTCACCCTGGGCAACTCCGGCGTGAAAGTGACCCGCCTGGCGATGGGCACGGGCGGTAACGGCGGACGCATGCAGCGCGAGATGGGCCAGGAACCGTTCACGCGGGTGGTACGCCACGCCTGGGACCGCGGCATCCGGTTCTTCGAGTCCGCCGACGCCTATGGCACGCACGGAATGCTCGCCAAGGCGCTCCAGGGCTATCCGCGCGACGAGTACCGCCTGATGACGAAGATGAAATGGAAGGGCGAAACGAACCCGATGGCCACCATCGACCGTTTCCGGAAGGAACTCAATAGCGAATACTTCGACATTCTGATTCTGCATTGCGTTCTTGATTCAGGGTGGCCGGGGCAGTTGGAACATCTGCGGGATGCGCTCTCCGAGGCGAAGCAGAAGAAGATCGCCGTCGCTCACGGCGCCTCCGTCCACGGGCTCAAGCCCCTGCGCGACTGCGTGGGGAACGAGTGGCTCGAGATCTCCCTCAACCGGATCAACCATAAGGGCACGAAGATGGACAGCGAAGTGGAGGACTGGAATAAGGAGGGAGACGTGCCGCAGGTGGTTTCGAACCTGAAGAAGATCCACTCTCAGGGCACGGGAGTCATCGGCATGAAGCTGATCGGCAACGGCCAGTTCCAGGACTTCAAAACCCGGAACGAGTCGATCCGGTACGTCACCGGCCTCGATTGCGTGGACAGCTATACCATCGGCCTGCTCGCACCGGAGCAGGTGGACGAAAACATCGAACTTCTGAACAAACACCTGAACGCCTGACATGAAACGCACCCGCCTCACCTTCACCAACGAATCCGGATTGGAACTGGACGGTGTTCTCTCCGCTCCCGGCGAGGACACCCCGCGGTGTTACGCTCTCTACGCGCATTGCTTCACCTGCACAAAGGAGATCGCCGCGGCCGTCCGCATCTCGAATGAGCTGGTGGGACATGGCGTGGCGGTAGTGCGTTTCGACTTCGCGGGGCTTGGCAAGAGCGGCGGCGATTTCTCGCAGACTAATTTTTCCACCAACGTGAAAGATTTGCTGCGGGCCTCCCGGTTGATGGAAGAGAACTACGAAGGTCCGGCGTTGCTAATCGGACACAGCCTCGGCGGCGCCGCCGTGCTGGCCGCGGCCGGGAATATGCCAACCGTGCGCGCCGTCGCCACCATCGGCGCTCCGAGCGAGCCCGCGCACGTGCAGAAGCTGTTCGAGCGCGAGGTGGCGAAGATCAAGTCGCACGGCGAGGCCGAGGTTGACCTCGCCGGACGGCCATTCAAAATCACCAAACAATTCGTCGACGACATCAATGCCTACGATCTGAAGCACAAGTTGCGGGAGATGGAAAAGGCGCTGCTGATCCTGCACTCGCCGGCGGACCGGACAGTGAGCATCGACGAAGCGGCGCTGATCTACCGCAACGCGCGGCAGCCGAAGAGCTTCCTGTCGCTTGACGACGCGGACCATCTATTGGGCCGCCGCAAGGACGCAGCGTATGCTGCCCGCAACATCGCCGCCTGGAGTTCGCGCTACATCGACGCGAGCTGAAGATCACCGGAAGTTGGTTCGCGGGCGGCACAGCCGGCGGCAGGACGGTCAAAAGACGGGGTGCCAGTTTGGGACCTTATTTGGTAAGTATGTCACGCGAATAAGGGTCCGAACTGGCACCCTCCGTCCGGGACACGCCGAAGGTGACGGTGCAAAGTCCAAGGTCGGGGCGAATATTCGGGTTGATTTTCGTGAATTCCATGTTCTTCTCCGTGGGGCGGATTCCGCCCTCGCTTCCGTGGTACCACGGCCGGGTGAGCAAACCGGCCCGCCAAACGCCTAAGGCGTTGAGAAAACAAATGGAAAATAAATTCGAAATGGGTGTGATGGGTTTTTGACACGGAGGGCACAGAGAAGTACCCGGAGAGCACAGAGGGGTACAGAATTTTGGGAGGAAGGAGAGAGCGCCGGGTTATGGGCGGCGGGTTTGCGCGGGGGGCTTGCGGAGAGAGACCGGGCGATGTAGCCTCGCACTCCGAGACACAGAGGGGTGCAGAGTTTTGGGAGGGAAGGAGAGGACCGGGTTATGGGGCGGCGGGTTTGCGCGGGGGGTTTGCGGAGAGAGACCGGGCGATGTAGCCTCGCACTTCGAGACCGGGGCGCAGTTCGAGCGGGTTTTCGAATAAGGGCAGATAAAGTTCCTTCTGGCCCGGCGGAGGGTATTCGTAGATCTGGTTCAGCAAGGCTTCCTCCATTTCCGGCGTCGCCAGAATCAAGGGCGCCGGAGCCATCTCAGCGGATACTCCGGTCCACCATTCGATATTGCGAAACGAACTCAGATACCAGGGGAGCGGCCACAGGTTATGGGAGCTGACAACTTGCACCGGAACGTCATGACCTGACGGGCGCCGCTGGGCGGCGGCTTCGAGAGCGTCGCGGATGTGATAGACGTCCGCCGTGGTGTGAGCGTAGACCCAGGGGTTCCGCGGGTCGGATGAGTATTGATGATTCAAGGCGTAGGCCTGCCAGCCGAGATGGCCCAAACAAGCTGAGAGGGCCAGGCCGAGCGGCAACTTCGTCAGACGGGACGGCAGCCAATTTCGCAGCGCGGCAAGTCCAATTCCAGCCGACAGGGCCATAGCATGAATAGGCCCGAGGAATGTCCACGGCGTTTTGTAGGGAATGATGCAATAGAAAGCCGCCAAGAAGATTGCGTACCAGGCGAGAAAACGCCTGAGGCGTGCGCCGGGGCCGTTCGGATCCGGCGCAAACAGGGCGGCGGCGCCTCCCAGCGCCGCGAGGGCAACCATCGCGGCCTCGCTCCACAACGGACCGTCCGCCAGCCGGAAAAGGAGCAGACGTTGCCAATAGAAGTGCCAGGGATGCACGTGCAACTGGTCGTAGAGAGCCTTCGGGGCGTAGGTATCGGCGATCGACCGGAGGGAATCAAGAACTCCGGCGGGGTTGCTCAAGAAGGAGGAGTAAAGGAGGGTCCCGGCGATCGCGAAGCCGCCAAGCGCCACAAGCACGTCGCCAGCACGGACCGAGGCGCGAAGCCGCGCCAGCGGCACAGTCAAGCAAAGGGCGGCCGCGAGCGCGGTGAACAGGACAACCCAGGTCTCCTTGCTGGCATATGTAAGACCGGCGGAGACGCCGGCGAGCAGGGCCGCTATACGCGATGGTTTCCGAGCGTAGCGGTATCCGAAGACGATGATGCAGAAGCTGAAGGCGACAAGCAGCGTCTCCGGGATGAAGTACCGGCTGTAGAACACCAGAGCGGGAGAGACGGCCACCAGAGCCATTGCGGAGACAGCCGCGAACCGGCCGATGCCTCCGGCCAACGCAAACGGGAGAATCACCAACACCATTCCGGCGGCTACGGAGGTCATCCGCAGGGTGACTTCGTCGAGGTCCCGGTGGGAAGGCGCATCCGCGAGCCAAGCGGGGATCAGGGCCGCATAGGGCAGCGCGGGGCCGTGGTAGCCAGAAGGGTCATACCGGTAAGCTCCTTTTTCCAGCAGCGTACCGACCTTGTCCGCGAGGATCGCTTCGTCGGCGTGCATGGGCCGGCTTGCGAGGCGCGGGAAGCGGAGCGCCCCGGCCAGCAAGACGACGCCGGCGATCAGCACCCAGCGCCGGGTTTCAATACTCATCCACCGGTTCACTCGACGGGTTTGCCGAAGACCTCCACTTCAACGTAGTGGTTGTTCCCGCTGGCGTTGCTGCCGTTGCTGTACAGTCGCACGAAGCGGGCACGGTGACCCTTGGCGTCCACCAGTTTGCCCTCCGCGGTCTCGACGTAGTGGAGATCATCGCCGATGCCGAGGCCGGCGGAGTTGTCATGATCGTTGTTGAACAGCGTCCGGACGTCCATGATGAAGTCAGGGTCGGCGGCCACCTGGACGACCACGTCGAAGTAGACCCGCGCCTGCTTGTGGTAATGCCAAAACAGGATCGCGTAGATCTCGAACTCCTCCTCGATATCGATGGTGACATGCTGGACACCCGCGGCCAACTCGACGAAGCTGCCATCACCTCCGCCCTTATCGCCATCGGTGATCATCTCGATGGCTCCGACCGCCGGATCGGGGTCAGAACTGGTGACGAGCATATCGAGGGCGACGTTCCGGACTCCGGCCGGGGCCAGGAAGGGCGGCCGGGGCCGGCCCAGGGGCTTCTCAATCCTCGCCACGCCCTCGACGTTCTCCGGCGTGCCTTCAAACATAGGTTTCGGCAGCTTGACCGGAATCGGTTCGAGGCCTGCGGCCTGTCCGGAGGAGTGGCCGGCGAACCCGGAGGCGAGAGTCATCGAAAGTAATAGGCGGCGCGTCAGGATGATCCCACTTGTCATTTGAGCTGCCTTTCCATCCGCTGCAAGGCCGCCTTGGCCTCCGCGGCGATCGCCGGATCGGACATCGCCGCGCGGGCGAGTTCAAGCGAGGTTGCGCACGGATATTGGGAAAGAGCGGCCAAGATGGTCATCTTTTCGTCCGGGCGATCAGCCAGTTGAAAGGCGCTCTTGAGCAGATCCGCCGTTGCCTCTCGGGAACGCTCCGACGGCAGGGTTATCAGTTGGACATATCCGCGAAGAGCGAGGATCCGGTGGGCGGAAATGTCCGCGACCCGGGCGATTCCGATCAAGTCCCTGGCCGGACGGTCATCGGGCCATTCGGACAACGCCAGAATCGCCGCCCGCTTGAGTTCCGCCGAGTCCGCGGCCAGGGCGGAACGCAGCGCCGGCAGGGCGTCCGCGTCACCGGACTGCCCCATGATCCATAACAATGCAGCCTTCACCTCGGGGCGCTGCACCGCGCTGTAGGCCGACAGGGTCGATTCGATCGATGACCCCGTGCGCCGGATCACGGACGCGACGGTGCGTTGCGCCTCGGTCCGGTCAGCCTGCCGCTCATAGGCCGGCAGGAGCCCGATCAGCGCGGGGATATCCCCGGCCGCCGCCGTCTCGCGCAAAGCGCCCAGAGCCTCGCGCCGCACGCCGCGGTCCGGATCCCGCGCGGCGGCCAGCAGCACCGGTGACGCGGCAGTGATCGCCCGCGCGCCGGCGGCTCGAATCAGTTGTATTTTCACATCGGTGTTGGCCTTGGGCAACGAACTCAGGATGGCTTCATCCACGCCGGGGGAGTGTAGCCGGTAAAGGCTGTCCCGGGCGATTTCCTGTTCCCGGCCGGCAGCCAGGGCCGCTCGTTCGGCCAGCAACAGGACGTCTTTCGCACTGCCCAGGTTGCCGAGACCGCCGAGCGCGGCCGTACGTATCGTCACGTCCGAGGATGCCACGGCAGCGACGAGCACATCGCGCGCCGCGGGGCCGCTGCGTTCCGCGATGGCGGAAATTACCTGCACCCGGGTGTCGCCTGGCAGGGCGCCCGCAGAAGCGGTAAGGATCGCCGTCACGTCCGGTCCAGGAATCCGCGCCAGACCCCGTACGGCGGCCGCGCGAAGCCGTCCGTCTTCCGCAGCCAGCGACTTTTGGAGCACCGGGATCGCATCCGTACCGCCGGTGGCAGCCAATCCGTTTAGGGCCGCGACGCGGGTCATGACTGCCTGTTCCGGCGCGTTCAGTTTTCGGTACATGGCAAGCGCTCTCAAGCGGTCGCCGCGGCGCGCCATCTCCCCGGCGCATTTCAGGCCCGCTTCGGCGGCAGCCGGCCGCGGTTCCCTGACGGCGAGGGCGCGCCTGACGACAGCACAAGCCGGAGGGCTTCCGACGGCGGCAAGCGCCAGCATCGCGGCGCCGGCGAGTTCGGACCCCTCCGAGCCGGACAGACGCGCGAGGAATTCAACGGAGGCGGGATTGCCACGATTGCCGAGGGTGTTGACGATCGCCAGCTTCCCGGCCGCGCCGGCGGCAGGAAACGCCTCGCGCAGGGCCTCATCCACCGGCTCGCCTGGAATTCTCTCAAGTGCGTACCGGGCCATTTCAAACGTGGCCGGATCCCGCAGCATCCCGGCGAGTACCGGGACCGATTTCGCGGATCCAATGAGGCTGAGCTGGCGGCAAACGAAATCCTTGCCCGCCGGGGTTGCGCCAGACGCCAGCAGGGTAAGAAAGCGCCGCTCCAATTCCGCCAGCGCGGCAGGCGCCACAAGGGCTTCACGAGTGAATTCCTCCACCGCCACCAGCGGCTTCCGGCTCTGCCCGTACTCATACGCCGCCACGCCCGCGAGCTCGTCCTCGATTGCAGACACTTCGGGTGCGGACTGGGCGGCGAGAACGGAGCAGCAAGCCAGAATGAGCGTGAGGACGATCGGTTCTCTTTTCATACGCGCCATGGACTCCTCAAGGGTTGCGACAACAGCCGCGAAGCAATCGAATCGTCGAGTATCTCCTCGTGAACAGGGTTCCACCGAACGGGACGCCGCAACATCATCGAGATCAAACCGAGGTAGCCAGGGGTGGCGGAGCGCAGCCCGGCTTCACAGGGTGCGATGGGCTCCCGCCTGTTCCGGACGCAGTCGAGGAAATCGCCGCGGTGTCCGGCCGAGCGCCTCAGACGAAGCTCGCCGGGAGCAATCCGCTCCCGGAGCAGACTCTTCGGCCGAGCGTCCATCCCCTGCCGGTCAACCCAGATCCAACCTTCGTCACCGATCCATTTGGCGCCACCACGATTATCCGGATCGTCGCCGGTGATTTCGATGGCGAGGCCACTCTCGTAACGGGCCTCGACGCGATAGCGGGCGGGCGCGTCCCAGGCGCGGGCGTCCGCCGGGAATTCTCCGCGGGCCTCCACGAGGACGGGCCCTGTCCGGTCGAGGCCGAGCCCCCAGTGGACGATGTCGAGGTGGTGGCCGATCCAGTCCATCAGCAGTCCACCGCCGTAGTCGAGGCAAAAGCGCCAGTTCTTGTGAACGCGGGCGGGACAATACGGGGCGGAAGGCGCCGGCCCGAGCCAGAGGTCGTAGTCGAGCTTTTCCGGCGGCGGCGCAGGTTCCACCTGGCCGCCGGTTCCGGCGAAGTCCTTGTGCCCGCCCGGGAGAATCACCTCCGCCTTCCTCACCGCTCCGATGCGCCCGTTGCGCACGAGTTCGCAAGCGGTCTGGAAATGTCCGATGGACCGCTGCCAACTGCCGGTCTGCCAGACGCGTCCGTACCGGGAGACAGCGTCGCAGATAGCGCGGCCCTCGGCCAAGGTATGGGCGAGGGGCTTTTCCCCGTAGACGTCCTTGCCCGCCCGCAAGGCCATGACAGAGGCGGCTCCATGCCAGTGGTCCGGAAGCGAGAGGCAGACCGCGTCGATATCCTCGCGGGCCAGCACCTCGCGGAAGTCGTTATAAGCGGCGCGGTTCTTCCGTCCGTATTTTGAATCGACGGCGGCGGCGCCCGCTGCGAGATGATCCTTGTCGACATCGCAAACCGCGACGACCTGGGCGAGGGGCTCGTCGAGGAAAAGTTCCAGATTACCCAGGCCCATCCAGCCAATTCCGATGACACCTAAAGTGACCCGGTCACTCGGGGGAACGGCGCCGTCGCGGCCGAGAGCCGACGCCGGCACGAGAGACGGCGCGGCAAGGAGCCCGCTGGCCGTGCCGAGCGTCGTTCGCAGCAACTGCCGGCGTGTCACGTTCATAGGCGGCTTAAGCGCCTCCTAGCTTCTCCCGCCGGGCGGCGGGATGCTCGGCGTTGTATCTGCCTCGAGATCTCCGAGGGCGAACTGGATTCCGGCGAGGAAATGCCGCAGAAGCTTCGGATCCCACCAGATGTGCGGGTTGTGGCCGAGGGTGGTGTAGAAGACCCGGCCGAGGCCATAGCGTTTGATCCAGGTGATCGGAAAGTCGAGGTCCTTGCGCCGTTCCGGTAGCATGCGGCGGTGCGGCCCCATGTCGGTCTTCGCGGGATCAATACTGAGCAGGACGTGCAGCTTCTCGCGGGTGAAGTGTCCGTCCATGAACTGAAATACCTCGTCTTGCACTTCGAATCCTTGCCCTTGAAACGGAGCGTTCAGCGGGCTTCCGGGATCCTCCACCCGTAGAGTAATGGTTTCATCGGGCTTCCAGGGATGGCCGCCGTTCTCATAGCCACCAATGAACTCGCCGAACGCCGGGAACTGGCTGTAAACCGGGTACTGCACGAACGTGGCGGCGGCGGCGTGAAAACCCACGAACCCTTTGCCGCCGGCGACGAAGTCGAGCAGCGAGAGGCGCAGCACGGGATCTTCTGTGATAACACCCGTTGTGTTGTTGAAACACAGGCAATCAAACTCGCGCAGCTTCTCCGGGCGCAGCATCTCGACATCTTCCGTGACGACGGTCTCGTAAGCGCCCGTCCTCTTGCCCATGAGTTCCAGGGCGTGATTGCCGTGCGGGATCGATGCGTGGCGATGGCCCGGCTTGCCATCACGCACGGCGAAGCTCATCACAAGGATCCGGCGGGGCTGTCTCGGCTTTCCCGGGGCCAAGCCGGGAATCGCGGCCTCCACCTTCCGGCGCTCGGCGTCCGGCATTGTCCGTCCCCGCTGGGCGGCCGCCGGGACGGCGGCGCCGGCCGCAATCAGAAATGTGCGTCTATTCATGGCTTACTCCATTCAGAGCCTCCAGGGGCTTCTCATCGCGCGTGATAGCATCCGGTTGGCCTCGCCGTCATCAACGAAACGTTCGGCGGCCAAATCCCAACGAAGCTTCCGTTTGAGCCGCATTGCGATGTCCGCCTGGTGGCATGCGATATCAGAATTCACGGCCCCCTCGATGGTGGTGACCGGCTTCGTGCCGAAACGCACGGCGTCGAGGAAGTCGCGGCGATGGTCACTGCTGCGCGGCAGCCGCACTTCGTTGACGCCGAAGGTTGCGTTGAGCAGTGATTTTGGGCGCGCGTCCATACCGCGACGGCTAGCGTAGATCCAGCCTTCGCTTCCGATCAGAACCATGCCACGCCAGCCCGGCTGGAACTGCGGTATCTGCTCGGCGGCCGTCTTGTCATCCATGTGGATAAGACGGACGCCGTTCGAGTAGATCTGCTCCGCCCGCCAAGATTCGACTGTGTCATAGAGCCCGTCTTCCGGGAAAACGCCCCAGGCTTCGATTTCGACGGGCGGAGCGCCGTCGGAATCGTTGGCCCACTGCGCGGTATCGACGTCGTGGATGCCCCAGGCGCCCGAGACGCAGCCCAGCGAGTAATCGTGGATCAGCGTCCAGTTCCGGGTGCAACGCTCGAACGTGTAGGGTGTCCACGGGGCCGGGCCGAGCCACATTTCGTAGTCGAATCCCTCGGGAACGGGCTCGGGCGGCTTATTCGGGCTGTACTGGGTGCGAGCCGACCCGACTACGATATCCCGCAATTCTCCCAGCCTGCCGTTCCTCGCCACTTCGCAAGCGTGCCGGAACTCACGTGAAGAACGCTGCTGCGTGCCGAACTGGAAGACCACCCCATAGCGGCGTACAGCTTCCCGCAGCGCCAGGGCCTCGGCCACGGTTCGGCCCACCGGCTTCTCGAAATACATGTGTTTGCCGCGGCGGGCCGCTTCGATGCCGATCAGGACGTGCCAGTGGTCCGGGGCGGCCGTCACGATGGCGTCGATATCAGAACGGGCAAGCAACTCGCGGTAGTCGCCGCAGGCGTCGCACGCGGTGTCGCCGTAACGCTCGTCCACCAGGTTCTTGGCTCGTTGGCGATGTTCCCGCCGGACGTCACAGACCGCCGCCATCCGCACGTCGCCGTATTGCAGAAAGCGCCGCACATGCCCCGTGCCCATGCCGCCCACTCCGACCGCGCCCATTGCGATCCTCTCGCTGGGGGCGGTTCCCCCACCACGCCCCAAGATCCGAGCCGGGATCACGATCGGGCCCGAGGCAAGCGCCGCCCCCCGGCTGCATTGTTGGAGAAAGTCTCGCCGTCTCACTGGAACGCCCTTCCTTGATCGAGCGATTTTATATTATCAGTGTCCGGTCAACGGCACACGAAGCCCGGCTCCCCCGCTAGCCCTGGGACGCTGGCGAACCGGCGCGGCACGATCCAGGCGGGGTTGCGGAAGGTGGAAAGATCGGCTGCGCACCGCGCTAAGTCCTGTGGTAGACTCCGCGCATGGGGGCGAAAGAGCCGGAGATCGCCCAGTCCGTTCTGAGGGCGTGCGAACTTCTGAAGGCGTTCCGTTATTCCGGCGAACTGCTTCGCTTGCGCGACTTAGTCGCACGAACGAATCTGAGCAAGACGACCACGTTTCGGCTGCTTTCCAGCCTGGAAGCAGGAGGGTTGATCGAGCGCGTTGGGCGGGAGCAATACCGCGCGCTCGTGGGACCGGTCACGACCCCGCAATACCGGCTCGGCTTCGCCGCGCCCAGACTGGATTCCTTGTACTGCAACCTTGTCACCGAAAGCATCCGGCGAGCGGCCATCGAAGCCGGGCTGGATCTTGTGGTGGTGAACAACCGCCGGAGCCCCGCAATCGCGCTACGCAACACCAACAAGCTGATCGCCCAGGCCGTGGACCTGGTGATCGAGTTCCAACTCCATGCGAGGGTGGCGGCGTCGGTGGCCGCCCGGTTCATCGAAGCGGGGATTCCAGTTATCGCGATCGATGTTCCGCATCCCGGCGCGAATTACTACGGCGCCGACAACTACCGCGCGGGGCGTCTGGGCGGGCAGGGGTTGGCCGACTGGGCAAGAAGGCATTGGAACGGGCAGGTCGAGGAGGTGCTGCTACTGGAAGAACGTCATGCAGGCCCTCTCGTCCGTTTGCGTCTAACCGGGATGTTGGGCGCTCTGCGGGAGAACCTGGCTGGAGCGGAAAGCTGTATCGTGACGGAGTTGGACGGCCGGGGAATGATTGGTCCGGCCTTCGAGACCGTTCGCCGGCATTTGCGCGCCGTTCCGCCCCGCCGGACGTTGATTGGAGCCGGCACTGACTCGATGGCCCTGGGCGCGATCCGGGCGTTCGACGAGGTGGGCCGGATGGAATACTGTGCGGCGATGGGTCAGAACGCCGAGCCCGAGGCCCGTGAGGAGTTGCGGCGGCCGGGCACGCGGCTTATTGGTTCAGTGGCCTACTTCCCCGAGCGCTACGGGCCGGAGGTGATCAAGATGGCCATGGAAACGCTCTCCGGCAAGCCGCACTCCCCGGCGCGCTATGTCAAACACGAACTTGTGACGCTCGAAAACGTCAACTCAATTTACCCACTGGATTCTGAGGTGCCGGACTGGATGGAAAAAGAGCTGATGCCGTTCACACACGCCGACGGATCGCCGGGGCGGTAGGCGGCATGGAGCGGACAACCTTGCCGGCGAACTGAAGGAGGAGAGATGGCGAGAAAGAAGCCGATTCTGCCGGCCGTTGTTCCAGCGCTACTGATGCTGGCTTGTTGCGCGACGCCAAACGCGAACCAGCCGACTCGCATTGCGCAGCGCGAGGACGGCGCCTACCGGGTCATTCACCGCGGGCAGGAGCTGCAGATCCAGGGGGCGAAGATCACTCCCATCGACGTGGATTTTTACCTGAAGGAACTCGCGGGAGCCGGAGCCAACGCCGTGATGATGTCACTGGAGGCACTAGAACGGACTGACCATCACCCGCTCCCGGCGCTGGTTCTGCTCCGGATCGGGAAGTACCGTGCCGGGTTCGACTATGGCGACCCCGCGCAGGTTGCCGCGCAGAAGGAGCGCATTCGCCAGGAGGCGCTCAAGCACAAGGACCACCCGGCGTTGATGATGTGGAGCGTTGGCAACGAACCCGGGATTGGCGTGCCGGGCGAGAAGATCAAGCTCGCATTCCAGGCAATCAACGATCTCGCCGCAATGATCAAGGAAATCGACGGAAAGCATCCCGTTATCGTCACGCTGGGCTCGGGCGTGCGGCGGCGGCAACTCGAGGATCTCGACCGGCTTTGTCCGGCGCTGGACGCCGTGGGATTCAACGTCTACTATCGCGACATCCCCACGCTGCGCGAGGATCTCGACCAGAAAGGGTGGACGCGGCCATTTCTGCTCACAGAATTCGGCCCCACCGGCCACTGGCAGGCTCCGAAGACGCCCTGGGGCATCCCGATGGAAGAGACCAGCACGGAGAAGGCGGAGAACTACATCGACGCCTGGCGGACGGTGACCGCCGACCCGCGGTGCCTGGGAGGATTCGCCTTCTTGTGGCTGGGACCCCGCCACGAGAAGACACACACCTGGTACAACATGTTTCTCTTCGACCGGAGCCGGCTCGGACCGGTGGAGGCGATGCAGTTTCTCTGGACCGGGAGATGGCCGGAGAATCGCGCGCCGCGAATCGGTCCGGGAAGATTGAAGGCAGGCCTCGAACCGGACGCCGTGTCGCCGGAACCTATGGTTGCGCCGCCGGGCGTAAAGCTGCATGCGGAGGTAGAGGCCTCCGATCCGGACGGCGATGCTCTCAGCTACGAGTGGGATCTCCGGGTCGACGTCGCCGATGATCCCAATGTCGGCGGCGATCGCGAGGAGCCGACGTCGCCGATCGAGAACGTTCTGCTCTCCAGTGAGGAGAACCGGGCGGTGATTCAACTGCCCGATGAAGTTTCAAACTACCGCCTGTTCGTTTACGTCCGCGACGGGCGCGGCGCCGCAGCCACGGCCAACATTCCGTTGCGCGCCGACACGCGCGGGGAGCGGTAGCAGGAGGCGGTTCTCATCGATGCGCGGGGTTGATATTTCAGTGCGCCACTGCACCCCGTGCCAACACTCCTGAATGGAAGGTTAATCCACGCTTACAAACGAATCTGTTCCACGATTCGGAACAGCCGGGCGTACTGTGATTTCTCTTGACTTCAGAAGGTTGCAGCGTAAGTTAAGGAACTGGGCGTCCGGGTTTCTCGCAAACCCTGGACTCGGTGAGAAGTTGATGCCGCCGCTCCGGCAGCGGAGGTGATTTCTTATCACCAGCTTCAGTTAAGAGAAAGGGGCTACTGAATGTTCACGATGAGAACTATTTTCGCAGTCGCGGTGTGCCTGGCTGTTTTTGCAGCCAGCGCCCGCGGCCAATCATCGTCTTATGCCACGATCACCGGCACGGTTTCCGATACCACCGGCGCGGTGATACCGGGCACGGAAATCGAAGTCACGCACGTTGAAACCGGCTACAAATTCCGGACGCAGTCCAACGAGGCAGGCCAGTATACCGTGGCAAACCTCCGCGAGGGCACGTTCCGGCTGGCCGCCCGGGCGGAGGGCTTCCGGGAATTTGTCGCTGACAACATCATCATTCGGGCGGCGGACATCCGGCGCGTGAACGTCGCGCTTCAGGTTGGCGCAGTGGAGCAGGTGATCGAAGTTACCGCCGGCGCGAGCTTAATCGAAACCGAGACCGCGGCCCTCGCGGATACGAAGGACCGCGTGGTTCTCCGCGAGCTTCCGCTGACCCTGCGGCGCGCCTGGGACTACTACACGATGACTCCCCAGGTTGACCGCACGAGCAACTGGCATATTTCGATCGGCGGCAGCCGACGGAATCAGTCGGTCGCCACCATGGATGGCGCGCCGATTAATGATGCGTTCGGGGGGACTGCAATCGGGCCGCTGATGGACAAGACCGAGAGTCTGCAGGAACTCCGCATCGACGCCGGCCAAGGCAACGCCGAGCAGGCCACGATGGGGCAGGTGAACCTGATCAGCCGGGCCGGAACGAATGACTTCCATGGCGCGGTGTCGGATTACTACTCGACTCCGTCGTTCCGGGCGAGGAATCCGTTCAACGCTTCCAAGTCGTCGGCGATATCTCACACTGTCACTCTTTCGGCGGGCGGCCCGGTGCTGATCCCGAAGGTGTATGACGGCCGGAACAAGTCATTCTTTTTCTTCACGTGGGAGGGCGGGCTGGGAAGCCCGAGCCAGTCAAACCTGAACAACACGGTTCCGCTGGAGTCCTGGCGGCGGGGCGATTTTTCGGGTGAGAAGGCACAGCTTACCGACCCGTTCAATGGGGGCGCGCCGTTCCCGGGGAACCAGATTCCGGCGAACCGGATCAACACGACCTCGACGGCGATCCAGGATAACTTTTACGTCCTGCCGAACTTCGGCGATCCCAACGTGTTTGTCGCCAATAACTACCGGGAAAGCCGAACGGTCTCGAAGAAGGCTAATCCCACTTATACCGTCCGGCTGGACCACCGGATCACGGACCGCGACCTGATCTATGGCCGGTGGACCGCTGTGCGCTGGAACCTGGAGAACTTCGATCCTCAGGTACCGACTGTCCAGGAGACCTATCAGCGGCGGCGCGACATGGACTCGGCCGCCATTTCCTACACCCGGACCTTTTCACCCTCGATGATGAACGAGTTCCGTTACGGCTATACCCGGCAGGACTTCCCGCGGGAAGCGTCAATCAAGGGAACGGACGTCGTGAGCCTCCTGGGCCTACAGGGTCTCGCTCCCAATCTTCCAGACGTGGGCGGCATGCACCGGGTTCGCTATACGGGCCTCGGCATTACAGAGCTTCAGGTCGGCGCCACCTGTAATCCTTGTGGCCAAAACAAGATCCACAACTTCACGAACAACTTCAACTGGTACCGCGGCAATCACGCCCTCAAGTTCGGCACGTTCGCCGCGCGGGGGCTCACGGGCAACCGGAGTGAAGGCAACGCCCTATTTGGGCAGGAGGAGTTTTCGAACCGCTATAGCGGTCACCCCTATGGCGACTTCCTGCTGGGCATTCCCACCACGATGAACCGCGACTTCCCGACCATCGGGCGCGAGAACTGGACGTGGAGCACGTCGTTCTACGTGAGCGACCAATGGAAGGTGACGCCGACCTTGACGCTGAATCTCGGTCTCCGCTGGGATATTTACCACCCGTTCAAGGAGAAGAACGATCAGATGGCGGTGTTTGACATCTCGACCGGGAGCGTGGTGGTGCCCGACGGGGCGGCGGGCAAGGTGAGCCCGCTGCTGCCGGCGAGCTACATCCCGATCGTGGAGGCGTCCCAGGCCGGCTTCCCGAATTCGCTGGTGAAGACGGACTGGAACAACTTCGCCCCGCGCTTCGGTTTCGCCTGGCGGCCGTTGGGTCCGGATACGGTGATCCGAGGCGGTTTCGGTTTCTACTACGACACGGCCACCGACATGCCGAGTTCGGGAAGCGCTCCATTCGTCATCGCCGAGCCAAGCTTCACGAACATTTCGGACAACCCGTTGATGTATCCGCTGGTATTCCCGAGCGGCGGCGTGTCCGGGCCAGCCAGCTTCAGCCTGCCGGGGGCCAAACGCCTCGATCTGCGGATTCCGCTCAGCATGCAGTATACGCTCACCGTTGAAACGCAGAAATGGGACACCGGCTTCCGCGCGACCTACACCGGCACGAACACGCGTCAGGGCATCTACAACTGGAACATCAATTCGCCAGCCGCCGACGATCAACTGTTCATCAACAAGGCGCGCATGTTCCCGCGATACCCCAACATCAACTACACCGACAACGGCGCCGGACATCAATACCACGGCCTCACGCTCGAGGCGGAGCGGCGGATGTCAAAGGGCATCCACTTTCAGACCTACTTCACATGGGCAAAGGACATTGGCGACCTCGACCGCGGCACTTCTCCGGAATACGCTTATGACCGGTTGCGGGAGCGCGGCAACATGGACCGCGTGCCGCTGTGGCGCTGGTCGGGCAACTTCATCTGGGAAGTCCCTTATGGCCGCGGCCGCAAATTCGGCAGCAGTTCGCACAATGTGGCCAATGCCATTTTCGGCGGGTGGAACATCACGGCGATTTACGCTCTTGAGCACGGCCGCTACATCACTCCGCTGATCCGGATACCGGATCCCACAGGTACCGCGTTCACCACCGGCGCCAACCGGCCCGCGGTAACCATCCGTCCCGACCACCTCTACGACGCCAATCTGGACAATCCCCAGGTGGACCAGTGGTTCGATCCCAACGGATTCGGGCGGCCCGCGGTGGGCGGCTTTGGCAGCTCGGCAAGAGGCGTTCTGGTGGGGGCGCCGGTCGAAGTGCTGCACACCGGAGTTGCCAAGCACTTCATCTTCAAAGAGCGTCTTCGTCTACGTGTCGAGATGCTCGCCAACAACATACTTAACCACCCGAACTACCAGGACCCGCAGCTCAGGCTCGACCAGGCGGGTACGGTTGGGAGGGTGACCGCGTATATGAATCGGAACCTCAAGTTCGATTCTTCGATTCCGCGAGAGTTGCAGCTCCAGCTTCGGCTGGAGTGGTAACGGCGTCAGAGTTGGCGGCGCAGCAGTGGTGAGTTGCGCCGCCAATGACGGTTCCGCATTCCCGCCTTGTTCCGGATCCCGGAACGAACTGAAACCCTCGTCTGAAGTGGTTTTACAGTTGTCTCAAAGTAATGTAATGGAACTGTTAGATTTATATTCAGTTAATTACATCTAAACAGACCAACTCCGCCCGTTCCGTACTTCGGAACTTTCAATCACCATTCATTTCTCCTTGACTGCTCCTTGTGTTCCAGGACTTAATTGATCAGGTTTCGGATACTTCCGGAGCCAGTCAAAGCAGGGGCGCTGCCAAGGCAGCGTAGGGTTCCAAGCAAACTTCATGTGCTTGAACAACGGGGGTAATTGCAAATGCCGCAGTTGAGATACTTCCTTTTTGCGACGGCGTTGCTGGCGCTATGTGGCGTGAGCGCGTTTGGCCAATCATCATCATTTGCCACGATCACGGGGACGGTGACGGATACTACCGGCGCGGTGATACCTGGCACCGAAATCGAGGTGACTCATGTCGAAACGGGGTATAAGTTCGAGACGGAGTCAAATGAGGCGGGCCAGTTCACCATCGCCAACCTCAGAGAGGGAACGTTCCGCCTTGTCGCCACATCGCCCGGGTTTCGGGTATTCGTTGCCGGCAGTATTATCCTCAAGGCGCGGGACACCCGGCGAGTGAACGTAGCGCTTCAGGTGGGCGCGGTGGAACAGACGATCGAGGTAACCGCGGGCGCGAGTTTGATCGAGACGGAGACAGCCGCGCTAGCGGACACCAAGGACCGGACTGTGCTCCGCGAGCTGCCGTTGACGCTCCGGCGGGCTTGGGACTACTACACGATGACGCCGACGGTGGATCGCACGAGCAACTGGCACATCTCGATCGGCGGCAGCCGCCGGAACCAGTCCGTCGCGACCATGGACGGAGCGCCCATCAACGACGCCTTTGGCGGCACGGCGATTGGTCCGCTGATGGACAAATCGGAGAGCCTTCAGGAGTTGCGGATCGACGCGGGGCAGTCGAACGCCGACCAGGCCACCATGGGCCAGGTGAACCTGATCAGCCGGGCGGGGACAAACGACTTCCACGGAGCGATATCGGATTACTACTCGACGCCATCGTTCCGCGCCCGGAATCCGTTCAATGCATCGAAGTCGTCTGCCAGGGCGCACACCGTGACATTCTCGGGCGGCGGACCGATCTTCGTGCCGAAGGTCTACGATGGCCGCAATAAGTCGTTCTTCTTTTTCACATGGGAAGGAGGCTTCGGCAGTCCCAACCAGTCGAACCTGAACAACACGGTTCCGCTGGAGTCGTGGCGGCGGGGCGACTTTTCGGCCGAGAATGTGCAACTTTCCGACCCGTTCAATGGCGGCGCGCCGTTCCCGGGGAACCAGATTCCGGCGAACCGTATCAATCAGACGTCGAAGACCCTCCAGGAGAACTTCTACGCACTCCCGAACTTCGGCGATCCGAATGTCTTCGTGGCGAACAACTACCGGGAAAGCCGGACGGTGTCGAAGAAGCAGAACCCCACGACGACTCTGCGCCTCGACCACCGGCTCAAGGACAACGCGCTGATTTACGGCCGTTGGACCGCGGTGCGCTGGAACCTGGAGAACTTCGATTCTCAAGTGCCGACTGTCCAAGAGACCTACCGGCGGCGGCGCGACATGGATTCACTGGCCATTTCCTACACCCACACCTTTTCGCCGTCGATGATGAACGAATTCCGGTACGGGTTCACACGCCAGGATTTTCCGCGGGAAGCCGCGCTCAACGGCCTCGAGGTCGTCAATTTGCTGGGGCTTCAGGGACTGGCGCCGAATCTGCCCGATGTGGGCGGGATGCACCGGGTACGCTACAGCGGCCTCGGGATCACGGAGCTGCAGGTCGGCAATACGTGCGGCCCCTGCGGGCAAAACAGAATCCACAATTTCACGAACAACTTCAACTGGTACCGGGGCAACCACGCTCTCAAGTTCGGTACGTTCATCGCCAGAGGATTGACCGGAGCCAGGAGCGAGGGAAATGCGCTGTTCGGCCAGGAGGAATTTTCGAACCGCTACACCAGTCACCCCTATGGCGACTTCTTATTGGGCATTCCCACAACGATGAACCGTGATTTCCCGGCACTCGGCCGCGAGAACTGGACGTGGACAACGTCGTTCTATGTCAGCGACCAGTGGAAGGTGACTCCGACCTTGACGCTGAATCTCGGCGTCCGCTGGGACATCTACCATCCGTTCAAGGAGAAGAACGACCAGATGGCGGTGTTTGATATCGGCACGGGGAGCGTCGTGGTTCCCGACGGAGCGTTGAGCCGGGTGAGCCCGCTGATGCCGACTGATTACGTGCCGATTGTGGAGGCTTCGCAGGCGGGTTTCCCGAAGAGCCTGATCGAGACGGACTGGAACAATTTCGCTCCGCGTTTCGGATTCGCATGGCGGCCGTTGGGGCCGGATACGGTGGTTCGCGGAGGCGTCGGGATTTACTACGACACCGCGACCGATATGCCCAGTTCCGGCAGCACCCCATTCAACATCGCCGAGCCGAGTTTCACCAATCTTGCCGACAACCCGTTGATGTATCCCGTGGCGTTTCCCACCGGAGGCGTGGCGGGGCCTCAGAGCATCAGTCTTCCGGGAGCGAAGCGGCTCGACCTGCGGATCCCGCGGAGCATGCAGTACACGTTAACCATCGAGACGCAGAAATGGGACACCGGCTTCCGGGCAACATACACGGGCACAAACACCCGCCAGGGAATCTACAACTGGAACATCAACTCGCCGGTGGCCGACGATCAGTTGTTCATCAACAAGGCGCGGATGTTCCCCCGCTTCCCCGGCATCAACTTCACCGACAACGGCGCCGGTCACCAATACCACGCCTTGACGCTCGAAGCCGAGCGGCGAATGTCGAAGGGGATCCATTTCCAGACCTACTTCACGTGGGCGCGTGACATCGGCGATCTGGACCGCGGAACGTCGCCCGAATACGCATTTGACCGTTTGCGGGAGCGCGGCCCGATGGACCGGGTGCCGCTGTGGCGGTGGTCGGGCAACTTCATCTGGGAGATTCCGTATGGCCGCGGCCGCTTCTTCGGAAGTAATTCGCATAATGTGGCCAACGCCATACTCGGCGGCTGGAACCTGACCGGCATCTTTGCCCTCGAGCACGGCCGTTACATCACTCCGCAGATCCGCATGCCCGACCCGACTGGTACAGCGTTCACCTCCAGCGGCAACCGGCCCAGTGTGACGATCCGGCCCGACCACCTTTTCGATGCGAATCTCGACGATCCGCAGGTGGACCAGTGGTTCGATCCGAACGGATTCGGCAGGCCGGCCATCGGCGGGTTCGGCAGCTCAGCCAGAGGGGTTCTGGTGGGGGCGCCGGTCGAGGTGTTGCACGCGGGCATTGCGAAGAACTTCTTCTTCAAGGAGCGGATTCGCTTCCGCGTCGAGATGCTGGCGAACAATGTGCTGAATCACCCGAATTACCGGGATCCGAATCTGCGCATTGATCAGCAAGGGACCGCCGCGCGGGTCACGCAGTACATGAACCGGAATCTCAAGTTCGATTCGGCGATTCCGCGCGAGCTGCAACTCCAGCTTCGACTGGAGTGGTAGTGGATTCGCCCGCGGCGGCGGCCGGCTTATCTCCGGCCGCCGCCGCGGGCCTCATCGCGGTTGGCGAGGTCTCACATGTGGACAAGCATCGATCCCATGTCGATGACCTGCTTGTGGCTCTCCTCGAAGGTGGTGTCACCGAGACGCTCCCGCACCTTCCGGAACTCGTCCTCGAAGGCCTCGAGCTCGGCGGGGCTCATCTCTTCATGGGCCTTCGGATAAAAGATATGGTCTTCGACGTGAATGTGGTGGCGCAGTAGAGCCACGTAGGCGCCAATGTTCTCGAGGAGTTCCGAGACCTTTCGCGCGTCCCCCGCGGCGTAGCCGTCGAGCGAGGCCGCGATACCGGAGACGAGGCTGCGGCCCCGTTCATGCTCATGCCGAAGCGCTTCGATCTGAGGGTCAAACTCCCCGCCATGCTTCTGGGCGAGCCGCATGAAGACGATGTGCTCTTCCTTGAAGTGGTGGTACTTATCGGAGAAGGTCCTGGCGAACTCGACGGCGCTGTCGAAAAACTCCCGCGCCGGGTACTGTCCCTCCTCAATCTTCTTTGCGGCTTGCTCGAGATTATCGAGGTACTGGCGAATCAAGCCGTGTTCGTTTGACAGAGTCTCAATGGCATTCATCGGTGTGTCCTTTCCCGCTCATTCAAGCCACAAAGGCTGACGTGGCGGGGTGGTGTTTGGAGAATAGCGAAGACACCGCCCTAAACTCTGTGACCGGAGTCACTCGGACGACTTGTCCCGGAGGATGACCAGCGCCCGGTTCAGCGCCAGGAAGACTTCTTGCTGCAATCCCCGTGGGTCCGAACGCCCCCGGCTGGCGTTGAAATGCAGGGGACGCAACAGGGCTTCAATTACCATCAGGCTCGACGCCTCCCCATTCAGTCCGCAACCATCGTCGCTATCACTGCCAGGACAAGCGGCGCAGAGCGCTTCGCGGATGGCCGCCAGAGTTTCGGCCGGAGTTTGTCCATTGGTCCCTTGGATGGCGCGGGAGACGATGGGAAGCCTCACATTCACCGGGCACGAAAACGGGGCATCCAAGCCACAACTTCCGTCCGGCGCGCAAGCATCACAGAGCCCGCAGATGTGTTCACGAAGAACCTGTTCAATCGCATCGACTTCCAGTCCCATGGCCCACCCAGTACCCTGGTCAGGACTATAGCACGGATTCGCTAGAATCGACACTGATATCGCTTTTCCCGCCAACAACTCTAAATTTTGGGTTGACAAAAAAGATCAAAGTAGTATACTTCTTCATGAAGAAGTCAACAATGCTTTCCGCCACGTCAGCGCACGCAGTAAGGGCCCTGCTGGAGATGGCCAGGGCGCCGGAGGGCAAAGCGATCCTCGGCCGCGAGCTGGCGAAGTTGGCCGACATCCCCCCCAATTACTTGTCAAAGATACTCTGGACTCTTGGAAACGAAGGCTACATCGATGCGACGCGTGGCAGCGGGGGCGGCTACAGGCTGAAGAGACCGGCGGAAGAGATCCGTATTGTCGAGATTGTTGACCTCTTTGAGAAGGGCAAGGAGCGGAACGTCTGTTTTCTTGGTGGTCATTTACGCTGTAGTGACGAGGACGCCTGCGCGGCGCACGATTCCTGGAAGAACGTGAAGGCGACATACGAACGTTTTCTCGAGACGACGACGATTGCAATGATCGCCCGCCAACGGGACAAATCCGCACCTCGACCCCCTCTCACTCAAATGCAATCGAAGTAAATCCGCGGCGGAGACCGAAAGGCTCCGGGGCCGCAAAGGAGAATTGTGCGCTCAGATCGGAGAGGAAGTCGAATGTTTCGGGCGGCAATCGTGAGTGCAGCCGTCTCCGCCGGGCTCTGGTTTGCGACGCCGGTGGCGGCTCAAGAAGCGGCGGACTATTTTCGTCAGAACTGCGTGAGCTGCCACACGATCGGCGGCGGGCGGCTGACCGGTCCGGACCTGAAGGGCGTTACCGAGAGGCAGGACCGGGACTGGCTGGCGCGGTTTATTGTGACCCCGCAGAGCGTGATCGACAGCGGCGATCCATACGCGGCGAAGCTGCTCCAAGAGGCGCGTGGGGTGGTGATGCCGTCGGTCGCCGGCATGACCCGGGAACGGGCGGAGTCACTGCTGGACTTGATCGAGACGGAGTCGCGGCTCGAGGAGTCGCAGTTCGTCGGGCTTCAAATGAGTGACCGGCCGTTCACGGCCCTGGACGTCGCGACGGGCCGGGATCTGTTCACGGGCGTAAAACCGCTGGCGGGCGGCGGCCCGCCGTGCATTTCCTGTCATACGGTGAAGGGGCTCAACATGTTGGGTGGCGGCCGGCTGGGAGTGGATCTCACGCGCGTGTATGAGCGTCTGGAGGGCCGGCGGAACCTGGCATCGTGGCTCTTCGCCCCGGCGACTCCGGTGATGCAGCCGGTGTTTCAGAAGCAGCCGCTCGAGACCGAGGAGATCCTCGCGCTCGTGGCGCTGTTCGAGGAGACCGCGGGCGGCGGCGGGGAAGACACGCCGGTTCCGTTGCTCACCTTCTTTCTTTTCGGTTTGGGCGGAGCGATTGCCGGGCTTCTTCTGCTGGATTCCACATGGAAAAACCGTTTTCGGGCGGTGCGTAAACCACTCGTCGAGAACCGGCGACTGCGAGGTGTTCAATGAAGGGGAACGGCAGGCAAGATCTGGCCTGGATCAAGGATGAAGTGAATCCGGCGCTGCGGAAGTGGGAAGAGTTCTACCGCAACCGTTGGCAGCACGACAAAATCATCCGGAGCACGCACGGCGTGAACTGCACGGGCGGCTGCACCTGGCAGATCTATGTGAAGGACGGCATTGTCACGTGGGAGATGCAGGGGCTCGATTATCCCTTGCTTGAAGCTGGCCTTCCTCCGTACGAACCGCGCGGTTGCCAGCGCGGGATTTCCTACTCGTGGTACCTCTACAGCCCGCTTCGCGTGAAGTACCCGTACGCGAGGGGCGCGCTGCTCGATTTGTGGAAGCGGGCGCGGGCCGAGCACGAGGATCCGGTGGAGGCGTGGAAGTCGCTGGTGGAGAATCCCGAGGCGCGGGCGCGCTGGCAAAGAGCCCGCGGCAAGGGCGGTTTCCGGCGGGCAAGCTGGGACACGGTGGTCGAGATGATCGCCGCCTCGTGCATCCACACCACACGCACCCAGGGGCCGGATCGAATCGCCGGTTTTTCGCCGATTCCGGCGATGTCGATGATCAGCTACGCCGCCGGAGCGCGGATGCTGCAGTTGATGGGCGGGATCTCGCTCTCATTCTACGACTGGTACTGCGATCTGCCGCCGGCATCGCCGGAGGCGTGGGGAGAGCAGACGGATGTGCAGGAGTCAGCCGACTGGTACAACGCGAAACTGCTGGCGGTGATGGGATCCAACCTGAACATGACCCGCACGCCGGACTGCCACTTCGCAGCCGAGGCCCGGCACAACGGCACGAAGATGTGGGTATTCTCGCCGGATTTCAACCAGGTGGCGAAGTACGCCGACGAGTGGGTGTCTCTCAACGCCGGGCAGGACGGCGCGTGGTGGATGGCCGTGAATCACGTGCTGCTCAAGGAGTTTCACCACGAGAAGAAGGAACCCTACTTCATTCAGTACTGCAAGCAGTACACGGATTCGCCGTTCCTGGTGGAGATTACGGAGCGGGATGGAGACATGGAGGCCGGGCAACTCTTGCGCGCCAATCGCGTGAGCGGCTACGAGGATGCGGAGAACGGGGACTGGAAGTTCTTGGTGTGGGATGCCGGAAGCCGCCGTCTCAAGATGCCGACGGGCAGCGTGGGGCACCGCTGGGGCAAGGAGCCGGGCAAATGGAACCTGGAGCTGAAGGACGCCGTGGACGGAAGCGCCATCGACCCCGAGCTCACGTTTCTGGACGCCAGCGACGAGGTGGCGCAAGTCCGCTTCGACGACTTCGGCGAAGGGCGCGCGCTGCGGCGCGGAGTGCCGGTTAAGAGAATCACGCTGGCGGACGGCTCCACCACGCTCGTGGCGACGGTCTATGACCTACTGATGGCGCAGTACGGAGTTTCGCGCGGCCTCGAGGGCGACTATGCCGCGAGCTACGACGATGACCTGCCGTACACGCCGGCCTGGTCGGAGAAGTACACCGGCATGGGGCGGGATTTACTGATCCGGTACGCGCGGGAATGGGGCGACACCGCGCGGCTGACCAAGGGCAGATGCACGATCATCATCGGCGCCGGGATCAATCACTGGTATCACAACAACCTGATGTACCGCGCCGGGATGCACGCGCTGATGTTTTGCGGCTGCATCGGCGTGAATGGCGGCGGGCTGGCGCACTATGTGGGGCAGGAGAAACTCGCTCCGATGGAATCCTGGTCCGCCATCGCGCTGGGCAAGGACTGGTACCCGCCATCGCGGCTGCAAAACGCGCCGAGCTGGCATTACATGCACACCGATCAATGGCGGTACGAGAAGGACTTCACCGACTATCACACAGTGCCAACCAACCCGAGGAAGGGTTCCACGGCGAACGGACACACGGCGGACCACCAGGTGAGAGCGGTGCAGAATGGTTGGCTGCCTTTCTACCCGCAGTTCGACCGGAACCCGCTGCAGGTGGTTGAGGAGGCCCGGGAACAAGGCGCCGGGACCCCGGAAGAGATCGTCGATTGGACGGTCAGGCAGTTGAAAGACCGTACGCTGCGGTTCGCGGTGGAAGATCCGGATGCGGAGGAGAACTGGCCGAGAGTCTGGTTCATCTGGCGTGGCAACGCGTTGATGTCAAGCGCCAAGGGGCACGAGTACTTCCTGAAGCATTACCTGGGAACGCACACGAACGCGATCGCCGAGGACATGGCCGAAGACTCGGTGCGAACGGTGCAGTGGCATGAGAAAGCGCCGCAGGGAAAGATGGATCTGGTTGTCGATTTGAACTTCCGGATGGACACGTCGGCGCTCTATTCCGACATCGTTCTACCGGCCGCGACCTGGTACGAGAAGGCGGACCTGAACTCCACCGACATGCACAGCTTCATTCACCCGCTGTCGGAGGCGGTGCCGCCGTGCTGGGAATCGAAGAGCGACTGGCAGATATTCCGCACCATTGCGAAGAAGTTTTCGGAACTGGCGGAGAGGCACTTTCCCGAGCCGGTTGAGGACCTGGTGGCCGCTCCGCTGGCGCACGATACCCCCGCGGAGATCGCGCAGCCACACATGAAGGACTGGTTGAAGGGCGAGGTGGAGGCGGTCCCGGGCAAAACAATGCCGGCGCTCAAACTGGTGAAGCGGGACTACAAAAACCTATACCACCAGTTCATCTCGTTTGGCCCGGCAGCCCGCGCCAACGGGCTGGGCGCGCACGGCACGCACTACGCCATCGACGATCTCTATGACGAGGCGCTGAGGACACACCCGGTGGTCACCTTCGATGGGAAGAGCTATCCATCGCTCTACAAAGACCAGGAGGTGTGCGACACGGTGCTGCGGTTCGCCACCGTTACCAATGGCGAATTGGCTTACCGTTCCTATAAGAACATCGAGCAGAAGGCGGGTGTGCCGCTTCTACACCTGGCCGAGCCGAATCGCGGCGTCCGGGTGAGCTATGAGGAGTTGCAATCACGGCCAGTTCGTTTCATCAACTCGCCCATGTGGTCGGGGCTGGTGAGCAACGGGCGGCCTTACTCGCCCTTCACCTATAACGTCGACTGCAACGTTCCGTGGCGCACGCTGACAGGGCGGCAGCACTTCTATCTGGATCACGAAGGCTACATCGACTTCGGCGAGCACCTGCCCACCTACAAGCCGAAACCGCTGCCGGCCGAATACGCCGATTTGCGTTTCAGCAAGGAGGCGGGCCAGACGATGATGCTCAATTACCTCACGCCGCACGGGAAATGGCACATCCATTCCACGTACGGCGACAACCAGCGGATGACGACCTTGTCGCGGGGCACGGAGCCCTTCTGGATGAACGACAAGGACGCCGCCGAGCTGGACATCAATGACAACGATTGGGTGGAGGTGCACAACGACCATGGCGTTGTCTGCACACGCGCCGCGGTGAGCGTTCGCATACCGCGCGGCATCTGCATCATTTACCATTCGCCGGAACGGACGTATTCGGTACCGAAGTCCCCGCTGCGGGGCAACCGGCGCGCCGGCGGACACAACTCACTGACCAGAACGCGACTGAAGCCGAACCTCATGGTGGGCGGCTACGGGCAGTTCACCTATCACTTCAACTACTGGGGGCCGACGGGTGTGAACCGTGACACCCATGTGCTGGTGCGGAAGCTGCCCGAACTGAACTGGTAGGCGGCAAAGGAAGGACCAGGCTATGAACGTTCGCTCACAAATCTCGATGGTATTCCACCTGGACAAGTGCATCGGGTGCCACACCTGCAGCATTGCCTGCAAGAACATCTGGACAGACCGCAAGGGCGCCGAGTACATGTGGTGGAACAACGTCGAGACGAAGCCGGGAACCGGCTATCCGACGTCCTGGGAAGACCAGGAGAAGTATAAGGGAGGCTGGAAACAAGGCGACGGGAAGGCCGAGCTGCGATCCACCAACAAGAAGAAGACGGTCTTCAACATCTTCCACCACCCGAACATGCCGACCATGGACGATTACTACGAACCGTGGACCTACGACTATCAGAATCTGTTCAATGCGCCGGAGGGTCCGGACCAGCCGGTGGCCCGGCCGATCTCGATGGTCACGGGCGAGCACATCGATATCGAGGCCGGTCCCAATTGGGATGACGACCTCGGCGGCTCTCCGGTCTACGCGGAGAACGATCCGAACCTGGACGGCATATCGGAGGAGCAGCGGCAGCAGCTCTTTGCCATCGAGCGCCTGGTGTTGTTCTACTTCCCCCGCATTTGCAATCACTGCCTGAATCCGGGCTGTGTGGCGGCCTGTCCCTCCGGCGCCATCTATAAGCGGGGGGAGGACGGCATCGTCCTGATTGATCAGAATCGCTGCCGCGCCTGGCGGTCGTGTATCGCGGCCTGCCCGTACAAGAAGACTTTCTTCAACTGGCAGACCGGGAAATCCGAGAAGTGCATTCTCTGTTTCCCGCGCATTGAGACGGGACAGGCGCCGGCTTGTTTCCACTCCTGCGTGGGGCGGATTCGCTACCTGGGCGTTCTGCTTTACGACGCGTCGAAGATCGAGGAGATCGCGAACCTTCCCGACGACCAGTTGGTGGAGGCGCAGCGCGACATGATTCTCGACCCGAATGATCCCGAGGTGATGGCGCTCGCCAGCGCGAACGGTATCCACGACTCGGTAATCGAGTCGGCGCAGAAATCGCCGGTCTACCGTTTCGTGAAGGAATGGAAGATCGCCCTGCCGCCTCACATCGAGTTCCGCACGCTACCGATGCTGTTCTACGTTCCGCCGATGGCGCCGGTGATGTCGAGCCGGCGCGGAGAGAATCTGACTCACGTTTCGGAGAACCTTTTTCACGACATCGACGAGAGCCGCGTGCCGATGAAGTTCCTGGCGAACATGTTTGGCGCCGGGCACGAGGGCAAGGTGCGCTACGCGCTGAAGAAACAGAAGGCGGTCCGCTGGTATCGCCGCGCGCTCACCGTCGGCGACATAACGCGCGAGCTTGCCGAGCGGATATTGCGGGAGGCGGACTGCACGGAAGAGGAGGCCGAGCAGATCTATCGCTTGACCTCGTTGTGCACATTTGACGACCGGTTCGTCATCCCGCCATCGCACCGCGAGGAAGCGATCGAGATGCTCCAGGACCCGCAAGAGCGCAAGGAGAGCGCGGGTTTTGGATTCCTGACTGGTCCGAGGAGAGGGATGTGATGCAGAATAGCCACCAGCTATCCGACACGCTCGGCCGGCTCTACCGCTATCCCGGCGATGATTACCACGCCACGCTCGACCGCTGCCAGGATCTCGCGTGTGAGGTTCCGAAAGCGGCGGCGCTGCTGTCGGCCTTGAGTGAGCGTCTCGCCCCACGGAGCGTCGAAGCCCTACAGGAACTGTATATTCAGACCTTTGAACTGAATCCGAAGTGCTGCCTGGAGACCGGCTGGCAGATCTTCGGCGAACGCTACGAGCGCGGGGAGTTTCTGGTCTATCTACGGGGCCTGTTACGCGAGTATCACGTCCCGGAATCCACTGAACTGCCAGACCACCTGACCCATGTGCTGGAGCTGCTGGCAAGAATGGGGGGCGACGCGGCGGCGACACTCTATACGGACTTCATCGGAGTCGCCGTGAACAAGATGCTCAGCGCCATTGAGGGCAAGGACAACCCCTACGAGCTTCTGGTGCGGGCGACGCAGCTTGTTATGGAGCGCCAATACTCCGCTCAGGCCGAGGAGGCGATTTCATGAACGCGCAACATCTGGACGTCGTTTTGCTTGCCGCGCTGCCATACGTGGCCATGACCACCTTCCTCCTGGCCACGATTCAGCGGTACAGGTCGCAGGCATTCACGTATTCTAGCCTTTCGTCACAGTTTCTCGAAAACAAGCAACATTTCTGGGGACTTGTCCCGTTTCACTACGGAATTCTGGTGGTGCTGGCCGGGCACCTGGCGGGCTTATTCATTCCGCGGCAGTTGTTGTGGTGGAACAGCGTGCCGGTGCGCCTTTACGTGCTCGAGATCACGGGGCTCGTGTTCGCGCTGCTGACAATCATCGGCTTGGCCGCGGCCATGGTCCGGCGGCGGAAGACGAGCAAGGTCCGGTTGGTAACCACCCGTTCGGACTGGGCTCTGTTCATCCTCCTGATGGTTCAGATTGCAACCGGCATCGGAGTGGCCGTTTTCTACCCGTGGGGCTCGTCCTGGTTCGCCGCGTCCGTTTCCCCATACCTGTGGTCGTTGATGTCGCTGAGCCCGGAAATTGGTTATGTCAGCGCGATGCCATTGCTGGTGAAGATACACATCGTCAATGCCTGGATCGTGATTGGATTCTTTCCTTTCACGCGGCTGGTGCACGTGCTGGTGATCCCGAACCCTTATCTCTGGCGGAAGCCGCAGGTTGTCCGCTGGAACTGGAACCCCGGCTCCATTCGCCGGGCCGGCTCATAGAGAAGGCTGAGGAAGATGACTGAAAGGGGCAAAGCGATCGTTGTTCTGGTAATGAACACGCTCGCCTTCACGGTCTGTTTTTCCTGCTGGATGCTGAACGGCGTCCTGGTCACATTTCTGGTGGAGAACGATGCGTTCACCTGGCCGGAAACACAAGTCGGATGGCTGATCGGCATCCCCGTGCTGACCGGCGCCCTCATGCGGCTGCCGATAGGGATTCTCACCGACAAGTATGGCGGGCGGATTGTCTTTCCACTGGTCATGTTGTTGTCGGCGGTTCCGCTGTTCATGCTCAGCGAGGCGGACGCCTATTACGAATTCTTCGGGGCTTCGCTTGGCTTTGGTTTCGCGGGCGCATCCTTTGCCGTCGGCATCGCTTACACATCAGTTTGGTTCCCCAAGCACCAGCAGGGCACCGCGCTCGGCATCTTCGGCGCGGGCAACGCGGGGGCGGCTCTCACCAGCATGGTGGCGCCCAGCCTGCTGATGCACCTGACGAATGACGGAACAGCCGTCGAAGGCTGGCGAACGCTGCCGAAGCTTTACGCCGGGTTGCTCGTGGCCATGTCGATTATTTTCTATTTCGCCACGTATCACAAGACGGCGGACGACGGGCACATTACGAGCTTCTGGCAAAGGTTGGAACCGCTTCGCCATATGCGTGTCTGGCGGTTCGGCCTCTACTATTTCCTGGTTTTCGGCGGGTTCGTCGCTCTGGCGCAGTGGCTGATCCCTTACTACGTGAACGCTTACACGATGACGGTGGCGACGGCCGGATTCATGGCCGCGATCTTCAGTTTTCCGTCGGGGGTTGTCCGGGCGTTCGGCGGCTGGTTATCCGACCGCTACGGAGCGCGGCGGGTGATGTATTGGGTGCTTGGCAGTTGCCTCGTGTGCTGCGTCTTGCTGACCGTGCCGCAGATGGAAGTGGAGTTGCCCGGGAAGGGCGTGATGGCGGCCCGCGGTGGTAGGGTCATGTCGGTGACACCGTCCGCCATTGCAGTCGACGGCAGATCGTACCCGATCGAGAAGATGCCGGTAGGCTGGCGCGACATAAACGAGGCAGGCGTCAGCGTATTCCCGAACAAGGCCTTCGAACAGACGCCGGTGGTGGAAGAAGGCGCCCCGGTGGCGAAACGCCAATTGCTCGCGCGCGGAATCACCCATATACACTTCCAGGCCAACGTCTGGATCTTCACTGGATTGGTCTTCATCGTGGGCTTCATGATGGGCATCGGGAAGGCCGCCGTCTACCGGCACATCCCCGACTACTTTCCGAAATCGGTCGGGGTAGTGGGCGGCATGGTCGGAGTCATCGGGGGACTGGGCGGATTTTTCTGCCCCGTGATCTTTGGGTGGCTGCTCGAGAAGACAGGCGTCTGGACGACGTGCTGGATGTTCCTCGCGCTGGTGTCCGCGATCAGCCTGTTCTGGATGCACACCGTAGTCCAGCGCATGATGCACCGGGAGACACCGAAACTCATGCGTCAGATGGAGGCCGAATCGGCGCGGCAGGCGGGCAGTTAGGGAGTAGCAGAGATGGCGGAAGCTGCAATAAAAACAGGCGCGGAGGGCCCAGGCAGAAGTTGGGCGCCGGAAGATGCCAAATTCTGGGAAGCGGCGGGCAAGAAGATCGCCTACCGCAATCTCGCCATATCCATTCCGTGCCTGCTCTGCGCCTTTGCGGTCTGGTCATACTGGTCGATCATCACGGTGCAGATGAAGAACCTGGGCTTCCCGTTCACATCCGAACAGCTCTTCACGCTGACCGCGGTGGCGGGACTGACCGGGGCGACTCTCCGGATTCCGAATTCGTTTCTAATCGCCATCGCCGGCGGGCGCACGGTAATCGCCGTCACCACGGGGCTGCTGCTGATTCCAGCGCTTGGGACGGGGATCGCGCTACAGGACCCGAATACGTCGTTTGGCGTCTTCGTAGTCCTCGCCGCTTTGTCGGGAATCGGGGGCGGAAACTTCGCGTCGTCGATGTCGAACATCAGCTTTTTCTTCCCGAAACGCATGCAGGGCTCCGCCCTCGGGCTGAATGCCGGACTGGGCAACCTCGGTGTGAGCGTGATGCAGGTGCTGCTTCCCCTGGTGATGACTATTCCGATATTTGGCGCGCTCGGCGGCGACGGTTTCCCATTGCCGGAAGCTGTCGGGGGCTCCCCCGCGGGAACGATGATCTGGATTCAGAACTGCGGGCTTGTTTGGGTCCCGATTCTGGCGGCCCTAACGTTGGCGGCCGCTCTTGGAATGACCAACCTTCCGATCTTTACCCTCGGATCGCCGGTCTCGGGAGTCGCCAAGGCCGTGGGGCTCGTGTTCGTCGGCGCGCTGGGCGCGGCTATCGGCCTCTACCTTCTGCTGGGACTCGGCTGGAACATGTGGCTGGCGTTGCCGGTCACGATCGTCTCCACGCTGGGCTTTCTGAAGCTGATCCCCGGGCCCGTCGCCAAGAACCTGAAGAAGCAGTTCGCCATTTTCGAAGCCAAACACAACTGGGTGATGACGTGGCTCTACGTGATGACTTTCGGCTCGTTCATTGGATACTCAATGGCGTTCCCGCTGCTCATCAGGGTCGTGTTCGGTTCGCTGCCTGACGGCAGCCCGAATCCGGAGGCTCCCAATCCCTTTGCCTATGCCTGGCTCGGCCCGCTCGTCGGTTCGTTGGTGCGGCCGGTGGGCGGCTGGCTCTCGGACAAGTTCACCGGAGCGCGGGTCACGCACTGGGCGACGGCCACGATGATCGTCTCGACGCTCGGCGTGGCCTATTTCGTCGAGAAGGCGTCGGGGTCCGGGTCGCCGCAACAGTACTTCTTCCCGTTTCTCGTTTTGTTCCTGCTGCTGTTCAGCATGACGGGGATTGGCAACGGTTCCACGTTCCGGATGATCCCGATTATCTTCAAGCCGGAACAGGCGGGGCCGGTTCTCGGCTGGACGTCGGCCGTGGCGGCGTATGGAGCGTTCATCATTCCGAAGGTGTTCGGCGCGCAGATTCAAGCCGGAACGCCGGAGTACGCTCTGTACGGTTTCGCCGCCTACTACGCTTCGTGCTTGTTTGTGAATTGGTGGTTCTATGCGCGCAGAAATGCGGAGATTCGCTGCTAATCAGGGAGTCGTCCAGTGAACAGTCACGTAGTCACGATCGTGCTGAGCGTCGGCCTCGCGGTCAGCGGAATCATGCTGGCCATCTCGCTGGCTGATTTCAATCTCCCGGGGAACCAACAGGGCTACGAGCCGCCGCAGCCGATCGCTTATTCTCACCGGTTGCACGCGGGAGAACTGGAGATTCCCTGCCTGTACTGTCACTCGGGGGCCGAGACGAGCCGTCATGCCGGCATCCCGGCCGCGAGCGTGTGTATGAATTGCCATCGCTACGTAACCGCCTCGTTTGGGGCCATCAGGGCCGAGGACGAAGCTGCTGCCGAGGCGGGGCGCGATCCCCGGCCGGTGGAGTCGGCGGAACTGCGCAAACTCTACGACGCTTTGGCGCTGGACGCCTCGCTCGAGCCGGCGCCCGGCAAGGCCCGGACTCCGGTCGCGTGGACCCGGGTCCACAATCTGCCGGATTTCGCCTACTTCGACCACCGGGCCCACGTTACCGCCGGGGTCACCTGCCAGGACTGCCACGGACCGGTGGAAACCATGGAGCGCATGAGGCAGTGGGCCGACCTCTCGATGGGTTGGTGCGTTAATTGCCATCGCGATGTCAATGCGAAGGGGGTTCGCGGCCGGACGGTACACGCGACCCTCGATTGCGCCGCCTGCCACTTCTGAGGGCGAAAAAGAGATGATGCCAACTGACGACAAACAGAACGCAAGGGAAGCCGGGACGACTTCCACGGACAATCTCGCCGCTCCCCCCGCGGAACTTGCCGATCCGGGCCGCCGGGCGTTTCTCGCGGCTACCGGATTCACGTTTGCGGGAACGCTTCTGGGATGCCGGGAAGCTCCGGTGAAGGAGGCCATCCCTTACCTCACACAGCCGGAGAACTCCGTCCCCGGCCGCTTCTACTACTACGCCACCACCTGCGGCGGGTGCTCTTCGGCCTGCGGTCTCCTGGCCAAGGTTCGCGACGGCCGGCCAGTCAAACTGGAAGGCAATCCCCAACACCCGCTCTCGCGGGGCGGTCTCTGCGCGGTGGGACAGGCTTCCATCCTCGGCGTCTACGATAGCCTGCGACTGCAGTATCCGCTGGCCGCGGGCAAGGAGACGACGTGGCCGGAGGTAGACCGTGAAGTAACGGAACGGCTCGACCGCATCCGGAATAACCAGGGCGCAGTTCGCTTGCTGACGGGCACGGTGAACAGCCCGTCTCTGCGAAACGCGATCGACCGGTTCCTCGCGACCTTCCCGAATGCGCGGCACGTCATGTTTGACCCGCTTTCTTCCGCGGCCCTGGCGGACGCTCACGAGGCGACGCACGGCTTGCGTGTGACGCCCCACTTCGATTTCGCGCGCGCCGATGTCATCGCCTCCTTTGACGCGGATTTTCTTGGGACCTGGCTGTCTCCTCCGGAGTTCACCCGCGGTTACGCATCGCGCCGGATACCCACGGAGACCGAACGCTTCCTTTCCCATCACACGCAGATCGAGTCGAGGTTCTCGGTTACCGGGGGCAAAGCGGATGAGAGAATCGTGGCCGCGCCGGATGCGATTCCCGCGGCGCTCGCTCAGCTTGTTGGCAGGATCGCGGGGCGCGCCGGCGCGGCGGCCCCGCCCGGCCCGGTCCGGCTCGGCGGCTCCACCGGCGAGCGGATTGACGAATTGGCGGAACGCTTATGGGAAGCCAGGGGCCGAAGCCTCGTTGTTTGTGGCTTGGAGGACCGGCGGGCGCAGATTCTCTGCAACTACGCGAACCATCTTCTGGGCAACTACGGAGCCGCCGTGCGGCTGGACCGTCCGTCGAAACAGCGCTTGGCCAGTGACAGGGAAATGGAGAGGCTGGCGGGCGAGATCGAAGCGGGCCAAGTGGCCGCACTGCTGATCCACGGGGCGAACCCCGTGTTCGATCTGCCGGATGGCGAGAAGCTGGGTAAGGCGATCGCCAACGTTCCCCTGGTTGTGAGTCTGTCTCCGCGCCCCGATGAGACAGGCGCCCTGGCGCATTTCTCCTGTCCGGACCATCACGAGCTCGAAAGTTGGGGGGACGCGGAACCGGTGGAAGGAGTATACAGTCTCAGGCAACCGGCGCTGCGCCCGATCGGCAATACCCGCGGCTTCCTGGAGACGTTAGCGGCGTGGTCCGGCGCGCCGTCACCGGCGAGGGAAGTGGTACGGGAGACGTGGCGGACAGGGATCTATCCGCGCCGGGGCGGTGATGAGTCGCCGTTCGAACACTTCTGGCAGCGGGCGCTCCATGACGGAGTGGTGGAGGTCCCGCCATCCGGCGCGCCCCGCCCGGTCTTCAACACCGCCGCCGTTGCCGGCGCCGGCGTTGCAGCGCCGGCCGCGGAAGAAGGATACGCGCTCGTGCTTTACCAGAAAGTGTCGATGCTCGACGGCCGGCACGCCTACAACCCATGGCTTCAGGAACTGCCTGACCCGATTTCGAAAGCAACCTGGGACAACTATGCTTCGCTGTCCCCGCAAGCGGCCGCCGAACTTGGCGTTGCCGAGGGAGATGTTGTCCGGATCGAGGCGGACGGCCAGACCCTGGAACTTCCCGTGCTCTCGCAGCCCGGGCAGCACGATCGGACCGTCGCCGTGGCTCTCGGCTACGGCACGGCGGCCAGCGAGCGGTTTTCCGGCATCGGACCGCGCTGGATCCACCGGTTGGCAACCCTGGGTAAGAACGGCCGGGTTGGGGTGAACGCCGCGCCGCTCGCCGTGTTTGAAGACGGGCTGCTGAAACACACGCGGGCGAAGGTGAAGCTCTCGGCCACGGGCGAAAAACGCAGGCTGGCCGTTACGCAGGATCATCACACGCTGCGGGCTCCGGAGCACTTGGAACCACCGGATGGCGGAGAGCGGCCCATCATTCAGGAGACAACCCTCGCGGCGTTTCGCCGGGATCCGCACGCCGGCGCCTTAACGCACCATCTGCCGGACGAGGACCTCTGGCCGCCGGATCACCAGTACCACGGCCAGCGCTGGGGGCTGGCCATCGACTTGAACGCCTGCACCGGATGCGCCGGCTGCGTCGTCGCCTGCCAGGTGGAGAACAACGTGCCGGTGGTCGGTAAGGACGAGGTTTGCCGCAAGCGCGAGATGCACTGGATTCGCATCGACCGGTACTACTCCGGCGCCGCGGGCGACGTCCGGGTCGCGCACCAACCAATGATGTGCCAGCATTGCGAGTACGCCCCGTGCGAGACCGTCTGCCCGGTTCTGGCCACGGTGCATAGCGAGGAAGGGCTGAACCAGCAGGTCTACAACCGCTGCGTGGGCACCCGCTATTGCGCGAACAACTGTCCGTACAAGGTGCGCCGCTTCAACTGGTTCGATTACCCACGCGAAGACGGGCTCGCCAACATGGTTCTCAACCCGGACGTCACGGTGCGATCCCGCGGAGTGATGGAGAAGTGTACGTTCTGCGTGCAGAGGATTCTGTATGCCCGCCTGGAGGCGAAGCGGGAGGGCCGGGAACTTGAAGACGAAGAGGTTCAAACGGCCTGCCAGCAATCGTGCCCGGCCGAGGCAATCGTCTTCGGCGACATGAACGATCCCGAGAGCAGGATCTCCCGGATGCTCGCGAGCCCGCGCACGTACAAAGTGCTGGAGGAGATTAACGTCCGGCCCTCGGTGGGATACCTCCGCCTGGTTCGAAACCGGCCGGGCCATCCCGGAGAGGAGGAGCAGGAACGCCATGGCTGATGTGATTTCCGCACCGTCCACGCCGTTGATCGCCGGCAACAAGCAGCTTGCCCAGGTTACCGACGACATCTGCCGCCCGATGGAACGCCGCCCGGGCGCTTTATGGTGGGGCGCCTTTCTGGTTTCGCTCGCGGCCCTGTTGGCGGGTTCGGCGGCGGTGGCGTATCAAATCGCCACCGGCATCGGAACCTGGGGGCTCAACAACACCGTCGGCTGGGCGTTCGATATTACGAACTTCGTATTCTGGATCGGCATCGGCCACGCCGGCACTTTGATTTCGGCTGTGCTCTTCCTGTTCCGGCAACGCTGGCGAACGTCGGTGAACCGGGCGGCCGAGGCAATGACGCTGATCGCGGTGATGTGCGCCGGCATTTTCCCCGTTATCCATATGGGCAGGCCGTGGCTCGCCTACTGGATCTTCCCGTATCCGAACACGCGCGGCCCACTGTGGATCAACTTCCGCTCGCCGCTCGCCTGGGACGCCTTTGCGATTTCGACGTACTTCATCATTTCCCTGACGTTCTGGTACGTCGGGCTCATCCCGGATCTGGCCACCATACGGGACCGGACAAAGCCCGGCCTCCGGCGCAGCATTTTCGCCTTCTTCGCGCTGGGTTGGAACGGCTCGATGCGGACGTGGTCTCATTACGAGACCGTCTATCTGCTGCTGGCTGGCTTGGCAACGCCGCTGGTCGTCTCGGTGCACACCATCGTGAGTTGGGATTTCGCCACATCGGTCATTCCCGGGTGGCACACCACCATTCTGCCGCCGTACTTCGTCGCCGGGGCCATCTTCTCCGGCATGGCGATGGTGCTGACGCTGATGATCGTGGCGCGAAAGGTAATGAATCTCGAGGACTACATCACCGTCCGGCACGTGGAGGTGATGAGCAAACTGGTGATCCTCACCGGGCTTATCGTCGGATTCGCCTATCTCACCGAGTTCTGGACCGCGCTCTACTCCGGAAACCAGTACGAGCAGTTCGTTTTCCTCAACCGCGCCATGGGACCGATGGCGTGGTCCTACTGGATCATGGTTGGCTGCAACGTGGGAGTCTCCCAGTTGCTCTGGTTCAAGAAGATCCGCACGAATCTGGCGCTGGTGTTTGTCATATCGCTGTTCGTCAACGTCGGCATGTGGTTCGAGCGGTTCGTGATTGTTGTCACGTCGCTGCACCGGGACTACCTCCCGGCCAACTGGACCGAATACGTCCCCACTTCTATCGAGGTGCTGACGCTGATCGGGAGTTTCGGGTTGTTTCTGACTTGCTTCCTCATCTTCTGCCGCCTGCTCCCCATGATTGCGATGGGCGAGGTGAAGGGCGTGTTGAGTATTGGCAGAAAACCGCGAGAGGTATAACACATGAGCCAACTTCTGTTAGTGGGAACCTTCGCACACGAGGACGACATCCTCAGCGCGACGAAAGCGGTGCGGGAAGAAGGCTATCGCATTGTGGATGTCTACGCTCCTTACGCCGTCCACGGTCTCGACCGGGCCATGGGGCTTCGGCCCTCGCGTCTGCCGTGGGTGTGTTTCCTGCTGGGGCTGCTCGGCGCGGCGGCCAAGGTCTGGTTCGAGTTCTGGACCACCGCCATCGACTGGCCGGTCAACGTGGGCGGCAAGCCGTGGAATTCGCTGCCGGCTTTTGTCCCCATCACCTTCGAGGTCATGGTGCTCTTTGCCGGCCTGAGCACCGTTTTCGCATTCTTTCTCGTCAGCCGTCTCCGTCCTGGACACGAACCGAAGCTGATCGCCGAAGGCGTGACGAATGACCGTTTCGCCCTGGTGCTCGAACAGACGGACGCCGCCTTCGATGTCGACACCGTCCGCGGCCTGCTCGAACGGCACAACGCCGTCAGCGTGCTGGAACAACTCGAGGAGGATGACTCCCGATGATGAAGAACACCGTGCTGCTGATCGCCCTCGCCGTAACGCTGGCGTTGAACTTCACGATCCGGCGGGATCCGGCCCGGCCGAACTACGAGTATCTGCCGGAGATGGTTCACGCGGTCAGTTTCGAGTCGTTCAGCGCGAATCCGAATTTCACTGACGGGAAGACTCTGCAGACTCCCGCCGAAGGCACGATTCCCCGCGGCCATATGCCGTTTGAATACGAGCCCACCGAAGAAGACGCCGTTCGAGCGGGCGTGGAACTCGCGAACCCGATCGATCCGCAAGACGTGGGAGCGGCCAGCCGCGGCAAGCTGGTTTATCAGACGTTCTGTCTCACCTGCCATGGAGCCGGGGGCTTGGGCGACGGCCTTGTGGCGATGCGCGGATTCCCGCCCCCGCCCTCGCTGCTGGCGCAGAATGCAGTGGACATGCCTGATGGGCGCATGTTCCACGTTGTGACTTTCGGACAGAAGAATATGCCGGGCTACTCGGTTCAGATATCGCCGGCGGACCGTTGGAAGGCCATCGCCTACATCCGCGCGCTGCAGGAGAGCGCCCGCGCCGCGGCCGAGAAGACTGCCACGGATGCCGCCGAGGCCGCTGCGGCGGCAGGGCCACAAGAGGAGCCCCAGGAGGTCGCACAACCATGAATGGCAACATCGCGGAGTTCAGACCCGCCCCGGCCCTGCTTCGCAACCTGAGGCTGGTTGCGGGGGCCGGGATCGCGGCGGCCATCGCCGGCGTCATCTTCGCGCCGGAACGAGCCTGGCCCGGCCTGCTGATGGGAGGTTTTCTGCTGCTCACGCTCGGACTCTCCGGGATCTTCTTCGTCGCCACCCAGTACGCGTCCGGGGCCACGTGGAGTGTCGCCTTTCGCCGGGTACCGGAAGCGATGTCCGCGGCCCTGCCTTACGGCGCCGGGATACTGCTCTTCCTGCTCGCCTTCGGCTCTTCTTTGTACCCCTGGGCTGAGGCCGGTTCGCACGCGGCCGGCTTTGCCTTTAAGCGGGCATGGCTGAGTGTCCCCTTCTGGCTGGTTCGCGCCGTTGGCTATTTCGCCATCTGGATCTTCTTCGCGGCGGCCATCACGCGCGCCTCGCGCCGTCAGGATCTCGACGGCGAGCTTCGTCATACCCACAAGGCAAACCGGCTCTCCGTCGCTTTTCTGGTTCTGTTCGCGCTGACGTTCTGGCTCGCATCCGTGGACTGGATCATGTCGCTCGAGCCGATGTGGTTCAGCACAATCTTCGGCGTCTATAATTTCGCCGGAATGTTCTCGAGCGGGCTCGCTGTGATCATCATCCTGCTCTACTGGCTCGGGCGGCGCCCTCCGCTGCGCGACTTCGTCAACGAGGAGCACTTTCATGACCTCGGCAAGTTGCTCTTCGGCTTCACCACGTTCTGGATGTACATCTGGTTCAGCCAGTACATGCTCATCTGGTACGCGAACATCCCGGAGGAAACCTCGTACTATATTGTCCGGACGCAGGGGTACTGGCTGCCGCTGTTTATCCTGAACATGCTGCTCAACTGGGCGATCCCGTTTGCGGTGCTGCTCTCGCGCGGCGCGAAGCGTGACCGGTCGCGGTTGGTGAAAGTCGCCTGGGTGGTGGTCGCGGGCCGGGTGCTCGATATCTACATGCTCATCGTTCCGGCGACGGCGGGAGAAGTTCCGGTCGCCGGTCTGTGGGAGGTGGCGCCCCTCTTCGCCGCTGGGGCGATATTCCTGCTCGCTTTCCTGCGCGCTCTCCGCCAGGCTCCGCAGGCGCCCCACCGAGACCCGTTTCTCCACGAAAGCCTCCATTACCACAATTAGGAGCGCGGGCGGTAGCTCATGGATACCCGGAAATGGGCAGGAGGCCGCCTGCGATCCTCGCGTCGAAATTAGGGAAAGAGTAGCCTGTCACCGAAATTTGAAATTAGGGAAAGAGTAGCCTGTCACCGAATTTGGGTTGCGGGGGTGGGGGGTGGCAGCATACAAATGGGAGAGTTCTTATGTGTCTGCGAACGATGGTTATTTTGGGAATTGGGTTGCTTGGGTGGTTGGGGTGCGGCGCGCCGCCGGAACGCGCTCTGCAGTTCGACTATTCCGTTGTGGGTCCGGAGGGCGCGGGCAGGGTCGCGATCGGCGATATCGACAATGACGGGGACCAGGACATTGTGACGTCGCGCAGTTGGGAGGATCCGCCGCTGATGCTGTGGCGGAACCTGGTCCGCTAACGGGCCGGAATATACGGGAATTCTATGAGGGTTCTGGCGCTCAATTGCGGGAGTTCGTCGGTCAAGTTTCAACTGTTCGAGACCGGCAGCGAAGAACGATGCGTGCTCAAGGGGGCTATCGACGGAGCCGGCCGGCATCATGAGGCGATCGAGGAAGTGCTGGCCGAGGCCGGGGCCAAGGGCCTCGACGGGATCGGACACCGGGTGGTGCATGGCGGGGAGTACTACTCCGAATCGGTGTTGATTGACGACGAGGTGGAGCGGCGCATCGAGGAGTGCTCGGCACTCGCGCCCCTGCACAATCCGCACAACCTGGCCGGATTCCGCGCCGTCCGCGACGTGATTCCGGAAAAGCCGAACGTCGCCGTCTTTGATACGGCTTTTCATCAATCCACGCCGCGGAAGGCCTATCTGTTCGGGCTGCCGTGGGAGTTGTACCGGGAACAGAAGATCCGGCGATACGGCTTTCACGGCACCTCGCACCGCTATGTGAGCCTGCGGTTCGCCGAAATGAAGGGAGCACGGCCGGCCGAGCTAAAGGTGATCATCTGCCATCTCGGCAGCGGATCGTCGGTGTGCGCGGTCGATCAGGGACGCTCGGTCGACTCGTCAATGGGGTTCACCCCGCTCGACGGTCTTATGATGGGGACGCGCCCCGGATTACTCGACCCCGGGGTGCTGCTCCACCTCATGGCCACCAGCCACACGAGTGTCGAAGAGATGACGCACATCCTCAACAAGAAAAGCGGGCTGCTGGGAATCTCCGGGTTGAGTGACGACATGCGCACCCTTATCGAGGCGAGCGAGGCCGGTAACGAGCGGGCGCGAACGGGCATCGAAGTCTTCTGCTACCGGATCAAGAAGTACATCGGCACGATGTTCGGAGTGCTGAACGGCGCGGACGCGGTGCTGTTTACCGGAGGCATCGGAGAGAACTCCCCGCTGGTGCGGGCGTGGAGCTGCGAGGGTCTCGAGGCGCTCGGAATCTCCATCGACACCGGCAAGAACGAGTCGGTGATGGGCGATGAGGCCTGCATCTCGAACGGCAAGACCGAAGTGTGGGTGACGCCCACGAATGAGGAATTGCTGATCGCGCGCGAGACGGTGAGGATTGTGAGCGGCGCATGAACCCGGCGGCACGCGGGTACTTGTTGATGATGTTGGCGCTGGCCGCCGTGGCGGTGCAGGCGCGCGCGAAGTGGGTCCCGGAGGGGCCACGGGTGGCGGCCGAGGTGACGGACGGTGAAATCCGGATCAGCGGGAAAGGCGGATTTCCGTGCTGGATCCGGTCGGACCAGGAGTATGAAGACTTCCGGATGAGCTTGGACTACCGCCTGGCGCAGTGGGCCGAAGCGGCGGTCTATCTGCGGGCGCCCCGGGAGGGCCGGCCGGGAAGGTCGGGGCTGGCAATCGTGCTGGCGCACGATTTTCACAACGAGGTGACGCCCTACGTCACCGGAGCGATTCGCGGTGTCCGAAGACCGGACACGGCGCTGCCGGAGTCGTGGGGCAAGTGGCATCGCCTGGAAATCGAGCTGACTGGAGACCGCTTGCGCGCGGCAATCGACGGACGGACCGTTCAAGATGTGGACCTGGCGGAGGATCCGGAGTTGCGACTGCGGCTGAAACGCGGCTACATCGGGTTCCCGGATCTTGGCTCCGCGTGGACGGTCCGCAATGTCCGCATCGAGGATCACGGCAGACGGCACAAATTCGTCGAGCTGTTCGATGGCAGAACTTTCGACGGCTGGGATCTTCGCGGCGGAGCGGACTGGGTAATCCGGGACGGCGTTATCCGAACCTCTAACGGCCACGGCGTCTACTACGCTCCTGGAACCTTTGGCGACTTCGAGTTCACCGCCCTCGTGCGTAGCCACCAGCGAGCCAACGGCGGCGTCTTCCTCCGCGGCTCGCCGCGGGGCTATCGCGGTTTCGAGGTACAGATCTACAGCCCGCCCAACGCCGTCTACCCCACGGGAAGCATCTACAACCACGTGCGCAGCGGCAGCTCGGTTGATTACGAAGCGCAGTGGTTTCTCATGCAGGTGATCGTCGAGGGGCGGAGCTGCTTGGTGCGGCTCGACGGGAAGACCGTCGCCCAAACCACCCGCCTGCCGGACGGAGCGCCTACCGCCGGACGCATCGGCCTGCAGATGCACACGGACGGAGGCGCTTCCATCGAGTGGCGCGATCTGCGGGTGCGCCCGCTACCAGTATCACGGTAGTACCAACCGGTAGCTCACGAAGGCAAACTCCTTACTGTCCGGCGCCCATGACGGCACATTGATCGTCCCCTGGCCCCCGAACAGCGTGACCACGGTTTCCGGCTCGCCGCCGTCCGCGGGCATCATGCGAAGCGCCACGTCCTTGTTCGCCGGGTGCCCTTCCACGGACTTGTCATAGGCTACGTAGACAATCCACTCGCCGTCCGGAGAGGGATGCGGGAACCAGTCGCCGAACTCATCATCCGGAGTGAACTGCACCTGCCCGGAGCCGTCCGTCTTCATCCGCCAGATCTTCATCTGGCCGGTGCGGACCGAGTTGAAGAAGATGTACCCGCCATCGGGCGAGTAGTCCGGCCCGTCGTCCAGCCCTTCCGCCGTGGTGAGGCGCGTCTCACGGCCGCCGGCCGCGGGAATCGTGTAGATGTCAAACTCGCCATCGCGCCGCGCGCAGTAGGCGAGCGTGCCGCCGTCCGGCGACCAGCCGTGCCAGTAGGATGGCGCGGTAGGGGTGATCAGCTCCGGCTCGCCGCCCGTGGCCGGGAGCGTGTAGATTCGCGATCCGCCCTCGTCCCGGTTGCTGATGGCGATCCGCCGGCCGTCCGGCGAATAGCCATGGTCGTTGTTGCAGCGCGTCGCCGGGCCGGTGTCGAGCGCCTTTGGCTCGCCTCCGGTGACGGGAATCGTATAGAGCAGTCCTTCGCTGTTGTAGAGCAGCGTGGACCCGTCGCGCGACCAGTTAGGCGCCTCGAAGTGCTCCCGCGCCCGCCGCACAATACGCCGCCGCTTCGTGTCGATGTTAAAGATTTCGAGCGTGCTTTCCACCACCCGTTCGCCCGCCACGGGTATCTCTTTGAAACCGGCGTCTCGGAAGATGGCGGTTTCGGCCACGGATTCATCATGCGAGCAGACGGCGAGTCCCGCGTAGACCTCATCCGGAAGCTCCACCGACACCGCGCCCACGGGTTCGAACTCGCCGGATTCGCCGGCCGCATAGAGCGAGAAGACGTCACCTGTCTTCTCCAGCCGGACTGCCGCCGGCGCGGGAAACGCCGCCCGCACACCCAACGTCGGCCCCCCGGCGGTCTTCCGGTATTGGAGCGAGATCAAGCCGTCGCCGTGCACCATCACATCGGCATAGGGAGCATCCGGCCCCAGGCTGCCGCGCACCATCCATCCGGCCTTGCGGTGCGCGTGCCCGCCCTCGCCCTCGAACGTGATGTCCGCGGTCATAACGAGGTCGCCGGTAGCCCTGCGCCACGCGTAGAAGAACGCGTCCTGCTCACCCCAAATATTTTCGCCGCTGCCGGTTATGCGGTATTCGTCCGACCGCGCTTCATAGGAGGCGGAGCCAGTGATGGACGGGCCGCCGACGTCTGCCGTCGATTCGAACAGGGGCAAACTATCGCTCCCGCCGCACGCGGCAAGCCAGAGAATCACCGTGAATACGGGAAGAGCGTTCATGTTTCGGGCCATTGCAGACATTCTCCTCTATCCTGCCTTCGGACGGAAGACTCCATGCGCGCCTTCATCCTTCGATAGAATTGCGGTGCGATGAAGTTTCTGGGCGTGACGGTTCTACCCGAATATATTCAGACAGAGGGCGTCGAGGGCGTTCTCGACAATCTTCAGGAGAAGTGCGGCGCCAACGCCGTGGCCACTTCGCCGTACGTAATGGCGCCCGCCGACGAGAAGTCCGGCAACCGCGAGCCTCCGGCCGACGCTGGAGCGGGCAGCGTCCGTTTGCTTGACCGCCCGCTCTGGGGCAAACGCGAACTGTTCGTGAAGACCGCGCCGAGCTTCGCCCCGAACCCGGATCTCTACAAGGGGCTCCGCTACCAGCCTCCGCCGCCGGCGGACTTGACGCGCGCCGAAGGCCACATCGTGGCGGATTTCACCGCTGCCGCCCGGAAGCGCGGTATGAAGGTCTACCTTCAGGTCCAGGCAGCCATCCCTCCCGGCTACCGCGTGCAGTTCGGCGGGCCCGAGGACGAGGATCTGCCGCGGCTCCCCAACGGCGATCTACCCGGCCGGCGCGTGGCGAAGAACGGAAGTCTAGCGAGCGAGCACATCCGCCGCTATCACAACGCGCTGCTTCACGACCTGACGCTCCAGTATCCGGACCTGGACGGCCTGCGCGTCGATTGGCCCGAGTATCCGCCGTATCTGCTCAACAGCGCGTTCCTGGATTTCGGCGCCCCGGCCGAGCGCGCGGCCGCACGCCTGGGTATCGACTTTGAACGCATGCGCAGGTCAGCGGGCACGCTCTACGCAAAGCTCAATGGCGGACTGACCAACGCCGACCTCGATCCCTGGCTCGCCGCCGACGGCGGGCGCTTCGAGCTGGTGCGCACCCTCTCCGACAATGCCGGGCTCACCGACTTCGTGCAATTCAAGGCCATCCTGGTCGACGAACTGCTCGCCGGTTTCCGCCGCACGCTCACCGCGGCGAAGGGCCCGCACATGGAACTGATGCCCAACTGCTTCCCTCCCCCGTTCACCTTGACTTCGGGCATGGACTACCACCGCGCCGCCAGACACAGTGCGGCCCTGAGCGTGAAGCTCTACACCATGCACTGGCCCATGATCCTGCGATTCTACGGCGACCAGATTCTCCAGGCCAACCCCGGCCTCTCCGACACGAAGCTCACCCGCGCTCTCGTCCGTTGGCTGGACATCGCCGACGGCGAAGGCCTGCCGCACCTGATGGACTATTCGTACCCGGCGCCGGACGTGCCGCATCCGGTCGGACGCGAAGCGCAGGCCCGCAAGATCCGGCAGGCCCAGCGCGACGCCGGCCACACGCCTGTCTACACGCTGATCCACGGCTACGGCCCCCTCGACGACTTCCGTGCGCGGTGCGAAGTGGGTTGGAACGCCTCGCCTCACGGAGCCTGGGTGAATCGGTATGCATATTTGACCGACGAAAAACTGAAGACGATTGGAGAAGTGTGCCGGTAGCAGGCACAGGGCGGCAAGACGGGCTGCCGGCACGGCGGCGGATGCTGCTGGGCGGCGCGGCGGCGCTGGCTGGGTGCGCTGGCCCCCGGAGGCAGACGCGGCCGAATGTTCTGTTTGCGATTGCCGGAATCTCCCGCTCCGGACGGAATTGACGCGCGGGACTATGCTGCAAACTTCCAGGATTTTCTGACCGCACGCCCGCGGGGTGCGCCGTTCTTCTTCTGGTTCGGCTGCACGGAGGCGCACAGGGTTTACGGCGCCGGATTGGGGCGGAAGGCTGGCAAGCGGCTGAAGGATGCGCGCGTCAGCCACATCCATTTCGCGCCAACTTTCCGGAGCGCCGCGGGCATTGAGCCCCCGGCAACCATGCAAGGACAGGACCCGTGGCAAAACATGGTTTACCACCAGACAACAGGCTCCGGCGCCACGTTCAATCGCAGCCTCTCTCCCGAGGAGCGCGACCGCGCTGCGGGAAGGGACGCCCACAAGCCGGAGTAGGCGCCTATTTCCCTTCCGCCGCCCACTTCTTCATCTGAGCGATGTTCGCTTCGATTTCGGCGGCGCGCTCCGGATGGCGGGGTTTGATGGCATCCAGGTAGACCGCCATTTCGCCGTCGTAGGCCTCGGCGGATTCGGGCGTTTCTCCCTTGTCTCCCGTTTCAGCGATCCAGGCGTCAAGCAGGCGGCGCAGTTCGGCAAGCTTCTCCTGGTGGGCTGGATCCGCGGCGAGGTTGTTCAGTTCCCACGGGTCGGCTTCGAGATCATATAGCTCCTCTTTGGCGCGCGTGGGGGAAAACAGAACTCGCTCGACCGTCTCGTTCAGCTTGCCGGCGGCGTGAAGTTGGCGGAGGCGCTGGTAGATCTCCTTGTTGTCCTTGTATACGTTGGGCTGCAGGTGCGGGCGCTCGGGGTGGTAGTTGCGCACGTACTTGAACCGGTCCGTGCGCACGGCGCGGATGCGTTCGGTTGTCTCGTCGCAGCGGTCGCGTGCAATCACGATGTGGTCGCGAGGCTTCGCATCAGGACCAAAGAGCGGGCGGGACTCCAGATACTCGGGCCGTGGGATTCCGGCGAAGTGAAGCGAGGTGGCGGCGATGTCGATGTGGAGGACAAGATCATCGCGAACGGAGCCGGCATCGAGTCCCGGGCCGCTCACGATGAGCGGCACCCAAGCCCCTTCCTCGGTCACGAACTGCTTACCGCGGGCGTGGCTGATGCCGTGATCGGTCCAGAAAAAGACGTACGTGTTGTCGAGTTCGCCCTCGTCCCGCAGCCGCTTCAGAATGAAGCCAACCGCCTGGTCGACGTAGTTGACGCCGTCGATGTACTCGGCCCAATCCTTGCGGATAACCGGGTCGTCGGGATAGTAGGGCGGAAGCTTTACGTCCGCGGGGTCTGTCAGCTCTGGCGCGCTGGCCGGGTCAAACCAGTTCTTCGGCGTGCGGAACTTTCCGCCGCGGAGGTGGATCTGTGCGAAGAAAGGCTGCCCCTCGGCGCGGCCGGACCACTCGGAGCCGTCATAGAGGTCGTCCGGGTAGACGAAGTTGTAGTCCGTCTTGCCCTTGGGATAGACGTCCATCCGGGGCGGTCGCGGCGCGAAGCCGTTGGTGACGTAGTAGCCGTTCTCTTTGAAGATTTCCGGCAACGTGCGCACGCCGGGCGGCAGATGAATATTTACCGCGCCGCGGGAGCTGCGGTGCTGGTGGGCTCCGATGGTGGTCTGATACATGCCGGTGATCATCGCCGAGCGGGACGGCGAGCACACCGGAGTGGTCACGAAGGCGCGCTCGAACTTGACGCCTCCGGCGGCGAGTTGATCCACGTTCGGTGTAACCGATACCGTCTCTTCGTAAACTCCGAAGTGCGGAGACATATCTTCGGCGAGAATCCAGACTATGTTCGGTGGCTGCTGTTCGGACGCCCCCGAACAACTAAGCAACCAGCCGCAGGTAAGAATAACGAGCAGGAACAGAATGGCTTTCTTCATAATGGTGAATCCTCATCCGACAACGGAAATTCCGGCGACGGAGTCCGTGCCCGCCGCAGCATGGCTTCGGCCCGCTTGACAAGCTCGGCCTGGTCTCCGGCAACGTCGTTCCGCTCGCCCGGGTCCTCCACGAGGTTGTAGAAAGCCAGCGGCTCGTCGCCGAGTTTCACGGCCTTCCAATCTCCCATGCGGACCGCCTGCATCGCCACGCCATTGGCCTTGAACTCCCAGTAGAGGTAGTCGTGCGCGGGCTGCTCCATTCCCAGCAGCGTCGGCAGAAAGGAGATTCCATCGGAGGCCACGGGCGTCTGTACGCCGGCGATGTCGGCGGCCGTCGGCAGGAAGTCCCAAAACGCCGAGGGATGTGCGGTGACCGTGCCCGGCTTGATCTTGCCGGGCCAACGGGCGATGAGCGGGACGCGGATGCCGCCCTCGTAAATCATTCCCTTGTACCCTCGGAAATCGCCGTTGCTACGGAAGAAATCCGAGTCGGCGCTCTTGCCCTGGGCGCCTCCGTTGTCGCTGGTGAAGATGACGAGGGTATCGCCGTCGAGCCCGAGTTCCTTCAACAGATCGAGGATGCGGCCGATGTCGCGATCCATGCGGGTGACCATGGCGGCGTAGGCGGCGCGGGGATGCGTCTGCGGGCCGTAGTTCCCGGGAAACGGGATGTCCGGCGACGGCGGCAGTTCCTCAGTGTAGCCGGTCCCTTTGAAAGGCGTCTCCGGAAACTTACCCCGGTACTCGGCCATCGAGTCTTCCGGAGCCACGAATTCCAGGTGCGGGATCGTGTATGGCAGGAAGAGAAAGAACGGCTTCTTCCGGTTGCCGCGGATGAACTCGAGAGCCTCTTCCGTGAAGAGGTCGTGGACATACTGCCCTTCCTGCTTCGCCGGGTCATTGCCTTCGAGCATCACCTTCTCGCGGTTGCGCCATACGTAGTATGGGTAAAAGGAGTGCGCGCGCCGCTGGCAGAGGTGCCCATACCAGTAGTCGAACCCCTGGCTGTTCGGCTCGCCCTCGGAGCCGGGGCCGCCAAGCCCCCACTTGCCGATCATGCCGGTCGTGTAGCCGGCTTGCTGGAGCAATTCGGCGACGGTCACGGCCCTGGCGGGCAGGGCCATCTGCCCCTCCGGGCTAACTTCGGCATTGCCGCGGACAACGGCATGACCGGTGTGTAGGCCCGTCATCAGAACGCAGCGGGACGGAGCGCAGACAGGACTGCCGGAGTAATGGTCAGTAAACCGCATGCCCTCCGCGGCCATCTGGTCGAGAAACGGCGTGCGGATCTTCTCCTGCCCATAGCTGCCGAGATCACCCCACCCGAGATCATCGGCCATGATGTAGACGATGTTCGGCCGCGATGCCGGCCCGGAGGGCGCGGGCGATTCGGAACAGGAAGTGAAGCCGAGCGCGGCCAGAATAAGGAAGACGCCTGAAAATCTGTGCATCAGGCGTCCATTTAATCACACCGGGAGCGGCGGCGGCTCGGCTAGAACAGCTTCGGAAGGTACTCCGGCACGTCATCGAACGGAGCCACGGTTCCCGCCGCCACTTCATAGACCTGCTCATGGCTGGCAATCGCGGCCTCCGCCATCTCCCTATAGGGACGGTGGCACACGTCAAGGAAGCCGATATTGTAGTTCTCCCCATCGTAACGGCCAAGGGCGGACTGGTCATATAGGGTGAACCAGTGCACCCCCACGCAGTTCGGGTTCGCCGCTGCGTCTTCGAGGTAGACGCGGTACGCCTTCGCCCGGCCGGTCTGGTTCTTCAGATGGCCGATCCCGGAAGAGGGCAGTCCCACGTCCAGCGCGCCGAAGTGCCACTCGCCGATGACGACGGGCATGGCGAGAAGCTCGTGTATCCTATCCGTCGTGTCGCGCGGCACTCGCTCCTGGTAGCAATTCATCGAGAAGACGTCGAAGGACTTCATGCCCTCCACCGCCCACACCGGCGGCACGCCGGCCCAGCGCATGCCGAGGTTGAGGTGGTTCGGATCCACCTTGCGGCAGGCCTGCGAAAGGCCCTGGAAGTAGCGTGTCGCCATCAACGCGCTGAAACCCTCCAGATCCTGGTTCGCCTCCGCGGTGAGAATCTTGTCCCAGGAGCCGCCGGCCACCTGCTCGAATGTCACGTCCAGCTTCCAGGCAGCGGCTAGCGCGCCGTCATCGGAGTACTTCTTCCGCAGCCAGTCGGCGAGGGCCTTGCGGGTGGCGTTAGCGGGTGAATTCCAGAGCATTCCCGCGGCCGGAAGCTCGGAGGAGAAGCCCCACTGCGGCTCATTCATGAGGAAGTAGCCGATGAAGGCCGGGTCGTCCTTCGTATCGGCGAGTTCCGCTGCGTAGTCGGCGGCGTCCGCTTCAAAGTTCGGATCGAAGACGTCCGGAAAATCGCGGTAGATCGTCTGAATTCGCTGCCCGTTGAAGCTCATCGGCCGGACGTAGGGAAACTGCGCTGCCTTGGCGTACTCCCACTGAGACCAGTTCCCTACCGTGTTGAACCGGAGTTCCTTCATGACGCCAAGAGCCGTATCCGCCCACTTCTGCATCCACCCATCGGCGCCGAGCGCGCGGATCAGGTTCGCGCCAAGGTAGGTGAACATCTTGATCTCGCCGACGCTTGCGCTGGGCCGCGAGCTGAAGCAGTCCTTGAATTCGCTGTCCGGCTCCGGCAACCAGGTGAGCGCCGATTCCAGCAACGTGTACGCGGCGATGGAGTCGAGCCGCATGCAGTCGGCGCCGGCGGACCAGAAGGGGTAGCCCTCGGGATCCACTAGCCACCAGCGCTGCCCGTCTTTCTTCACGCCGAAGAATCCCGTCCCGTTCGCCAGGCGCTTCTTTTTCCAGCCGCCCCACTTGCTGAACCCGTCGGGCCACTGCTGGCCGGGCGCGTCGGATTGCTGCTTCCGGATGAGAGCCACCATCTCGTCGACGGACTTTGTTTTCGCGGGCCACTCGTGAATCGTGCTCTGGCCGAGTTCGTCGAGCAGCTTGCCCTTGGGCAGCAGCGGATCGGTGATCAGCGGCGGTTCGGTTTCGGCGGCGATGAAATCGGTCATGCACCAGCGAATCTGGCCCGGCTCCTTGCGCGCGACCTCGAACGACATGCGGTCGACATTCGCCAGGTTGACGCGGTCGCCCTCCACTCGCGGCTTGAGGTACGCGCCCTCCCGGTCGATGCCCCACCGGTTCTGATCAACGAGACTGAGCGGAATCCGGGCCCGATAGGAACACTGCGCGAGTCCAGCGAACCTGAGCGCGAACCTACGCCCCGTCTCGCTTTCCTCGAGGATGACGCGGAAGACCTGCCGGTTCTCGCCGTCCTGCAAGAAGTCGGCGGTCAGATACTGGGCCCCGGCCAGCGCCCCCTTTTCAATCGTGTAAGTGACGCCGTCACCCACGTCAGTCGCGGTGTACCAGACGGCGCCTTCTATCGGCGCGGCGCCGGACTCGGACTGGATACCGCCGAGCGTTCCGGTGGGCGCGAGGCGGAGTCCGGCGACCGGCGGCTCGCCCCCGTCCCGGCAGGCATTCAACAGGGCGGCGGTTAGAGGTAGCGATGAAACGAAATCTCTTCTGCGCATGGTTTCAACCTTATAACGAGCGTTTTCGGGCTGCAACTCTTTTTGACGGCCATCAACCTGGCGCACTGCTCTCTGGTACCAGCGGTACCTAATTAGAGGTTGACAGCACTGCAGAAGTGAATGACGATTGAACAGTCGTGGGCCTGATACTCTGATTGCCGCACGACCAGGAAGACACCGGATGAAGAATCTCGCACTCGTCCTTTTGGCGTTTTCGCTCCAAGCTCAAGAAGTCCCGGGGCGCTACATCGTCGAACTCAGTGAGCCACCGGCGCTCGACGTGGCGGTGCGGGGCCGCCGCGTCGACCCGCAAACGCTCTCCACCCCCCGGTACGGCCCGCTTTTCCGCGAGCAGGAGCGCTTCCGCGTCCAACTGCGCCGGCTCGGCGGCGAGGTTTCGGCTTCCATGTCCAATCTCATCAACGCTGTGTCCATCGCGATCCCGCCCGGACAACTGGACATGGTTCGCCGTCTGCCGGGAGTGGCCGTGAGATGTCGCGGCAACCATCTACTTGCATCTCGGTTGCCACAACGAAAACCTGTCCGGCGGGTTGGCTCCGGGACCGCTCTCTGTGATTGTCTGTCCTTCACGAAGGTTGAACTCTCATCAGTCAGGAAGCGAACCGGCCCAGGCGCACCGCCTCCGGCCGTGTGGATGTACCATGTCCGACCTCTGACGGAGCATCTTCAGGCAAGTGAATAACCTCAGCGATCTAACCGCTCAACCCGCTGGCCTTCTCGCTGCATCTGATTGATTCATTGCTCTTGGTGTGGCATTTGGGGCAATGCTCATTGCTGCATAAGAGCAGCGCCGGCAACCACGACAATGCATATGGTGCTCATGCCGCCAGGCGTCCATGCGGCCCTCAATACTACAGGAGAGAAGGAACCCGACAGCAAGAACCTGAGTGGTTACAAGGAGTTCCTCTCGTCATCCGGCATTGACTACAGCGCGCGGACAACGATTCTCAAATAGCTTCTTGCTGCTTTCTAGTTGCATCGGCATCAAGCGGTATAGTTTCGTTTAGGTTTCACCTGGGCTGTGCCTAACCGCTCGCCAACGCATCTTCCAGAATGAGCAGTAGGCTTACAACTGACAGATAACAAACGACGTATAAGGGCTCGGGCGAGGTCATGCGTGCAATTAGAGATAAAGGAATACGATTTGGCTTGACAGAGGCAAAGTACGCGGATAGAATAGATTTGCAATTCAGTTGCAGTAGAATATCTCATTCAGCGTAGAGTCAAGAAAGACGGAATCATGAAACACTATATGCTCGGAATCACTCTGTTGTTTGTCGTACCGC
>CAYXVG010000036.1:0-73496 GCA_964468205.1 uncultured Solibacteraceae bacterium | reverse complement strand
AAGGAAAAGCGCGCGAAGGCGGTGCATAGGGTGGTGATTGGAGGTGGGAGCGGAGCGGGTAACGTGGTTTGGCATAGCAACGGTGGGCTGCGATGGGCGGAGTACTGTTGGGTGGCAGGGCAAATCTGGGTGAGGGGAACTTCGGGGACGGCGGCGATGCCGCGAGGGGAAAAGAGCCGCCTCCAGCCCAGGGAAGCCGGAGGCGGCTTGGGGGTGATGGTTACCAGAGCAGCTTTAGGCCGAACTGGAGGTTGCGCGGGGTTTCCGCGCTACCGATGACGCCGAAGTTCGGGGTACCGAGTACGTTGCCCGGGTTGCCGAAACGCGGCGTGTTGGTGAAGTGAAACGCCTCAAAGCGGAATTGAAGTTTCATCCGTTCCTTGATCGGGAAATCCTTGAGCGCCGAGAAATCCCAGTTGAACTGGTTTCGGCCACGAAGGATATTCCGGCCGGCGTTGCCGAGCCCGAACTGATTGTTCGCCACGAAAGCGTCAGTGTTGAAGTCGCGATTGACGGTACGGTCGCCGGCGTCCGGGTCGCCGACCACGTTCGGGCGGTTGACCACGGTGATGCTGCCGGTGTTGGCGGGGTTGCCCTGAACGACGGGGCTGAACGGGGCGCCGGAAGCGTAGCTGACGATCGACCCGAGGCTCCAGCCGCCGAGGATGGTGTCGGTGATGCTGTTCCAGTTCGAGCCGAAGGCGCGGCCGCGGCCAAAGGGCACTTCCCAGACGCCGCTCAAGACGAAGGCGTGGGGGAAGTCCTGGCTGTCGCGGGCCCGCTCGTTTCTACGGTTGGTGGGGTCTTGGATGCCGCAGCCGCCGGCGTTACCAGGAGCGGCGCCGCCGCAGGCCGTGTCACCCATGGTCTTAGAGAACGTGTAGCTGGTGAGGACAGTAAAGCCCTGCGAGAAGCGCTTCTCAAGCTTGGCCACCAGCGCCTGGTAGTTGGAGTTGAAAGCCTGCTGGTGGAACTGGACCGGACCCAAGGGGCTGACGATGCCGACACCCGGGATTTCGGCGGACTGGATGGGCCGCTTGGCATTGAGATTGCCGGGGCCCGGAGGCGAGAAATTGCCCTCGAACCGCTCGAGCAGGTGCGAAGCCTTCGAACCCGAGTAGCCGACCTCGACGAGCCAGTCCTGGCCGAGCTGGTGCTGAATGTTGAAGTTCCACTGCGCGTTGTAGAAGTTGTCGGGGTCTTGCTCGAAGGAAGCGAAGGTGAGGCCGGTGGCGTTGGCAAGTTCGAGGGAGCCGGGCGCCGGTCCGTCGGAGAGCTGGAACACGGGGGCTGTCGGGCTCGAGGTTTGGGTCACGCCAAAGGCGAAGGGAGCGTTTCCAATGAGGAACTCGGAGTCGCCGGTGGGTTCGAGGTAACCGTAGAACATGCCGAAGCCGCCGCGGATGACGGTTTTTTCGGTGACCCGGTAGGCGAAGCCGACGCGGGGCATGATGTTGTTCGGGTCCGTCTTGATCAGCGACCGAGCGCGCCGGCCATCACCGGCGGCGGGTGTTCCGGCCAGGACTAACTGGACGTTGTTGGGGTCCTCGATGAGGAAGTTCCCCATCTTGTCGTTCTTTTCCTGGAAGGGAAGAACGAGTTCGTAGCGGGCGCCGAGGTTCAAGGTGAGGCGCGGGGTGATCTTCCAGTCGTCCTGGATGAAGTAGCCCGTATTCCAGCTTCGCAACTGCACGAGCAAGCGGTTGGACCAGACGAGTTGGTTGGTGGCGCCGACCAGGAGGTCAGCCGCGCCGTTGCCAGTGAACCGGCCGTTGAAGTTGAAGTTGCCAACTTCGTTGCGGATGTTGAAGATGTTGTTCTGGCTGCGGAGTACGTTGGCGCCGAATTTGATGGTGTGGGCGCCTTTGATCCAGGTGGCATCACCGGCGATCTGGCGGTTCTGCGAATCGCGGTCCACTGGGTTGAAGCCACCCAGACCGACGTTCCGGAATCCGCTGACGCCGAAGTTCGAGAAGCCGCCGGGCTGCGTGCGGTCCACTCCGGGCACGTCAAACTGCTCGTTCAGGTTAGCCGAGCCGGCCGCAGCCGGGTTGACGCGGGTGAACTCGGCGAAGTTCCAGCCGCCGCGAATGTTCATGATGAGGTTCGGCGACCAGATGTGGTTCCAGCTTCCGCCGATGTTCCAACCGGTAACGGTGCCGTCAAAGCCGCCGCCGAAGGCCGGTGGAGGCAGGGCGAGGGCGGCCGGGAACTCGCGGTCGTTCCAACTGATGCGGCCGAAGACGGTGTCCTTCGATCCGATGTTCCAGTCGCTGCGGACATCCCAGCGGTCCTGATCCTCCTTGTCGGGCGACTGGTTGACGAAGTTATTCGCCGCATTGTTGTTCTGCGGGGCCGGATACAAGTTGATCAGGTCAGAACCAAGCCGGTCAAAGCGGTTTTCAGGAATGATGTTGCCGGCGAATGGCGCGCCGGTGGTTGGGTCGTTGAGCGGTTGGCCAAGCCCCGAGAAATCGCCCTGGCGCATGGCCTGGCTAGGGACGGTGGAGGTGATGGTAGCCGACTCGCGGATGCGCGTTCCCTCATAGTCGCCAAAGATGAAGAGCTTGTTGGGGATGATGGGGCCGCCGGCGGCGAATCCGAACTGATTACGCTTAAATGGCGGCTTGTCGCGGTCAGCGGGGTCGAAGAAGTTCTTCGCATCGAGTTCCTCGTTGCGCAGAAACCAGAAGGCGGCACCGTGGAACTGGTTCGTGCCGCTCTTGGTGGTCACGTTGACCACTCCGCCCATGGCGCGGCCGAATTCGGCGGCGTAGGCGTTGGTCTGGACTTTGAACTCCTGCACAGCGTCGATGGACGGCTTGATCATTTCGCCGCGGCGTTGGGCGCCGGCAAGTTCGATGCCGTTGTTGTCGATGCCATCGAGCATGAAGTTGTTCTGGGTAGTCTTCTGGCCGGCGGTGGAGAAGCCGCCATAGCGGCCGCCGATAGGCTGCACAGTGCCGGCCGAGAGCAAGGCCAACTGGATGTAGTCCCGGCCGTTGAGCGGCATGTCGACAATGCGGCGGTTCTCAATGACCTGGCCGCGGGACGCTTCGACGGTATTCAGTTGGACAGCGTCAGCCGTCACCTCGATTCGCTCCGCGACTTCGCCGACTTCCATTTGGAAGTCGATTGCGGCTTTCTGATCCACCTCGAGAATGACGCCGGCGCGGCTGACGCTCTTGAACCCGTCTTGCGTGACGCTGATTCGGTAGCTTCCCGGGGGGAGCAGCGGAATCGCGTAATAGCCGACTTCATTGGTTCTCGTAACTCTTTCCACGCTGGTGGCTAAGTTTGTCGCCGCCACTGACACGCCGGGGATGACGGCGCCGGTGCTATCGGTGACGCGGCCGGTTAAGGTGGCCGTTTGAGCAAACGCGTTGGAAGCGAGTGCTGTCAATAGAAGGGCAAACGCTATAAACAGGCGCAACCCTACTGTTCTCACTCTTGACCTCATTCTTTTCACCTCACAGTTTCTTAATTTGACCCGGGGAACCGGGATACCCATAAAGGAGTTTTGCCAGGTTCCTGTTTAATGATTACCGGGGAATGGCGAGTGAGTTACGATTGCGGCGTTGAATTGGCTGTTGCAAACAGTTCGTCTTGGAGAGGAGATGCGCGGCCGCGGCCGGCGGCGCCAGATTACCGCCGGAGCGCCGCTTCGAAATCAGCCACGGGCAACGTATTGAGGATATCCTCCGGGGAGAGCCAGCCGCGCCGCGCCGTGAGGACGCCATAGCGCATGTTGGCGAGGTGCCGGGGATGGTGAGCGTCGGTGGAGATGATGAAGCGGGCGCCACGGGCCTTAGCCGCTCGGATGAGGCTTGCGTGGAGATCGAGCCGTTCGGGACTCGCGTTGATTTCGAGGCAGACACGGTTGGCCGCGGCGGCGGCGGCCACCTGCTCGAAATCGAAGGCGAACGGTTCGCGGCGGAGCAGCACCCGGCCGGTGGGGTGGCCGATGACGCGTACGTAGGGGTTCTCGATGGCGCGCAAGAGGCGGCCGGTCATCGCGGGCGGATCGAGATTCATGTGGCTGTGGACGCTTCCGATCACGAAGTCGAGTTCGGCCAAGGCGTCGTTGGCGATATCCATGGAGCCATCGCGCATGATGTCGCATTCGAGCCCAGAGAAGATGCGAATGCCGCCGCCCCTTTCATTCCAGCGGCGCACGCGGGCGGCGAACGCGACGACGCGCTTTTCGTCGAGCCCGTTGGCCATGGCGAGGGCCTTGGAGTGGTCAGTTACGGCGATGTATTCGTACTCCAGTTCGGCGGCCGCGGCGGCCATCTCCTCGAAGGAGGCGCGGCCGTCGCTTTCGGTGGTGTGCATGTGAAGGTCGCCGCGAATATCGCCCGGCTCGACGAGTACCGGTAGCCGGCCTTGTTCGGCGGCTTCGATCTCGCCCTGGTTTTCCCGGAGCTCCGGAGGGATCCATTTCAGGCCTAGGGCGTCGTAGATCTCTTCCTCGGCGGCGCCGGCGGCGCGCTCATCGGAATCCAATTTCCGCAAGCCGTATTCGTTGAGAGAGTAGCCCATTTTCAGGGCCCGCTGGCGCAAGACAACGTTGTGTTCCTTGCTGCCGGTGAAATACTGCAGCGCCGCGCCATAGCTCTCAGGCGGCAGCGCCCGCACATCGACCTGCAGGCCTTCGATTCCGACCAGCGCGCTCGCCTTGTTCTCGCCGTGGCCGAGAACTTCGGTGACGCGGGGGTGCTTGACGAAGGCGTCGAGAGCTTTGGCGGCCCCGTCTCCCGAGACAAGGATGTCCACGTCGCCGATGGTCTCCTTGCCGCGGCGCACGCTGCCGGCCATGGAGATTTTTTCCGGGTGGACGGCCTCCGAGAGGTAGTCGATGAGGGAAGCGGCGCTGTCGCTACCGAAGTTGAGCAGGAAGCGGCCGGCGCCTTTCCGGTAATTGGCGATGGAGCGTAGCACCTTCTCCTCGAGCTTTGCGCCCATGCGCGGGAGGACACGGAGCTTCTGCTCGCGGCACAGTTTCTCGAGATCGTCGACCGTGCTGACCCTGTAATGCTCGATGATGAGGGCGATGCTTTTGGGTCCGAGTCCCTTAATTTTGAGGAATTCGAGCGCCGTTGGGGGATACTTCTCGAGCAGCTCCTCGCGCCGTTCAAAGGATCCGCGTTCGAGGATCTCGGTGATGACGGCGGCGATTCCCTTCCCTATGCCCGGGATACCGGTGAGCTTCTTTTGCTGGTCGCCGGCGATGTCCGCGATGCGTTCCGTGTAGCCTTCGATGACGGCCGCCGCGTTGCGGTAGCTGCGGATGCGGAAGGGGTCCGACGCGGCGATCTCCATCAAGTCAGCGGTTTCGGCGAGGAGCTTCGCGATCTCGATGTTTTCCATGGATTGGTTCCTGTCTGAATTGTAGCGGCTCGCCTGTGCCGGATCCGGCCCGGGTGTGACCAAAGTCATGGTTTGAAACCACCGGGGCGCCTACACTGTCAGAAAGAGGGGCAGAAGGCAAACCATGAGCGAGATTATCGACAACAGAGCGCACAGAGTAAGAACGCTGAAAGAGATTATCAAGCGTCTGCACGCCGGCGAGGCGCCGGAAACCGTGAAGGGCAAGCTCGAGGAGATCGTCAAGGAGACGGACTACTCGGAAATCGTGGCGATGGAGCAGGAGCTGATGGCGGAAGGCATGCCGGTGGAGGAGGTGCAGTCGATGTGCGATTTGCACTCCCAGGTGACGCGTGACGTGCTGGTTCCGCCGCCGCCCCGAAGTGTGCCGCCGGGTCATCCGGTGGACACCATGCGGCGGGAGAACGAGGCGCTTGCCGGGGCGATTCTCTCCATGCGGCAGGCGATGGCCACGGTGCGGAAGCTGCCGGACGACGATCCGGCCGAGGAGCCGCTGGTAGCCTGGCGCAAGGCCTACAACGATCTGATGGATATCGAGAAGCACTATCAGCGGAAGGAGAACGCGATTTTCCCGAAGCTGGAGAAACACGGGATCACCGGTCCATCGAAGGTGATGTGGGCCAAGGACGACGAAGTCCGCGAGCTGCTGAAGGATCTGGGCGCGGCGCTCGGGGAGCGGGAAGCGACGGCCGGGGAATGGAAGCTGGTGGCGGATACGGTGGCGGAGAAGGCGCTGGGCGCGGTGGAAGAGATGATCTACAAGGAGGACAAGATCCTCCTGCCGATGTGCCTTGGGACGCTGACCGATGAAGATTGGGGGGAGGTCTGGCTTGCCTCGCCCCAATACGGCTGGTGCCTGGTGGAGCCGCAAGCGGGCTATCAGCCGCCGGAGTCGGTGGTGAAGGAAGGGCTCAAGCTAGCATCGTCGGAGGCGGTACAACTGCCCACAGGCAACTTGACGCTGCAGCAGTTGCTGAGTATTTTCCGGACACTCCCGGTTGACTTGACCTTTGTGGACCATGAAGACCGGGTGGCATTTTTCTCGGAAGGGCCGGACCGCGTGTTCGCGCGGAGCCGGGCGATTATCGGACGGAAGGTACAGCACTGCCATCCGCCGCGCAGCGTGAACGTCGTGGATCGAATTGTGGGGGATTTCCGGGCGGGGACCCAGGACGTGGCGGAGTTCTGGATTAACTTCCAGGGCCGCTTCGTGCATATCCGCTACTTCGCCATCCGCGACGAGGAACGCAACTATCTGGGAACGCTCGAGGTGACGCAGGACGCGACAAAAATCCGCGAGTTGGAAGGGGAGCGGCGGTTGCTCGAGTACTAACGAGCACGGCCGGGGAGAAACCGAATGAGTATTGTCATTAATCCGCAAACCAAAGTGGGCGCGCTACTTGACGCGTACCCGGGCATAGATGAGGTATTGATCGAATGGGCGCCGGCCTTCCGGAAGCTGAAGAATCCGGTGCTGCGGCGCACGGTGGCGAAGGTGGCGACGCTCGAGCAGGCGGCCCGGGTCGGCGGGGTAAGCGTGCGGGACCTGGTGCTGAAGCTCCGCGAGGCGACGGGCGCTGCCGGGGACGCCGACGAGCTGGAAGAGGAGGCCGTGGAAGAAGCTGGGGGAGAACCCGCATGGCTCGACCGCGGGAGGATCCGGGAGACGATTGAAGCCGACCCGATGCTCGAGCGAGGGGTGCATCCGCTGGGCGCGGTAAAGCAGGCGGTTGTGAGGCTCGAGCCCGGCGAGATTGTGGCGCTGACGAGCGGGTTCCGCCCGGAGCCGTTGATCGAGGCGATGCGCCGCAGCGGGCTGGCCGTCTACTGCGCGGAGATGGAGCCGGGGCGGCATGTCAGCTACTTCTGCCGAGCGAACGATGATGCCGCGGTGGACGGCCGTGTCGCCGGTATGAGCTGCGGGGGCTGCGACTGACAGGGCCGCCGCCGGTACTCGGGATGGAGCAGCTCAGAATTCCCAGGTTGTGCCGATGGTGAACTGGCGCATGGCGCCGGGTCCGTAGACGTATGAGGAATCGCGGTTCGGACCGCGATCCAGATCCGGCTGGAATGCGCCGGTGACATTTCCGAGGCGTCCGTAGAGCCTGAGGCGGGCGCGATCCGTCACGTTGAACATCTTGGATACGACGAGGTCGAGAACGGAGAAAGACTTGCTGGTTTGCAGGCGGTCCTCGGGAATGAAGCCGGCGAAGTGCGGCACGGCCATGGAGCCGGTGAAGTTGGCCGTACCGATGAACTCAAGGTTCTTCGGCAGGTCGAGATCGAAACCGAAGAAGCCGTAGCGCTCGGGAGTCCGGAAGAAGTCGAGCGACCCGAATTGGGGCTCCGGCTCGTCGAAGCGGGCCACCTGGAAGGTGGCTCCACCACGCAGGTTGAGGCGCGAGGCGAGGCGGAAATTCCCGTTCAGGTCGACGCCGCCCACGTAGGAGCCCGGACCGTTTTCGCGGAGCCAGACGCGGGAGTCCCGCTGCTGGCGATCGGTTTCGACGAGGAGAAAATTGTCCCTGAGGCGGGTGTAGAAGAGGCTGGCGCCGACCTGGAAGCGCCGGCCACGGATTTCACCGTTGTAGTCCGTGCCGCCGCTAAAGCTCACCGACCGTTCTTCCTTCAGGGCCGGGCCGTTTTCGATCAGCAAGGCCTCGCCGCCGGCGGAAGCGATGTGGAGATCCTCGTCAAAAACGCCGGGGGCGCGGAATCCGGTGGAGAGAGTGGCCCGGAGGGTGAGGTTCTGTGTTGCGCCGTACTTCAAGCCGACTCGGGGGCTGGCGACCCAGTGGTCAAGCTGGTTGGACTTGTCGACGCGAACGCCGCCGAGGATCATGAGCCTGGTGGTGGCGCGGTACTCGTCCTGGATGTAGAGGCCATGATCGGTGAAGAGCCCGCCGTGGTCGCGCCCGTATGCGGGAATAACATCCTCGACATCGTCCCGCCACATCTGGTATCCGGCAAGGATCGTGTGCTTGGCGATTTGGCGACCCACCTGCATGTCCGTCACCCAAAGCGGATTCTTCGTGTAGCCATAGGCGTTAGGGTCGAAATGGGAGCCGTAGTAGGTGTCGCGGTCCAGGTAGGCGAGGCTGGTTTTGAGACTGTAGAAAGTGGTGGGTGTTGGAGTGTGGTTCCACCGCAGGGAGCCGGCGGTGCGCCGCGAGAGGATCTGTTCGGTAAGCAAGGTCTCGTGGGGCGGGCGGTCAAGCTGACCGCCGCCGCGCCGGAACTCGTCAGCATAGGTGGCGTCGAATGACAGACGGGCGCGGCCTTCGAGGAACGAGCGGTAGAGCTTGCCTCCGCCGGAGTGGAGGCGGCGCTTGGCGAGGTCGGAATATCCGTCGCGGTCGCGGTCAATGTGTGTGCGATTGATACCGCGGTAGAAGAAGTCGCCGGAGAATCCTCCGGGAATATCGGTGAGTTGGCCGGCGGCTCCCAACTGTTGTTCGGGACGGCCGTAGTGCCAGCCGGCCTGGGTGTCGACGCGAAAGCGGTTCTGCCTCGGCTCGCGGCGGATCAGATTGACCACTCCAGCCACGGCGCTTGGCCCGTAGAGGGCGGCATTGCCCCCCTTGACCACTTCGATCTGGTCCACGAACGCGGTGGGTATCTGCTCGAGACCATAGACCGCGGCGACGCCGGAGAAGTTCGGCAGGCCGTCTTCGAGGATCTGAGTGTATGCGCCGTCGAGGCCGTTCATCCGCAGTTCGGTGAAGCCGCAATTCTGGCAGTTCATTTCGATGCGGATGCCGGGGATGGTAGCGGTTAGGGCCTCGGCGAGGGTGGTTTTGATCTGTTTCTCGACCATTTCAGTAGTGATGAGTTCGGTGCGCACCGGGGCTTCGGCGGCGAGGTATTCGGTGCCGGTTCCGGTTACCACGATGGTCTCCTCCACGATCGCCTTGCGGATGAGCTCCAACTCAAGGGCGAGCGTTTGGCCGGCAACGAGTTCGATTTGTTCGACTTCGGCGGCGAAGAAGCTATCGGAGTCGACGGTGACCGTGACGGCGCCCGGCGGAAGCCCGCTAAATTCGAATTCGCCGGATGTGGAGGTTAGCACCGCTTGGTCGAGTTCTTCGAGACGAACGGTTGCGCCGGCGACCGGCTGTCCCGTTTCGTCAACGGCGATTCCGGCGAGGGCGGCGGCGGCTGTTTGCCCGGCGGCAGGCAGCGCGTTCATCAGGATGACGAGCAGCGATGCAAGAATAGAAACAGAAGATATGGTGGCCAAAACATTCCCCTCTTCATTGCCCAGATTGCCTTCAGAGCGGCACTTGATTAAACTATAGTTAATTTATCATGCTTTACGCCAGTATACAAGGACGGAGGAACGCCGGCGAGCGGGCGCCACTGGCCGCAATCGGGCTGGGACTGCTGGTGGCAGTTGTGTCGGGAATCGCGGCCGAACGGCCTCTGGCGCCGGATTTCGAGTTGCGTGATTCCAAGGGCAAGAAACGGAAGCTCTCGGATTTTCGCGGTCAGGTGGTGCTGCTGAATTTTTGGGCGACCTGGTGCGCGCCGTGCCGGACGGAGATCCCGTGGCTGAAGAACGTGCACGCGGAGTTTAAGGACGAGGGGTTTCAGGTTCTGGGCGTGGCGATGGACGAACGCGGCTGGCGGGCGGTGACGCCGTTCGTGGCTCAGTATGAGGTGAACTACCCGGTGCTGCTAGGCAACGCGGAGGTGGCGCGCGACTATGGGGGGTTGGAGGTTTTGCCGCAGACGCTTTTCTTGGACCGGCGCGGGCGGGTTGTTGCCAAACACAACGCGATTCTCAGCCCGGAGCATCTCCACAAGATTGTAAGGACTTTGCTTTCGGAAGCCCGCTAACGGCACGATCTGGTTGGCGCCGCCTGCTTTGCCGGCGACGTTACCGGCAAAATACGCGTTGGGTCTAAGGGTGAACTGGTCAAGGGACAGGGAGACCTGGGAGGACGGGCAGGTCAAGTACGTTCCAAATGGCGTCCGGGTGGTGGAAGCTCTGCTGGCGGAGAAGCTCGGGGCGGAGAATGTGGCTGTTCGGTACCCAAACGAGCTCGAGATGTTCGTCGGCGAGGATACCCGGGCAGTCGGCCTGCAGTCCCTGCCAGAACCCGCATTCGACGGGCGAGGACGAGCTGAGCTTCGGCATTCCGCGCTACGACTACCTGCTTGGGCGGAAGCTCTTCGGACCGGAGTTGAAGTGGGCGCTATTTCGTCCGGGGCACATTCCGGAGCGGCTGGAGATTCCCGCTGAGCGCCGGCGGCCGGAGTTGCCGATTGTGGCGTGAGCGGTTGCCGGAGGAGCGCGGCCCGGGCTGGAACACGGGGCGGCCGGCCGGTCAGTGGGCGAAGACAGGCTGGGTCCAGGCGCGGCGGCCGGCGGAGTCGGTGATGGTGGCTCGGGCGTAGCGGTCGCCGGGCTTCAGTTTATATTGGGACTCCAAGCCGGAGCTTTCCTCCAGCAGCTTTCCGCCGGCTCCGTAGTAGCGGGTCGTATAGCGAAAGTCGCCATCCGGCTCGATCCGCACGCGAAGCAGTCCGCCATCCCGCTCGACATCCGTGAGTTCGACTCCCGTGGAAGCATAGAAGTTGCCGGCGCGGAGGCCTTCGACAATTGCTTCGCTGGTGAGTTCCCTAGCGCGCACGCGGACCCAGCCGCGGCCGGGGTTGGAGTACTCGGGACCCCATCGCTTGAATACATGGGCGTCATCGGTGGCGACGGCGAGGATCCGCCGCCCGGCGGTGAGGGCCACGTCCCACATCTGCTCGAGGCCCGGGTGGCCGCCGCCGCCTTCGTTGTGGACGGTGGGGTGTCCGTTGTAGACCTCGAAGAAGTCTAGTCCTTTGACGGCGGCCATTTCGTCGGGGCTGACGGACCAGCGGAAGTTGGGATGGTTGAGGGCGGAGAGGCCGCCCGCAGCTTCGATGGCGTTGACGTTCTGCTGGATGGTGTCGAGCACGGAGGAGCCGAACTCGGGCGGAACCAGCCTGCTGATGCCGTAGGCGTTCAGGTGGACCGCATTTTGCTCGAACTTCGAGGTCACCTCTTCGCCGCCAATAAGCAGGAAGCGTTCGGATGCTCCGAGGACGGAGTTGAGTCCGCCCGGCTCGGTGAAGTAGTTGTGGTCGCTCAACACGAGGAAGTGGTAACGGTGCTCTTTATACCAGCGCACGACGACCTCGGGGGAGCTGTCACCATCGCTGTGTATGGTGTGCGTGTGGAGATTGCCTTTGTACCAGCGCCACTCGTTCTCTGGCTGCGCTTGGGATTGCGTGGCGGCAAACCAGAAGATCGCCGCGAAGAGAAGGAGCGCGCCGCGGATGGTCCAGGGCCGGAATTTGTTCACCATGTTCTTTCCATGAGTAGCACGACTTGGTTATGATCGCGTGAACGAGGGTGGAGGTGGGTTGTTTTGCTTGGGGTTTCGGGTTGGGCGGGGGAGCAGGGGGGGTGGTTTTCTCCTGTTTCACTCCACCTCCTCGCGACGGTTGCCAATCTTCTGAAACAGTGGGAGGATGATGGCAGGATTTGGGGGGCATACTCATGCCGACTAGCGCGGGGAGATTCATTCTGCCAATGGCGCTTCTCCTCTGTTGTGCCGCCGACGCGCAACTGGTGGAAGGGTCGCGGAAGGGCGACGTAGACGCGGTTAAACGGTTGCTGGAACAGGGGATCGACGTGAACCGGCGTGAGAACAATCTGACCCCGCTGATCGCAGCCGCACGCCACGGACATGTGGACATCATGCGGCTGCTGCTGTCCGCTGGCGCCGACCCGAACCTAGCGGTCTCGGGTAGGTACATTGACGATAGGGTGGCCTTGGAATGGTTCCCATCCGATGCGACGCCGTTGGAGATAGCGGCCTACTTCTGCCAGGACTCTGCCTTTGCGCTGCTTGCGGAGCAGGATGCCACGATGCATTCGGAGAGCCGGGTGGCGAGAAGGAAGCGAACCCTGTTCGAGATCAGCGGGCAACTGTGCAGTGTTGAGGGGCGGCACGGATCAGCAGACAGTAGGGTTAACCTGTTGGCCGCAGACTTACGCCAGGATCTCTGGTATCTGTTCGATCGCTGGCCCGCCGGCTTCGAAGGCGCCGCAGCGTACATGAAAGAGCTCGAAGCGATCGGCGGCGCGCTGGGAAAAATCGCACAGATGAACGAAACCGAACGGGCACTGGCGATTCTACAGGACGTTGCCCAGGACCTGGCGGTGAAGGCCGCCGACTGCCGGTTACACGATGCGGCGAGGGTTGCGCCGGTGGCGGTCCACACCGTGAGGGAGGGTGAGCCGTCTCCCGGCTGGCAGTTGTTCTATTTGTCGAAGTTTATGGCCCACTTTCCCGATGTGGAATTCGAGCTGTTCCCGAACCTGAGCAGCCCGGCGCGGCACTCCATGCCGCCAGGCCGGTACGTTGTGACCGCAAAGATGCCCGGCAGCGAGAAGCTCAGCAAGCCCCAGACCATTACGGTGGGAGGAGAAAGCGCACAGGAGGAATGGCAGATTCCAGTACCGTGAGCGCCAAGGTTTTCCTCAGCTACCGCCGGCAGGATAGCGCCGGCCACACCGGGCGGATCTTCGACCGCCTGGGCGCGGCCTTCGGCGCGGAGGCGGTGTTTCATGACGTGGACTCCATTCGCGCCGGGCAGGATTTCGTGCGCACGATTGAAGAGACGATCAGAAACTGTTCCGTTGTCCTGGTGATGATTGGCCCGGGTTGGCCGCGGATAGAAGACGCCAGGGGACGTCGCCGTCTGGAGGATCCGAACGACTACGTCCGGCTGGAGGTTGCCTCGGCACTTCGACGGGGAATTCCGGTGATCCCCGTCCTGGTGGGCGGGGCGCAGATGCCCGATCCGCAGGATCTCCCCGAGGAGTTGCAGCGGCTGACCCGGTGCAACGCAATCGAAGTCCGGCACAGCCACTTCGAGGGTGACGTTAGGAAGTTGGTCGGCGCGCTAGAGGAGTGCACCGGTCTGAAGGCGAGGTCGCCTTCGATGCATGCGGCCGTGGCGCGGCAGATCCGCGAATCGCCGGTTCTAGTGGGGCAGATCGGCGTGTGTGCCGCAGCGGGTGTGATGAGCTATTACTGGCCTCCGCCCGCGGACCTGACGGCAGAAGGAAGCCGAGCGGCCGGCCCCGTGGCGGCGATCGTACTGTTGGCGGCCGCCGTCATCCTCGCACTGCTGCGGATGAAGCCAGATCCCGACAGGCCGCGCCGACTCACCGTGATGGCGCTGGCGTGTCTGGCGTGCGGCATCGGCGCTCTTTCCGCCTACCAGTGGTTGTGGTCAACCTTCACGGCGCCCTATGAATCAACGCCAGTGGTGGTGGGTTCCGAGGCGACAGCAATCGCCCGGCAGTACTTGGCAGCGCACCGGGAGATGACGCTGGAGCAGTTGATCATGGATGCCGGCGGCGAGGTAGAGAGGCTCTGGACACGGGATTCCATCCGGTGGAACGTACTCCTGCTGCGGGCAGCCCATGTTGTGATGATGCTAAGTTTCGCAGCGTGCGTGCTGGCGGTTATCCAGGTGATGCGACTGAAGCGGTGAGATCAGCCCGCACGCTCCTCGTGAAGTTGGGCCAGGTCGAGTCTCGAAGGTCCCGTCCGTCGAGCGCCGCCGGTGAGCGGTGGCATAGCGGGAAAGTACTTCATAGGCGAATGGGTTTTCGCTCCAGCAGGGGTTCCTGGAACGCTCCCCGCGTTGCGGAGTCTGCACAGGTGGCTGCGGTCCCGCCGACCCAAATGTTTGCGCCACAGCGGTAATGAGGGCTGTTCCGGTGTCGCGCAAGGTGCTGACACTCAGTCGAAGAGGGGGTTTGAATGCCGGCAGAGTTGGCGAGCAATCGAGATTGACCGGCGCTGGAGGGGCGGGCGGTTCAGTCAGATCCGCCGGCGGGGAATCGTCGATCGAGAGCAGCCGGAGCAGGCCCATGGAAATGACCATCGCGGTGTTCACTGCGCTACTATCACGTTAATCCATTGATGGAGGAGAAGCCCCGAAGGCATGAACTACGAGAAGCTCGGCGCATTTTACCTGGGCCGGAATTACGATCTTTCCAGCAAGAAAATCAGAGACGAACTGCTGCTTTATGACTCGAAGGACCTGGTGACGCACGCGGCGTGCTTCGGGATGACGGGCAGCGGTAAGACGGGGTTGTGCGTAGTGCTGCTCGAGGAGGCGGCGATTGACGGGATTCCGGCGATCATCGTCGATCCGAAGGGGGATCTGACGAACCTGCTGCTCAACTTTCCCGGGCTGAGCGGCGAGGAGTTTGCACCGTGGATTCCGGAAGGGGCGGCGGAGCAAAAGGGGGTGACGCCGGAGGAGTATGCGGCCGGCCAGGCGGAGCTTTGGAAAAACGGTCTTGCGCAGTGGGATCAGGACGGCGGGCGGATCCGGCGGTTGCGGGAGGCGGCGGATTTCGCGGTGTATACGCCGGGCAGCGAGTCTGGCCTGCAGGTGTCGTTGTTGAAGTCGTTTGACGCGCCGGCGCCGGCGGTGCGGGAGGACCGGGAGCTAATGCGCGAGAGGGTGCAGGCGACGGTTACCTCGCTACTCGGGCTGCTGGGACTCGACGCCGATCCCGTGCGGAGCCGCGAGCACATCCTGCTCTCATTGATCCTCGATAAGGCTTGGAGCGAGAACCGCTCGCTCGCGTTCGGGGATTTGATCCTGGAGATCCAGAAGCCGCCGTTGGAGCAGGTCGGCATGATGGACCTGGAGTCCTTCTACCCGGCCCGGGAGCGTTTCACGCTGGCGATGACGATGAATAACGTGCTGGCGTCGCCCGGTTTCGAAGCCTGGCTTGCCGGGGAGCCTCTCGATATTGACCGGATGCTTTACACCGCCGATGGGCGGCCGCGGCACTCCATTTTCACGATCGCTCACCTGAACGACGCCGAGCGCATGTTCTTCGTCTCCACGCTGCTCAACCAGACCGTGAGCTGGATGCGGCGGCAGGCGGGAACCACCAGCCTGCGGGCGCTGCTCTACATGGATGAGATCGCCGGCTACCTGCCGCCGGTGGCAAACCCGCCGAGCAAGGCTCCGATGATGACGTTGCTCAAGCAAGCCCGGGCGTTCGGCCTCGGCGTGGTTCTGGCGACGCAGAATCCGAAGGACCTCGATTATAAGGCGATGAGCAACATGGGCACCTGGTTTGTCGGGCGCTTGCAGACGGACCGGGATCAGGAGCGGGTGATCGACGGCCTGGAAGGCGCAGCGGCGGGCAGCGGGCTGGAGTTCGACCGGAAAGCGGCCGAGGGAATGCTCGCCGGCCTGGGCAAGCGGGTGTTCCTGATGTACAACGTGCATGAGCAGGGGCCGGAGGTGTTCCATACGCGGTGGGCGCTCTCCTATCTGCCGGGGCCGCTGACGCGCGAGCAGATCAAGCGCCTGACGGGGGAGCGCAGGGGGGTGGCCGCGGGTCCACCGGTGGCCGATGCCGTCCGGGTTGAGCCGCCCGTGCGGGAGCGCCCGGTGACGCCTCCGGATGTGCGCGAGTTTTTCGCGCCGGTGCGCCGGCCGGCTCCGCGCGGCGCCACGCTTTCCTACCAGCCGGCGCTGGCCGGGTTTGCGGGAATCCTGTACTCGAACGCGCGGCTGAAATGCAACACAAGCCTTGACTACGCTTTCTGGACGCCCATCGAATCCTCGGCGACGCCCGTCGACTGGGAGTTTGCGGAGGCTCTCGAGCTTGCCGCAGGGGATCTGGAGCAGGAGCCGTACGGCGCGGCCCAATATGAGGATCTTCCGCCCGCCGCGGCAAGGAGCCGAAGCTACGCAGCCTGGCAGCGGAGTTTCGTCCAGTGGCTCTACACGACCCAAACGCTCACTCTCTGGAAGAGTCCCAGTCTGGGGGCTGTTTCCGAGGCCGGGGAGAACGAGCGGGAATTCCGGATCCGGCTCGACATCGCCGCCCGCGAAGAGAGGGACAGCCAAATTGAGAAGTTGCGGAAGAAGTACGCAGTGAGGATCGCCCGGCTCGAGGAGAAGATCCGCAAGGCCGAGGCGGTGGTTGAGCGCGAGGCGCAACAGGCGAGCCAGCAGAAGATGCAGTCGGCTATCTCGATCGGCGCCACGCTGGTGGGCGCTTTATTTGGCCGGAAGATCGCGTCGCGGACGAACGTGAGCAGGGCGGGGACGGCGATGCGGTCGGTTAGCCGTACGGGGAAGGAAGCCGGCGACGTCGAAAGGGCGAAGAAGAATGTGGAGGCCTACCGCCAGCAACTGGCTGCGCTGGAAGAGGAGTTCGAAGGCGAGGCGCGGCTGATCGAGGAACGTGTCGACCCGCGTCGGGAAGAATTTGAAGTTGTGGAGCTGCGCCCCAGGAAGACGAACATCACGGTGAAGATGGCGGCGCTCACGTGGCTGCCGTACTGGACGGACGCAGATCAGAACAGCGCCCCTGCCTGGTAGCGCCACGCCGGTTGGGGTGACTCCGCTGCCGCGGCGCGGCCGAAGGCGACGAGAAAAGAACTTTCTTCAGGGCTCCATCGGGGTTATAATGCGGTAGTCTAAGGAGGGGGATCATTATCGGTTACAAGCCTGAAACACCATTCGATTCGATCGAAGGCGCCCATCAGTACATCGAGTTACTGCTCGACACGTTAGACGAAGTGCGCGGAGAGGTAGATAGTGACCTTGAGGCGGCTAGAGGGTCGGGGGCTGAACGGCGCGCGGAGGCGTTGCGCCTGGTGGCTCACAAGCTGGAACGGCTCCAGTTCCACACAGCCAGAAGCCGGCGTATCTTGAACGACTTGCGGATGCTGCGGCGGCTGCTGCTCGAGGAGCGGGGCCTGCAAGAGAAGCTCAGCCGGACGGCTGGAGCGGACTGACGAGATTTCAGGCTGGTTTCCGTACGGCGAGGGACAGGTTCTCCTTAACCATCTCGACGCTGATCATGTTGGAGACCGAGGCCGCCACCGACGGATTCCGCAACACCCACAGATAGGCTTTTCGCGGGACGCTCAGCGGCCCGGGCACCGCATCCTCGATCATCTTCACCCGCCGCGGGTCATCCTCGATTCCCTGGCCGCGTCCGTTGTGAACGGCGCGGGCGGACTTCATCGAGATTACCCCGAGATCGGCGGCCTGCGCCTTCTTAAGCGAGCCTTCCATGAAGCGGCTGTTGACGATATTGTAGGCGACCATGGCCATGGAGTAGACGCCGGTTTCGGCCGCGGCCTCCAGGACTCCGCCGGGGCCGGTGTGCGCGCTGACGCTGAGGTGGCGCGCTTTACCCTGCTGTTTCAGCTTTTCGAACGCTTCGAAGATCTCCGGATGAGCCGACACTTCGTAACCGGTGTCCGCGCCGTGCGGGCAGGTGAGGATGTCGACGTGGTCCGTGCCGAGGCGCTGGAGGCTCTGCTCGACGCTGTCGAAGATGAGCTGCTTGTAATGCTTGTTCCGGTCGATTTTGTGGCCGTACTTCTCCGCCATCACGTTGGCCAGTGTGGCGCGGAGCAGGTTCGCGCGCTGGTTCGGCAGATAGTCGCAGATGTAGTCCGGATCGTCGGCCCGGCTCTTTTCGATCTCGTTACGCGCGAGCGTCTCGAGCCGCTTCTGCTCGGAGGCGGAGAGGCTTTCGAAGATCTCCTGATAGAGCTTGTTCCGGTTGCTCGACCAAGGGTTCACCTTAGTGCAGAGGAAGAAGCTGTCGCGCGGCCGCGCGTTGATGACTTTGGCCATGGCGAGCTCGCTTTGGCCGCGGCCGTAATTCGAAGCGGTGTCGAGGTAGTTGAGGCCCATGTCGAGGGCCGGCAGTATCAGCTCCCAGTTGTCCGGGTTGATGTTGACGCCGCCCATGACGATCTCCGAGACCATGAAGTTGGTCTTGCCGAGGCGGCGGTATGCCATACCCTCCTGCTTGTTGCGCCATTCGCCGGGGGCTCCAGCCGGAGCGGCGTCGGCTTTCCGTGCGAGACCCGCGGCCAATGCGGCTGAGGCGCCGGCGGCGAGAAACTCGCGGCGGTTCCAGTTTCGAGCCGTCATCTTCATTTGCTGAGAGTCTAACATGGGTGCGGGTTCCGCGTGCCGCCGCGTGGAGCGGGGGCTGCTATGGTTACGAGAGATGCGGATTGAACCCTGGGTGGCCGCGCCCGAAGCTCCAGTAATCGAGGGCGGAGAGGCGCACGTGTGGCTGGCGAGGCTCAAGGCGTCCGAGGAGGACATTGCACGGGCCGCCGCTCTTCTCTCCGCGGAGGAGGAGGAGCGCGCCCGGCGCTTTCGCTTCGAACGCCACCGGCGGAGGTTTGTCATGGCGCACGCGGCACTGCGGACGATTCTTGGCCGCTACCTCGGAGCCAGCCCTGGGGAAGTCGCATTTCGGCACGGCCCGCGCGGCAAGCCGTACCTTAACGAGCCGGAACCGCGGATTCAGTTCAATCTCGCACACTCCGGAGAGCTGGCGCTGGCGGCGATTACGAAGGAGGGGGAGATCGGCGCCGACATTGAGATTCATCGGGGCATGCCGGAGGGGGTGGCGCGCCGGTTCTTTTCCGCGGCGGAGAACGCAGCCCTCACTTCCCTGCCCCCGCGGGAGCGTGAGCGGGCCTTTTTCCGCTGCTGGACGCGGAAGGAGGCTTTCCTGAAAGCCACCGGAGAAGGGCTGTCGTTCGGGCTCGACAACTTCACTGTGTCGCTGCTGCCGGACGAGCCAGCGGCACTGCTCGATCTGCCCGGCGGAGCAAGCGAGGCCAGCCGCTGGAGCATGGCGAATATCGCGGTTGCAGACAATTGCTCCGCGGCCATCACTGCACGCGCCCACTTGCTCTGCATCCGGCGTTGGCGGTTTGATTAGGTAGGAGGAGCTATGGACACGAATCGCTTGAACCAACAGATTGTGATGGCGGCACGCCCGGTTGGCATGCCGAAGGAGTCGGATTTCGCGATGGTCGAGGAGCCGGTGCGGGAGATCGCCGAGGGGGAGTTTCTGGTGCGGATCATCTGGCTGTCGGTAGACCCATACATGCGCGGGCGGATGCGCGACGCTCCTTCGTATGCAGCGCCGCTCGAAATCGGCGAGGTGATGACCGGCGGCGCGGTGGGCGAGGTGATTGAATCCAGAAATCCCGGGTTCACCACTGGCGACTACGTCGAGGGGATGTTCGGTTGGCAGAAATACGCGATTTCCGATGGCGCTGGAACACGGAAGGCCGATCCAACGCTCGCACCGATATCGACGGCGCTTTATGCCTTGGGAATGCCGGGCATGACAGCGTACTTCGGCCTGCTCGAGGTTGGCCGGCTGAGGGAAGGCGAGACGGTACTGGTCTCGGGAGCAGCGGGCGCGGTGGGTTCCCTGGCGGGCCAGATCACGAAGGTTTCTGGCTGCCGCGTGATCGGCATCGCCGGGTCCGATGAAAAGGTAGAGTACCTGACCGGCGAGCTCGGATTCGATGGGGCGTTCAACTACAAAACGGCATCGGACTACACGGGCGTGCTAAAGGAACTCTGCCCGGACGGCATCGACGTGTACTTCGACAATGTCGGCGGCAAGATCACCGACGCGGCGCTGATGAACCTAGCGGTAGGGGCGCGCGTGGTGATCTGTGGGCAGATCTCCCAGTACAATCTGAAGCGTCCCGAGCTTGGGCCACGCCTTCTGTTCCAGTTGATCGTGAAGCAGGCCCGGATGGAAGGGTTCCTGGTATTCCAATTTGCGGACCGGTATGAAGAGGGGATGCGCCAGATGGCGGAGTGGCTTCGCGAGGGCAAGATCCGCTACCGGGAGACGGTGGTGGAAGGACTGCAGAATGCGTCCGCCGCTTTCATTGGAATGATGCAAGGGGCTAATATTGGCAAGCAGCTAGTGAAAGTATCCGAGGAATGAACGCGCCAAAGCAGCGAACTAGAAAAGTCCTGAACGACGAGGAGTACGAAGCGCAACTGGTTCTCAAGGACCGTGCGCTGGCCGGCGCCGCCGAGGGCATCACCATCTCCGACCGCAGCCTGCCCGACAATCCGCTCATCTATGCGAATGAAGGGTTCGAACGGCTCACCGGCTACAGCATCGAAGAGGTAATTGGCCGCAACTGCCGTTTCCTGCAGGGACCGGATACAGATCCGGAAACCGTCGCGGTAATACGCGAGGCGATCCGCACCGACTCGGCCTGCACGGTGCAGATCCTCAACTACCGCAAGGATGGCAGGCCGTTCTGGAACCGGCTTTCGATCACACCGGTGCGCGACTCGTCGGGACGTGTGACCAACCACATCGGCATCCAGTCCGACATCACGGCCCAGAAGAACGCCGAGGACGCCCTACGGGAGGCGAAGCGGAAACTCCAGGACGCGAATGAGCGGATGCGGCGGGACCTGGAAGCGGCGGCGCGGGTGCAGCGGGCGATGCTGCCGGACAGGGCTCCGGCGGTGGATGGAGTGTCGTTCGCATGGTCGTTCCTGCCGTCGGCCGAGCTTGCCGGTGATATTTTCAATGTCTTCCTGCTGCAGCCGGGGCTGCTGGCGATGTACATTCTGGACGTGAGCGGCCATGGAGTGGCGTCCGCGTTGCTGTCGGTGGCGGTGAGCCGGATGTTGTCCCCGCTGCCGGGGCGCTCGCTGCTTTTCGAAGATCCAGGTGGAGAGAGGGTGGCGGAACCAGCCAGCGTTGTTTCGCGGCTGAACGAGTACTTTCCTTTCGATCCACGCACCAGCCAGTACTTCACGCTGATTTATGGGCTGCTGGATATTGCATCCGGAAGGTTCCGCTACGTCGCGGCTGGTCATCATCCGCCGGTTGTCGTGCCGAGAGAGGGAGCGCCGAGAGGGTTGGAGCCGGGCGGGCCGCCGGTCGGTATTCTACCGGATATGGCCTACGAGGAGCAGTGCATCTCACTGCTGCCCGGCGATCGCGCCGTTCTCTTCACCGACGGGGTGATCGAAACGGAGAATGCCCGGGAAGAGGAGTTCGGCGGCGAGCGGCTTACGAGGAGCCTGCAAGAATCCAAAAATATTTCGATCACGGAGAGCGTGGAGTCCGTTATTGCGGAGGTCACAGAGTGGTGCGGCGGCAAACCGCAGCAGGACGACATCACGGTGCTGGCGTTCGAAATGGAGGCGGCGGGCCGGCCGGGTTAGAATAGGTGCAACGCTATTCCAACTGGTTATCCCGATGCCCGATCACAAACCGAATTCGCGTGGAAATCCGCTGATCCCGTCTAGCTCCGAAGTTCCTCTCACGCTCGAGGGAGCGAGCATGCTCCATCAGATGATGCGCATCCGCTGGATGGACTGGAAGGCTCTCCCGGAGGAGGATCGCGACGCAATCGCCGCCGAGGCGTCCCGTTGCCTGGCCGCAATGGAGGAGGGCGAATCTCCGAGCGCTGTATTCTCGCTGTTGGGGCACAAGGGCGATCTGATGCTCCTGCATTTCCGGCCGTCTTTTGATGAGTTGAACGCGACAGAGCTGCGGCTGGCGTCGTTGCGTCTGTGGGACTACCTGGAGCCAGTGACGTCGTATGTTTCGGTGGTGGAGTTGGGCCTCTACGAGTCCAGCGTGAAGCTCTACCAGAGCCTCGCTGAAAAAGGGGTAAAGCCCGGCTCCGAGGAATGGGCGGCGGCGATCGAAGAAACTCTCGGACGGCAGCGTACGGCAATGGCGCCACGGCTCCACCCGCCGATGCCGGACTATCGCTACGTCTGCTTCTACCCGATGGACCGGCGGCGGCTCGAGGAGAAGAACTGGTATACGGTGCCGATCGGCGAGCGGGCTCGCCAGATGGGCGTACACGGCCGGGTGGGCCGGAAGTACGCGGGCGCGGTGAAGCAGATCATCTCCGGCTCCATTGGCTTTGACGACTGGGAGTGGGGTGTGGACCTCTTCGCCGACGATCCGGTGGTGTTCAAGAAGCTGATTTACGAGATGCGTTTCGACGAGGTGAGCGCGGTATTCGCGGCCTTTGGCCCGTTTTACACCGGGATCAGGGTGCGCGCCGCCGAACTGCCGCGTCTGCTCGCGGGCGAAGTCCCCGCGGGTGACCCGCACGGAGCGTAGCCGCCGATGATCGCCGAGAAGTGTCTGCGGCGGGTGAGCCTCAGCGCGGCGGCTTGCGCGCTCTTCTGTTGCGGTCCCGATGCCGGCATTCCCGAACCCGCTGCGCCTTCCGCCGTGATCGAAGAAGCCTCGGGAGTGCACGTAGGTGAGAACGAGCTTCTCATCGTCGACGACTCCGCGCCGAACGCCTATTTCCGGGTGCGCATACCGGCGGACGCCGGACCAGTGATCGCGCTCAACGACCATCATCCGGAGCGGATCTCGTTTCCGATACTCACCTTCGTCGACCTCGAATCGATTGACCAACTCGCTGACGGGCGGTTGGTTGTGCTGTCGGAAAGGATGCGCGGCCTGGTGGGCCGGGACGGTCCGATCGTCGAGTACGACTATCCTCTCGCGGAGGTCGCGCGCCGGGGCCTCGAGGGAATCGCCGTGCGTCCCCTGCCCAATGCCACGTCACGCGTCGCCGTTATCTGGGAGGGCGGCTATCCTGACCGAGGCTCGCTCCATCCCGATCTCGAGGTCCGCGCCGGGCTGGAACCGTTCGCGCCGATTATCTTTGTCCACGACATCCCGGCCGGCTCGAACCCTGGCCGGGTACGCTGGCGGGACGGACTTCACCGGGTGATACTGGACGTTCCGCTGCCCACGGGCGCCGTTCCCGCGGCACAGCGGTTCCGCGCTCCGGACTTGGCCTGGTACCGCTGGCCGGATCAGCGCGAGGACGAGTGGGGCTTCCTGGTCCTGCTCGGATCGCAAAGTGCCGTGGCGCCGCCTGAATTCCTGCACCACGTCATCCAGCGGTTTGATATGACCGGCAAACCCGTTGGTGATCCGCTGGACATAGCGTCGGTGGCGCCGCCGGAGATCGGCCATGCCAACTGGGAGGGACTGGCTTGGCGGGAAACCGGAAAGAGCGTCATCCTGGTTCATGAAGGCCGGGGCGAACTACAGGCGCACGCGCTGGTGGTGGAGTTGCCGGCCGAGTGGCAGTACTGAGGGCGCATAAAGAATCAGAGACCCGGGATAATGCGCTGGGCGTTGCGATGGTAGAACTTATCGAGGACCTCGCGCGGCAGGGCCAGCGCCTCGACCGTCTTCCCGGCGATTTCGACGGGCGTTGATCCGGCGTAGTAGGCGTAGTCGAGACGGTAGCGGTCTTCAATACTTGCAGCGTAGGCGGCGCGCTTTTCCGGCGGGGTCGGGCCGTCGCGCTCGGGAATCCGTACGAGGTCGACGCCGTACATGATCCGATCTTGATACTTGAGGAAGAAGTTGCGCACCTTCTCGGCCGGCTGCCGGGTGAGGTCGCGGGTGCGGGCGGAGCATTCGACGTAGAAATTCGGGTACTTGTCGAGGCTCTTGGCAATCTCGTCGACGTCGTGGGACATGCTGCCGAGGTGGGCGCCGATGAAGATCAGATCCGGGTGCTTCTCGATGATGCGGTCGCGGGCGGCGAGGATTTCGGCGTGGGTGGGATAGCCCTCCTTGCCGTAAAGGTGCCACTCGGGATTGTTTGAGTAGTAGCCATAGTGGACGTTTTCCGGATCGAGCGGAAGCCACGCGGCCACGGGCTCGGCAAGGTGGGCGAGGAGAGGCTTGCCGCGGCTCGCGATGTGGGCGTGGACGGGATCAAGCAGCGGGTCGTCGGGCATCAGGTAGGCTCCGTCCGGCGTTTTCATCTCCATGCCGACCTCTTTCCAAATCTTGGTCATGACGGCGCCGGCTTCGTAGGAGGCGTCGAGCCACTGGGTCACCTGCTCGTGGTAATCCGGTTCGTTTCGCCGGGTGAGATCGAAGGTGGAGGCGAAGTAGAACTGTCCGGGGTATTTCGCGCTGATCTCCTCGGCGCGCTGTTCCATGAGCCGGAGGTTTTCGAGATTATTCCCTCGCGTACAGATGTTTATGATTCGCAAGTTAATGCGCTTCATCATGTCCACGAATTCGGGAATGTCCTCGAAGATGTGGGAATGAACGTCGATCTTGAGGATCTCCTCAAAGGCCGGCGCGCGGGATTGCGGTGGTTCTTCGGCGCCGGAGCAGGAAAGCAAAAGCAGAGCGATCAACGGCGGGGCAAGCGTTTTCATGGTGGCGACTTCTCTCTTGGCGTTCTGGCTTGAATTCTATCAACCGCCGGAACCGCTGTGTGGGGAACCGCGGTCTCCAGCTCGCGGCGGCGTATCATAGCTTGATACCGCTATTCGGGAAACGAGCTGTTTCCCCTGGAGGCAGAAGAATGAAACGTAGGCAGATCCTCACCACCGGACTTCTTGGCGGAAGCGCGGCATTGGCTGCTCCGGAGCCGCCGCCAGCCAGCCCGCACCGCATGAAGATAACCAGGCTTCGCCTTTACGAGGCGCCTCGGATGCGGCTTTCCTTCAATCAAAGCTTTCGGATTGTCACCGTGGAAACCGACGCGGGGATCACCGGCATCGGAGAGGGCGGAACAAAGGACACCTTCGAGTCCTGCGCCCAGTTTGTAGTGGGCCAGGACCCCTCGCGCATCGAACACCTCTGGCAGTTGATGTACCGCGGGGCCTTCTATCCGGCCGGCCGCGAGCGACTGCACGCGCTCGGCGCGATTGACATGGCGTTGTGGGATATCAAGGGCCAGGCGCTAGGCGTACCGGTGCACAGTCTTCTGGGCGGGTTGAGCCGGGACCACGTAGAGTGCTATTCGACGAACTTTCCGTCGCAAGGGAGCCTGCGCGAAACCGCCCGAGCCTGCATCGAGGCAGGATTCCGAGCCTACCGCACCAGCGTCTCCGGCCCCGGTCCGGGCGGGCTGTTCGACGCTCCTAGAGCCGTCCGCAAGACGCTCGAGGAGTGCCGGGAGATTCGCGAAGGAGTCGGGCCCGGCGGGGACTGGGCGATCGACTATCACACGCGGCTTGACTTGGCTGATGCTGTCCGGATGAGTGCGCTGCTCGAGGAGTTGGATCCGCTGTTTGTGGAGGACCCTGTGCGTTCCGAGAACCCGGGGGTTTACCGCGAACTGCGCGGGCAGGTGAGAGTGCCGCTGGCGGTAGGCGAACAGTACGGCGACCGCTGGGATACGAACGAGCTGATCGAGCAACGCCTGATCGACTACACGCGAGTCACGTTACCCAATACGGGCGGCATCACCGAGTACGTGAAACTCGCCGCGCTTTGCGAGACGCACTACGTGGGGTTGATTCCGCACAACACGGGTCCCGTATCCGAGGCGGCGCTGGTACATGTCTGCGGTTGGTTCCCCGGCCCCGTGGTGATGGAGATGCGGCGGGACGGAAGCGAGGAGTTCCCGTGGGCTCCGCTGCACTATGACCTCAAAAACGGGAAGCTGTGGCCCAACGAGCGGCCGGGGCTGGGTGTCGAGTTCGACCCGTCGCGGGCAACGATGGTGGCCGAGGTCACGGGAAATCCGGCTCGCGGCAGCCTCTACCGGCGGCCGGACGGATCGATCACGAACTGGTGAAGCGGGAGCGCACCTTCGCCCTCCGGCTTTCCTCGGGCAGGAGAGCCATGCCGAACCCGGCCCGGGTGTCATATTGTGTTAGTGCCAAGTGGGAAAGGAGAACACCACCGTGCATCATGAAAACAGAGTGGGACGGCGCGCCGTTTTGCGGGCGCCCCTTGCCGCAGGAGCCCTCACGCTGGCCGGCGCCGGATGCTCCACGATACGGGAAGACGCCTCGGCCCGGCCGGCTGGCGAGATCATCGATGAGTACGATCCGGCCAACATCAAGATGGCCCACCGCACTTCGTGGAAAGCTAGCGATGAAGAGTTGCTGCTATTGAAGCAGATTGGACTTCGCTGGGTCCGGCTGGAGTACGGTTCCGCGGATCCAGGAGTCGACGCGTTGCGCGCCGTGCAGAAGCGCTTCGCCGAGTTCGGCCTCGGCATCTACGGCGCGGTGCAGCACGCCTACCGCTCGCTGCGGATCCAGCTTGGCCAACCGGGGCGCGATGAAGACATCGAGGAGTACCGCACCTTTCTTCGCAGCTTGGGCGAGCTTGGCATTCCCGTCGCGCCGTATGACTTCCACCCGGCCAACACCTACACCACTGGTTATGTGATGCGGCGCGGCTACCGGGCCCGTCAGTTCAGCGTCGAGGACTTCCGGACAAAGGTGGAGAAGCGGCGATTTGACCGCGAGTACCCCGCCGAAGAGATTTGGGACAATTACACATACTTCGTCAAGGCCACGCTGCCGGTTGCCGAGGAGGCCGGCGTGAAGATGGCGCTGCACCCCGACGATCCGCCGCTGGCGATGATGAACGGCGTGGGCAAGCTGTTCGTTCACTACGACGGCTACCGGCGGGCCGAGGAGATCGCCGCCGGGAGCCCGGCCTGGGGTGTTCGCTTCTGCGTGGGGACGTGGAGCGAGGGCGGCGGCCAGATGGGCAAGGATGTCTTCGAGATGATCAAAGACTTTGGCGGCCGCGGCAAGATCCATGACGTCGACTTCCGAAACGTGACCGGGCCGCTACCGGAGTTCGTCGAGACGTTTCCGGATGACGGTTACATGGACATGTACGAGGTGATGAAGGCGCTGCGCAAGGTACACTTCAACGGGAGCATGGTCCCCGACCACGTACCGGAACTGGCGGGCGATACAGGCATCCGCCGCGCCGGCACCGCCTACTGCATCGCCTTTATGCGGGCCTGGCTGCGCCGCGCCAATGCGGAGGTGGGCTGAAGCTTGCGGTTCACCGGGGAGATGCAACCAGTACCTCGGAACTGACGGCGCACTGCGTCACCACCTCCTGGCGCTCGACGCGCCAGGAGGCCGGCTCCAGATAATCTTCAATACGAATCGGCCTGCAACCGCCCGTCCAGGCGGGGTTGATCGCTTGCACGCACGCCCACAGGCGGGCGATTACCCGGGCCGGAGCGGTGGCGCCATGGGTCAGGCTGGCAATGCAGAGCAAGCCGCCGGGTTGGAGCGCTCGGCCCGCTTCAACGATCAGGGCGCGGATGTCGTCTTCGTTCAGGAGATCCAAAACGTAGTTCACCACGATGCGGTCGGCGGAATGGTCCTCCGCTGGGATTCGCACCTCACCCGATGTCTGCAGGACCTCGGCGCGCTCTGCCCACGGTTTGAGGCGTTCTCTCGCAATTCGCACCATCGTCTCGCTGACGTCGAGCCCGAGATACCACGCCTCTGAGGGGAGCCGCCGCCTCAGCAGCCGGCGGGCGAATGCCCCGGTTCCACAACCGAATTCGATCACCCGCGCCACATGCTCGAACCGGCCATTCCGTTCAAGCGTCTCGAGCGCCCGCCCCTCGTAGAGAACCTGCCCGTCCTGCAGCCTCCCAAAGCGATCGTAGAATCGCTTCGCCTCGCCGGTGCTCAGGATACGCGCCACCGCATCAATTCTGGCACACAGATCCGGCAGGTGGTGCGGATTCGAGTGTGGCGGAGGCCGAGAGAAGTGATATTGTGCTGCCGGCGAGTATGGTAACGCCGGGGCGGGTCAATTGTCTCCGTTCGAGGAGCCGTTCGCGCATTCGACCCGCTCGCCAAGGAAATGACGGACAAGCTTAAGACTTACCAGCAGAAGCGTGATTTCCGGAAGACCCGGGAACCCTCTGGGGCCAGGCGGCGCGGCGGGGCCAGGCGGTTCGTTATCCAGAAACACGACGCCTCGACGCTCCATTACGATTTTCGTCTTTCGTTCGGCGGCGTACTCGTTTCATGGGCCGTGCCCAAGGGCCTCTCCACCGACCCCCGGGACAAGCGCCTCGCCATCCAAACCGAAGACCACCCACAAGATTACATCGACTTCGAAGGCGTGATTCCAGAAGACGAATATGGCGCCGGGGCGGTTCTGGTCTGGGACACGGGCAGCTATCGCAATCTACGCGCCCGCAAAGGCGCGCGCAGCCAAAGCATGGAGAACGCGCTTGAAGAGGGGTTCATCGAGGTATGGCTGGAGGGTAAGAAGCTAAAGGGTGGTTACGCACTGAAGCGTATCGAAGAAGGCAAAAAGCCGCGATGGCTGATCATCAAGATGGACGATGAATTCGCCGACGCCCGGCGCCGTCCGGTAAATACGGAACCCGCTTCGGTCAAATCCGGCCGCACACTTGACGAGGTCGCGGAGGCGAGTAGATGACTCGACAAAGTGTTACGCGAGGAAGCCGGCCAGGATGAGTAAGAAGCGTTTCGGGCGCTACAGTGTTGAGCTATCGAACACCGGCAAGGTACTGTTCCCTGGCGACGGCATTACTAAAGGCGACGTCATCCGGTACTACGAGAGAGTCGCGAAGGTCATGATCCCGCACCTCAGGGATCGACCGCTCACGTTGCACCGCTTTCCGGATGGAATTGACGCGGAAGGCTTCCATCAGCAGCAGCGTTCGGACTATTTCCCGGACTGGATCAAAACCGTCAGAACGCCGCGCGCGGATGGCAGCGGCGACGCCGTGGAGCATGTGTTGTGCAATAACCAGGCGACGCTGGTTTACCTGGCAAACCAGGCGGCCATCACGCTCCATGGCTGGTTGTCGCGCGCCTCCCGCCTGACCCGCCCGGACCGGGTCATTGTTGATCTTGACCCGGCGGATGATGACTTCGCCGCGGTGCGCCGGGCGGCTCGCCGGGTGGTGGAGAGGATACAGTCACTGGGTTTGACACCTTTCGTGATGACCTCCGGCTCCAAGGGACTGCACGTTGTCGCACCGCTGCGCGGGAATGCGAAGTTCGATGAGGTTCGAAAACTGGCCCACGAAACCGCCGCGTCGCTCGCTGGGGAAAACCCAGAGGAACTCACCGTCGAAAACCGCAAGGTCAAGCGCCGCGGGCGCCTCTATCTCGACGTGATGCGCAACGCCTACGGCCAGACGGCGGTGATCCCGTATTCCATCCGCGCCTTGCCTGGGGCGCCGGTGGCCACGCCGCTGGAGCTGAGCGAGCTCGATAACGGCGACCTCGATCCTCAGGGCTGGAATATATCGAACTTGCTGCGACGGCTCGGTCAGAAAGAGGATCCGTGGTCAGATATCCAGCGTCATGCGGCAACTGTAAACCGTCTGCGATGATCGTTGCGCGACAATTGACAGTTTCGGGACGCAGCCCCACTGTGTCGCGAAGTCCGAAAATCCGCTATGCTTGGCGACGGCCGCGAAACGATTATGGTGCGCCTACCGCGGCATATCCGCCAATCAAGATTTGCGAATGGTTGCAGGCCCCTCCAGCCAGCCCAATGACCCGAGAAACTCATCCATCCGCCTTACCGTATCGTAATAGGCCTCGCCGCCATCCCGGCCGAAGTTGAAGAATCCATGCTTTGCCCCTTCATACCCGACCAGTTCGCAGCGGTTTTCAAGCCGCTTCGCCTTCTCGCAAAAGATGAAGTCCGTACGGTACGGCACGGTCGAGTCGGCCTTGCCATGGAATACAATGGCCGGCGTCCCGCCCCGTTTCAAGTGGTGGAAAGGTGACACCTGAAACGGTTCCACGCCGACCCGGCCGTAATCCTATGGTTGACTGCCGGACAGCGCGTGGAATGCTCCACTGGGAAGGCCTCGAAATGGACCCCTTCGATGCTGACCGGGCGCCGGTAGGGGACCGTGAGGCGCTCTTCGATGGGATAGTCTTCCATATCCCGCCAAGCCTGTTTCGTCGCGTAGACGGGACAAGGCGCTCCGCCTTGAAGTCCCCAGGCATGGTCCGGGTGGGCGTGGGTGATCACGATCGCGTGCGGCTTCACGTTCTCTTACCTCACCGGCCCAGTCTTGGCCGCAATCGAGCATGGTCCGCCGTCGATAGTACTCGACAAGAAGGGAAGTGTGCCGCCAATGCCGGCGGGTCCGGGCTTCAATTTCGCCTCTGGTCCCCGGGAAAACGAGTTTCATTGGAACACTCCTGCGTTGGCGAGGACGGGAGGCCGCTGTGATCAAACACCGTGCGGATAGGTTTCCGGAGGTTCCGGCTCTCCTACAACGGGCGCTCGCTCCTCCGCGCCGCCAATTCCGATAGTCGCCCGGGACTGGTTGTAATGAATCACGGCGTCGAATTGATGCGAAAGCCGCGCCTGAAAGTAGTGGCTGGCTCGCTCGGTCTCCGGCCGGTACACGACTCCTATGGCGCGCTCGAGGCGTGGCCTGGCAAGGTTCTGGCCCAACTCTGGACTTTCCGCGAAAACCAGAAGGAAATCCGGTATGTTGGCGTCGTGAAACAGCGCTTCGAAACTGCCCGGCAGCGCCGGCTTCACCTCCATCAGCTTGTCCGGGCTTTCCCAATCGCCGGCCGCGCGGACTGATCCGCTGTGTGTGGTGAAACCGACGAGAACTGCGTCCGATCCATGCTTCTGCCTCACGAGGTGTCCGACGTTGAGTTCACCGCGCGCGCCCATGGCGGTGGCCCGGGCGTCTCCTAAATGGGAGTTGTGCGCCCAGACCACGATTTTCACTCTGTCCATCCGCGAATCCAGATGGGCCAGCAATTGCTCGAGCGTTTCCGCCATGTGAGTGTCCCGGAGGTTCCATGTGGAAAGGCGGCTGCTGAACATCGCGCGGTAGTACTGTTCGGCATTCCGGATGAGGCGGGCATTTTGTGTAGCCGAAAAGAATTCGTCTTCGGCCACGCGCCCGTCCAGCATCGCGAGTTCGCCGGCCCGGCGCTGGAGTTCCACGAGTTGATCGAGCACCTCGTTTTCGCAGGATTCCGCCAAACCGAGGCCGGTAGCGTGGCCGTAAGCTTGAGGATCGTCGCCGTAATGATCGAAGCAGGCGTACCGATCCCTCGCCCTGCGAGCCCCGTCCGGGTCTACTTTGCCGAGGTAGCGCAGGACCTCGCCAATTGACCGGTTGAGACTGTACAGATCGAGCCCGTAGAATCCAACTTTAATCTCGGACTTCGCATTGTGCTTCTGGAGCCACGAAACGAACTCGATCATATCTGTATTGCGCCACATCCAACGAGGAAATCTCGTGAAAGAACCGAGGGCTTCATCCGCGTTCTGGTCAGTGCCGTGACCGCGGACGAAGGTATTTACGCGCGAAGCATCCGGCCAGTCGGCCTCGACGGCGACGGCATGGAACCCCTTTTCACGGATAAGCCGCCTGGTGATCTCGTCTCGCGCCCGGTAGAATTCGTGGGTTCCGTGGGATGCTTCTCCTAACAACACCAGGCGGGCGTCGCCGATTCGATTCAGCAACGGCTCGTATTCCGCGGGGTCACCAGTAAGCCGGTGAGCGTTTTCACTGATCTCTCGCACGGTAACAGCCTCCCTGAGCGTCGTCTGCGCGACCGCCGCACCTCCTCTTCAGACGAACTGCACGCCAGCCTTCTCCATCTCATCGAGGGCTTCCTTGGCCCCTTCGGGGCTTACGGGCCGGGTTCCATTGCGGATCAAGGCCACCTCGAATCCCGCCTCCCGCGCGCTAAGCGCCGAATACCGGACGCAGACATCTTGCGCCAGTCCACCTAGCCAGAGGCGCCGTATACTTCTGCGTTTGAGTTCCTCGGCCAGGCCAGTCTCGTCAAAGACCGAGTACTGGTCTTTGTCGAATCGCACCCCCTTCGTTACGATGACAGAGCCGTCTGGAACGTCGAGATCGGTATGAAAGGCGGCGCCGTCCGTGTCCTGAAGGCAGTGGGGAGGCCACGAGCCGCCGCGCTCTTTGAAGCTGGGGTGACCGAGCGGGTGCCAGTCCCGCGAGAAGAACGTCGGCGCGTTCCGCCCCTGGGCTTCGCGCACCCACTTGTTCAGGACGGGCACGACACGATCACCTTCTTCGACGGCGAGCGCGCCACCGGGACAGAAGTCTCGCTGAACATCCACGACTAGGAGCGCGTCGCCCGTATTCCAAGCTTTATCCGATGTCATTGTGCACCTCGCGTTTCTCCGCGGTCCGCTGTCAGGGCGACCGGCGTGCCAGGCTCCCCGTTACGAAAGATCCTACTCGAACGCGAAGGCGGGAGGGCGCTGCGCGCGTTAGCGAGGAATCATTCGATTGCCGTCAGGCTTTAATGGGGAACACTCGGTCCCCGATTTTGCCGATGCATGGGGTACCGAATTTGGGGGTAGAATGGGAGAAGTAGAGGTTCATAATGGCGATACGGGTTCTGGGGCTGGCTGTTCTGGTTGCCTTCCTTTGTTTTGGGGGGCCCAAGGGGCCGGTAACGAAGAGGGGCGAGAATTCACGGTTTGTGATCGAAGCGACGCTGTATAAGGATTACGAAGAGGTGTCGCAGTTGCTTGGCGTCGAGGTTGAGCAGGGGATTGTGGCGGTGGCCGTGAAGTTGACGCCGAAGGGCGATGATCCGTACGAGATTTGGCGTGATGATTTCATGCTGCGGTCGGACAAGGACGGACAGAAATCAACGCCGTATGATCCAGGGCAAATCGCCGGGAGCACGGTGATCAAGCTCGTCTACACGATGGACGGCGGCGGCAATGTGGCGCAAGAGCAGCGCGGCCCCACATGGGGCGGGATGGGTGGCAGCATGCCGCAGCGCCTGCCGGGCGGCCCGGGTGGGGTCGGCAATACCGCGGGCGTCGAGCAGGCCTCCGGATCGAAGGTTGAGGAGGATGCGTCAAAGAAGGAGAATCCGCAGTTGCTCGCGCTTCGGGAGCGGGTGCTCGAAGAGAAGAAGCTGACCGAAGATGCGTCGGGGTTGCTTTACTACCCGCTCGAGGGGAAGCACAAAACGAAGCAAATCTGGCTGCACTACGTCGGCCGGGACGGCGAGCAGATCGATCTGCAGTTCAAGCCGGACTAGAAATCGGAAGCTTCCGCTGCGGTTACGGAGAGAAGAGGTTGCCGCGGCCGAGAATCCAGTAGGGGTCGAGACGGCGCTTCACGACGCGCATCTGTTCGATCTGTTCCTTTGAAAATTGCAATTCGAGGAGTTTCGCCTTGCGTTTCCCAAGGCCGTGCTCGGCGCTGACCGTGCCGCCAAGGCGGACGGCTTCGCGGGCGAAGTGGAGCATAAGTTCCCCGCCCCGGTCAAATTCCTCGGCGGAGGCCGGAAGAATGTTGACGTGGACGTGGGCGTCGCCGATGTGGCCGAAGATGACGTACTTGCCCGGGAATTCCGCCTCGAGCAGTTCGCGGTAAGCACGAAGCATTTCGGCGTTGCGCGTTTCGGGGACGGCGTAGTCCGAGCCGAGCTTGAGGAAGCCGTTTTTGCGGACTATTTCGTTGACGCATTCCGGCAGGGCATGGCGGAAGCGGCGGAAATGCTCGCGGTCGCCGGCGCTCGAGGCGAACCAGGAACCCTCGAGGTCGGCGCCGGCGGTCTCGAGGCGGCCGAGCCAGGCGTCGATAGCGGCCTCGTCCTCGGCGGGAAGTTCCTGCTCGAACAGGAGAGCGCCGCCAGCCCCTGGCGGTATCTGAGAGTGGGCCGGCCGCAGGAGGCCGAGAGCGCCGGAGTCGAGATACTCGAGCATCCTTAACCCCTCGATTTTCCGCCATCCGGAAACGGCGCCCAGGACAGCTTCGTCCCCGGGCAGAAAGACGACTCCGGTGACCAGGAACGCCGGTTGTGGCAGCAGCCGCAGCCCGGCTTTGGTTACGACGCCGAGGGTTCCCTCGCTTCCGGTGAACAGATCGATCCAGTCCATGCCGGGAGACAGATCGAATCCGGCGGTGTTTTTTCGGGCGGCGGAACGGGGAAGCGCGGGGAGGTCGAAATCGACGGTCTCGCCACGGCGGAAGCGGCGGATTTCCCCATCGGCGGTGACGAGTTCGAGGGATTCAATCCAGCGGCGAGCGGAACCGTAGCGGAAGCTGCGGGATCCACTGGCGTTGGTGGCGATGACGCCCCCGATCGAGGCCGACCACTCGGTGGGGTCGGGCGGAAAGAAGAGTCCGCGGGTGGCGGCGGCTTGGTGAATCTCCTGGAGCGGCACTCCGGCCCCGGCCACGGCGGTTTCGCCGCTGATTTCGAGACGGTTGAGTTTGCCGGTGGAAAGGATCCAGCCGCTCTCGGGGACGGCTCCGCCGGTGAGTCCGGTGCCGGCGCCGCGGATGGTAACGGGGATGCGGGCGGCGGAGGCTTCGCGGAGGATGGCAGCCACGTCCTGGGCGCAGGAAGGGACGAGCAGCCGGCCGGCTTCGCCCCGGAATCCGGAGGCGTCCTCGAGATAGCCCGGGGGGATGCCCAAAGCTAGACCTCCAGGATGACCGGGAGAATGAGCGGGCGGCGGGAGACCTGTTTATTGAGGAAGCGTTTCAAGTCGCGGCGGATCTTCTCCTGGATGACGCCGGCGTCGCTGCGTTCCTCGGCGCTCGAGGAGGCGAGCGTTTTGGCCACCACTTGGCTGGCGCGTTGGAGCAAATCCGACCCTTCCTCGGAGACGAATCCGCGGCTGACTATCTCGGGCATGCCGTCACTCTTGCCAGTGAGGTGATCGATGGAGATGATCGGCATGACGAAGCCATCCTCGGAGAGGTGCCGGCGGTCGCGGATGACGATGTCCTCGACGATTTCGTCAACGCTGCCGGAATCGATGCAGAGTCGTCCCACGGGGACATCCTGCCCATAGTGGGCGCCTGCGCTGTCGATCTCGAGCGTCTGGCCGGTTTCAAGAATGAAGGTCTTCTCCAGGCCGGCATGGCTCATCTGCCTGGCGATGCCGGCATGGGCGACGAGCTGGCGGTATTCCCCGTGAATGGGCACGAAGTAACGTGGTTTCAAGAGATTGAGCATGAGTTTCAGCTCGCCGGAGTAGGCATGGCCGGAGACGTGGACCGGAGGATTCATCGAGCCGTAGACGACATCGGCGCCGCGGCGAGAGATATGGTTGATCATCCGGTAGATGGAATTCTCGTTACCGGGGATCATCCGGGCGCTGAGCACAACGGTGTCGCCCTTTTCGAGCTTAACGTGCTTGTGGTTGTCCACCGAGATCCGCGCCAACGCCGACATGGGCTCGCCCTGGGTACCCGAGGCGATGACCACAACACGATCAGGAGATACGGATGAGATGTCTTGTAGTTTGAGAAGAATACCATCGCGAACCTCAAGCAATCCCTGACTATGTGCGATCTCGGTGACCTGAAGAACACTCCGGCCGACGAGCGCCACTTTGCGCCCGAACTCCTGGGCCAGATCCATGATCTGCTGTATGCGATGGATGGAGGAGCTGAAGCAGGAGACGACGAGTTTACCTTCGGCTCGGCTGAAGATGTCCTCGAAGCGAGGCCGGACAGCGCGTTCGCTTTCGGTGTGGCCCGGGCGGTCGACGTTGGTGGAATCCGAAAGCAGCAGCAGTACGCCACGCTTGCCGTATTCGGCGAGGGTATGGAGGTCGCAGAGGCGATTGTCGGTGGGGGTGGGATCGATCTTAAAATCACCCGTGTGGATGACGACTCCGGCAGGTGTGGTGATGGCTAAGGCGGTGGCGCTGGCGATCGAGTGGGTAACGTGGATGAAGTGGACCTGGAAGGGGCCGATATCGATCTTCTCGCCTGCCTCCACCGGGTTGAGTCTGGGTGTCTCGTCGAGGTCGTGTTCTCCCAGGCGGCGTTCGACCAGTGCGAGGGTGAACTCAGTGGCGTAGACCGGAACGTTGATCTTGGAGAGCAGGAACGGGGTGGCCCCGATGTGGTCTTCGTGCCCGTGGGTGAGCACGAGACCGCGGACGTGCTCACGGTTCCGCTCGAGAAAGGCGAAGTCCGGGGTAACGATGTCAACGCCGAGAAGGTCCGCCTCGGGAAACATCATGCCGGCGTCGATGACGAGGATGTCGTCCCCGTATCGGAGAGCGAGGCAGTTCATGCCAAATTCGCCCAGTCCGCCAAGGGGTATCACCTGCAGTTTCCGGTCAGCCATAGAAGCTATAAGATTAGCACAGGAAAGACGGAAACGCGCTTGTGGAAAACCCTGTGGAAAACAAATAGGAGAGACCACAGGCGGCGACGCTATGAGGCGGACCGGGTGCAGAGCCGGCCAGCTTGGCAGAAGATCAGGGGCCTTGAGGCCGCGAGATGGGTCCAGGACACCTGGCCACTCGGCGAAATCCCGCCAGGGGGCTGGAATCGGCTGCTGCAACCACGGAAAAACGAAATGCCCACCGCGAAGGGTGGGCATTTCGACTTCTACCCTGTTTTACCAGGGCTGATGTTCATTGGGAGAATCAGATTCGACGGCATGTTGCAACCGCCAAAACCTGTATGTGTCTTGGAGTTTAGGGCCAGTCAGCACGGAAGTCAAGAGGAAAACGCGGCAAAAGATCGTTCCCGTAAGCCGCAGAACTAAAACAGTTTAGACGTCTTCTGTTTTTTCAACAGCCGGTGGAAAAGCCGCCAGGTAGTGGCCGGCAGCAACCGGGTTTCGCGCTAAGACAGAGAAAGATCATGGGTTATCTGTCGTCGAGATGGAGCATGATCATCGGGTCTTCCTGGACCGCGCCCTCATGTCTGCGACGGAACTTCAGCCCGCCGAAGAGGGCTCCAAAAATGAGAGCCATCAGAAAGAGCCCGCCGATGAACAGAAAAGCGGTGAGGATGACTTCGGGGAGGGTCGGTTCGCGCTTGAAGCTGTACTCGTCCCAAGTAATATTGGCCCGGTAGTTCACGCGGGCGAGGAGTTTTTGGGCTGCGTCGGGGTCCGGCGGATCGAAGACGACGGCGAGCATGGGACCGGCCCGCTTGACGATGGCCCCGTCGAGCATGCGGAACTCGGCCAGACGCTCCCGAGCGATGTGAGGAGTTGGGTAGTTAAAGACGGTGAGTTTAAGGGGCCCGGCCGGAGTCGAGTATGTGGCGATTTCGGCTTCCGGGCCATAGTGAAATCCGACGACGGACGGGGGTACCCGCGGCTCGAACTGTTCGAGACCTTCCGGGCCGGTAATGAAGCGGCGTGAATCCTCGATACGATGTTCTTCCGGGACATACTCCGTCCACGACGGGAGAGGCGATTGTTCGAGCAGGGGGACAATGAGAAGCTGGCCGACAACCTGCTCAACGCTTGGCTTAAAGCCTTCAAAACGAAAGACATAGTTGCCGTGGGCGAAATAGGCGCCGTCGTTCCATTGAACCGACAGCCCGGTCAAGTCGGCGGGTTGAGCGTCGCTTGGTTTTTTCCACAGGTAAACGGCCCTGGCGCTGGTCGCATCGGCAAAGCGGAAGGCCGTTCCTCTAAACTCCTTGCCATCAAGGGCATAGCGTGCGTTCTCGCCCGCTTCGAAACCGTATTCTTCCCAGACGGGCTCGTCACCGGGTGAAGCCGGCTCAACGGCTACCCTCGTGTATCCAAAGAACTCCTCGGGCCAGATCGCGGACCAAGCACTAGCGCTGGCGCCGAGGACGAGGGCGGTGAAAAAGACTATCTTCCGCAACATTTTTTGAATTTTTTTCCGCTTCCGCAGGGGCACGGCTCGTTTCGTCCGACCTTTTTACCTTTTATCACCTGCTGCTGTGCGGAGTCGGCCTTTTCTCCCCCAACGAGCTGCGCCTGCTCGAGCTCGCGCTGTTTCTTTCGCTGGATGGTGCGGGTGAACTCGGTAATCGAATTTCCGGCCGCCTGGTTTTGTTGACGCGCGGCGACGCCGACGAGTTCCCCTTCGTTCTCATCGGGCCGCGGCTGCGGGGGCCGGCGAATCACCGGAGCTGCCGGTTCGGCGGGCTGGAGGAAATAGAGGATACGGATGGTTTCGTCCTCGATCCGGTCCAGCATTTCGTTGAACAGCTTGAAGGACTCCTTTTTGTACTCGATGAGCGGATCCTTCTGTCCGTAGCCGCGCAGGCCGATGCCTTCCTTGAGGTGGTCCATCGACAGGAGGTTGTCTTTCCACTGGTTGTCGATGACGGTGAGCATGACGAGCCGCTCGGTCTCGCGGAGGATATCGGGCGGGATCTGCTTTTCCTTTTCGGCGTATTTCTTTTCGAGCTTGGCAAACAGGGCCTCGCGGATCTCGGGCCGGGTCAGATTTTCGAGTTCCTCAGGCACGATCTTGACGCCGAACTGGCTCAAGACATCGGTTTGCATGGCCGAGAAATCCCATTCGTGAGGCTTTCGGTTTTCGGCGCAGTAGGTGTCAAGCAGCGAGTCGGTGATGTTGTTGACCATCTCCATGACGCGCTCGCGCATGTCCTTTCCGGCTAGTAGGGCGCGGCGCATGGAGTAGACATAGCCGCGCTGCTTGTTCATCACGTCGTCGTATTCGAGCAGGTGTTTGCGGGCGGCGAAGTTCTGCGCCTCGACGGCCTCCTGGGCCTTGGCGATGCGCCGGGTTATGAGACCGGACTCGATGGGCACGTCTTCTTCCATACCGAGGCGGAGCATCAGGCCCTGAATGCGATCACCGCCGAAGATGCGCAGGAGGTCGTCCTGGAGCGAGAGGTAGAAGCGGGAGCTGCCGGGGTCTCCCTGGCGGCCGGCGCGCCCGCGAAGCTGGTTGTCGATGCGGCGGGACTCGTGGCGTTCGGTACCGACAATATGCAGACCGCCGAGCCGGACCACTTCCTCGTGCTCGCGGGCGATTTCTTCCTTGATCGGCTCGAAGATCTCTTTCCATTCCTCTTCGCTGATGTCGGCGCGGGTTTTTCCGGCCTTCCGCAGCTTCTCTTCGGCGAGGTATTCCGGATTGCCGCCCAGGAGAATGTCGGTACCGCGGCCGGCCATGTTGGTGGAGACCGTGACCGCGCCCTTGCGCCCGGCCTGGGCGACGATGTGCGCCTCTCGGGCATGATTCTTGGCGTTTAGCACCTCATGCTTCACGCCCATGCGTTTGAGTATCTTCGATAGCGTCTCGGACTTCTCTACGGAGACCGTACCAACTAGCACCGGGCGGCCCTGTTTGTTGTACTCGGCGATTTCCTTGGCCCCGTTGCGCCACTTCTCTTCCTGAGTGCGATAGACGACGTCGGAGTGTTCCACGCGAATGAGGTCGCGGTTGGTTGGGATCTCGACGACGTCGAGTTTGTAGGTTTTTCCAAACTCGGCGGCCTCGGTCATGGCCGTACCGGTCATGCCGGCGAGCTTGTCGTACATGCGGAAGAAATTCTGGAAGGTGACGGTGGCGAGCGTTTGATTTTCGCGCTCGATCTTCACGCCTTCCTTGGCTTCGACGGCCTGGTGGAGGCCGTCGCTCCAACGGCGGCCCGGCATGAGGCGGCCGGTGAATTCGTCGACGATGATGACCTGCCCGTCGTTAACAAGGTAGTCCTTGTCGCGATGAAAGAGCACGTGGGCCTTAAGCGCCTGCTCGACGTGGTGGCGAATGGTGAAGGACTCGATGTCACCACCCTCGAAGAGTCCGGGGCGGTTGAGCAGCTTCTCCACCTTCAGAGCGCCTTCCTCGGTGAGAGCGACGCTGCGGTGTTTCTCGTCGACGGTGTAATCGCCGGTGTAGAACTTTTCGCCGGGTTCCTTGCCGTCGATCTCCTCGCCGCGCTCGAGCTTCGGGATGATGCCGTTGATGCGGTAGTACTTGTCGGTAGACTCCTCGCTCGGGCCCGAGATGATGAGCGGCGTTCTGGCTTCGTCGATGAGGATGGAGTCGACTTCGTCGACGATGGCGAAGTTGTACTCTCTCTGCACACAGTCCTCGATACGGAACTTCATGTTGTCGCGCAGATAGTCGAAGCCGAATTCGTTGTTGGTACCGTAGGTGATATCGCTGCCGTAGGCGGCGCGGCGCTCGGCGTCGGAGAGGTCGTGAACGATCACGCCGACATTCATGCCAAGCGCCCTGTAAAGGCGGCCCATCCATTCCGCGTCGCGTTTGGCCAGGTAGTCGTTAACGGTGATGACGTGCACACCCTTCCCGCCGAGGGCGTTGAGGTACACGGGAAGAGTTGCGACGAGCGTTTTTCCTTCACCGGTCTTCATTTCGGCGATTTTGCCTTGGTGGAGGACGATGCCGCCGATGAGCTGGACGTCATAGTGGCGCATTCCAAGCTTGCGCCGGCCGGCCTCGCGGGCGACGGCAAACGCTTCCACCAGAAGGTCGTCAAGAGTTGCGCCCTGGCTGAGTTTTTCCTTGAATTCGTTGGTCTTGGCGGCGAGCTCGGCGTCGGAGAGTTTTTCGATTTGCGGTTCGAGGCCGTTGATCGCAGCCACCGTGGGCTGCATGACCTTTAGTTCGCGCTCGTTTTTCGTGCCAAAAATCTTGGCGAGGATCGCATCCAACATATTCGGGGGAACTCTATTTAATTGTACTCCACAGGGTGTTGCGATTCGCTGAAAGAATAGGCCTTTTCGGGCGAGGACCGGCTAGCGGAGGCGGCGGTCAAGCTCTTCCACGAGCTTGTCCCGCTGGATCGGTTTGGAGAGGAAACCGTCAAAGCCGACCTCATTGCACTCGCGGACGAACTCCTCGGAGTAGTTGGCCGTGAGGGCAAGGATGGGTGTAGTACGGTAGCCGTTCATCCGGCGGATTCTCTCGGTCGCCTCCATGCCGTCGACCCCGGGCATCTGCAGGTCCATCAAGATTAGATCGTAGCAGTGTTCGCGGGCGGCGGCGATACCGCTCTCCCCGTCCTCGGCGCAATCAATCCGATAGTTGGCCCGATTGAGAATATGCTTTACAACGCGGCGGGCTACGTCATTATCGTCGACAAGGAGCACGAAGGGACGGTTGTCCTCGCCGGACGCAACGCCGGCGGCATCCTCGATAGGATCGGCCTCGGGCGGGGCCGGCAGCGAAACCGGGACGTCGAGCCGGAAAACACTGCCCTGGCCGGGTTCGCTCTCGACCGAGATTCCGCCGCCCATCATTTCCGCAAGTTTGCGACCCACGGCGAGACCCAGGCCCATCCCGGCATAGCTGCGCGAGAGTCCGCTTTCGAGCTGCCGGAACGACTCGAAGATCGCCTCCAATTTGTCCTTCGGAATGCCGATGCCGGTGTCGCGGACCGTGATGGCAAGAAGTGCCGAAGCTGCAGCAGGATCGCCCTGGATCGCGGCCGAGATTTCGACTTCTCCATCGTGAGTGAATTTCACCGCGTTGGCGACCAGCGGCTTGACAGCCTGGCGGAGCCGCAATTCGTCACAGATGACGGTACCGGGAAGGTTTGGGAACGAACCGCGGATCTTCAAGCCCTTGGCTTCAGCCTTCGGAGCAAACTCCTCGATGACGGCTTGGAGCAACTGCGGCAGGTGTAGCTCCGCCGGCTGGATCTTCACCGCGCCGGAAGCAAGCGAGGCGTATTCCAGGGCGGAATTGAGAAGCTCGAGAAGTTGGTCCGCGCACAACCGAGTCGTGGATACGTACTCTTGCTGCTCCTCGTTTAGTTCCGTTTCCTCGAGCAGATCCGTCATACCGACAATCCCGCTGAGGGGGGTCCGGACATCGTGATTCAGGCTGGCGAGGAACCGGGCGCCGGCATGCTCGACGCTGCTGGAGCGGTCACCGGATTGCGGTTCCGGGGCCTGGTCTGAACCGGATTGTGGTACGTCGGACATTGACTCTCACTTAGTTGAATCGGCGGATATGTTGGTCCGGTTTAGGGTCTGATACTAGAAGAGATGGTTCCAGGACTACTAAGTAGAAGCCAGGGAAGAACTAAGGATTTGCACCGAGTTCACCGGGACAGGAGGGCGGCAAACCCGCCAAGCGCAGGAGTAGGAGCGGTTCATAGAGCGAGGGAAGCGCGAACGCGGCTGGGGACGCCAGGGTTCGCGCCATCGCCTAGACTTCGCTGCGGAAAAGGCCGGAAAGGGATTCGAGGGGCCCGCGTTCGTCGCCGCCGGTCTTGCCTGGGGCCAGACCGCGGCGGAGTTTCTCGAGGGTCATGCTCTGGATGAGTACTTTTCCCGGCCCGGTCATGGTGGCGAGAAAGAGTCCTTCTCCGCCGAAGATCGCCGTTTTGATGCCGCCGGCGAGTTGAATGTCATATTGCACGGTGCTGTCAAAGCCGACGATGCAACCGGTGTCGACCTGGATGACTTCGCCGGCCTTGAGATCAAATTCGATGAAGTCGCCGCCGCCGTGAATGAAGATGAGCCCGGGGCCGGTGAGTTTCTGCAGGATGAAGCCTTCGCCGCCGAAGAAGCCGGCGCCGAGCTTCTTGACCAGAGCGATGCTGAGGTTGACCGTCGTCTGAGCGCAGATGAAGCTGTCGCGTTGCACGAGGATGCTTTCGCCGGGGGCGAGATCGCGGGCCTGGATGCAGCCTGGGTAGTCACCCGCGAAACCGACCTCGCCGCTGCTGGAGGTTCGGAAGTAGGTCATGAAGAGGGATTCTCCGCTGAGTTTCCGCTTCACGGCGCCCCAAATTTTGTCGCCAAGGGTTTCTCCTGTCATGCGGGTGTCCCATTGGACCGAAGCCGATTTGTAGACCATCTTGCCAGCCTCGGCGTAGACCTCCTGACCCGGTTTGAGACGAATGCGCGCCACCTGAAGATTGTCACCCTGGATAGTGTATTCAACGGGCTCTGGCGGGGCCGTGACGACCACTGCGGACGCTCCGCCAGAGGCGATCGAGGCCCCACACCCGGCACAGAATCTCGCGTCGTCGGCGTACTCAGTCCCACAGCTTGTGCAGAATGGCATTTTTTGTAACTTCCTCCTCGGTATCGAGACCGGGCAGGCTCCGCCGGTACCCGAAAAGGCGCGGAGCACCGTCCACTGATGAGGTCTCTGTCCTAAAATGGTAGCAGTACCCGTTTCCTCATGAGCTTCGCCAACTTCCAAAAACTGATACGAAGGCAAGTTGTATTTCTTGCCGCCGCGGCAATTATCGCGAACAGCCTTTCGGCCGCCGAGGTGGCCCGCACCTGCGGCGCCCATCGCGACCGGTTGCAGGCCGAGGTGCAGTTGCACCGCAAGGCGCAGCAGAAACGCGCCGGCCGGGGGGGCGGTGTCGGTCCGCTCTCCGCGGGGGCCAGCGATCAGCGGCGGCCTGCGACTTCGGTTGCGGGGGATCTCATTCTGATGGAAGATGGCGACGGCGTTGTCTCCCGCCGCAACGATTTTGACCTGGATAACCAGACGGTTTCTTTCGCGCCAGCCTCCAGCGCCGCGGAATCGTACCGGTTCAGCGTCAGTGGCGGCGGGTATGATGCCAACGCGGCCCTGGCCGGCACGCTCATCGAAGGCTTCGGTGACGACGATACCCGGGAGATAGCTCTTCCCTTTTCTTTTCCCTTCTACGGGCGGGAGCACTCCTCCGTGCACGTCAACTCCGACGGCAATATCACGATGGGGGCCGGCGATACGGACATTGGCCCGCGCAGCCTTGACCGTCTCACCAGCGGTTTGCCGCGCGTGGCGCCGCTGTTCCGGGACCTGGACCCGACGCGGTCGCCCGACGGTGTCCGGGTGCTGGTCGAGTCGAACCGGCTAGTGGTTTCCTGGGTTGACGTTCCGGAGTTCAGCACGTTTGGCAGCGGCCCGCGGCAGACGTTTCAGGTGACGATACAGGCGGACGGGCGGATCAGTTTCGCGTATGAAACGATCACCACCGTGAGCGCGGTGGTGGGAATCTCGCCGGGAGGCGGGGAAGGCTCGACGCGCGTAGTCTCGTTTGTGGACGGCTCGCCGGATGAGTTCAGCGGGACGGTGGCCGAGCGCTTCACATTTCTCGAAGAAGTGGACGTGATACTGGCGTCGCAGAAGTTCTTCAAGGAGCGCGATGACGCCTACGACTATCTTGTCTTCTACAACAACCTTGGCATAGAAGCTGACGTGGGCACGGTGGCGTTCGAGATCACGATCCGGAACCGCCGTGAGGGGATCGGCGATCCGCTGGTGGATTTCGGCGAATTCGTGGGTTCGAAGAGCCGGCTGCAGGCGATTCTCAATCTGGGACCACTGAACCAGTATCCGGAGAATCCCAACGCCGTTGTCGCGCGGCGTTTCGCGGCGGGCGATACGCCGCTGACGGTGCTCGGCCACGAGGCCGGTCACCTGTTTCTCGCTTTTGCCAGCGTCCGAAATCCAGGCGACCCGGACGCCCGGCCGATGCTGGGCCGGGACGGAGCGCACTGGAGCTTTGTCTTCAACTCGGAGGCGTCGCTGCTCGAAGGAAACCGCATCTGTGACCGCGAGGTCACTCCGGACGCATGCCCCGTGGACGCGCAAGCGACGCGCCGGTTCGTAACCGTGGCGACGGTGGAAGGATATTCGCCGCTGGACCAATATCTGATGGGCCTTCGCGCTCCATGGGACGTCCCGGACACGTTCGTGGTGGAGAATCCGAGCATTTTCAATGTCAGCCAAATGCCGCAGAAGAACGTGAACTTCAACGGGCAGAGGCGCGACATCCAAATCGACGCGCTGATTGCGGCGGAGGGCCGGCGGAGTCCGGATCACACTGTTTCGCAGCGCACGTTCCGTTTTGCCTTTGTGCTCGTCCACGCGGAGGGCACGCCGCCTTCGCCCGCCGATGTCGAGAAGGTGGACCGCTATCGCCGTGAGTTCGAGCAGTTCTACAGCCAGGCGTCGGATGGCCGCGCAGTGGCCGACACGCGCATTCGTCGCGGTCTTGGGCTGTCGCTTTTTCCGGCCACGGGACTGCTGGCCGGCTCCACCGTTGGGGCGACGGTGGCGATCGAGGAGCCTGCACAAGAGGACCTCGATGTTCTTCTCGGATCCGAGAGCGGCGCGGCCGGGATCCCCTCCTCGGTGCGCATTCCGGCGGGCGCCACCGCGGCTGTGTTCAACGTGACCGGCGCGCGCGCGGGCGTCGACGTTATCACCGCGGACGTCTCCGGCGGAGGCTATGAGACGGCCGAGGCGCGCGTTCAAGTGGCGGATGCTCTTTCCGGCCTGCTGCGCCTCGAGGCGCTGGCGGGGAACAAGCAAGCGGCGACGCCCGGGCAGCCGCTGCCCGAGCCTGTTGTAGTCCGGGCGACTGACATTAACAATCTGCCCTACCCGGCCGTACGGTTGCGGGCGACGGCCTCAGGCGATGGGTCGGTGCAGCCAACCGAGCTTCTCACCAACTCCGATGGCCTGGCCGGTTTCCAATGGACGCCGGACGGAAGCGGAACCAATGAACTGCGAATCTCGGTTGCGGACGCGGCCGGATTTCCTGAGCTGAGCATCTTCACTACCGGCGCGCCGGCCACCTCCACCGATGGAGTCGTGAACGCGGCGAGCTTCGCGCCGCTCCTCGCGCCGGGGTCGCTGGCTTCCATCTTCGGAGCGAACCTGTCGGCGGGAGAGAACCAAGTGGCAGGCTTCCCGCTGCCCACGGCGATTGCCGGCGTTCAGATACTGCTAAACGGCCGGGCGCTTCCGCTGCTGTTTATCAGCGACCGGCAGATCAATTTCGTGGTCCCGCTCGATATTCCGGCGGGCGAGGCGGGGCTGGTGGTATCGACGCCGCTGGGAATGACGGGAGCCATTCCGGTGACGGTCCGCAGCGTGGCGCCCGGGGTGTTCACCATGCCCGGGACAGGCGAGGGAGCGGTGCTAGTGGCCGGAACGGGAAAGCTGACATCCCAGCAGCCGGCGGCCGCGGAAGAGGCGCTGGAGATCTTCTGCACCGGGCTAGGGCCGGTTCGGCCCGGTCCGAATGGGTTGGAGATCACAGTGGCCAGCCCGGATGTAACGATCGGCGGGGTGAACGCCGAGGTACTGTTCAGCGGACTGGCGCCGGGGTTCGTCGGCTTATATCAGGTGAACGTGCTGCTGCCGGGAGGATTGGCAGCGGGCACGCAACCGCTGAAGCTGGCGATCTCAGGGGTGGAGTCTCCGGAGGTTCCAATCACGGTGCGGTGAGGGGCCGGGACGCGCAGGCCGGCCCCGGCTATCTACCTTCTGACGGCGATGGTGGTGACGATGCTGCCCGGGTTGTTCGGGTCGCCGCTGGGCCGTGAGTTCATGATGACAACCACGAAGGCGTTGCCCGCGGCCGTCTGCTCGGGGATGAACGCGTTGATCTGCCAGACGCCGACGAGGCTGGGCGCAAGACCCGAGAACTGCACCTCGGCCTGGCGCGCGCCGATGAACACCTGAGGTGTTTCCGGCGTCCGGATGAGTCCGGTGGCGACATGGCCATCCGGAGGCGCGCCCGGGATGAAGCCCGCGCCGGTGGCGAAGATCTGAATCACTTCCCTGATTCTGGCCGGATTCGTGTCGGAATTGATCGAGTTGTCCTGATTCAGGGCCGCGACTTGCCCGGTTCCGGTCGGCGGCCGGGTGAAGAGCCCCGGAGACGCCACATCCATCTGCACCGGACTGCTGGCGATGATCTGCTGGGTGGAGGGACGGAAGATGGTAACGGTGACCGTGCCGCTTGCCGGCGCGTCGTTGGGCATCAGGAAGTTCACTTGGCCGGGCGAAACGAAATACAGGGGCGCGAGTTTTCCGTCCACGGATACGGAGACGTCGGAGAGTTCGGTGGGAAGCGGCACGATGCCAGCGGCGGTGAACTGAATCGAGGAGTTTTCCGGGAACCAGAGCGAGGTGATCATTCCCGGCGCGGCGCGACTCAAGAAGTTAGCCGCATTGGTAAATGCCAACCCCTGGAAATACGCGGCGATCCGGTTGAAAGCATCGGCGACGAAGAGGTTCCCGAACGGATCTTGCGCCACGGCGAGTGGCGCCGGGGCGGAGACGGCAAGTTCGAAAGCGACTCCCTCGATCTGCATTGTGGTGAATTCCGGGAAGCGCAGCGCCCGGGAAGCGCCGGTCTCGGCCACCCAGGCCTTGCCTGTCTCCGGGCTGACGTAGACGTCCTGAGGATCGCGCAAGCCGGTAATTGGAATGGCGGCTTGGGAATCGGCAGACGGAGCCTGGCGGATATCGCCCCACACAAGAACGCGATCGTTACCAAAGTCCACCACATACAGGCGGGCGCTGGTATCGGTGGAAATGCCGCGGGGGGTCCGCATCCGGTTCAGACTATTTCCGGTGTTGGTGCTGAGGAAGTCCGGCTGCCCGAACACCTTGACGGCGGCCATCCCGTTCTCGAACGGAGTGCGAAACTCCAGCACGCGGTTATGCGAGCTGTCGCTGACGAGAAGCGCCCCCTCCAGAGTGAAGTTGAGGCCCCAGGGAGCGTTCATCGTGCGCGAGGTGGCATCGGTCTGCCGGGAGGTGAAATCGAGCTGCCCAATAACGAGGTTTGCTTCGTGAAGCTGGCCTTGAGGCTGGTCGAAGGGCTTCGGGAATCGCAGGACACGCCCGTTACCCCAATCGGCAACGAATAGGTCTCCGTTCGAATCCACGGCGACGCCGGTGGGGAAGAAGAGGCCGGTCGCCGTTGGCTTCAGAACGTCGTTGCTTGGATAGTTGATCACGGACCGGAACATGCCTGGCTGGCCGATCACGATGTCGGCGAAGGTTCCGTTGCGCACTGCCCGCGCGTCCTTGAACCCCAGTACACGGTTGTTGTTGGTATCGGCGACGTACATGCGGGGCGGGTCGGAGTTCCAGTCGATGAAGACGTCCGCGGCGGAGATGGTTCCCCCTGGAGTGCTGAAGAAGAACTCGCGGCCTTCGATCCGGTTTACAGTCCTGTTTTCAAAGCCAGGTTGCCCGAGCACGAGTTCGGCGGCGTAAGGCGGTTCGGTGGAGAAGACTGGCCCGTGTGAGAAGTCCGGGAAGATTAGCGCGCGGTTGTTCCCTGAATCCGCAATGATGACTCTGTTTCCGGGGCCGACGGAACCGGAGATCGGATTGAAGAATGAGCTGGATGACGGCTCGGCCTGCCCCCGGTTCGGATTCAGACTATCCGACTGGAGGAACTCTTGGCCGATCACCGCTTCAGCCGCGGGAGACGGGCGTTCCGGGATCTCGGCCGGCCACTCGTCGTAAGGGGCGTAACGCAGAATCCGGTTGGCCGGCGTGTCCACGGCGAACGGGATGTTTCCGATGGTGAAGACGCCCTCTGGAGGAGCCCAGTTGTTGCCGGACACAACCCCGAGCGAGCGTTCGTTGATCGGCAGCGGCGGCGTCTGGCCTTGCTCCACCACCACAACGCCCATGATCCGGCTGGCCGGCTGGCCCGAGAAGAGCTCGCCGTCGTAGACCAGGACCCGGTTCAGGTTGTCGGCCACAAACAGCCGGCCGGCCCCGTCCAGGGCCAGGGAAGAAGGGTTCCGCATTCCGGTCTTGACGAGCCGTTTGTTGCTCTGCAGCGCCAGGCTGGCGGCCGATTCGAAGTCCGGCTGTCCGATGACTCGGTCGGCGTTGGGACCATCAGAAGCCCCAGCGCCGAGAGAGGCGGCCGGATAGCGGAGCACACGGCTGTTGCCGGAATCGGTGAACCAAAGATTCCCGTCCCCATCGAATGCGAGTCCGGTGCGGAAAGGATTGTTTCCGTTGTCCACGGTGCGAATGCTGCGCGCCGAGATACCGCCATTGTTTGGAGCGTTCGAGATGGTGGAGGGCTGGCCGATTACCAGGTTGGGCAGCTTCAGTTCCTCCGGCTGGGCAAACGGGTCCGGGTAGCGGAGGATGCGGTTGTTGCCGGAGTCAACGACGTAGAGGTTGCCGGAGCCGTCCACCGCGACCGCCGTAGGAGCGCGAAAGCCCGTGGTGAGATCCGAACCGGGTCCCTTGGGAAAGGTGGTGTAGAAGTCTTTCTGGCCGATTACGATGTCGGCCGGCTGCCCGTTAACGAGGCTCTGATAGTTCCGCCAGCCGAGGACCCTGCTATTGCCGGTGTCGGAGACATAGACGGCGCCGGTGAGTTTGTCGAGCACCGCGCTTTGAGGCGAATTGAGTTCCTTGCCCTCGACAAGATTGGGGAAATTCGTCTTGGTCAGGTCGGTGGCCCGAATACCTTCGGGTTGCCCGAGCGCGATGGACGGGGAGGGGCTGAGCTGGCCCTGAGCGAGCGCGTGAGCAGAGCAGATCAGCGCCCAGCAGAGAATGAGCAGGTTCGTGTGCATCGTGGGTTCAGAAACTGGACAGACGCGGGAATAACTTCCCTTGCACGATATCATGCGGCGGCGGGTGGTGCAATTCGCTTGCGGGCAGCCTGTCGTCGGGTAGCCGGACGGCGCCGCACACCCGCTTTCCATCTTCCTACCATCCGCTCCTGTCGATCAACTTCGCCACCAGGCCGGTCCAGCCGGTCTGGTGCGAAGCGCCCACTCCACGGCCATTGTCGCCATGAAAATATTCGTAGAACAGCAGGTTTTCACGAAAATGCGGATCGGAGGCCATTTTTTCGTGTTGCCGGAACACCGGCCGCCTGCCGCCTTCGTCCGGGAGAAAGATTCGCATCAGGCGTCGCGATAGCTCGTCGGCGGCCTCGTTAATGGTGACGAGGTTGCCGGAACCAGTGGGACATTCGATCTTAAAGTCGTCGCCGTAGTAGTGGTGAAACTTCTGGAGTGATTCGATGATGAGGTAGTTGAGCGGAAACCACACCGGTCCCCGCCAGTTGGAATTCCCGCCAAACATCCAGGAGTCGGATTCGGCCGGAAGATAGCGTACCTGCAGCTCTTCGCCGTTGACATGAAAGACGTACGGATTCCGCTCGTGCGCCTTCGATAACCCGCGCACTCCGTAGTCCGAAAGGAATTCCTCCGGATCGAGCATTCGTTTGAGGAGTTTCTTCATCCGGCTGCCGCGGAGGAGGGAGAGCAGCCGGCGTTCGCCACGACCGGAATCCTGCCAGCGGGAGACCAAAGCGCACAGCTCGGGCCGGTTCCGCATGGTCCACTCGAGACGCTTGGTGAAACCCGGAAGATTGGCAAGTTGATCCGGTTCGAGCGTCTCGACGGCGAACAGAGGGATGAGGCCAACCATCGAGCGAACGCGCAAGGGGATGATATGTCCGTCCGGCAGGTTCAGTTCATCGTAATAGAACTGGTCCTGCTCGTCCCAGAGGCCGATTCCCTGCCCGCCCATGTCGGTCATGGCGTGCGCGATCTGCAGAAAGTGTTCGAAAAACTTGGTGGCGATGTCCTCGTAGACAATGTTGTGCTGGGCGAGCTCAATGGCGATCCGCAAGAGATTCAGGCTGTACATCGCCATCCAACTGGTGCCGTCGGCCTGGTTGATGTAACCGCCGGTGGGCAGCGGCTTGCTGCGGTCGAAGACGCCGATGTTGTCGAGGCCGAGGAATCCGCCCTGGAAGATATTGCGGCCTTCCACATCCTTGCGGTTCACCCACCAGGTGAAGTTCAGCAGCAGCTTATGAAAGACCCGTTCGAGGAACGGAAGGTCGCCTTGATCGCCGCGCTGCTTGCGATCGATTTGGAACACGCGCCAGGTGGCCCAGGCGTGAACAGGGGGATTCACATCGCTGAATTCCCACTCGTAGGCGGGAAGTTGGCCGTTCGGATGCATGTACCATTCGCGGGTCATCAGGTCGAGTTGCCGTTTGGCGAATTCGGCGTCAACCAGCGCCAGCGGAAGGCAGTGAAAGGCGAGGTCCCAGGCAGCGTACCAAGGATACTCCCATTTATCCGGCATGGAAATCACTTCCGCGTTGTTCAGGTGCCGCCAGTCCCCGTTGCGGACGGAGCACCGTTCGTCCGGCGGCGGCGGTTGAGGCGGATCTCCCTTGAGCCAGCGGTCAACGTCATAGAAATAGTACTGCTTTGACCACAACATGCCGGCCAGCGCCTGGCGCTGCACGCGTCTCAGCTCCGGGTCGGTTATGCGGGCATGAACGGATTCAAAGAATTCATCGGCCTCCCGCCGGCGGGCCGCCACCAGAGGGTCGAAGCCGTCGAACTCGCTGCCGAGACCGGATTGATGGAGGCGCGCCCGAACTACGCGCTCCTCTCCCGCCGGGATGTCCAGGATGAGATGAGCCGCGGCCTTTGTACCCCGGCGCTCCGGGTTCACGGCGCTCGGGTTTCCCCGGACGATAGCTTCGTGAATCGCATCCTTCGTATACACCGGACCGGTTTTGGCGTCGAACAGCCGGCGGGAGTTGGTCTCGTTGCCGGTGAACAACAACTCAGCACCCTCTCCGGCGCTGAAATGGTAGTTCCCAAGCCTGGTATGCTGCAGGAGGATCCGGCCCTGGCCCGCCCACTCCAGTTCCGGGCGAGCCGCGCCGTGGTCCCAGGACCATGTGTTCCGGAACCAGATCTGTGGTAATACGTGAATGGTGGCGGGTTCCGGGCCCCGGTTCACCACCGTGATGCGCATGAGGATATCTTCGGGATCCGCCTTCGCGTACTCGATGAAGACATCGAAGTAACGGTCACCATCAAAAACCCCCGTGTCGAGCAATTCGAACTCCGGATCGTGGTATCCCCGGCTCCGGTTTCCGGCCACCAGTTGCTCGTAGGGAAAGGCCTGCTGGGGATACTTGTAAAGCATCTTGTTGTAGCAGTGAGTTGGAGTGGCGTCGAGGTAGTAGTAGCACTCCTTAACGTCTTCGCCGTGGTTGCCCTGGCTGTTGGTCAATCCGAACAGCCGCTCCTTGAGAATCGGATCCTGGCCGTTCCAAAGAGCGAGAGCGAGGCAGATCTGGCAATCGTGATCGCTAAAGCCGGCCAAGCCGTCTTCGCCCCACCGGTATGCCCGGCTGCGGGCGTCATCATGACTTACGTACTCCCAGGCATTTCCATCCGAGCTGTAGTCTTCCCGGACCGTGCCCCATTGCCGTTCACTGAGGTAAGGCCCCCACATTTTCCACCCCGCGGGCGAGTTGCCGGGAGCCGCTATCAAACGTTCGCGTTCCGCGTTGGACAATTTATTAACCGCCTAAGGCAATTGAAATGACAGATACCGCAGATGGCCGTTTCGCTCCACCTGGACGGTGACCGCAGCGCCCGCATCGAGACCATCGAGCGCCGCCTCAAGATCGTTCAAGTTCGTGATGGGATTATGGTTCACGGTATAGATCACATCGCCAGGGCGGAGGTCGTCTTCGAAGTATGGGGCGTCGGGCGTGCGCGCTGCCACCAACACGCCGAGACCCTTCCGTAGTGGGGGCAGAAGCTGTTTGATATCGGCGGAGAGGTTGAAGCCGATGACGCCCAGCTTCTCGATCTGGTGTCCGGAGCTGGCGACCAGGGAACTGAAGCGGGTGGGGTCGTTCGGCCGCTCCACGACCTTCACCGGGACGATCTTCTTTTCGCGCCCCCGTAGGATTTCCAATCTCACCATATCGCCAATGGCTGGCCGGTAGAGATTGATGATGAATTGGCGGGCGTTCTCCATTGGTTTGCCATCGAGGGACAGGACGATGTCGCCGGGGCGCAGCGCCGCCTGATCCGCCGGCCCGCCTGGGAAAACATCGCCGAGAATCACGCCGTAAGCTTGGGCGAGTTTCAGCCCGGCGGCCATGGTTGGAGTGATCGTCTGCGGGAGCACTCCGATCTCGCCGCGGACCATGCGGCCCCTCTCCCGAATATGACGATACACGTTGCCGGCAATGTTTGACGGGGCGGCGAAGCCGATGCCCTCGCTGCCCCCGGACTGGGAGAAGATGAGCGTATTGATGCCCACCACCTCGCCGTCAGTGTTCACCAGAGGTCCGCCGGAGTTGCCGGGATTGATCGCGGTATCGGTCTGCAAGTAGATCATCGGACTTTCGGGGCGCAGTTGGCGGGCCGGCGAACTGATCACGCCCATGGTGACGGAGTTCTCCAGGCCCAACGGGCTGCCGAAGGCGAGCACGATCTGTCCGGGGGCGAGGAGGTCGGAATCGCCGAACTTGAGCGCGGGGAGGCCGGGCCGGTTTACCTTCAGCACTGCCAGGTCTGTCTCGAAATCGATTCCGGCGAGATCAGCGTCGAGGATCTTGCTGGAGGGCTTGAGAATTGACTCGCGCTTGATACCGCCATCCAGCCGATGGGAGAGCATAACCTGCAGCCGCTGTGCTCCAGCTACGACGTGGGCGTTGGTGAGGATGTAGCCCTCGGAGTCGACGATTACGCCGGATCCGCCGCTTCGCTGCTGGGCCGGCATTCCGGATCCGGCTTCGTCGTTCACCGGCCGGTAACCGATGGCGATGATCGTGACGGTGGAGACGGATACGCGGTCCGCCAGCCGCTTAAACGCATCGCTCATCTGGCCGAGAAGGGTGTTGCTGCCCGAGCGCTCGGCGAAACCCGGACTCTGTTGCGCCGTAACCGTGGGGCCGAAAACGATGGCCGCGGCCAGCCAAGCGAATAGCAGATTCCGTGTGCAGGTGTTCATTCCGTCTCACTCCGCCCGGGTGCGGACTTCGCTCCTCTTAAGCAGACGCATCGCGGCACGGCCAAGTCCCGAAAATCGAGCCCGAGTCGCCCACGGTAACATGGGTCGCGCCACGTCCGGTGTTAAAAATGGCGCGACCACTCGGCGGGCCAGCGCTCCACCACCACTTTTTTATCTGTGTAAAACTCTACTGCGTCGCGGCCCTGGCCATGAAGCGAGCCGAAGAAGCTGGCTTTCCAGCCGCTGAAGGGAAAGTACGCCATCGGAGCGGCGACGCCGATGTTCACTCCGACGTTGCCGGCCGACACTTCGGAGCGGAACTGGCGGGCGGCCCGTCCGTTCGTGGTGAAGATGGAGGCGGCGTTACCGTAGGGGTTCGCATTGATCACGGAGATTGCTTCCTCCAGTGACTCCGCGCGGGCAAGCGACAGCACCGGCCCGAAAATCTCGGTGGTCGCAACGGCGCTCGAAGCGGGTACGCCATCAAGAATTGTAGGCCCAAGGAAGCTGGCGCCGTCGAGCGAGCGCTGCGGCCGTTCGCGGCCATCTACCACGGCCTTGCCCCCTTCGTCCAGGGCTAGTTCAATGGAATTCTCGATCCGGGCGCGGCTTTCCGAAGTGATGACGGGTCCCATTTGGACCCCGTCTTCAAGGCCGTTGCCGACTTTCAACCGCGCCGCCGTTTTGGCAATTGCGTCGCGAAACGGCTCGTGCGCTTCTCCGACCGTCACAGCGACCGAAACGGCGAGGCAGCGCTGGCCGGCGCAGCCGAAAGCGCTGTCACTCAGGACGCGCGGGGTCGATTCCGGATCGGCATCCGGCATCACCACCACGTGGTTCTTCGCACCCCCCTGGCACTGCACCCGCTTTCCGTTCTGGGAGGCGCGGGCGTAGACATGCCGGGCGACCGGCGTCGAGCCGACGAAGCTGATCGCGCGGACCTCGGGGTGGTCGAGCAACAGATCCACCGTGAGTCGCCCGCCGTTCACCAGGCTCAGGACGCCCGGCGGGAGGCCAAGCCGCTCAATCAAAGCGAACAGATTCTGCATGGCCAGCGGCGTGCGCTCCGACGGTTTGAGGATGAAGCAGTTTCCGCAGGCGATGGCGTAAGGAAGAAACCACAGCGGAATCATCGCGGGGAAATTGAACGGGGTGATCGCGGCCACCACGCCCAGCGGTTGCCTGATCACAAACTCGTCTATGCCGGCGGCCACGTTCTCGAGATTGTAGCCCTGCATCAGCGTCGGAATGCCGCACGCCACTTCGACGTTCTCAATGCCACGGCGCAACTCGCCCTTCGCTTCGGACAGCGTCTTGCCGTTCTCGACGGTGATCATCGTGGCAAGGTCGTCGATGTTTTCCTCGAGAAGCTGTTTGAGGTGGAAGAGGTACTGGATCCGGTCCTCGGGCGGCGTTACGCTCCACGTAGGGAAAGCTTTAACCGCCGCTTCCACCGCCGCCGCAACGTCTCCGCCATCCTCGAGCGGCGCGGCGCCGATCTCTTCTCCTGTAGCGGGATTCCGCAGCGGCAACCACTCCGAGCCTCCGGCATCGGCCCAGCGGCCATTAATGTAGTTCCGAACTCGCATGGCATCCAGTGTATTTCTTCCGGCGTGCGGTTGTCGCGAGGCAGTGGGGGCAATAGAGTGTTGGTATGGATCGTCGATCTTTCTTAGGTTCCGCAGCTCTCATTCCGATGGCTCGGCCGGCGGCCGTGTCCGCACCGGGCCGGGGGCCCCTCGCAAAGGACTACGTGACGGTTTACGAGTCGCCCGACCCGAAGAACGTAGTTGCTTACTCGCCCGGCATCTGGAACCTCGGAGCCGGCAGGCTGGTGGCTACGATGGACCGGGGCGTTTTTGAGAACGGCCGCCGGAAAGAGATGTCGCACGGTATCCCCGGCGACCGCTCCCTGTGGCTGGGACGAGCCTATCTCTCGGAAGATCGCGGCCGCTCCTGGCGTCACATCTCCGATCTGCCGCTGCGGCATGCGCGGCCGTTCGAAGCCGGGGGAGCGGTCTACGTTCTGGGCCACTCGGACGACCTCGTGATTCTGCGCTCGGACGACTGCGGCGCCTCTTGGTCCGAACCAATGCTGCTGACAGACGGCGAGAAGTGGCACCAGGCTCCCTGCAACGTCTGGTTCCACGACGGGCGGATCTACCTGGTGATGGAGAAGGTGACCGACCCGGACTTCCGAGGCTGGTCAGTCTCCGTGCTGGCCCCGGTGGTGATGTCGGCGAAGGTCACCGACGATCTCACGCGGCGCGAGTCGTGGACCTTCTCAAACGCGCTGTCGTTCCGGGACGCCGTGGAGCAGGCCGGGAGACCGCATCTGCTGGGCGTCCCTTTCCATCAGCCGGGGGCCACGCCGCGGGAACGGAACATGGCGCCGATCGGGTGGCTTGAAACGAACATCGTGCAGTTCGACGACCCGGCTCACGTCTGGCATGATCCCGAAGACCGTACCTTCCACCTGTGGATGCGGGCGCACACTGGATCAACCAACCTCGCCTGTGTCGCCAAGGCGGTGGAGAGGCCGGACCGTTCCGGAATCACCGTGCAATTGGAGCAAGCGCCCTCGGGAGAGACCATGCTCTACGTTCCCTGCCCCGGCGGACAGATGAAGTTTCACATTTTGTATGACGAGCGGGACAAGCTCTTCTGGCTGCTATCGTCGCAATCCACCGATTCGATGACCCGCCTCGATCGGCTGCCCGCAGAGCGCTACGGGCTGGCAAACAACGAACGCCACCGGCTGCAACTGCATTTCTCGAAGAATTGCGTGGACTGGTGTTTCGCCGGCCTGGTGGCCGACAGTGGGTCGGCCCGGCAAGGCCGCCACTACGCGTCGATGGCGTTCGAGGGCGACGACTTGCTGATTCTTTCGCGTTCGGGTGACCACCGCGCGCGTAACGCGCATGACGGGAACCTGATCACCTTCCATGTGGTGGAGCGGTTTCGCGATCTGGTCTATTGAGCGGATGGCGGGCGCTGCAAGCGGCGCCCCGAGCGGGGGCATGGTGTTGGGTTTGATGTGGTTATTGGTTTTTGGGTCGGGCGGCGGGCGCCGCAAGCGACGCCCCTACGAGCACGCGGTGTTGGGGCTGATAGCGGCTTTCGGCCCGGCCTCTGCTCAGGAGGAGGTCTTCGGGGATCCCGAATTCGAGAAACCGCCCACGAAAGCCTACCGCGAAGCTGTCCGTATCAAGGGAGTGGGCGTGAAGATCGGGGAAGTGACGGCGAACTCCGCCATTCTCTGGGTTCGCGTGCCGCCGCCCGAAGAGGTCGGCTACGAGCGCAATAAGGATGCGATGGCTGTGTTGCGGTCGCTTTTCCGGGGAGACGATAACTTCGCGCGTTACCGGCTCGGAACCAGCCCCGACCTCGCGGGCGCGGAATGGAGCGAATGGGCCGAGGCTGAACAATCCGATGACTTCTGCCATCAGTGGAATCTCGAAAATCTCGCCCCGTACACGCGATATTACTTCGAGGTGGAGGGCATCGACCCGCAGAAGAAGCCCCTCTACGAGAAACGCCGCGGGCAGTTCCGCACCGCTCCCGCCGCCGGCGCGGAGGAAGAGGTCACGTTTACGGTGATCACCGGCAAGCGTTATGACCGGCTGGACGATCCCAAAGGGTTTCTTATCTACGATGCCATGCGACGCCTCAACTCGGACTTCCTTGTCGCCACGGGCGATTCCGTCTACCTGGATAGGGGGCCGTTGCGCGCGCGGAATCTCGAACTGGCACGCGACCGCTGGCGCCGGACCTTTGAACTGCCGCGCCTTTTCGATTTCTACACTAGCGTTCCGGTTTACTTCGAGAAGGATGATCACGACATTCTCCGGGATGACGTCACACCCGCCTCAAAACCGCTCGGCAAACTGACCTTCGCCGACGGACTGGCCGTGTTCCGCGAGCACACCCCGCACGGAGACCTGCCCTACCGCACGGTCCGGTGGGGCAAGTTCCTACAGATCTGGCTCACTGAGGTCCGCGAGTTTCGCAGCGAGAACAAAGAGCCCGACGGGCCGGGAAAGTCGATCTACGGTGAGCGGCAATTGCAGTGGTTGAAGAGCACCCTGGCGGCCAGCGATGCGGCTTGGAAGGTGCTGATTAACCCGACGCCGATCGTCGGTCCGGACCGGAAGCGCCTGAAGCGCGACAATCACGCGAACACGGCCTGGAGTCACGAAGGGGAGCATATCCGCCGCTGGTTCGCCGAACGCCTCGGCGGGAGGTTCCTCATCATCAGCGGAGACCGCCACTGGCAATACCATTCGGTGCACCCACAGTGGGGCCTTGACGAGTATGCCTGCGGTCCGGCCACCGACGAGCATGCCGGCGGTAGCCCTGGATTCAACCGGGATTATCATCGTTTCCACCGCGTGGGTGGAGGGTTTCTCTCTCTTACCGCCGGTCGCGCCGGCGATGAAGCCGCCGCGGTGATCCGGTTGCACGCCGTCGACGGAGAGGTCGTTTACGAGGACCGGAAGACACGGAATATCGAGTAACACAAGCGGCCCGCGCTGCAATTACAAGCCAGTTCCGAGCCACTCGATAGAATGGGCGAATGAGCTTTACCGCGGACATGCCTGTCTGGGCGCTTGCGCTCCTGATCTTCTTCTTCCGCATCACGGACGTCTCGCTGGGGACCATGCGGACCATTGCCGTCGTGCACGGCCGCATACCGCTCTCGGTAGTTCTCGGATTCTTCGAAGTAATCGTCTGGGTAACCGCGATCGCGGAAGTTATTTTAAATCTGCGGGATAGCCCGATCCTTATCGCGGGCTACTCAGCCGGATATGCAACGGGAAACGCGGTGGGTATTCTCATCGAGAAGCGCCTGGCGTTCGGTCGCTGCGTGGTCCGGCTCATCTCCGAACACGGGGACCGGCTCGCCGCTGCCGTGGCTCCAAGCGGCCGCGTGCTCGGCGTTTTCCACAGCGAAAATGAAGAGAGCCCAGGCACACTGGTGTTCGGCATCGTGGAGCGCCGGAAGCTGCCGCAACTGCTGTCCCGGGCGAAGGATGTCGATCCGCGGGTCTTCTGGGTTGTGGAGCGCTTCGCAGAGACCAGCACCTTGGCGTCGCTCGGTCCGCTGCCGCACGCAACGGGGTGGCGCGCGGTTCTCAAGAAGAAATGAGTCCGTCCTACGCGACTCTGTCGCGGACAGAGCGCCAGCCAGCGCCGCCATCGAGCAAGGCCGATAGCCGCTCGACTGTCTCCTGCTGCGATTCGTCTGCGGCCAGGTTCCGGACGGCTATGGGGCCATCCGAATGGTCGTAGAGTTCTCGCGCGGCGACCTCGCCCGATGCCTGCTGGATCCACTCGGTGTAGCGGTAGCGCTCCGTGCGGAGCGAGTAGCCCATGTGGCCGCCGCCGCGCGGAAACTGGCTGAACGCCGCCTCCTTCCACGGCCGGACCGGATCGTTGAGCAACGGGACCGCCGAGAGGCCGTCGCAATGTTCCGGTACCGGGAGTCCGCATAATTCGGAGAGGGTGGGATAGATGTCGACGAACTCGGTCTGGGCCGCGGTTCCCTTCCCCGCATTCGTCCGGTGATCCGGGTCGGCGAAGATCATCGGCACATGAGTGTCGATTTCGAAGTTGGTGTGTTTGCACCAGGCGCCATAGTCGTTGAGCTTCCAACCGTGGTCACCCCAGAGCACGATAGCGGTGTTGTCCGCGAGCCCGAGGTTGTCGAGTTCTTCGAGGATGCGCCCCACTTGCGCGTCCATAAACGAGACGCAGGCGTAGTAGGCGTGAATGAGCGTGATAGCCAAGTCGGTCGGCATCGGACCTTCCTCCGGCATTCCGTGGTAACCGCGGAGTTCGCCCCAGTTGGTATGGGCCATGGCGGGCGAAGCGGCGGGCCAGTCCGTTTGCGAGGCAAGCGGCAGGGCGTCGCGATCGTACAGGTCCCAGTATTTCTTCGGCGCATTAAACGGGAGGTGTGGCTTGAAGAAACCGGTGGCGAGAAAGAACGGCTGGTCCTTGAGCCGGCGCAATTCGGCGATCGCCTTGTCCGCGTTCTTCCCATCGGGGTACGCGTTGTCGGGAACGTCCGGCGCCTCGTAAGCCGGCCCCATGCCGGTGCGGGGCCGCGGGGCTTGCGGGTTCGCGGCCTTGGCCTTTTCCCACGCGGCCAGGGCTTCCTGCTCCTGGTCTGCGGCAATCCGGCTGGACTCCTCCGCCATGTAGCCACGGCCCGTCCACTCGCCACTCGGGCGCCACGGAGCCATGCTCCAGGCGGGGGCGTCGTCATCCGCGAAATGATAGATCTTGCCGATCGAGACGGTCTCGTAGCCATGGTTGCGGAAATGGCGCGGCAGCGACACGATCTCGGGTATGGTGTCTTGCACCCGCTGGAGGTTGCTATGAATCGTACTCGAATCCGGACGCAGGCCGGTGAGCAGGCTCGCACGGGTCGGGCCGCACACCGCCTGCTGGCAGTAGGCGCGGTCGAAGCGCACGCCGCGCGCGGCCAGACGGTCAATATTCGGCGACAAAACATGGCCGGCTCCGTAACAGCCAAGCGAGGGCCGGAGGTCATCGACGGCGATGAAGAGGACATTCTTCGGTGGCCGCTCCTGAGGTTGGGAACAGGCGAGCGCGCCAAGGGAAGAGGCGACAAAAGAGCGCCGCGTGAGAGAGGACATGGCCGCTTCAATTACATCACATGGTGCAGCCGGTGAGAAATGAAAGGTTCAGTGCCGCACGGCGGCAACCCAGGTTTCGAACGCGGTCAGCACCCGGCGGCGCTTTTCCGCGGCCGGAAGGAACGGCGCCCGGGATAGCTCGAGTTGTACCCAAGCCATCTCGGTGGCGTGATGCCGGGTGATGTATCCGCCGCGAAACGGCTTGTTAACCGAGACACTTGCCCCGAATGCCTCAACGAACGCGTCCCGCAGCTTGTCCATCCAGTTATGGGGGCAGGTTCCGTCTCCGTTACTGAGGCAGACCCAGGGGCGGGCCTCGCCAGGATCGGGGCCCACGGGCGGCCCTTCCGCCGCCATGGTGTGACAATCCACGGCCAGCAGCAGATCCCGGCGCCGGGCCAATTCGGTGAGCCGACGGTGGTAGGGATGGTAGTGTTTTTCGAGCAGCGTTTCGATAACCTCCTCCGGAGGGAAAGGTTCATAGACGATTTCGTCCCAGCAGGTATGGGTTTTCACGGCACCGTCCTTACTCCGGTCGTCCGGCGCGCGGTTCAAGTCGACAATCGCCCGCGCGGTCGTGGTTGTGACGTGCGCTTTCACCTCCTCGCTGAGCGCATAGATTTCCCGGGCGCCCACGTCGCCATCGGCGTCGATCTGCTCTTGTGTCAAGATGCAATACGGTTTCGCCTCAGCCGGAACGAGCCAGCCGGCGTGCGGAGAAGAGAGCAGCAGAGGTAGCTTCATCGCCTCGGTCCGCTGGCGGAACCGTCCCGCCTGGGGTCCGCCACCCCGACGAAATGCGAGCGGTCCTTCATGACCATCTGTACGCAGCCGAGGTAAAACGAGTAAGGCTCGCGCACGTCCACCGTAAAGCCGGCGCGCTCGAGGATGGCCGGAATCTCGTCCGACATCCGTGCGGCCTCCAAGGATACTTTCCGGTCTAATGAACTATGTAGGCGCGGAGCGTCCACGGCCGCGGCCGGAGTATGGTTCTGGAGCCGGACGAGCACCTGGAAGATGGACGACGTAATCCGCTCGCTACCCGGAGAGCCAATGGCCAACCAGGGGCTGCTGCCGCGAAACACAACAGTGGGAGCCACGCTCGCCCAAGGCACCGCGTTCGGGCGCAGATAGTAAGGGTGCCCGATGTCTTCATACTCGAAGGCGGTGATGTAGTTGTTGTAGAGAAAGCCCAGTTCCGCAGTGGCGCAGCAGGAGCCGTAGACCTTTTCAATGGATTGCGTGAGGGCAACGACATTCCCTTCGTTATCCATCGTGGAAAGATGAGTCGTTTCGCCGTGCGGCGCGATGCGCCGCGCCAGACGGCGCGCGACGCGCCTGGCGTAGTCGACGCTGAGCATTCGCTTGCTCGAAACCTGGAGATAGAGATTGGGATCGAACGGGCGGTCCTCGCGGTCAACGAAGGCTTGGCGAATGATCTCGGCCAGCGCCAGCGCTCCCGGTGGCGAGTCGATATCACGTAGGGCCGCCGGGAGATGTTGCCAGAGGTTGATCATTTCGACGAGAGTGCGGCCTGCGCCCGGCGGCGGGAAAGTGACCACGCGCAAGCCGCCAAACTTTCCGGATACCGGACGGCGCTCGATCGGCCGGGGAACCTGCGCAAGGTCATCCTTGCGGATGAGTCCCCCGTTTCGCACCATGTCCTCGTGGATCCGCCGCGCGATCCGGCCCGTATAGAAGTCGCGAACTCCTTTCGCCGCGATCCGCCGCAGCGTCGCCGCGAGCACCGGTTGTTGGTGCAAGCTGCCCGCCGGATAGGTCCTGGTCCCATCGCGAAGGAAAAACGGAGCGGCGGTGCCGGCGATCAGTTTGTTGCGCTCCCGCCGGGTGAGTTGCCGCTGCAGTTCGCTGACCCGGTAGCCCTGCTCGGCGATGCGAATGGCCGGTTCCAGCACTCGCGCCAGCGGCAGCTTGCCATAGTTCTCGAGCGCGTACCGCAGTACCGCCGGGGTGCTGGGCACGGTCGCTGAAATATAGCCGGTCTTCGGCCGGGAGGCGAGCGCCTCCGGAGTTGCGCGCATCGGCGCCCGGGACGAGCCGTCAAGGGCGAAGGTGCGCCCGCCGTGGCGGATCATCATCATCGTCTGCCCGCCAAGACCCGAGGCCGCCGGCTCGCAGACCCCCAGTGCGAACGCCGCGGCCACGGCCGCGTCGATGGCGTTCCCGCCGTCCGCGAGCATTTCCGCTCCGGCCCGGGTGGCCTCGGAATGAGCCGTGGCAATCATCCCCCGGCGCGAGGTCGCCACCCTCTGGGCCGTGCCAAAGTGCCGCTCGGCAATATGTTCATGTTCGGTGTCCTGAACGCCAAGTTTCACTCGCGCCATTGCTATTTCTCCACCTGCCGCAGAAGAAACTCGGCCAGCAACAACGTGCGCTGGATCAGGCTGATGCGCTGCACTGCCTCCTGGGGGGTTCTCAGTTCGCGGGCCACCGGGCCGATTCCACAGAGGCATTCGGTATCTTTGGGAACCAGACCGGCCACCGACGGCCAGGCTGATGTCTCCGTATTGATGGTCATCTCCCATTGCGCGCCCACCTCGGTGAGTTCCCGCACAAGTGGAGATCCCGCCGGACGCTCCAGGAACGGCGGCCGGTCCGTCAACAGTTCGAGTTCCCACTGCGGACCGGTTTTTCCGAGTATCGAGCGGATCTCCCGTTCGATCCGGTTCGCCGCAGTCACGTTCGGATAGGTGACGACGATGGTGGCCGTAACGCGGTGCGGAAGACGCATGGGCATCCGCTCGCTGGCGATCTTGATCGTGGAAACCGAAATGCGGCGTTTCTGCTCGGTCAACGCGGCAATCTCCTCGAGCTTCTTCCACGACCAACGCAAAGCATCTGTCCTTTTGTGGGCCCGGCCCAGCCGCATAGGTTCACCTTCCACACGGAATCGATAGCGGCGCTGGCCGCGCCGCCCGCGCACCACCGTGTCGCCGGCTCCGCCGGGACGCAGAACAAGCACCCGCCCCGCGCGCTTCGCCGCCTCGCGAATGAGGTTTTCGCTGTACCGGGAGTCATACCCTTCATCCGTGTAGCAGAGCACTCCCAGCGGCAAGCGACGCAACCGCCTCAGGCTGCGCAGCGACCGCAGGGCGTACTCGAGCATCGTGAGCGGACCGCGGGACGATCCCACCCCCTCGCCGTGCAGCCACTCCGCTTCTTTGCGGAAGGCTTGCGGGGGGAAATCCACGTCGATCGGCACATCTAGATTCGCGAGCAGCAGGATTCCCCCGTCGAGCTTCTTGGCCGTCTGCCACGTGAAGGCCGAGTGATCGTCGGTAAAATCCTCCACCGCCTTCATGCCAAGTTCCTCGAAGAGCTCGGAAGCCCGCTTCACGGCTTGGCGAACACCGATTGGATCGTTTGTCCGGCTCGGAAGGGCGGTCCACTCTCGCAGGCTGCGCTCAATGCGATCCCGCCGCTGCGTGATATAGGAGAACACCTGGGTGGATGGCTCGCCGCCTCCGTTCGCCAGTACCGGAGGCTGAGGCGTGCCAAAATAGCGCGCGCTCGCGACCTCCACGAGACGGTTAATCACTGCCGCAAAATCAAGGCCTACATGTGCGGCCCCAATCAGGTACGAGCCATGCTCGCCGAGGCTCGGAAGGCTGTTCACCTCGAGGATGAACAGGTTGCCCTCGTCGTCCAACCGCATATCGACACGGGCGCAATCATAGCAGCCAAGGGCGGTAAAAGCCTCCCGCGAAATTCTCCGTGCCTGCTCGAGCAAGTTCTCCGGCAGCGGGGCCGGGCAAGCGTGAGAGATCGTCCGCCCGCTGCGCCCGGTTTTGTCCTCGTAGGTGTAGATGGCCGGCCCGTCCTCGCCGAAAAGCAACTCCACCGGGGGAAATACCTCGGGCGGGTCATTGCCCAGAAGCCCAACATTGATCTCCCGCCCCTCGATGTACTGCTCGGCCAGTACAGGCTGGTGGAATTCGTCAAAGATTATTCTCGCCGCCTCCCGCAGTTCGTCCTTGTCGTGAACCACCTTCAGCCCGAACGAAACAGCCTCGTTCTTGGGTTTCACAACCAGTGGATAGCGGAGGTCCGGCACCGGCGAGTCGGGGGCCTGCAGCACCGTGAAATCGGGAGTTGGCAGTCCATGTTGCCGCAAGATCATCTTCGTCACGACTTTGTCGAGCGCCAGCGAATGCGCCAGCGGGCCCGATGCAACATACGGGATTCCGACCATTTCGAGGATGCTGGGGACATGCGTGTAGCGGGCTTGTCCCTGAATGCCGTAGGAAACATTGAAGACCAGTCCCGGGCGCTCCCCCTTGATGACGCGCGGCATGAATTCCTCGAGGCGATCAACAAGATCCTTGTCTCCTTCGATCGCGATCACCTGGTGGCCACCCTGCTTGAGCGCACCGGTCACGCGCTGGATTGTCTTCAGCCCGATCTTCTCCCGGTTCGGTAGTCCGAACAGGTTGATTACGTTTGCACTTTCGCGGTTATAGACAATGGCGACTTTCAATGGATCCTCCAACTGAGTTGACGATCGAGCCTGCCTCGATAGCGATCGTGCCTGCCCCGATAAAATGAGCCTATCATGGCGGGGGGAACTATGAAGGCGAATCCGGCTGGCTCGCCACGCCATCCTCGCCGGCGGCGGAGCCGGGCCCGGAACCGGCGGCGGGCTGAGGCTGGGAGTAGTACTCTCTGAGAAAACGGCGCAGAATGGCCTGCTCGACGCGCCCCTGCCGGCCGACCGGCGCGGGTATCCGCACCAGCAGCGTGATCTTGCCCGGCTCGGTCACTTGAATGTTGATGCGCGGCTGCACTGGAAGCCCGTCCAGTCCGTGCTCCGTCTCCAGCGCCTTCATGCTCTGCCGGGCGAACTGAATGTAGTGTGACGTTTCCTGCTCGGCCGCCGTCAGCAGGATCTTCTCCGCCCTTTCCCAATCGGTCTCGGTTTTGACCGGCACGGGAAAGACGTGGATCACGTAGTGCTTCATATAGGACTCGTTCACAACGAAGGTATCGAGCAGCTTGTTGTTCGGGAAGGTGATCACGCGCCCGGTGCGGAGATGAAAGCCCCTGGTCGGCCCCACCTCCATGATGGTGGTGGTAAAGAGGTTCTGATCGATTACATCGCCGCGGTGGGCGCCGATCTCAATTCGATCCCCCACCGTGTAGGCGTTAGTGGCAGTGCGAAACAGCGCCCCAAGGACGCTCTGGATTACCTCCTTGGTGGCGATGACAAAAGCGACGGCAAGAGCCAGAGCGGACACGGCGAGAGTGCGCAGCGCGTCTGCCCAGATCGCAACCAGGGCCGCGATCGTCAACAGGACGAAGAAGTTCCTCAGACGCACAAGCCATGCCCGCCGCTCGTCCGAGCGCACCGGTATCTTATGAAGCACGGCCCGGGCAGCAAACGCCCGCGCCAGCGCCATCACTGCCACCACAAGCGCGGAAATCAGAACCTTTACAACCGCGGAGTTCTCGAGGAGCGCGATATCAAACATGCCATTAGCCAGAGTGAAACAAGCCCACCCTTTTCATAATGCAGCAGTTTGCGGGAATGTTCGATTCCCCGGGCGGGCTAATTCGTGCCATAAAATCACACCGGGGCATCCCGCCGGGGCGTGCTGCATCTCCAGATCGCGGGCAACCCAAATTGCTTTCCGCTAGTGAGAATTAGTCCGCGAATTACCCCGTGCAAGGGATAGGACGCGTCCTTCCCCGGCGGCTACGCTGTGAAAGGAATGCCAGTATTTCACCTCCGCTGGCCGGTCAAACCCTCGGGCCCTCGTGATAGGACCGGACCGGACTACACTGGAGAAGACGCGGCGGAGACCAGCGCCGGCCACCCGGTAGCCCTGTGGTCAACAGAACTGATGGACAAACGGATTATTCGCATTCTGGCGGGGGCCTTTCTCCTTGTTCTCCTGCTCGCCGTCGTCGCCGGCGCCGCCGGAATCCGCAGCCTTTACTCGATCCAGCGCAGCGCCTCCGATCTTGTCGCCGAGTTGCGAATCGCCTCTGACCTCGTTGTCCAGGTGCAGGCCCAGATGGGCAACCTCCACGCGGTCACGCTGCGCCTGGCCAAAGACCCTGCCGCCATCGACACGGAGCATGTGCTGTCTTCAATCCGCCAGGCCGAGTCCCGAATCGCCAGTATCGCAGGCTCCCGCAGTGGCATGGCCGAGGAAGAGCGCTGGAGGGAGCTCGAAGCGGCATCGAAACGGTTTTCCGAGGAAGTTCAAGCGTCACTTTCGCTCCAGAATCCCCCGGCGGTTGCAAGCGAGGATCTGGTGGCCCGCTACCAGGAGTTGACCTCGGTGGCTTCCGGCCTGATCAATCTCAGCTACCAGCGGGCCATTGGCGCCCAAGGCGAGATCGACCGGCTTAGCAGGCGGCTGCTCAACGAGACGCTCTTCGCGGTGGGTCTCACAGTGTCCGCCGGATTGGTGTTCGCCATTCTGGTGCTCCGGCTGACCGCGCGCCTCCTCACCCAGATGGACTCCCAGGCCAATGAACTCAGTCGTGTCACGTGGCAAATGCTAGAGAACCAGGAGGAGACCGCGCGGCGCTTCTCTCACGAACTTCACGACGAACTCGGGCAGTCTCTGACCGCGATCAAGGCGAACCTGGCCGCGCACATTCAGGTCCATCCGTCGGAGCGGCAACAGTGGCGGGACTGCCTGGGACTGGTGGATGAGGCAATAGAGAACGTTCGTGAGATGTCGCGACTGCTCCATCCGAGGGTCTTGGACGATTTCGGCCTGGTCGCGGCGTTGCAGTCCATGGTCGAGCGCCTGGCGCAACACACTGGACTTGAAATTCAGTTCGACACGAACGTCGACAGGCGCCTGCCGCTCGATACGGCCACCAGCCTTTACCGCATTGCTCAGGAAGCGTTGACAAACGTGGTGCGACATGCGAACGCCTCTGCAGCCACCGTGCGCCTCTGGCGCGAGGACGGCCGGGTGAGCCTCTCCATCTCCGACAATGGTGTAGGCCTTCCGGAATTTGGACCCGCCACCCGGGATGGCCTGGGGCTGGCGGGCATAGCCGCGAGGGCGCGGCACTCCGGCGGCGCCTTTGAGATCGGCCAAGCGGAGGACGGCGGCGCAAGAATCAGAGTGGATGTTCCGGTGAAAGGCTATTACGATGACGGAAATGATCCGAATATTGCTCGCGGATGATCACGCGGTGGTACGGCAGGGCTTTAAACTGATCCTGGACGCCCAGGAAGATATGGAGGTTGTCGGCGAAGCCTCCAACGGCCGCGAGGCAGTGGAGGCGGCTGCCCAGCTCGGGCCGGACGTTGTGGTTATGGATGTGGCCATGCCGGAACTGAACGGCATCGAAGCCACCCGCAGGATTTTGCAACAGTCGCCGTGGACCCGGGTTCTCGCGCTCAGCATGCACAAAGATTCTGTCTACGTACGGGAGATCCTGCGGGCCGGCGCTCGCGGATACCTGCTCAAAGACGCCATCGACCGGGACCTGGTGGCGGCGGTCCGCGCCGTTGCTCAGGGAGACGGCTATATCAGCCCCGCCGTCAGCGAAGCGGTCCTCAGCGACTACAGGAAACACGTAAAAGACCCAATCGACCTGCTCAGCAGCCGGGAACGGGAGATCCTTCAGATGCTCGCTGAGGGCAAGACGAACAAGGACGTCGCGGCCGCGCTCAACTTGAGCCCTCATACCGTCGACGCGCACCGCGGGCGCATCATGGAAAAGCTGAATCTCCACAACATCGGCGAACTGGTTCGCTTTGCCATGCGGGCGCGGCTGGTCGATTAGCCCGAAGTTCCCCCCGGCTTGAAGCCATTTTCGGAGTTCGCTTTGGCTCTACCGGCTAGGGCTTGGAAGAAAGTCACCTGGCGGGAAGGGGCATGTAAGAAGCTGACTTCCCGCTTTGCCGCGGTATGGGTGCGTCCGGCCCACCGTGACCATGAGCGGTCCGAACCGTATCCGCAAGAACAGGTGCTGATGGAGTGGTCGCCAGAAGAATCAGAACCGATCAAGTACTGGTTGTCGACCCTGCCCGCAGATGCCAAGCGGAAAGATCTGGTGAAGCTAGCCAAAACACCGCTGGATCATCGAACGGGTCTACGAGAAGTTGAAACAAGAGTTGGGACTAGGACACTACGAAGGCCGTGGCTGGCGCGGGTTTCACCATCACGCCACACTGAGAAGAGGTCAAGGGTCAAGAGAGCTGAGGTCCCCGTGGCTGGCGCGGGTTTCACCATCACGCCACACTCTGCACGGCGGCGTACGGGTTCCTGGTGGCCGACCGGAGCCGTTTTTCCCCTCAGCCCGCGTCGGCCATCTCCGACTACCAGTCCCCGAGGTCCCGCAAAGCTTCCGGCCCCGAGGCTCGCCGCGTGCCTTCCGAGCGGCATAACCCGCACTCGATCGCCACGCTTCGGATCACCATTGCGTACTACCTCCTCCAGCAGTTCCCCCGCTGCCGTTTTTGTGGCGCTCCGCATTTGTAACACAGTAGTACTCGTGTAGTGCGGCAAGCAAAATGCCGGTTATCGCCCCGGGCTTGGGTGCATCCGCGGCGGCAGCGCTGCCGCCGTCGCAGGCTGAAGCCCGCTCACGTCTTGATTGTGTGGAGCAGGCAGTCTTTTGCCGGCAACGACGGCACTCTGTCGTCGTGGGGCCTCTATGCCGCTGGTAATCTCCGACGCACCGCACTGGCGCCGCCGGCCTGCTAGTCAGTTCCCACGAAGTTGATATACAGCAGTCCCGCGCTGGCGACTTTGTACCACTGTTCATCGCTGTATAGCTCGACGTAAATGTTGAAGACGAGCGGGGCTCGCTGGATCGAGTATGGCGGACCGTCCGGAACCTCAACCGTCGCGGTAAAGTTCGAACCCGACATCTTCGGCCCGCCGCCGCCAACCTCTCCGAGGTCGAACTGGCCGAAGTAGCGAATCGGTCTGGTGTCACCCTCGAGGGAGGTGACTCCGGATATGCTCACCGAGACGGTGTATGTCATGTTCCGCTTCCCCTCGATATCCATATAGCGGATGCTTCCCGCCATGATGTCCCTGGTGATCGTGGGATTTCCGGCCCCCGCGATTTGTACCGCGATCTTCGTCTGCCACCAGTCGTTGTAGAACTTCTGGTACCAGGCCTCGCTGAAAAAGTTTTGCACGGCGCCTTCCACGTGGATGGGGACGGAGGTTTCAAGTTCCGGCGCCAGTGCAAGGTCGGAATAGCCGCCGGCGGCCAGCAAGAGCTTCAGTTCGGTCGAGCCGGCCTCATGCGCCTTCACCGTCAGCGTCCCGGCGCGGGTTAGAGTGGCGATGTCCGTGTCCAGGATCGCCATGTCCAGGCACTTATTCCGGGCCGTCAGATCCGGCCAAAACCGCTGCTCGAGTTGGGCGCTTTTGCCGGTCACCCGCAAACCTTGAGCCGACATCCCGACGTCGAGTTTGATCTCGCCGTTTTCCAGCGGCGAGACCGCAAGCTCGTCGATCTTGTTCATGAACTCATTGACCACCATCACCTCGGGCGTCACTTCGCCGTTGCGCAGCCGGACCTTGAGGCTCTGCGCACCCCGCCGGCAGGTGACGTGCCAGGTGACGACGCGGGAAACCGAGTCCTCCGTGCGATACCGGTTGTAGTCATCGAATATGATGTCGCCACCGCTGGCGTCGCCGCTGACCAGATAGCCGACCTCGACCGGAAAGTAGACTATCCCGTCGCGCTCCTGACCGCCGAACTGGCGAGCCAGCTCTCCCGTTACGGTCCACGCATCGATGGGAAGCTCGCCGACCACCATCAGCGGGACCTGGCGGTCCAGCGCGGCCGGCGCCGTGATGTTGATCACCTCGAGCGGTACCCCGTAGGCGTGTGGCGGCGGGTCGTCCATGGCGTCCATCTCGATGCCCGCCGGGTATTTGAACCGGTAGCCGGGATACGGGTACAGCCGCGGATTCACCTTCACATCCGAGGCGCCCAACCGGTTGAGCTGCGACTTCAATTTCATCAGCGCCCGGGTGCGCTCGAGGTTGTGTGTGGCCTGTTCGAGAGACGCCTGGGCGGCGTCCGGTAACGCGTCCAATCCCGGAATCTGCTCCAGCATGATCTGCATGACGCCGACCCCGACCTGCTTGAACTTGAGCACGGACACGGCGCCGAAGCCGTTCTTATAGGTGTCATAGGCGCCGCCCAGCCCGTTTTCGAAGATTTCCACCACCTGGTTGATATTGGCTAAAGTGTCGCCAAAAACTGGTACCTGGCCCACGACCCCGAAGGTGACGCTCCGGGCGAGCTTCACTTCATCCACCGTGGATGTGTTCAGCAACTGGTTCAGGGCCTGGTTGAAATCTTCGACGTTGATGGCAAACCCAGCTCTCTGCCGAACTGGTTCGTTGGCGCCCGCCGTGCCGGTTTCTGCGTTATCGGCGATCTCCAGATTCAACAAATCGTCGGGAACGAGGTTCAGGATCTTCCACGCCCCGTCAGTCTTCCGGAGGAACGCCAGCGAGCCTTGCTGGAAGTCAGTGGTTCCGTCGCTGGCCGTGACCGTCACTTCCACCAGCGCCCGGACAATCGCCATCGTTCCCTGGTCGCCCACGCCGGTGGCGACCGCTGTGAACTTGAAGCTCGTCAGCGTGGTGTAGTCCCGCGCCAGCGTCAGCAGATTGCGGGTGACGGCGAGCGCATCGGCGTCGTGGCCTTCGGTAACGCACTCGGCTAGGAACCCGTCCACGTCGCCCCGCACCTGGGCCTCGAGGGCGCGGCGAACCACGTCGGCGGGCTCATTGCCCGTACCGCCGCCCCCACCGTTGCCGCCGGAACCGCCCGCGCTGACCGGGAGTTCGGCGGCGCCCTTGGACCACGATCCGCCGGCCTGAACCACAATCGGATGATTCCCGGCTCCGAGGCCGGCCGGCACCTGAATGTTGATTTGATAGAGGCCGACGAACCCAGGCGCGAGACCGGCGAAGACCACCGGCGCGCTCTGCCCGGCAATGGTGACGGTTACCGGCCTGCTGGCGTAGTTCAGCGGTCCCCAAACCTGGTTGTCGCCGCCCGGCTGGCCGGTGATCAGCGGGGCGTCGGACACCGGTCCGAGTCCGGTAGCGTAGAGAATGAGGTACTCGCCCGGCGCCGCCGGGCTGCCTTCGTTGACCAGGCTCCAGTCGGTGGCGTGTAGCGCCGCGACCTCGCCGGCGCCCGTGCCCGTCCAGGTGTAGAATCCGGGGCCGCACTCGGAAAGAGTCACCGGGACCGGAGCGCTAGGGATACCGCTCCGGAAAACGCGGAGGTAGACTGTCGAATTCTTAAGGTTGAACGGGAGCTGGGCGTTGATCTGTGTCTTGCTGACAAACCAGATCGCCGCCGGGCGGGTATCCTGGCCGTCCACCACGTCGATGCGAACACCGCCGATTTCCGATGGCAGGGGCACTTCCGTGGCGACGTGATACCCGCCGGCGAGATCAGTCCCGAATATCGCCACCATCGAGCCGGCGGCGATGGAGGCACTGTAGTCGGCGGCGTTCAATACGCCGCCCTGGGAGACCACCGGCTGGGACCAAGCGTGCGGCGGGGCAACGAAGCCTATCAGCAAGAAAGCGGCGAGTAGGAAACAGCCAGGCAAATTGACACAGTTCAATCGGTTCACGGACAGATGCTCCAGACAGCTTGGTTTGACGATAACAGCTCGAATAAGAGTTATCGGTCTGTATGTCTAATGTTCAACTCAATGATCGCACAGGCAGAGAGGTGTTACCACACGAGCATCGAGTGGATCCGCAGGCTCGGGTTGGTGGCGCTCCAGATCCCATCTCGCCAGGACCCTTCGAGAAGCTTCCGGGCGGGTTCGAGCGAGACCTCCCGGGGCCGGACCGGCGGGCTCAGGCGGACTTCCACCGGACCCGCCGGCGGCACGTAGTCGATGGCCGAGTAGTCGGAGGCCAGTTGCATTCCGCTGGCGTTTAACAGGTGAAGGATGTTGTGCCCGTTCTTCCGGCGCCAGACCGCTTCGACCGTGGGCGGGCTTTCGACCTCGATCCGAGGCGTGTAGATCTGGCGGATGATGGCGCCGATGACGTTGCCCGTCTCCGGGGCGTGCGTCTGGGCGTAGACGGTCCCGAGGGGGCCGTAGATGGCGGCGATTACTCCGTCGCCCACGGTTGTCATAGTGGCGGCGGTCTGGCCGTCGCGGGTGGCGTCGAAGGTTGAATAGCCAGTGGCGAGGATGCTCGCGCCTTCGGTTTCGACGTTGCGTCAGACGCCGGAGCCGGCGGCGAAGACCTCGCGGCCACGGATGTAGGCGGCGGTTCGCGCCGGCTGGCCCGTCAGACGAACCTGCCGAGCCTCCTCGAATAGCGCGGCGTTTTCCGCGCTCATGATGAGTTGGCGGTCTCCGTCGCGGGCGTAGGCGAGCAAGGCATCGCGGGTCTCGCCGCCGATGTCGAACCAGTCGGGCAGAACGATCAGGGTATAGCCGGGCGCGGCCTCGGCGAGTTTCCAGTCAGGGATGACATCCACGCAGAGCTGGTTGTTGACCAAGGCGTCGACAGCTCCGCGGAACTGGTTCACGTAGCCGCCCCAGCCGCGAACAGCTTGTTTGCAGTGGCGTGGAGCGAGTGTTTCGAGAAGACCACGCCGATTTCGGGGACGGTCTCGGATTGGTGGCAAAACTTTTCGCGTTCCCGGCAGAACTTTGCCACGCGCTCCATGACGCCGACGTGCCGGTCATCGAGGTACGCGGCGCGGGTCGGCTGGTAGTAGAGTTGGAACCCGACTCCCTGGGCCAGCACCACCACCGCCTCCTGCTGCAACTGCACCGCGGACTTGTGGACCGCCCAACGGGATTGTTGCGGGCGCTCTGGAAGCCCCAGGCCATGAGGGCCCACGGCATTCCGACGTGGGAGAGATAGCGTCCCTCGATCCGGGTCCGGGAGATGCAGGCGTTGCCGAGGTAGTCACGGGAGATGAAGTCGACCGGGAGGGTGGGACGCTCGGGGACGAAGGTGGTGTAGGTCCAGTTGGAGGCGATTTCGAAACCCGGGCGGAATGGGTGGAGTTCGTTGGCGTAGTGTTTGAGGTAGTCGCGCAACCGCTGGCGGCAGAATTCGAGCCATTCGAGCCAGCCGCGCTCGCCGGCCTTCTTCGGGGACGAATGGATACCGGTCTTGGCCTGAAACGCCTTGGCGGCGGTCTCGCCGTAGTCCGGGTTCGTGCCCCAGCATCCCCCGTCCACCCAGGCGCCGTCGATGTCATACTTCGTGATCACCTCATTCAGTTCGGGGATCATGCGCTCGTCGACGTAGGGGTTGAAGGTGGAGGTTTCGCGCTCGGCGCGTTTGCCGTCGCGGGTGATGCGCGCCCACTCGGGGCGCTCCCGGACAGCCCGCTGGTCCAGCACGCCGGAGAAGTGTATGTAGAAGGAGACACCGTCAAAGTAGCCAAGCATTTCATTACCAGCATCGGGAAAGACCATTTCTCCTACCAGCGCGACCAGGAGAAAATCGACCGCGAAGCGGCCCTGGACG